>CAVJDU010000005.1:0-96730 GCA_963648385.1 uncultured Coriobacteriaceae bacterium | reverse complement strand
CACCGTGCCGCCGACGCTTACGGGGTCGTTTGAAAAACGGTGAACTTCTTCAAGAGTTATTTTGTCGCCGTCAAAGCAGCCGATTATTGCTCTGCCGCTCGATGCGCCGAAGTCGAATGCCAAAACTCTTTTAGTCATTTATAACAACACCTTTTTGGAGAATAATATTGGCATAAATCGCCGTTTCGCCCGTTGCAACGATCGCAAAAGCGTTCTTTGCTTTGTCGTAGAAATCGAAGCGTTCGATGAGTCCGATGTTTTTATCGCCCTCGTTCTTCTCGATGATCTCTTTGTAGGTCGCCCAGATCTCCGGACGGTTGTCGGGATCGTCGTTATCCATGAGGGATACGGGAGCGTCGACATATGTGTCAAGCGGCATGAGCTTGAGAATGGCGTCGAGAATTTCGGGAACGCCGTGACCGTCAAGACGAACAAGACGCTGAGCGTTTGTGGCGGCAGGGAAATTGCCGTCTCCGATTACGATATAGTCGCCGTGACCCATTTCCATGAGGATTTTTAGAAGCTCCGGCGAAAGGATCGAAGGTATGTTTTTAAGCATTAGGATGCACTCCTTTTAAATTATACATTTAAAGCAATACCGCACAAGCAAGGTATGCGCCTCAATTGTGTAGTGTTGCCTTAATCTATTATAACTGATGTTTAAGGAAAAATAAAGAGAAATGTAGGAAAAAGTTACATAAATTCGGCTGTATTTTTTTGTTTGAACCATTAAAACGGCAGATAATGATAACTATCTAATGCATTAGTCTATATATCGTGGGCAAAAATATAATATCATCTCACAAGAAAGTATATTATGGAGAGATATCTTATGATAAAGTTAGATGTTTTGAATTTACTTGAAAAAAGCGGCAAAACAAAATATTGGCTCTATAAGCAGTTGGGCATGAGCTATCAGAATTTCAGCCGCATGATAAATAACGAAACAAAGTCGATCCAGTACGAAAATATTGATGCGCTTTGCCAAATTTTCAACTGCACGCCGAATGAGCTTTTTAAAATGACGGACGAGTGAATGGCGCAGCTATTTTTGTGATTTGATGCAATTGACGACTGTTACAGAGTTGTTTTAGAAGACCAAACGAAAGAGGATGAAGGAATGTTTGCAAAGGTCAACAGCATGGGTATTTTCGGCATGGAGGTTTTCCCCGTCAGCGTCGAAGCCGATATTTCCTCGGGATTGCCCCGCTTTGATGTGGTCGGTCTGCCCGATTCCGCAGTCAGCGAATCCCGAAACAGAGTCCACTCTGCAATAAAGAACAGCGGCTTTGATTTTCCGGTCAGCCGCATTACCGTGAACCTTGCGCCTGCCGATCGCCGCAAGGAAGGCCCTCTCTACGATCTTGCAATTTTTGTTGCCTTGCTTATGGCGTCGGAGCAGCTGAGAGCCGAAACGGACGAGTATGTTTTTCTCGGCGAGCTTTCGCTTGACGGTAGGGTGCGCAGGGTCAACGGTGTTTTGCCGATGGTTATCGGAGCGTGCCAAAGCGGATTCAAAAAATTCTTCGTTCCCTCGGAGAACGCCAACGAAGCGGCGGTCGTCGAAGGCGTTGAAATATATCCCGTTGCCGATGTTTTTGCTGTGCTCAATCATCTGAGAGGCTCAAAGCCGATCGAGCCTGCGAAGCCGAGGAAGTCCGAGGGGACTGAGGCACTTGACTATATGCCCGATTTTGCCGATGTTAAGGGTCAGTTTGAAGCCAAGCGTGCCCTTGAGGTTGCGGCAGCCGGCGGACATAATACGCTGATGATAGGCAGCCCCGGTTCGGGTAAAAGTATGCTTGCCAAAAGGATTCCGTCGATTCTGCCGTCAATGACATTTGAGGAGAGCCTTGAAACAACGAAAATTTATTCCATTTCCGGTGCGCTGAAGAACAATTCGAGTCTTATAACTCAGCGACCATTCCGTGCGCCGCATCATACGGTATCGACAATCGGTCTTGCCGGCGGCGGAGCGATCCCTAAACCCGGCGAGATATCGCTTGCGCACAACGGCGTGCTGTTCCTTGATGAGCTGCCCGAGTTTTCCCGTCAGGCAATGGAGATGATGCGTCAACCGCTTGAGGACGGAAAAATCACGATTTCAAGAGCGTCGGGCGCTTCGACATATCCTTGTTCGGTTATGCTTGTTTGCGCAATGAATCCGTGCCCGTGCGGCTATTACGGACACCCGACGAGAAAATGTACCTGCCGTGACGGAGCTGCGGCGAAGTATCTTTCAAAGATAAGCGGTCCCTTGCTTGACAGAATAGATATACATATCGAAGTGCCGCCCGTTGATTTTGAAAAGCTTGCCGACGAGCACAGAGGAGAACCATCCTCGGAGATAAAAAAGAGGGTCGAGGCGGTGAGAAAGATTCAGCAGGATCGCCTGAGCGGAATTTCGGCAAATTGCAATGCGCAGATGAATGCGGCGATGACCCGTGAATTTTGCAAGGCGAGCGATTCGGCGATGAAGATGCTTCAGGTCGCCTTTGACAGGCTCGGTCTTTCCGCCCGTGCTTACGATAAAATTCTCAGGGTCGCAAGGACTGTTGCGGATCTTGACAATTCGGCTGTAATTGAAGCGTCACACATTGCCGAGGCGATCCAATACCGCTCGCTGGACAGAAAATTTTGGACAAGGTGAGCAAATCGTCAAAGGCATAAATATTGACACAAAAATCAAGTATGATATAATCAAAGCGGACGCAGTATTTGATGGAGGGGAATCATTTTATGCCGCATAATAAAAAGAGTATACCTCGAAAAACGATATATTATGAAAACGAATTGACAGATGATTTTGCAAAAATGGGCATCGAAATAAAGCCCTTGCGGGAGAAATACCGCTATATTCACCGTGGACTTTTGTGGCGGTCGGCTTCGTTTGTTCTTTACAGGGTGATCGGTCAGCCGCTGGCATGGCTCTATACCAAAATTGTACCGCTTCACCGCTTTAAGAACAGAAAGGTGATTTTTAAGGTCGGGCTGTCCGGTGCATATGTTTATGCGAACCATACCAACTTCATACTCGACGCTTTTTTGCCGAATTTGCTGCGGCGTTTCCGCAGAGGGTATATAGTCGTAGGCCCCGACACCATGTCGATTCCGGGTCTTAATAATGTTGTTGAAATGCTCGGTGCAATTCCTCTCGGCTCAACGATCAAGCAGAAAAAAGAAATGGTCAATTGCGTCAAAACACGCATACGCCAGCGAAATCTTGTCACGATATATCCCGAGGCGCATATGTGGCCGTATTTTACGGGAATTCGTCCGTTTAGCGACGCTTCGTTCAGCTATCCGGCGCATACGGGCACACCTGTTTTTGCAATGACGACCTGTTACCAAAAGAGAAAGCTCGGCAGCTTCCCCAAAACGGTTACATTTATCGACGGTCCGTTCTATCCGGACGAGAATTTGCCGATGGCGGAGAGAAAAAAAGCGTTGAGGGATCAATGCTATAACGCTATGAAAGCCAGAGCTGAAAAAAATTCGACATACGAATACATTGCATACAGAAGGAAAGAAGAAAGCCAAACGGAAGATTAAGCCGGTATGCATGGTATTGCATTAAATATTTTAATGAATAAAATGAATTGTTTGTAAATTCTGTAATAGTTTTGTCATAGATATTGATTAGTCGGACATTTATGATATAATGAAAACAAGCGATAGAACGGTTATCGCAAAAGGAGGAAAAAGTTATGACAAGACAGCAGATGAAGGCAATGGCAAGGGCGCAGCTCGGAAATCAGATTTTCGGCAATTCATGGCTTATTGCGGTTGTGGTGATTGTGATTCAGATGGCAGTTACTTATTTTGTCAACGCACTTCCCGGTGTTGGACAGATTGCGGCACTTTTGCTTGCAGGACCGATCTCCTATGGCGTTGCTTCAATGTTCCTCAAGCAGACCCGCACGGGAGAAAAAATGAATATTCCCGATATTATCAACGGCTTCAAGGACGATTTTTCAAACACATTCCTTATCGGCCTCATGACATTTATCTTCAGTTTATTATGGACTATGCTTTTTGTTATTCCGGGTATTGTTAAGACATACGCTTATTCGATGGCAATGTATGTCAAGGCCGATCATCCCGACTATGACTGGAAGCAGTGCATTGACGAAAGTCAGCGCATGATGAAAGGTCATAAGGGAGAACTTTTTGTGATCGATCTCAGTTTCATCGGTTGGTTCTTTATCGGTGCGTGTTGCTTCGGTGTGGGCACGGTATGGGTATCGGCTTACAGAGAGGCGACCCGTTCACAGTTCTATGAAAATCTCAGAAGAACAGAGCTTGGCAATGATTTTAATGATGTTGAACCGCAGGTTGATTTTGATTCTGCGCAAAATTGAAGTTAAGCAGTCCGCCTGTTTAGGATTTTTCCCTAACAGGTGGATTTTTTCGCAAAATAAACAGAAAAGGTGATTTATAATGATACATGTAAGCGAACCGATGACCGACCTGCCGAAGGAATACAAAACGCCTTTGCAGGAAATGACATATAAATTTCTTGATGAAAACAAGATTCCGTTCAGCCGTGTTGAGAATGACGAAGCCGTAACGATGGAGGACTGCATTGAGATCGACAAGGCTCTCAACATGAAAACCGTCAAGACGCTTTTTCTCTGCAACCGTCAGAAAACGAGCTTTTATCTTTTTGTAACGGCAGGGGACAAGCCTTTTGTGACGAAGGATTTCAGCTCGACTCTCGGTATTTCTCGTGTGTCTTTCGCCTCGGCGGAAATGCTTGACGAAATAATCGGCACAAAGGTTGGCGCAACGACGATTTTCGGCGTTCTTCGTCCGGAAGCCGAGGATGTTCGGGTCGTGTTTGACAAGGTCGTATGCGAGGACGAATGGTATGGCTGCTCCGACGGAACAACAACGGGCTATATGAAGCTGAAAACAAAGGATATTCTCGAAAAACTCCTGCCGTATTCAAAGCACGGATACACGGTTATTGATGTTTAAGAGAACAGCTTAATGGTTTAAGACAACACCGACGATTGATATGCAGGCAAAAGCAATATTCTCTTGCGATTCGGAAATATTTGTTGACATTCCTCATCGACGGTGTTAAAATAAAGCTGATAGTTAGCGGCAGCTAACTTAATTACGAATTACCCGTTCGACTGTCCCGAAAGGTAATGTCATTATTAAGGCGGCTGCTGATTGAACCACGGCGAAAATTTCAGCTGTTACTTAGCAAATGGAAAGGATGATACGAATGTTGAAAATCACAATGGAAATTGACGGCATGATGTGCGGAATGTGCGAGAGCCATATCAACGATGCGATCCGCCGTGAATTCAAGGTCAAAAAGGTTACTTCCTCCCATACAAAGAAGCAAACGGTCATCTTGACGGAAAAGCCGATAGATGAGGATAAGCTTCGCAAGGTGATTGACGATACGGGTTACAAGGTCATGTCGATTGAAACCTCGCAGGAGGAGAAAAAGGGAGGATTGTTCGGCTTTTTTAAAAAATAAATCCCGTCGCTGACAGTAGAGGTCGCTATGGAGAGATTTTCCATGGCGGCTTTTTACGGTCAATCATTAAGATTTGATTAAGATTTGACCGAAATTATTGTGTTTGGTTCTCTTTTATCTTATAATTTATGCAGAATAGGAGAGGAGCACCCCTGAATATGATCAATATTATTGCTTGCGATGACGACAAGGATATAGTTCGTGCGCTGAAAATTTATCTTTCCTCCGAGGGCTACAATGTTTTGGAGGCTTATAACGGAAAGCAGGTTCTGGAGCTTTTGAGCTGCAACGATGTTCAGCTTGTTCTTATGGATGTTATGATGCCGCTGATGGACGGAATCGAAGCGACTGCCGAGATAAGAAAAAGATATAATGTGCCCGTAATCCTCATAACGGCAAAGAGCGAGGACTACGATAAAATACTCGGTCTTGATGTCGGTGCGGACGACTATATCACAAAGCCGTTCAATCCCGTTGAGGTTGTCGCAAGAGCAAAATCGCAGCTCAGGCGATATCTTAAACTCGGCAAAGCTCCGTCGGGTCAGTATATGCAAAACGGAGGCTTGATCGTTGACGATACCTCCAAAAAGGTGATCGTTGACGGCGAGGAGGTCAGCGTTACCCCAAAGGAATATGCTATTCTCAAGCTGTTTGCGGAAAACCTTGATTGCGTGTTTTCCCCGAAGGAGATTTACGAAAAGGCTTGGAACGACAGCGCATTCGGCGGCGAAAGCACGGTCATTGTCCATATTCGCCATATCAGAGAGAAGATAGAAATCGATCCTGCGCACCCTCATTATATCGTTGCTGTTTACGGTCACGGATATAAAATGCAAAGGAGAGATCGCTGATGAAAATAAAGCTGAAAACCCTGTCGGATAAAATTACGGCAGTGGTGCTCTATCTTTTGTGCATGACGATAGTTATTTCCCTGTTCCTTGAGGTCAGTTACATGGCGGACTACGGATTTTACAGCAAAGTCGGCAGCTCTCAGGACACCTTTTACAAGCTGATGACGGAAAAGGTTGATAAAGAGTATTCCGATATTGAAAAGTTTGTGCTGACGACCTTTGAAAAAGAAGCCCATGAAAAGATGCAGAAAAGCAATCTGGACAACGGCATTGAAACGAACGACGAGGGGACAACGGATGATAATGTCGTATATAAATCTCTTCGCGAAAAATATACGGATCAGGAAAAAACGAATCTGATAATCGTTGCCACTTCAAATAATAAAATGTATACTCTCGGCGAGCCTGAAGCGAGTCTCGGAAAAGAAACCTGCTTTGAAACCTCAAGAGTCACAAACTTCTATGACGAGACGATCAACGGAATGCGCCCTGTTTCCATACAGATCAAGGTGAAAAAGGAGCTTTCCGCCGACGATACATTTCGGCTTACCGCAAGGCTTATCAATACCGCAAATAACCTCAAGTATGTAATCATCGTTATCATGTTTATCGCTCTCATCACGGGAATGGCGATCGTTGCCGTGCTGATGGTTAATGTCAATTACACTCCCGGTCATATGCGGTTCATCGACAAGATACCGTTTGATCTGTTCTCCGTTTTGACCGTTGCGCTCAACGGATTTGCGATATCCATGATCGTGCTCATGTCCGCAGATAAAATAAAAGAGAACGAAATTGTTCTTTGGAATGCGTCGTGTGCGATTCTTGCGTTCGTTGTGTTCTGCGTGATGCTTATCTATTTCCTTTCGCTTGCGGTCAGAGTTAAGGCAGGTCACATATTCAAGAATACCGTTATTTATAAGGTTATCGCACGAATTCGCAGAGGCGTTGGCGGGGACGAAAAAAACGGATATTTTAAAATGCCGTTTATCGGTAAGCTGATTATTACCATCGGCTCGGTTCTCGCACTTGACCTCGGACTTATTATTTTCAACTATTTCCGCTTTAAGTCGAAGGGCGTGAATTACAATTTCCCCGTTTTTGCGCTCATTCAGGTTACAATGGCGTTTATCGTCGGCACTCTGCTTTTTGTTATTGCGATCAATTTCAATCGCCTTCGTGAGAGCGGCAACAGGCTTGCCAACGGGGATTACGGCGAAAACCATGATGCAAAGGTCATGTTCGGCGATTTTAAGGCGATCAACGATAATTTCATAACCCTCAAGGACGATGTTATAAACGCACTTGAGGAGAAGAACAAAAACGAGGAAATGCGAAGCGAGCTTATTGCGAATATTTCCCATGACATCAAAACTCCGCTGACCTCGATAATCAATTATACGGATATAATCAGCTCCGGAAAATGTAACGAGGAGGAGCTGAACGAATACTATGAAATCATCAGTAAGCAGTCGGAACGGCTGACGGATCTTTTGCAAAATCTTATTGATGTTTCGAATATAACAACGGGAACGGTCATGATAGACAGCGACCGACTCGACCTCGGAATTTTCCTTTCGCAGGTGATTGACGAGTGCGGTGCAAGACTCGACGGAAAAAATCTTACGCTTGAAAGCCATATGCCGCAGAATGTGATATACATAACCGCCGACGGTCAAAAGCTTTGGCGTATATTTGATAACCTTTTAAGTAATGTTGCGAAATATGCAATGCCAAACACAAGAGTTTATCTGACCGTTGATGAAATTGAAAACAACAGGGTAAAAATCGAGCTGAAAAACATTTCCGAAAAGAAGATCGAAGCATCGCCGGAGAAACTTATGGAAAGATTTACCAGAGGCGATACGGCGAGAAACGGCGACGGTAACGGACTCGGACTTTCGATTGTCAAGAGTCTGACAGAACTCCAAGAAGGCAGTTTTGAAATTGCCGTTGACGGCGATCTGTTCAAGGCTATACTTATTTTCAATAAATCATAAGTGCCGCACAACCTGCGGCGCAGAAAATCACCGACAGATCATTACGATTTGTCGGTGATTTTTATTGACAGTGCGCAATTAAAAGTTTATTATATAAGTAATCGCTGCGACCGGCGGTCACTAAAAATTTTTCGGAGGTTTATTATGGCAACGGGTTTACCTAATTCACATAAACATATCAAAAAAAATCAAGCTCCTCTCCGTTTCGGCGAGGACGGTAAATTCCGCATACTTCATCTGACGGATATTCACGAGGTCGATCCCGAAATGGACGATGACGAGAACAGGCAGATTCCGGAAAACAAATCCTGCGAAACGGTCAATGTTATCCGCCGCTGTGTGGAGATTGCAAAGCCCAATCTTGTCGTTTTCGGCGGTGACAATATCAGCGGATATTGGCAGGAATTTACATACGACTATATGCGAAAAACGATAAAGAAAATCGTTGAACCGATTGCTGAAAAAAATATCCCGCTCGCAATTGTATTCGGCAATCACGACGCCGAAGCCGAGTCGGACTGCCCCTGCCTCGCAAAGGAAAACCAAATCGGAGTTTACAGTGAATACGCTGATTTCAGAGGCACAATGAACGACGAGGAAATGCACGGCTGCGGCAATTACAATCTGCCGATTCTTTCCTCCGACGGCAAGCGAACAGCGTGGAATATCTGGTGCGTTGATTCGAACGATTATGTTCGTGATGAGGATTACAATGTGGTGCAGGGAAAAGGCTACGGCTTTGTTCATGACGATCAAATAGAATGGTACGAGAAAAAGTCAGCCGAGCTTAAAGCGCAAAACGGCGGAAAAACCGTACCGTCCGTGCTTTTTCAGCATATTCCCGTTTTGCAGGAATATGACAGGCTCGTTGAGGTTGCGGAAGGCACTTCGGGCGCAGTGGCTCATGACGGGAAATTCTATATCGCCGAGGACGGTGCTTTCCTTGACGGGGCTATGGGTGAAGCTCCGTGCCCTCCGAATGATGTTCGTTCGCAGTTTGAAAGCTGGAAGAAAACGGGCGATATCGTCGCCGCATTTTTCGGCCACGACCATGTGAATACTTTTACG
Organism: uncultured Coriobacteriaceae bacterium; assembly: GCA_963648385.1. GTDB lineage: Bacteria > Bacillota > Clostridia > Oscillospirales > Acutalibacteraceae > CAG-488. The sequence continues at coordinate 87,314 of CAVJDU010000005.1, read as the reverse complement.
ATGGATATCGACGGGATAAAGCTTGTTCAGACCCTCGGCGCAGGCTACCACACCTATGGCGGCAAGCGTGGAGGAAGATTGGTCGTTCTTGACGAGAGCAAGCCGGACACATACGAAACGGAACTGATTTTTATCGACCGTGTAACGGAGGGTGAAATATAAGTAACCACAGTACAATTTAAGGCGAGTCAAGGAATTTTTATAATATATTCAAACAAGGCGTGCACCTCAATTGTGCGGTGTTGCCTTAAATAAAGGGGAGAAGCACTATGGCATATTTAACCGATATTGAAATCGCACAGAATTGCAAAATGAAGCACATAAGGGAGATTGCCGCAACAGCTCATGTTGACGAAAAATACATCGAGCAATACGGCAACCATAAGGCGAAGATTGACCTTTCGCTGCTCAGCGAAACCGACCGAAAGGATGGCAAACTTGTGCTGGTGACCGCCATCACTCCTACCCCGGCGGGCGAGGGAAAAACCACCACGACCATCGGTCTTGCCGACGGTTTGAGAAGAATCGGCAAGGATGCCGCCGTTGCTCTGCGTGAGCCGTCGCTCGGTCCCGTTTTCGGAATCAAGGGCGGTGCGGCAGGCGGCGGATACGCCCAGGTCGTTCCGATGGAGGATATCAATCTCCATTTTACGGGCGATTTTCACGCTATCGGTGCGGCGAATAATCTGCTTGCCGCAATGCTTGATAATCACATTCAGCAGGGCAATGCCCTTGGAATAGATGTTCGCAAAATTACATGGAAGCGTTGCGTTGATATGAATGATCGTCAGCTTCGATTCATTGTTGACGGCATGGGCGGAAAGGCGAACGGTGTTCCCCGTGAGGACGGATTTGACATTACCGTTGCTTCCGAAATTATGGCGATTCTTTGCCTCGCAACCTCGATTTCCGACCTCAAGGAGAGACTTTCAAGGATCATTGTTGGCTATACTTATGATGATAAGCCTGTGACCTGCGGTCAGCTCAAGGCTCAGGGTGCAATGACTGCGCTGCTCAAGGATGCCATTAAGCCGAATCTTGTTCAAACCCTTGAGGGTACGCCCGCATTTGTTCACGGCGGTCCGTTTGCGAATATCGCTCACGGCTGCAACTCCGTCATGGCAACAAAAATGGCTCTCAAAATGGGCGATTATGCTATAACCGAGGCAGGCTTCGGCGCTGATCTCGGTGCGGAAAAATTCCTCGATATCAAGTGCCGAATGGCGGGTCTTACTCCCGATGCGGTCGTCATCGTTGCAACGGTTCGTGCGCTCAAAATGCACGGCGGACTTGACAAGAAGCAGCTTGACGCAGAGGATATCGGCGCACTTGAAAGAGGAATTCCGAATCTTCTTCGCCATGTTTCAAATATCAAGAATGTGTATAAGCTTCCTTGCGTTGTTGCGGTTAATCGCTTCCCGACCGATACCGATGCCGAAATCGACTTCATTATCAAAAAGTGCAAGGAGCTGGGCGTAAACACAGTGCTTTCGACCGTATGGGCTGAGGGCGGTAAAGGCGGCGAGGCTCTTGCAAGAGAGGTTGTCCGCCTCTGCGAGGAGGAAAAAGGCAACTTCACATTCTCGTATGACGCCGACATGACGATTGCCGAAAAGGTTGATGCGATAGTTAAAAAGGTTTACGGCGGCGACGGTATAGGCATTATGCCGAACGCAAAGAAGCAGATTGCGCAGCTCGAAGCTCTCGGCTTCGGCAAGTTCCCTGTCTGCATCGCAAAAACGCAGTACAGCTTCTCGGACGATCCGACGAAGCTCGGCGCACCCGAGAATTTCAGCGTAACGGTCAAGAATGTAAAGGTTTCGGCAGGCGCAGGCTTTGTCGTTGTCCTGACCGGAGATATTCTCACCATGCCCGGACTCCCGAAAACTCCGGCTGCCGAGAGAATAGATGTTGACGAAAACGGAAAAATCACGGGTCTGTTTTGATTTGTGATTTGATTTAATCGGAGATAACATAAAAAACAACCCCCTTCCGCAGGATATCTCTTGCGAAAGGGGGTGGATTTTTTCGGGAGTTTTGATTTTATTTGGAAATGATAGAATCAAAAATGCTGGTGAATATGTTGCTGAAGAATGAGAAGATCGTCCTGAAGAAGCTTGTCGTTCTTGAGATAACCTCGACCTCAACTTCGGCAGTGACGCCTGTGGCTGTCTCGGTGATCGTGAGGGTCGTTGTGCCGAGGCGCTTGCCGTGAACAACATACGATTCCGCAAACTCATCATATTCTATGGTTGCGATTTTTTCGTTCTCAATCTTGCATTCAAGTGCGCCGCAGTTGAATATTGAGCCGATCGGATAAACATCAATATTGATATAGGCATCCTTGCCCCATATAACCGAAACATCGTCAGCCTCGATAACATCCGGATAAATCGTCAATGCGTCAACAACATTGAACTCGGAGTCAACCGGATTGCCCGATTTGTCATAATCACTGTCAACATAAATACAGTAAATCTTGTCTGCTTCATAGTAGAAGGCAAGGTCTGTGGGGTAACCTGTAAGGGAGTCCATACTGGCGGAGGTTATATCTCCGTCAATTGCCATTACGGAAATGTACGGGCACGCATGTGACCAAATATCGCAGAAGCCATCCTCGGTCGGCTTGAAGATGAAATACTCTCCGCCGTTGACGATGTAGCTTTCGCCGATTTTTATTTCACGCAAATCGCTTGCAAGCTCAATCTTGAACGAAACGGTTGCTTCGGTAAGCTCTGACTCGTCAATATTGTAGTAAGGTGAGCCGGCATTGACCGAAACGGTTACTTCGGTACCGCCTTTTATCATAAAGGTGTCTTTGCTTGAGACATTTGAGTAAGAGAAATTGTCCTCATCTGTCGGTGAATAGTAAAAGAGATTGATTTCAGAGAAACGGGAGTCAACACTTTCAACACTAATATATGCTTCGCTGTCGTGATCCTGAGCGATTGATGCAGTGATATTGTATGCTCCGTCCTCGGGAGCAATGAAAGTGTAGGTTGCTGCATCGTCTTTGACGGTGACTGTGTACTCCTTGCCAAGCTCAAGCGTTGAGCCGTCCGCTGCGAATGCGATTGCCGAGACGGAAAACATCATAACGATCGCAAGCACGGCGCTGAGAAATTTTTTCATAAAATTTCCTCCTGTTCATATCGTGATATTTAGGCGACATCCGTTTGAAACGAATGTCATAAGCGACAGCTGATTAAATCGTCGCTCACATAGGATAATACCGCACAATTGGGGTGTGCGGTGTTGCCCTAATAATTTATAACTTATTTTGCGAAAAAAATCAATAGCTATAATGAAATTTTGACAGATTTTTGATTTTTTAATTTTTTGATAAACACTGCGCAAAGCGTCGGAAAGCTCCTCTGAGGAGGGTTACAACGGTCGTATTGCACATATGCCGGACGATGTATGGTTGATTTTTGGAATAAACCGTGTATAATATATGTAACCGCTGATAATTGCACTTTGATTTAATCGGCGGTTATCAAAAAATGGAGGGATTCGGTTGTGAAAAATAAAAAAAATAAGCAATATGCCTTTATGGCGGTTTCGTTTGCGGCGTTCATTATTCTTTCTCTTGTTTACCGTGACGCAAGGTACAAATGGAACAATATCCTGTACATGGTGCTTTCCGATGTTGCGCTTTCGGCTTCGTCGGCGGCGATCACAGTCTGCATGGCAAAAAATCGGAAGCTTCTCGGCAAAATTCTGATGGGAGCGGCGGGATTTTTGCTGCCGAACGCATTTATCTGGGGTCTTTCGCTGCCTCTCGGCAATATGATCTCCAACGGCGGAAAAGCCACGGCGATTTCGTTCGTTGCCATGTTTGCGGTTTATGCGGTTGTTGCGGTCTGTGCGTTTTTATCAAAGAGTGAAGCCGGAAAATTGACATCAAGGGTAACTGCGCTTGTTGTTGCGGCGGTTATGCTTGCGTGCTCGGCGATCAGCGGTATGCCTTTGAAAATCACGGATACCGAGGAAAAATACAATGAATCGGTGAAAGCCGTTAAGATATATGAAAACGATTTTGAAACAGCACTTCCTCAGACGGAAATTTACAACATTGTGCGCAATCATTTCAAATCGCCCTTGGAGGACGGAAAAACCGAAAAGAAGTGCGTTGTGATCGGTTTTGACGGAACGAGAGCCGATATGATTTCAAAATATACCGAGCACAAAAAGAGTGCGATCGGTGAGCTTATATCTTCGGGCGGACATGCGAAGCTGATGTACTGCGGCGGAGTTCAATGGCCGGCAGAAAACACTCAGAAAACATCAACCGCTCCCGGATGGTGCTCGATTCTTACCGGCTGCTGGGCGGACAGCCACGGCATTTATACGAATTATGTGCCAAAATCTTTGGAAAAAAAGTCTCTGTTTCTCACATTGCTGGAGGATAACATCGTTGATTCGACAAAATTCTGCGTTTCGTGGAACGGACACTTTAACAATGAAAATTGCACATATTATCCCGAAAAGCAGTATGCCGAAGCCAACGGCATGAATGCGGCGTATGTTGATGCGACGGACGATGACGGTACATATAAAAATGTTGTCGACGATGTTTCTTCCGCAAAGTGTTCCGATTTCCTTTTCTGTATTTTCGAGGAGTGCGACCATGTCGGTCATCAGACAAATTTCACTCCCGAGAATTTCGGATACATCGACGCTTTTGAGAATGACGACGAATATGCCTACGGTGTTCTTGAGGCGATAAAGAACAGAGCCACATACGACACGGAGGATTGGCTGATACTCATCACGACCGACCACGGCGGATATCTTGACGAGCACGGCGGGGCGACCAAGCAGGAAAGATACACCTTCGTCATTTCAAACAAAGAAATATAAAGAAGATACCGCACAAATTGAGGAGCATTCCTCGTTTTGTGCGGTATTGACTTAATCATCGCAAAAAGTATATTTCATAATTTCGGGGTGGCAGAGAGTTCCTCTTTTTGCGCAGGTCGAGCAATAAACAGAAATGCTCGGCGATTCCTCCCAAAGCATTTTCTGCCATCCGCAGTGGAGATAGTATTCCGGTTCTTTGGCGCAAGCCCAAAGCTCGGTTACGCCGAGTCGCTTCGCCTCCTCAAAAACAACGGACTGCATAATTTTTCCGTAGCCCTTTGAGTGAATGCCGTTGCGCACCGCAATGTCGCCGAGTGAGTAAGCTCCGTCACGAATCTCAAGGGTTACCGCCGCCATAAGCTCGCCGGTTTTCGCATCGTCCATGCGCCACATCTTGACCACTCTGTCGGGCACACGCTCCTCGATATTAACGCCCATTCCGCTCTCGTGAAAAAGCGTTGAAAGCGACAAAAAATCATCTGTTTCTCTTATTATGTATTCTTTCATAAAATTCCCCTGTTTTAAGCGACCCCGCTTTATTTTATCCTATAATATTGTATCAAATAAAACCATTTAGTCAATAGAAATATTGAATTTTGTTTGATTAAGACGGACTAAAGGTGTATAATCTGTATGTAAAAGCGAAGGGAGTTTTTTCTATGGTTAAATTCGGAGTTATCGGTTCGGGCTGGATCGCCGAGGAATTTGTCAAAGGAGCAAGCCTTGTTGACGGTTTTGTTTTTTCGGCTATGTATTCGCGAACATTTGAAAAGGGCACTGCCTTTGCCGAAAAATTCGGCGGTGTGCCGGTATATACAGACATAAACGAATTCGAAAAAAGCGACATTGACGCCGTGTATATCGCAAGCCCGAATTCGCTCCATTATCCCCAGAGTAAGCTCATGCTCGAAAACGGTAAGCATGTGCTTTGCGAAAAACCGATAACGGTTACGCCGCAGGAATTTGTTGAGCTGAGTATGCTTGCCGAAAAGAAAAACCTTGTCTATACCGAAGCGATAATGATGCTGCACCTTTCGCAGAGAAAAATAATTAAAGAAAAGCTGAAAACGCTCGGAAAAATCTCAACGGCTCACTTTGATTTTTCTCAGCTTTCTTCAAAATATCCGGCATTACTCAGAGGAGAGAATCCGAATATTTTCAATCCGTCAATGAAAACCGGTTGCATTCGCGATCTCGGAATTTACTGCTTTTACCCTGCGATAGATTTTTTCGGTGAGCCGCAAGAAATAATTTCATCGGCGGGCTTCCTTTCAACCGGAGCGGACGGCTACGGCACGACTATACTTGACTATCGGGACAAGCAGGTGACTCTGACCTATTCAAAAATCGGGCAAGATTTTTCAGGTTCGCAGATAATCGGCGACAAAGGAACAATGACGCTCGGCTCAATCTCAAAGCTGACCGATGTGGAGATCCATTATAACGACGGCACGGCGGAAAAGCTCGTCGGCGAGATAGAAAAGCACATTTTAATGAGCGGTGAAGCAAGAGATTTTTACAAATACATCTGCGGCGATAACAACGAGCTTTCAAAAAATAATGAAATTATCCTGTCGGTTCTGAGGGCGATGAACACGGTAATAAAACAATGCAACATATAATATAAGGCAACACCTCAATTTTGTGCGGTGTTGCCTTAAAATTATTTTTCGTTCTGTCCGTTCAGGGCTGCCTCAATGAAGCCCTTGAAAAGCGGGTGCGCTTTGTTGGGACGGGATTTGAACTCGGGGTGATACTGAACGCCGACATAGAACGGACGGTCGGTAAGCTCGATGGTTTCAATAAGTCTGCCGTCCGGCGATTTGCCGGAAAGCACAAGGCCGTTCTCGGTGAGAATGTCACGGTAATCGTTGTTGAATTCATAACGGTGACGGTGTCTTTCGGAAATCTCGTTTGCGCCGTAGCAGCGTTCCATTGTCGTTCCTTCGGCAATCATGCAGGGATATGCGCCGAGACGGAGTGTGCCGCCCTTGTCGATATTCTCGCTCTGACCGGGCATGAAGTCGATGACTTTATTTTTGCAAATCTCGTCGAATTCACCCGAATGTGCGTCTGCAATGCCGCAAACATTCCTTGCGTATTCAATAACGGCGATCTGCATACCGAGACAAATTCCGAAATAAGGAATGTTATTCTCTCTTGCATACTTTGCGGCAAGGATCATACCCTCGATTCCTCTGCCGCCGAAGCCGCCGGGGACGATTATTCCGTCAAGCTCCTTGAGCATATCCTCGTATGTTTCCTTCGTGAGTTGTTCGGAGTCGATCCAGTTGATGTCAATGTCGGTTTCAAGAGTATAGCCTGCGTGGCGCATTGCTTCGGCAACGGAGAGATAAGCGTCGTGAAGCTGAACATATTTTCCGACAAGGCCGATATGTACGGTGTGCTTGCGGTTCTTGATTCGATCAACAAGATTTGTCCACTCCGCAAGGTCGGGAGCGGGAGCGTCAATATTAAGCTCACGGCAAACAACGGAGGAGAAGTTTGCTTTTTCAAGCATGAGCGGCGCTTCGTAAAGATAGGGGATAGTGATGTTTTCGATTACGCAGTCCGGCTTAACATTGCAGAACATGGAAATCTTCTTGAAAATCGAATCCTCAAGCGGCTCGTCGCAGCGCAGAACAATGATGTCGGGACGGATTCCCATTCCCTGAAGCTCCTTGACGGAGTGCTGAGTCGGCTTTGATTTATGTTCGTCCGAGCCTCGGAGGAAAGGAACAAGCGTAACATGAATAAAAAGGCTGTTCTCTTTGCCGACCTCGAGCGAGATCTGTCTTACCGCTTCAAGGAAGGGCTGACTTTCAATATCGCCGATCGTGCCGCCGATCTCGGTAATAACAACATCGGCGTCGGTCTTTTTACCTACACGGTAAACAAAATCCTTGATCTCGTTTGTGATGTGGGGAATTACCTGAACCGTTGAACCGAGGTATTCTCCCCTGCGCTCCTTGTTGAGCACATTCCAATAAACCTTACCTGTTGTGAGGTTTGAATATTTGTTAAGATTTTCATCGATGAATCTTTCGTAGTGACCGAGGTCAAGGTCGGTTTCCGCACCGTCCTCCGTGACATAGACCTCGCCGTGCTGGTACGGACTCATTGTGCCCGGGTCAACGTTGATATAAGGGTCGAGCTTTTGTGCGGCAACCTTTAGCCCTCTTGCTTTGAGAAGTCGTCCGAGTGAAGCCGCCGTGATTCCCTTGCCGAGGCCGGAAACAACGCCGCCGGTTACAAAGATATATTTTGTCATTAGTGTCCCTCCGTTTATTTATAAGTCAAAATTATATTTTCCGCTATCGACCGTCTGGTAACGCATCTGTCCATCGCTTGCTTTTCAATGTAGCGGTGCGCTTCGGATTCGGTCATTTTAAGCTGTTCTATCAAAAGGCATTTCGCTCTGTTTATGATTCTTATCTCTTCGATTTTTTCCTCAATCGAAGCGTTTTTCTTTTCCATTATTCGCAGCCGCTCTCTCGTTGAGCAGAGCATCTGAACGGATTGCATTATCATTGACGGCGAGGTGGGCTTGGATATTGTCAGAACGCCGTAGGACATGACCTTTGAGGTGATGTCGGAATAATGCTCCGCCTTTATAAAAAGCAGAACTCCTGCGCTGCTTTTTTGGCAGATATCAAGCGCAAGCTTTGTTCCGAATTCGTCACGAAGCGGCGAATTTATGATAACAATATCAAATTCACGCTCAAGCAGCTTCCTTCTTGCCTGAGCAACATCGGACGCCGTTTCAATCGGATCAAACATCTTTTCGGGGAGCATATCAAGCATGGGTCGAACGAATTTATCCGATGAAGAAACTATCAGAACCTTGTATGCGTGCTGTGCAAAATCCATTCGGCAACTCCCCTCCTTTTATGTTTTATTTCGGCTTATCTGCAATAATTATCTATAATCGACTGCGGTAAATATTTGTTTACAAATTCGCTCTCTTTCGCTGCCTTGCCTGCGCTGAAAATATCGCTCGGCAGGGTTTTGAATTTTTTGGTGATCTCCTCCGGCGCACTGAAAAGATTTATGTCCGCCATTTCGGGAAGCTCTGCTTTGCTCTTTATTCCGTCGAGTCCGGCATAAATCAACAGAGAAAAGGCGAGATACGGATTGCACATCGGATCGGGTGAGCGCAGCTCCGCCCTTTTGTATTCGCCGTCAGCCGCCGGAATACGAACAAGCTGCGAACGGTTTTCGCTTGACCATGAAACATATCTCGGAGCTTTGTTGCTGCCGAATCGCTTGTAGGAGTCCGAGGTTGTGTTAAGGAATGCGGTTATCTCGCAAATATGCTTGAGAATTCCTGCAATAACGAACGGCATAATATCGTTCCCGTTTTCCGATTTTGCGGAGAAATTTATGTGCATACCGTTGCCGGGCATAGATTCAAGCGGCTTTGGCGAAAAGTCTGCCTTGAGTCCGTTCCTTGCGGCAATGGTATTGACTACCGCCTTGAAGGTGATTGCGTTATCGGCAGCCGTGAGCGGTTCGGAATATCTGAAATCGATCTCGTTCTGTCCCGGACCCTCCTCGTGGTGGGAGCTTTCCGGTCTGATGCCCATTCTCTCGAGGGTCAGACAAACCTCACGGCGAACATTTTCGCCTTTATCGTCGGGTGCAATGTCCATATATCCGGCGTTGTCATAGGGAGTTTTCGTTGGCTTGCCGTCCTCGTCGCAGGTGAAAAGATAAAACTCCATTTCAGGGCCGAAGGCAAAGCTGACGCCCTCTTTTTTTGCGTCCGCAATCGCTTTTTTCAGGATCGCTCTTGTGTCCGAGCTGAACGGCGTACCGTCAAGACGGGTGATCGAGCAGAACATTCTGACAACTCTGCCGTGATCCGGTCGCCAAGGAAGAACGGCGATCGTTGACGGATCGGGGTGAAGAAGCAGGTCGGAATGTACATCGCATCCGAAACCCGAAATTGCCGAAGCGTCAATCGCGATTCCGTAGCGAAACGCTCTTTCAAGCTCGTCGGGCATAACAGAAATGTTTTTCTGTTTGCCGTAGATATCCGTGAATGCAAGACGAATGAACTTAACATCCTCTTCTTCGATATATTGCATTATTTCATCGGGTGAATATTTCATAACAGTTACCTACCTTTTCAGTTTGCAACATACATCTGTTTGTATGGCTTTTTGCTGTCCGGGGTTATTACGGTGAAGCTTTCGTCAGTCAGCTTGTTTATGTCCAAATCAAAATACTTGCAGTAGTTTTTCAAAAACGGCATAATTTCATTCATGTCCTCATCGGTTGCGGCTCTAAGCGTTACCTGATTCGGGAATTTTATTCCGTCAACAGAGCCTCGGAGAACCATTTTGCCGCCGTGCATTCCCGTACAGGGGAAGTTGCCTACCGTCGGTTTACCGTCGGTGTTTCTGCCGAGCACAATTATCAGACCGCCGGCCTGATATTCGCCGAGAAAGCTTCCCGTTCTGCCGCCGATAACGATGATCGGCTTTTTGTCACGGTATTCCTTCATGTGAATTCCCGCACGGTAGCCTGCGTTGCCTTTGACATAAATCTCGCCGCCTCGCATGGCGTAGCCTGCCGTGTCGCCTATGCTGCCGTGGACAATTATTTTCCCGTCGTTCATCGTGTCCCCGACTGCGTCCTGAGCATTGCCGTTAACGGTGATTTGCGCCCCGTTGAGATATGCTCCGAGCGCATTGCCGGGTATGCCGTCGATCGTGACGCTTCCCTTGCCAAGACCGTCAGCGATAAATCTTTGCCCCAAGCAATTTTCGATTTTACAATCGCCGTCCGAGCCTTTGATAAGCTCGTTAAGGGTCGTATAATCAAGACCCTTTGCATTTATAATCATATTATATCACACCTTTTATTTCAATTTAAAGTATTTGTAAAAAATTTTTTTGATTTATCGGAGGTCAAAGCGATTTGTGCGGTGTCGCCTTTACTCTCCTGCGTGTGATATTCCGAGAATTTCCAACTCTTTTTCGGTCAGGCCTATTCCTCGGAGCATAAGGCGGTTGCCCTTGAGGGCTTCAATTGAGTTTATGCCCATGCCGCCCATGATCTCTTTGATTTCTCGCTTCCATGCCGTCATCAAGTTTACAAGGTTTCCGCAAGCCGTTTCCGGGTCAAGCCTTTCAACAAGCGCAGGCACTTGAGTTGCGATACCCCAGTTGCATTTGCCGGACTGACAGTTGCGGCAAAGGTGGCAACCCATTGCAACGAGAGCAGCGGTTGCAATGTAGCAAGCGTCTGCCCCGAGAGCGATCGCTTTAACAACATCTGCGGCGTTCCTGATGCTGCCGCCTACGATGAGCGAAACGCTGTTTCTTATACCCTCGTCTCTCAGTCTCTGGTCAACTGCGGCGAGAGCAAGCTCAATCGGAATTCCGACATTGTCCCTGATCCTCGTCGGTGCAGCTCCCGTGCCTCCTCTGAAGCCGTCAATGGCTATCATGTCCGCACCGCTTCGTGCAATTCCGCTTGCAATGGCGGCGATATTGTGAACTGCGGCAACCTTAACGATGATAGGCTTCTTGTAGTTCGTTGCCTCCTTGAGCGAATAAACAAGCTGGCGAAGATCCTCGATTGAATATATATCGTGGTGCGGCGCAGGGGAGATGGCGTCCGAGCCTTCGGGAATCATTCGGGTACAGGCAATGTCACCGACCGTTTTAGTTCCGGGCAGATGACCGCCGATTCCGGGCTTTGCGCCCTGTCCCATCTTGATTTCTATTGCCGAGCCTGCATTGAGATATCCCTCATGCACACCGAAACGACCCGACGCAACCTGAACGACGGTGTTTTCGCCGTAGCAATAAAAATCCTCATGTAGTCCGCCCTCGCCGGTGTTGTAGCAAATTCCGAGTAGTTCGGCGGCCTTGGCAAGGCTTTTGTGAGCATTGTAGCTGATTGAACCGTAGCTCATTGCCGAAAACATTACGGGCATTGCCAATTCAAGCTGAGGCGGCAGCTTCGTATCAAGCGTACCGTCCGCTTTTCGCTTTATTTCAGACGGCTTTTTGCCGAGAAAAACCTTTGTTTCCATCGGTTCGCGCAGTGGGTCGATCGGAGGATTTGTGACCTGCGAAGCGTTGATTAGAATTCTGTCCCAATAAACGGGCAGTGGCTTGGGATTGCCCATTGACGAGAGCAGAACTCCGCCGCTGTCGATCTGCTTGTAAATTTCCTTTATCGTATCGCTTTGCCAGTTTTCATTCTCTCTGAAGCAGCAGTCGTTTTTAACGATTTTCAAGGCCTTGGTCGGGCAATAGGTAACGCATCTCAGACAGTCAACGCATTTTGTTTCATCGCTGACCATTGCTTTTAGGTCGGCATTATATGAATGAACGCCGTTTGCGCACTGCTTTTCGCATATGCGACAGTTTGTGCAGCGTGTCGGATTCCTTAAAACCTCAAAATCCGAGATAAGATATGACGGAAACATCAATAAGCACCCTCCTTTACCCTGATTATTACGGGTTCGCCGCCGGCGGGGGAATATATTTCGCCCGCATCGGGAGCCATTGCACGGATCGCCGCTTCTTCGCTGGCGATATAAACCCTGTCGTCCTTTTCGGCAGTGACCATTGAACGCAGTTTAAGACGGTCGTTGAGAGCCATAAGTCCGCCCTCAAAGCCCAAAATTATCGAAAACGGACCTGTTATTAAAAGGCTTGAATACATTTTTCTGAGAAAAGCGTGTTCCTCGGCTTCTTTTTCCTCCATTCCGTCAATCGTGCTCCAAAACGGAGCGGCAATTACGGAGGCGGTTTCCTTGAGCGAAAGCCCCTGACGGCGGAGAAGATAGTCGGCAATATAGGTTATGACCTCGGTGTCGGTTTGAAGCGTGCATTTGTATCCGAACATTTCAATGTAACGGCGGTTAGCGTCGTATGACGAGATCTCGCCGTTATGAACGACCGAAAAATCGAGCAGCGAAAACGGATGTGCGCCGCCCCACCAGCCGGGTGTGTTGGTCGGATATCTGCCGTGCGCCGTCCACGAATATCCCTCGTATTCCTCAAGCCGATAAAATCTGCCTACATCTTCGGGATAGCCTACCGCCTTGAAGCATCCCATATTTTTGCCGCTCGAGAAAACATATGCGCCTTTAATTCTGGTATTGATGTCCATGACCGTTCTTGCAACATAGGTCTTTTCGTCAAGCTGGAGTCTGGAAAGAACCGAGGCAAACGGCGCAACAAAGTAACGCCAAATGTAAGGGACATCGGTTATCTCCGGGATTTTCCTTATCGGTACGGATTCGGCTTTGACGATCTCAAAATTTTCTTTGAGAAAGCGTTCGCATTCGACCCTTGAATCGTTATTGTCAAAAAAGATGTGAAAAGCGTAAAAATCACGGTATTCGGAATAAATTCCGTATCCTGCGAAGCCGCCGCCCAGTCCGTTGGAACGGTCATGCATCGGAAGCATACTTTTAATTATGTCCTCGCCGGTCATCGTGTTGCCGTCCCTTGATATAACTGCCGAAACGGCACAGCCGGACGGAATTCGTATCTCTCCCTCTTTTTTCATGGCAGACCTTCCTTTCAATTTGAAATAATAAAGGCGTCCATTCCGGCAGAGGTCAGAAAGACCGGTGCCCGAATGAACGCCTTTGCTCATTGATATCGCATTTTAACATATTATACGGAATTTGTCAATGATTTAGGATTGACAAATCGCACCGTCTGTTGGGGAAATTCACTGAGAATATTTTGCGGATTTTTCGCTTGCGTTGTGATTTAATCAACGGTTGCTTTATTTTTCTGCGGCAATGTGATATAATCAAGGCAATCCCGTACAATTTGGGCGTGCGGGATTGCGCAGTAAGATCTTTCGTCATGTTGAAAAAAGTTTTTTGCAGCATGACGGAAATATATTCAAGCAAGGCGTGCGCCGCAATTGTGCGGTGTTGCCTTAAAAAAGAGGTGTTGAACATGGAACAAAGAAAGCTGATTGAAACTCTCTCCGTTGCCGAGCGACTCAAGGATGCGGCAAGGCATTGCTATACCTCCGGCGGGCGGCGGGAAAGCGTTGCCGAGCATTCATGGCGAATGACGCTTATGGCATATTTTGTTAGCGATGAATTTCCGGATGCCGATTTTGAAAAAGTCTTCAAAATGTGTCTGATACACGACCTCGGGGAAGCATTTACGGGCGACATTCCGACCTTTGAAAAAACCGAAGAAAACGAAAAAACGGAAGAAAAGCTCCTGTATGATTGGGTCAAAAAGCTGCCCGAGCCGTTTTGCACGGAGATGGCGGAGCTTTATGCGGAAATGGCCGAGAGAAAAACGCTTGAAGCAAAGATATACAAGGCCATGGACAGTCTTGAAGCCCTTATTCAACACAACGAAAGCGACATTGCAACATGGCTTCCTCTCGAATACGACCTGCAAATGACCTACGGAAACGACAAGACGGATTTCTCGGAATATATAAAAGCTCTGCGAGAGCTTGTTCGTACCGACAGCATCGAAAAGATTAAGGCAGCTGCCGATTAAGACAATCCTGCACACCGCAATTGTGCGGAAATGCCTTAAAAATACAGAAACGCTGCCGCAAGGCGGCGTTTCAAAAAGCACACAGTTAGCATAAACTAACTGAATAAATACCGGTTAAATAAAAGCGGCTTGAACCCGACAAATTTATTGAGCTGTCGGAGCTTTTGGGCGATATCGGTAATAAATATTGCAGTTATAGTCAATATGTGCTATAATTATCAGCAAATCAAACTTCGAGGGGAATGCCAATGAAAAAAACATTGAACAATATTTTTAACATTTGCTTTCTTGTTGCGGCTATGATGTCATTCGCAGCGGCCTTTTCCCGAGTGGCGGTTCAGTCGCTGCTATCCGCAGTGCTGACGATTCCGTGTCTTGCGCTGTTTTTATATGTCTGCATCAAAAAGAACAAGCTCATTGAAAAAATCAATTATGAAAATGCATGGTGGATTCTGCGGAGCATATCGTTTGTAATGATGGCGATAGCGGCTTTTTCGCTTGAGGTCGATTTGTCTTGGGACTGGGGCACGCTGATCAATTCGGCGTATAACTATTTAAAAACCGGCGAAATCAGCAGAGCCTATTATTATGCCAGATACCCGAATAATCAGTTTTGGCTGTTATGCATAGTTTGGCTTTTCAAGGCGATCGGTCGGCTGATCGGCGATGCCGACATTCTTGTTTTCAAGCGAATAACCATGGCTCTTTCGGTTATTATTACACAAATTGCCATTGAATTTATTTATAGCTCGGCGAAGGTTGTTTTCTCGGCAAAGAAGGCATTTTTTGCAGGAATTATCTCTCTGCTCTGTGTGCCGCTTTATTTATATTCCCAGTTTTTTTATACCGATATCCCAAGCATTTTATCGGTTTCGATAATGATGTTTTTATATTTAAAATTGCAAAAATCCGAAAACGCAAAGGCACGGATTTTATTCTGCGTTCTTTTGGGAATTGTCGGCGCATTTTCGTACTTTATAAAAATAACATCATTCATCGTTTTTGTGGCAATTCTTATCGGTATGTTTTTCTCCAAAATCAATTTCAAACAATTTATTTGCTTTTTCCTTGTCAGTGTTACGGCACTGAGCGCAACGGTATTGGCAGTGAAAAAAACGACCGAACCGATTTACGAAAACAAATTCGGATTAACCGAGGAGCTGAAAGAAGAAAATGAATTCCCACCGACGCACTGGATCATGATGGGACTCGGATACGGCGGATTTTCCCAGGACGATGTTGATTTCACGGCAAGCTTTGAAACCTATGACGAAAGAAAAGAAGCGACAATAAACGAAGCGGAAAAGAGATTCAAGGATTACGGGCTTAAAGGATTTCTAAAGCATACATTTTATGACAAGGTTATTCGTACCTACGGCAGCCCTACGCTTGCCGGATCGGATTATGCGGGACGCATGCCGTTATATCCGAACAACATTTTATCCCGACTTTTCACCGATCAGGGCGATCTTGTTTCAATTGGTTTGTTTCCCTGCCGAATATATTATGTTTTCATGATGCTGGGTGTTCTTTTTTCGGCAATAGAAGCCGTTAAAAAGAAAAAATCCGAGAGCAATCAAATGCTGCTTGCCGGCAGAATAGCGATCTTCGGAATTTCCCTTTTCATGCTTATCTGGGAATGCAACAGCAGATACCTGCTTGTTTTCACTCCGGTTTTGATTCTGCTTTGTGCGGATGGTCTTTCTTTTTTTACAAATATTTTCAAACGCACCAAAAACAAGTAAAATAAAAACGCAAACGGAGCTTCGTTCACAATGATGAAAGCTCCGTTCGCAATTTCTATTCAAATGATAATCCGTAAGGCCATTCGACAAGACTGCCGACATCATAAATATTTGTGTAACCAATCCCGCACAGAGCTTCGGCGGCGAGCTTGGCTCGTTCACCGGTTTTGCAATAGATTATTATCGGCGTAGCTTTATTCGGAATAAGCTCTGCTGCCGTTTCGGCGTTAATGGTATCAACATCAAAATTGACGGCTTCCTCGGCATGACCGGTGAAAAATTCTTCATCTGTGCGAACATCAAGCATTATACAGCCGCCGGCGTCAAGCATCTTTTTTGCTTCTTCAAATGTGATCTTTTTGTATGTAATCATAATTCCCTCGTAGTGAATTTTTAAGGCAATACCGCACACCTCAACTATGCGGTATTGCCTTATGTCATTATAATCCGTTTTCCCGTGTTCGTCAACCCATGAAGCTTGCGCCGAGATCCTCGCCGAGGCCGTTGCAGGTATAGCGAAATTTTATATCGTCACCGTTTTTGACAGTGTATTTATTCACGCCGTAGTTTGGAAAAATTTCGTTGACCGAATACATCCAGCCCGATTGTGTGCCGCAATCTTTTTCATAAAGCTGATGAATTCCTCTGATATATTCGCTGTCATAACCCGGTGTGTAAACATATTCGAGCTGGATTCCCGATTTTCGGCAATAGCTGCACTTTTCGGGGCAAGTGTTATTCTTGCAAACGAGTTTCAGAACATCAAAAACAGTGCTGCCCTCGGCAACAGAAACGGTCGTCTCTTTAAGAATATATCCGTCTTTTGGAAGAAAAGCCTTCTTTTCCGTGCGAAGATTGCCGAGATTGTTTAGAATAGTTTTACATTCAATCTCAATTGTGCAGGTGACGGTTTTGCCCTGCTTTTTTGTTGCGGAAGTAGTCTTGGCAGACTTGACCGTCGATGCGGTCGAAACCGTTCCGCCGGATTTAGTCGTAACGGATTTTGTAGCGGAAACGGGTTTTGCGGTTGTGTTGTTTTTGTCGGTTGTCGAATTTGTTGTAGTTACGGCATAAGTCGTTGTCGAAACCGCTGACGAGTCCGTTGAAACAATCGTTGCATTTTCATCGGTTATGATATTTTGTCCGTCGGGGGTCGTGTTTTCGACTTTTGTAACGGTCATGCCGCAGCCGGACAAAAGAATCAGCGCCGAGACAAGTAAAAGAGAAATATATTTTTTCATAATGCCCATCCTTTCATTCGGAAAAAAGTCCGTATTTTTTTGAAATGCGGTCAAATGTATCCTGGATATACGGCGTTGCGACGAAAAGCGCAACGAGAGTTGTTGCGGCGTGAATGGTATTGAAGCTCATGCCGGAAATATAAACGGGAAGCATCGTTTTAAACGTCGGCGCAGTTGAGAAGAACAGAGCCGAGCTTGAATCAACAATAAATCCGTAAACGGTGAAGCACAAAACAGCGCCGACAATTGAAACCGCCCAGCGATTTCTTCCGTAACTTTTTTTGTAAAAAATAAGTCCGCACAAAAAAGCGACAAGACCCATGCCGAACATCTGAAACGGAGTGTGTGCACCTTGCCCGAAAAATATATTTGAAACGAGCATTGAAAGCGAACCGCACAGAAAACCGACATACGGTCCGAAAGAAATTGCGGCAAGAATTAAAATCGCACAGGTGAGCTTGACTTGCGGGAACATGAATAACGCCGCCCGCCCGACGACGGAAAGAGCGACCACACAGGCAATTGCCACAAGCTCCCGTGTTTTCATTTTTTTCTTTTCAAGGCTTGCGAAAAGTACAGCTAACGCAAGTGCGATTATCAATGCGCTCGCAACATAATATTGCTTTGAAATTATCAGTTTGGAGCAGCCGAAAATTATTGCGGGAATTCCGAGAAGAAAGACAAAAAGTGTGATCATTTTTTTAAGCATTTGATCACATCCTTGTCCGTTACCGCACCGTCAATAAATCCCTTTGAGATTTTGTTTGCCGCCGTTGTGTAGAAACGGTTGCCGTCAAAAAATTCTGCGGTCGTGTTGACGGCGGAAATATTTTTGTCAAAAAGCATAGCGCAAAGCTCGGCGTTTTCGGCGCAAAAATCTATGTCATGCGAAATAATAATTACCGTTTTATTTTTAGATTTAAGCTCGGATAAAATCTGCGAAAAAATCCTTTTGAATTCTGCGTCCATGCCCTTGGTCGGTTCGTCAAAAAAATAAATATCTCGCTCACAAAGCAAAAGCTTTGCAACGGCAAGACGCTGCTGTTCGCCGCCGCTGAGGTCGAATGGGTGAGTGTTGAGAAGATTTTTAATCTGTGTTAAATTTGCAACCTTTTCAATTTTTTCATTGTCTTGTGACATTTCACTAAGCTCTTCTCTGACCGTCCTTGAAGCGAAAAGAGTTTGAACCTCCTGCGGCATTGCGGCAACTGTGCCGTCGATTTTAATTTTACCGCTGTACGGGTTTTCAAATCCGACTGTTACTTTGAAAAGAGTTGATTTGCCTGCGCCGTTTCCGCCGAGCAAGGCGAATATGCAGCCATGCGGAATTTTCAAAGTCAGAGAGCTAAAAACATCGTCGGAGTTTTTCGCGTATTTAAACGAAATGTTTTTTAATTCTATTGCATTTTTTTCGCTGAAATTTATTTTATTTCTTTCAACTTTTTTGCGGAAAATATTTTGATTATTTATCCATTTTCTTCCGTCGCGAACGCAGACGGGAGCGTCGCCCTTTTCTCCGGTTGCGGCAAAAATTTTCATCGCTGTCGGCAAGCTTAATTTAACAAGCTCCGGCAATTCGTTTGCTCTTTCTCCGATTTTTTTCGGCTCATCATCGGCAACGATTTTTCCGTTGTCCATAACAACGATTCTATCGGCAAAGGGAAAAAGATTTTCCAATCTGTGTTCGGTTATTATTACCGTAACGCCGAGATCCTTGTTGATTTTGTTGACAGTTTCAAGGAAGCGATCCGCCGCAATCGGGTCAAGTCGTGATGTCGGCTCGTCAAGAATCAGCACATCGGGGTGCATTGCCATGACGGCAGCAAGATTTAAAATTTGTTTTTGACCGCCGGAAAGCTCATTTGTTTTTTTGTCAAACCAATCGTCGATGCCGAAATATGACGCCATCTCGGCAACTCTCAGACGAATTTCCGATGTTTTCATCCCGAGATTTTCAAGAGCAAATGCAAGCTCATGCCACACCTTGTCCGTGACGATTTGACTCTCAGGATTTTGCATAACAAATCCGATTTTTTCGGACTGCGTTCGGAAATCCGTTCTGTCAAGCTCGGTATCGTTAAAATAAATTTTTCCGCTTCGCTCACCTTTGGGCGCAATCGCCGGCTTGAGCTGACGAAGCAGCGTCGTTTTGCCGCAGCCGCTTTTTCCGCAGAGAATAACAAACTCGCCCTCGTTGATTTTTATGTTGATTTTTTCAAGACAATTTTTATTGCCGAGAGAATATCCGAAGCTTAAATTTTCGATTGTAATCTGTGCCATTTGATATCCTCCTTTAAATTAATTATCAGCGGTAAAAAGCAAAGCAAAGTAAAAGCAACGAGTGAAATTGTCGAGAGAAAAGTGAACGGATTTATTGTCAAATTCAGTTCGTTTATTATGTAGGTCGTGCCGCTTTTTGACGGCGGATTTATTATTACATACGGATTGTAAATGCTGTAAGCCGAATTGCGGGAAAGTCCCGATATAATTACGGCGTCGAACACCGCAAGCGGTATAATTACAAGCGTGTCGCCCGTGCGCCATTGAAATCTTGAATAATAGGTTCTGCCTTTGAGGCCGTAGCCTCTCGCCTTCATGGAGTCGGCAGTTTCGATTGCGTTTTCAAAGCTCCATGAAACAAGTATACCGATATTTTTAAAAGTGTTTTTGGCTTTAACGATAAAACCGTCGGATTCGTTTTGTCCCATATATTTTCTTGCCTGAGAAATTTCTTTATAGCGTTGGCGATAGAACGGAACAAAACGAAGAATCATAGAAACAACAAGAGCACCTTTGGGCAAAATTCTGCCGAAAATGTGCATGAATTTATCTTCCGTTACGACCTCGTTGTAGCAGAAGAACCATTGGATTACCGAAATGACGGTAATTCCCGAAACGAAGCCCATGGCAAGAGCCTCAAATGTAAAATTATTGCCGGATGGCAAAACGAAAAGCGTAGTAACGCCGTAGTGATTGAAAAACGAATTGATAATTATAACAAAAAGAAGCATCGGGAGAAGGAAACGAAAGACTGTTTTTCTCCCACCCTTCCCCGAAAGCTTCAGATAGTATGCCATTGAGGAGATAAAGGATATAACGAGATAAACGGGATGCTTGAGAAGCATACCGAACGCAATAACGCTTATGAAAAAAAGCACATTAACGAGAGGATGGTATCCTTTAAATCCTGAGTTCATAATTTAACCGAAAAGCTTTTTGAAAAAGCTGACAATAGCATTGATTATTCTTTTGAAAAACGAAACCTTTTCCGTCTTGTTGCTAAGGGCAAAGATATAGCCCGAATCGTTCTTGTAGAAAATCATTCCGTTTTCATCGGCGATAATTGAGCTGATGCAATAGTTGCTCTTATCGCCGGAGGGAGTATAAAGCTCTTGCATATCCGCCGTGGTTTGACCTGCGGAATCTTTGAACATTGTTACTCCGCCGGGAGTGCAATTGTAGGTAATATAAATATTGACCTTGCCCGTGTCCTTGAGATAAGCGTCGCTTAAAAGGAATTTACCCTGCGGATATCCTTTCGTCTGTGCCGAATAAATAACGGTCAGATTGTTTGCGTCAATGACCTTGAAATATCCCGCTCCGAAGCCGTTGCCCTGAACGCCGAGATAAAGCCTGCCATTATATATGAGCGGCGTTGAGGTGGAAGCTCCGCCGAGCGAAAGTCGCTTAACGGAAGAAACGTTAAATGTTCCGTTGGAGTTGAGCTTAACGCTGTAAAGATAGCCCGCCTTAGTTGTGAAATAAAGCGTTCCGTTTTGATAGGTCATTGTCGATCGCTGGTCGCCGACTATCGGGAGAGTATCAACAAGTTTTCCCGTTTTTTTGTTGAGCGATACAGCCTTTGAATTCTTGTTGGCATAAATGGTTCCGTCGTCGCAGCCGAAAACAACATTTTCGCCGACAACTGCGCAGCCTGCCCAATAAAAGCCCCCGAGGCTCGTGTAAGTCCAGGTTGCATTCTTAGATTCATGGGTTTGATTTTTATTTTCGTCGGCAACATTTATGCAAACATAGTTTGCTTTCCTGTCCTCATCGTTCCAGAAGCCGGTATAAATGCAGCCGTCGCTGTAGGTTATCGGAGTCAAAGACTGACCGCCGAGCGAATCGGTATAAACCCACATCGACTTCATCGTTTTATAGTTAAATGCCTGAACCTTTGCATTGTCAAGCGGACAGTAGATAACACCGTCCGCATAGATCGGCGGCGTATAGCTGTAGCTCGGCATATCGACCATATCGACCGATTTAATTGTCTTTCCGGTTTTTGCGTTGAGCTTCAGAAGCTTTTTATTGCTCATGACTATTATCGTGTCGTTAACTATGACCTGCGTGCTCGGCGCATCCTTGTAGGATGAACCGAGCTTTACAGCCCATGCAAGTTCAGTGTTCTCGGCGGACACGGGAGTTTTGCAGGAAACGATCTGTGAATCGGAAACATATGTTGCCGCAAATGCCTGAACGGGAGAAACGACAAACAGCACGCAAAGAATTGTGCAAAGAAATTTTTTAAGCTTCATTTATCAGCACTTCCAATCAAATATTTTGTTGAAGATGTTTGTGATAAAATTATAAATTGCCTTGAACATACGAACAACGAAAATATCTCTTTTCGCCGTTACGGTTACCTTGGAATAAGCAACAACCGTCGGAGATTCTCCGCTGTCGGAATTTCTGACTGCAACGAGAGTATAGTCTCCCTCATCGGTGAACTTGATTTTTGCATTGCCCTTTTTGTCGGTCGTTGCAAGCTTTTTCATCTCGCCGTCCTCATAAAGATAGATGTCAACGCTGCTGAGATTTGTCATATAGTTTTCTCTGACCG
The DNA here is from genome assembly GCA_963648385.1 of uncultured Coriobacteriaceae bacterium. Taxonomy (GTDB): domain Bacteria; phylum Bacillota; class Clostridia; order Oscillospirales; family Acutalibacteraceae; genus CAG-488. Next base: position 65,113 of record CAVJDU010000005.1, on the reverse strand, counting down.
TTTCAATATCGCTGAGTCCGTGCTCCATGAGCGAGTAGCCCTTGATGTTGACTTTAAGTTTGCTGCCTGCCGCAACAGTGTAATTATCCGAGTTGAATTCTGCATACATATCGCTGTAATATCTCGTGTCCTGATAGAAATAATACGAAATATTATCACCGTCAACGATCGTTGCCGTGTCGCAGGCATAGCCTGTCGGCGTGCCGTAAGACGGATTAACAATACCGTCGTTAGGCATTGTGCCGTTAATGAGGAAGCCGCATATCGAGGTGCTCCTGCCAAAAGATTTCATTATAAAGCTGCTGTTCATCACAAGATAATTTTCGGCAGTGCTTCTTGTAAATTCGTCGCCGTAATATGCCTTGTGGGCGGCTACTATGGCGTCCATAACCGTTGCGCCCTCAATCTTGTTGCAGTTATGATCGACCGATGCAACTTGATAGCCGTATGCCTTTGCAATGCCTGCCTCAACCTCAAGTGCTTCGGGAGCAATAATGATCGTACCGTCGGAAACGCTGAATGTCACGCTGACGGTTTCCGTGTTTTCCTTGGGAAGAACCGTTACAACACATTCTGCCGTCTGAGCCTTAGGTGAAGTCGCCGTTATTGTTGCCGTACCCTCGTTGATCGTATAAACCTTGCCGTTATCGTCAACATATGCAATATCTTCATTTGAGGACGACCATGTTATACCCTTAAGATTTGCTTTGAGCTGAGCCGAATCGTATTTCTGAATTTCAAGTGCCGTATCGGAAAGTTTAAGCTCGCTTTCGGGAAGAGCCGAGCTGACATCAAGCATGAATATCTGAACTTCGCCGTCGCCGGTCTGAACCATCACACGGATAAGACCTTTTGTGGGAGCTTCCGCAAATATCTTTGTATCCGTTCTCTCGTTGTTGATATAAACATTTGAATTCTCAGCGGCTACCCTAACATCAACGCCCTTGCCGAGATCGTCAAGTTTAGCAAAATTGTTTGAATCGAACTCAACTTTTTGACCGTTTACCGTGATTTCAACATCGGCCTTGTCGTTTGTAAAATCCTCATCACAGGCGAGATTGACGCCGTTGATCTCAGTTGATTTCTCACCGAAAATACCGCCGTCAATAAAGGTTGCGGTCTGAACCTTGACATACTTGACCCAGTCAAGATGAACGGGCATACCCTCTGCGTCTACCGCCCATGAAATATCGAACTGGCCGTCTTTGGCGTTTTGCTGCGGGTTTTCAACATAGGGGTTAACCGGGAGATCGCTCATCTTCCAGTTCAAAGCGTCCACATAACCGAACGAGGTCGAAATTCCGTTTGCCGTTGACGCAGTGAGATTCTTCCTGAGAAGAATTCCCGAAAGTGTCAGGCTGTTTTCGTCAAAATCGACCGTCGTGTAATTCGCCTTGAGCGGATACGGGGATCTTGTGCATACATTGCCGCTCTCGCCGAGACTGTCAACATAGGTTGAGGTGGTTGTTTCGGTCTTTTGATATGTAACGCTGTAGTTCCAGTTCGTTTCGTCCTCATAGTGCTCACTGCCGGCGAGCGCATACCATGTTGCGCCGTCCTGAGAAACCCAGACCTGACCCGGTTCCTGAGTTGTTGCGGCGGCATTGAAAGCATTGCCGGAGATCATAAAGTCGATTCCGTAACGATGTTTGTCGCTATTTTCTATTTTATTGTTGAACTCATAAATAACATAACCGCCGAAGTTGCCGAGCGATGTGGTTGTCGCCGTGCCGGAAAGTGTTCCGTCGATCTTAGTGCCGAACATCGGATTGTTTGTGTACTGGCTGGGTGCAACAAGGTATTCTTTAACCTTTGCGTCAATAGCACCCTCGGCGAATGAGGTGATCGAGACGCACGAAAGTACCATGATAATTGCAATTAAAATTGAAACTGTCTTTTTAAGCATTGTTTGACTCTCCTTTTCTGCGTGCTTTTGAACGCTGCCTTTTTTCATAATTGCGTTGCTTGCGCTCCTCTTGCTTTGATTCTTTAAGCCCTGCGGCTTCGAGTGCCCACGGCCAAGGACCGAAGAAGCCTTTTATTCGGTTCACATCGTCCTCGGAGAAATCACTCTTTTTCGGGAAGCGCTTTTCCTTGCTCGCAACAGCTCTGAGTAAATCAAGATACTCTTCCTTTGTCTTTTCAGACATAAACAAAAAAACCGTCCTTTCCGGGCGGCAAAGCTACTTAAACCGTATTCGTTTTTTGAAAACAAACACAGCTTATTATTACTTTCCTGCCCAAAGATTTTATTAAAGCGTACCGGGTATTCCGACTTATGAATTGCTTCAATCACGGTAATGGCTGTTGCGACGGAGTTACACCGAACTTCCCTCCGATATGCCGTTTTGTTTATGATAACATTATTTATTTCCTCTGTCAACCAATTTAACGCTGTAATGTAAAATTATTCACCATTATTCCACTTGCTCCCTCATGCCGCAAGAGGAAAATCTTTTTATCGATGCCGCCGGCGTAGCCGGTCATGCTTCCGTTTGCACCGACAACACGGTGGCAGGGGATTATAATTGAGATGGGATTATGCCCAACGGCGTTCCCGACCGCTTGCGCCGACATACGCTCAACGCCTCGAATATCGGCAACTTCTTTTGCTATCTTGCCGTAGGTTATAACCTCGCCGTAAGGAATTTCACATAGAATTTTCCAAACGATCTGTCTGAATTCGCTGCCGCTCGGGGCAAGTTTCAGCTCGGATATCTCGGGCTTTTCTCCGTTCATGTATCGACCAATCCATTCTTTCGCTTTGCAAAGCGTTGGGGCATCGTCGAGCCGAACAAGATCGTTTTTGTAAGAGAAAAGGAAATGTTTCTGCCCCTCAAGCCACAGCCCGACGAGACTGTTATCCTCGGCAGCAAAGGTGATCTTGCCGAGTGGCGGGAATTTTTGTTCGGAAAATTTAAGCATATTCTTTTCCTTTCATTGGATATGAGCTTTAAGGCAACACCCCAATTGTGCGGCATTGCCTTAATCGGTGGTTACTTAGCGGCTATATAATGATTATAACATACAATATAAGAAATTCAACATTGACACGCTTAATGAAAAGGGGTATACTTAACGCAAGAGAAAATAAACAGGGAGGGAAAAGAGAGTGCTTAATTCGATTATGGTTTTTGTTCTTGATTTGATCGACCTTATCAAGGTGATTATCCAAGTCTTCGGCTAATCGTTGACAACCTAAAATTTATTTAGTATAATCATTCAGGGAAATGCCATGCGTTTCCTTGAATTTGTTTTTACGGGGTGTTGAATTTGAAAGCGGTAAAAAAAATCATTGCCATAATTCTTGCCGTAGCACTTTGCGTCGGAATTCTTTCTGTATCTGTCTGCGCCAAGGAAAAGCTTAATTATCTTCTTCTCGGTGATTCGATAGCCGAGGGCTTCGGAATAACCAATCCTGACGAAGCTTCCTACGGGAAAATTGTTGCCGACACGAACGGATATAACTATAAAAATGATGCGGTCATGGGCAGAAACAGCGTGGGACTTGTCAATCATCTGAATGATGATGAGGAATATATAAATGATGTCGAATGGGCGGATATTATCAGCGTTTCAATCGGCGGAAACGATTTTCTTCTTGACCATGCGGCTTTGCTTATAGCCGAGGGAATTATTTTCAACGACTATTCAAAATTCGACAAAATCGGCGAAACTTTTTACAACAACTTTTCAAAGAGCATGGACAGAATTCATGAAATAAACCCAAACGCTAAAATTTTTGTTCAGCTGCTTTACACATCATGGACATTTGATTTTGCGAGAAAGCCCTACAAGCAAGCGGCAAAGAGGATCAATGACGCAATCATAAAATATGTTGCCGAAAAGCCGCAAAACATTTATATTGTTGATACCAGCGAGATTTTTGACGGTCGCAGCGACTGCATTTCAACCGACACTATCCACCCGAACGCACAGGGCAATATCGAGCTTGCTGAAGCTGTCCAATCGAAGCTTTTTGAGGTCGGGTTGGCAGATACGACGGAGCTTGTTCTGCTCACCGCCGGAATTGAACGAAATTATCTCATCGAATATTTCGGAGCACCGCTCGGTCGGATAATAATTTTTGCGGCGAATGTTGCGACCGGCAACTTTAATTTTGCATAAAGCGCACCGCACCACGAAGAATAAAAATGCCTGAAAAATTTGCGAAGAAAGATGTAAAATCAAATCAACAAATCTAATCGGTTTTGTGAACGAGTTTTCGGAAGAAGGCGGCGGTTACCAACCTCTTCCGCTTATTATATAAAAACTCTTTGCTGAATAGAAACGGCGGCTCACTTTTGGTGAGTCGCCGTTTCGTTCGTGCCTTAATCAATATTTTGCGAGGTAGTTGTCGATTTCCCATTGTGAGATGCTGGTACGGTAGCTGTCCCACTCACGACGCTTTGCCTCGATAAACTTTGTGTAAACATGATCTCCGAGAGCTTCCTTGATGAAATCGCTCTTTTCAAATTCGTCAATGGCCTCCTCAAGCGTGCCGGGAAGCGATTCGATTTTGGCTGCCTTGCGTTCCTCAATGCTCATGTCGAAGATATTCTTAACGGTCGATTCCGGCGGCATATAGCCTTTTTCGATTCCGTCAAGACCCGCAAGCAGGCAAAGAGCCATTTCGAGATACGGGTTGCAGGACGGGTCTGCGCTTCTCAGTTCAACTCTTGTTCCCTTGCCTCTTGCGGCGGGAACTCGGACAAGAGCGGAGCGGTTGGACGCCGACCATGCGATATAAACGGGAGCTTCATAGCCCGGAACAAGTCTCTTGTATGAATTGACAAGCGGATTGTTGACTGCCGTCGTAGCTTTGATGTGCTTCATGATGCCGGCAACGAAATGGAGAGCCGTTTCGGAAAGGCCGTACTGTCCGTTCGGGTCGCAGAAAACATTGTTGCCGTCCTTGTCAAAGAGAGACATATTTGTATGCATACCCGAACCTGCTATGCCGTAAATCGGCTTCGGCATAAAGGTTGCGTAAAGATTATGGAGCTGTGCATATTTTTTGACAACATACTTAAAGGTCATGACCTTGTCGGCAACGGTTAGAACATCGCCATATTTAAAGTCGATTTCATGCTGACCCTCCGCACACTCATGGTGGGAAGCTTCAATCTCAAAGCCCATGTCCTCAAGAGCCACGCACATATCACGGCGACAGTCTCCGCCGAGGTCAACATTATCAAGGTCAAAGTAGCCTGCCTTATCGTGCGTTTTGGTGGTAGGTCTGCCCTCGTCGTCCGTATGGAAAAGAAAAAACTCAAGCTCGGGGCCTACATTAAATTTGTAGCCCATATCGTCGGCTTTTTTAATCGCACGCTTGAGCACATTTCTCGGATCGCCGATGAAAGGAGTTCTGTCCGAGCAATAAACATCGCAGATAAGGCGAGCTGTTTTGCCGTCGGAAAGATGATTCCAAGGAAGAACAACGAATGAATCGTAGTCGGGATAAAGATACATATCCGACTCCTCGATGCGGACGAAGCCCTCAATGGAAGATCCGTCGGTCATGCACTCGTTGTTAAGAGCTTTCTCAAGCTGGTTGACGGTGATTGCAACATTTTTCATGCAGCCCAGAATATCCGTAAACTGAAGCCGCACGAATCTGACATTTTGCTCTCTCGCCATTTTGAGAATGTCTTCTTTTGTGTACTTACCCATATTGATACCTCTCTCAAATAATAATTACTCAGTTCATTTCGTCAAGCGTCAGGCTGTAGCTCGGGAGAAAATCCTCCATGAAGCATTTGACCTCCGGCATATCGAGATCTTCAAGACTTTTTAGGTTGGTTTTTGCCGCCTTATCAAAATCATGATTGCCTGCCTTCGATTCCTCAACACATTTTGTGTATGCGCAGATTTTATCCGCAGCCTTGACGAATTGCCAAAGTCGGCGGTCGGACTCCTGCTTGATAAAAAACGGCTTGTATTCCTCACGGATATCCTCTGGGATCATATCAAGCAGAGCCTTGCAAGCGTCGTCCTCAACGCAGTTGTAAGCGTCCCTGATCTGCTTGCTGTAATACTTGACGGGAGTCGGCATATCGCCCGTGATGATCTCCGGCGCATCGTGAAAAGCTCCGAGGACAGCCGCGCGCTCGGCGTTGACATTGCCGCCGAATCGCTTATTGTGGATAACTGCGAGCGAGTGCGCCACGGTTGCAACCTCAAGCGAATGTTCGCTGATATTTTCCATATATGTGTTTCTCATCAATGCCCAACGGTTAATATATTTCATTCTTGAAAGCATTGCAAAAAAATGGTAGTTTTTGCTCATTAAAGCACCCTCTTTCGGCAAAGTGGTTCTTGTTGATACTATAATGCATTATAATCAACCTAACAAAAAAATTTTAACATAAGGAGTCATCTTTTGCAAGGAAATTCTTCCTTTTTTCCTTTGTATGTGATACAATTAGTATATATTTATATTATCGGGGAGGTTCATATGAATTTTATTGAAATAAATGACAACGGAACGGTTGAGGGCTTCTGCCTTGTGAAAAATCTTGAGGTGAAAAAGACTGCAAAGGGAATCCCTTATCTTGACCTCACTCTGACGGATAGCTCCGGTGAGATCGGCGCAAAGCTCTGGGACTATAAGGAAGAAATTTTCGGCTTTATACAGCAGAATTCGCTCATCAAGGTCAGAGGATCAATATCTATTTTTAACGATGCGCCGCAGATGCGTTTGGACAGAGTTCGCCTTGCAAACGATAATGACGGAGTCCGCATTGAGGATTATGTTCCGAGTGCGGAATACAACGGCGAGTCAATGTACTCGGCGATAGTCGATGTTGTCAATGACTTTGAAAACGCTCAACTTAAAACGCTTGTTATGGCGGTGCTTGAGCAGAACAAGGCGGCAATGCTTTACTGGCCGGCGGCATTCAAGCTCCACCATGCGATCCGGGGAGGATTGCTCTATCATACGCTTTCGATTCTCAGAATGGCGCAGAGCATAGCCGAAATTTATCCCTCGGTCGAAAAAGATCTGCTTTTCTCCGGTGTTATACTGCATGATGTTGCGAAAATCGGTGAATTTGATGTTTCCGAAACGGGGATTGCTTCCGGATATACGGTTGAAGGAACGCTCATCGGTCACCTTGTCAAAGGCGCAATGAATATCGAGAAAATAGGCGAGGAGATTGGCACGGACAGAGAGCTTTTGATGCTTGTTGAGCATATGGTTATCTCTCATCACGGCGAGCCTGAGTTCGGAGCGGCGGTAAGACCGATGTTCCTTGAAGCGGAAATCCTTTCGCAGCTCGACCTGCTCGACGCAAGAATATATGAGATTTCGCAGGCGGTGTCCGAGGTCGAGGCCGGCGACTTCACCCCGAGACAGTGGGCACTCGAAAACAGGAAGCTTTATAACCACGGGCTTAAAGAAATTAAGCCGAAAGCCGATCTTATTTAGCGAGGAGGAATACGCATGAAAAAGATAATAAGTGTTTTATTGACGGTCATTATTTTTATCGGTTGCATGACCTTTGCCTTTGCCGAGGACGAAAGCACGATAACCGGCACACTGAATATTGTTTCGTTCAATGTTGACGGACTTCCGATTCCTGCGGTTTTTTCTTCGACGAAGCGTGACCCTCTCAAGGCGACAAAGCTCATTGCGAAACAGATCAATGCGTCGGACTGCGATATTCTCGGCGTACAGGAGGATTTTAACCTCCACCCGATTCTTGAAAAGAACCTTGATATGAGCTATGCAACACTGACGAGCGGTGGAGTTGCCGTCGGCGACGGGCTTAACCTTTTCTCAAAATATCCGATTTATAATGTTGGCAGAGTTCCGTGGAGAACGGCATACGGCGTATATGATTGCGGTTCGGACGAGTTGACGCCGAAGGGCATACTTTATTGCACGGTTGAAATTTGCGACGGGGTTTTCATTGATGTTTACAATATTCATGCCGACGCATGGGAGGACGAAAATTCCATGCTCGCAAAGGCCGACCAATTCGATCAGCTTATCGAGCTTGTCGAGGAACATTCCGGCACGGACAGAGCCGTTATATTGACGGGCGATTTCAACACAAACTATTCCGTTTTTCGTCAGGGATACAAAAACGGACAGTATAAAATTGATCTTTGCCAAAAGCTGCTCGATAATTTCATCGGTCACGGCTTTAAAGACGCATGGGTCGAATATAACAACGGCGGCAACTATGACTTTACCTTCAGCGAGATGTATGAGCGTTACGGCTGCGATTATCCGAGAGCATGGGATACTCTCGACCATGTTTATTACCGTGACGGCGCAGGCGTTTCTTTTGAAATGCTTGAAGCGGTTTATGACGGATTTGATTGCGACGAGATCTCATGGGACGGACATCTCTCCGACCATGCGGCGGTCAGAACCAAGCTTTCTTATACCGTAAATCCCGATGAGGTCAAGCTGCTTGAAAGCAAGCAGACAGAGAGATTCAATCTCGGCAATTATATCGTGACGGCGGTTAAAACGATTTCAAGCGTGCTTTTTAAGGCTATAATCAATATTCCCGAGCTTATCAAAAACGGCATCGGCTGGATAAAATGAGGAGATTTTATGGACTGGACAGAAGTTAAAATTCATATTGATTCAAAAGATGTGGAAACGGCAGGCAACATTGCGCAGATGGTCGTTCCTTACGGAATCTACATCGAGGATTACAGCGACCTTGAACAGGCGGCATGGGAGATAGCTCATATTGATCTGATTGACGAGGAGCTGCTGAAAAAAGACAGAAACAAGGCGGCAATTCATATCTATATTTCCCCCGAGGAAAGCCCTGCCGAAGCGGTCGCTTTTCTCTCGGAGCGTTATAACGCAGAGGGTATCAAGCATGAGATAGATCTCAGCGTGTGCCGCAATCAGGATTGGGAAAACAACTGGAAAGAATATTTCAAGCCGATGCCCGTCGGCGAAAAGCTGTTGATCCACCCGATTTGGGACGATGACTACGATCCTCAGGGCAGAGCGGTGCTCGACATTGAACCCGGTCTTGCCTTCGGCAGCGGCGGACACGATACAACACGCCTTTGTCTCGAAACCTTGGAGAAACACATAACTCCCGATACCGAGCTGCTTGACATCGGTTGCGGCAGCGGAATTCTCGGCATCGCCGGGCTTCTTCTCGGTGCAAAGAGCGCAACGGGCGTTGATATAGACGAGCTTGCGGTCAAGACCGCAAAGGAAAACGGAGAAATGAATGGTTTTGCCGAACCAAAATTTACGGTGCTTCAGGGCAATCTGACAGACAAGGTCAGCGGCAAATACGATGTTGTCGTTGCAAATATCGTTGCGGATATTATTGTAATGTTCACGAAAGATGTCGGCAAGTTCCTGAAAGACGACGGTATTTATATTACCTCGGGAATTATCGACACAAGAGAGCAGGATGTTCTGGACGCATTTGAAAAGTACGGCTTCGAGGTTGTCGGCAGGCACGAAAGCTGCGGCTGGCTCTGCTTTGAAACGAGGTTGAAAAAATAATGTATCTCAACGGTAACGATATTGTTCTTTTTTCGGGCGATTCAATAACGGATGGCAACCGTGGCAGAAAAATGGACTGTAACCACATCATGGGTCACGGATATCAGTTCATTCTTGCGGCTAAAGCGGCCTATGAGAATTCCGAGCGCAGGCCGAAATTTATCAACAAGGGCTATTCGGGTGCAACGACCGCAAGGTTGCTTGAAACATGGCAGGAAGATGTTATCGACAATGCTCCGACGGTGCTCAGCATACTCGTAGGAACAAACGACGGACTTTTTGGCTTTTACAACGGGCTTTCGCTTGAGGAGGTTGAGGAGGTTTACGAAAAGAACCTCACCAAAATGATTGAGACAACAAAAAGCGCATTGCCGCAAACGAAAATAATTGTTTGCGAACCGTTTTATTTTCCTCTTTCAAAGGACGATTTGTCCTATCGATACACGCCGCATGTTGAATGTGAAGAAGATACCGGCAGACCTGACAAGGGCGAAACGCAGGAAGAAGCAGATTATAAATCAGCCGCAATCCGGCTCACAAGAGCTGCGGCGAAGCGAGTTGCCGAAAGCTCTGCGGATATTTTCGTTCCGCTTTATGATAAATTCTCGGAGAAGATCGCAGAATCAAAAACCGAATATTTCATGTGGGACGGAACTCACCCCTCAATCGCAGGTCATATGCTTATTGCCGAGGAATGGGAAAAAGTGGTTGATAAATCAAATATTTTTTAAAAATATTGCTCTAACCCCTTGTAAAAGCATGGTTGTTTTTGGTAATATATATATATATTAAATTGAAAAGAGGTCTTTTTTATGGCAGATATGGCAAAAAAAGCTTTTTACAGAGCATATCAGAAAACCTTTATGGTTGCCGAGTGTTTCTTCGACTGGTCCGAGCCTGAGCTTCTCAAGGGCCCCGGCGCAGTTAAGGAGCTTCCGGCACTTGTAAAGTCAAAGGGCATTTCAAGCGTTCTTGTCGTTACGGACAAGGGACTGATGGGACTTAATCTGCTTGCAGGTCTTTTTGAGCAGCTTGAAGCTCAGGGAATAAAATACACGGTTTATGACGGAGTTCAGCCGAATCCCTCGATCGAAAATATTGAAGAAGCCCGCAGACTTTATCTCAAAAACGGCTGCGAGGGCATTATCGCATTCGGCGGCGGCTCTCCGATGGACTGCGCAAAGGCTGCAGGCGCAAGAGTTATGAACCCGAATCAGACTGTTTCTCAGATGAGAGGCGAACTGAAGATAAGACATAAGCTTCCTCCGTTCTTTGCCGTTCCGACAACCGCAGGCACAGGCTCGGAAACGACGCTTGCCGCCGTTGTTACAAATATGCAGACGCATGAAAAATACGCTATCAACGACCCGAAGCTTCGCCCGAAGTATGCGGTTCTTGACCCGGAGCTTACAACGGGACTTCCGCAGAAGATCACTTCGACAACTGGTATGGATGCTCTTACTCATGCCGTTGAGGCTTATATCGGTCTGAGCGGAACAAAATCAACAAACGATTATGCCGAGAAGGCGACAAAGCTTATCTTTGAGAACCTTGAAACGGCATATAATGACGGCAAGAATCTTCAGGCTCGTGAGAATATGCTCGTTGCATCGTTCTATGCCGGAATGGCATTCACAAGAGCTTATGTAGGCTATGTCCATGCAATCGCTCACAACCTCGGCGGTATCTACGGTACGCCGCACGGTCTTGCAAATGCGGTTATTCTTCCCCATGTCCTTGAGTATTACGGCGACACGGCTTACGAAAAGCTCGCAAAGCTTGCAGAGCTTGTAGGTATTGAGGGATATTCGCAGGCGGACAAAGCCATGAATTTCATCGATGCAATCAAGCAGATGAACAAGAACATGAACATTCCCGAGCACTTTGACTTCATCAAGGACGAGGATATTCCGACAATCGTCGAGCGTGCGCTCAGAGAGGGTAATCCGCTCTATCCTGTTCCGAAGATCATGGACGCAAAGGACTGCGAAAAGGTCGTAAAAGCCGTAAGAGGCTTCTGATCCAACCCATACAAAGCATCGGCAGAGCGATTTGCCGGTGCTTTTTTGACAATTCAACCAAAAAATCGGCTCGGATTTTTATTTGACGGTTAAATAAAAAGAATGTATAATCGAATCAGTTGAAAAGAGGGGGACGCAATATGAAGCTTAAAGAAATAATCGCACCTGACGATTACACAACAAAGCTCGGCGAGCGTGTGAGTTATTGGACTTACTTCATTGGGCAGAATATTTTTTATAATGTTGTAACCACCTTTATGGCAACATACCTGATGATGAACGGTATCGACCTTGGTAAAATTGCGTTGGTCACATTGATAGTCAAGGTTTGGGATGCTGTGAACGACCCGATGTTCGGCATAATTTTCGACAAAATAAAATTTAAAAACAATCAAAAATGTATGCCCTGGATTCGCATATCCGTCGGGTTCGTTCCGATATCGACGGTGCTTTTGTTCATCATTCCGAGCGGAATGGCGCAAACGGGCAAGCTCGTCTGGTTTATGCTTGCCTATCTGCTTTGGGATTCGAGCTACACGATCTGCGATGTCCCGATCTACAGCATGGTAACAACAATGACCGATAACATCAACGAGCGCAACACGCTTATGTCTATCGGCAGACTGTTCAGCAGTGCGGGAATGGGTATCTCCGGCTTGCTTTGTACGCTTCTTGTCAGCGAAAAGGTCGGAATGAGTTTCAGTCCGACCGTTATTCTCCTTTCCGTTCTCGGCCTTCTTTTCATGATTCCGCTTTGTTTCGCCGGTAAGGAAAGGAATTACCACGGCGAGCTTGAGGAGGAAGCATTTTCAATCAAGAGAATGTTGACCTACCTTGCGCACAACAAATATCTGCTGATTTATTATCTCGGCTATCTTTTTGCCAATGGACTTATGACAAACAATGCGCTTGCGCTGTTCGTTTCATATTATCTTTTCGGCAGCGCAAACTTCAATATTATTCTCGGAATTCTCGGCGTTGTGCCGTCTGTCATTGCGGCGTTGCTTATTCCCGTTATCTCCAAAAAATTCGACAAATTCAAGCTGTTTTTTATCTGCAATACCGTTGCGGCGGTTCTCGGACTGGCAATGTACTTTGTCGGCTGGCAGAACAAAATGCTTTTCGTTGTGCTGACGGTTTTCAGAGGAATTTTCACCAGTGTTACGGGCACGCTCGGATTTATGTTTACCCCGGACTGTGCGGAATACGGTCAGTACAAAACGGGCGTTGACGCAAAAGGAATCACATTCTCGATTCAGACATTCACAACGAAAATCGCCGCTGCCGTTGCCTCGTCGCTTGGGTTGGCGATCCTCGCATTCTTCGACTGGACAAAGATTGAGGCCGAGAGCTTTGCTGATATCGAAAGGCTACATATTGCGCAAAGTGCGACGGCTCTCAACGGACTTTGGGTAACATACATACTTGTTCCGACCATCGGACTGGTTATAACTTCCGTTATTTATCTTTTCTACAAGCTCAGGGACAAGGATGTTCAGGTTATGGCAAGATATAACGCAGGAGAGATCACAAGAGAGGAAGCGGAAGCGCAGCTCCCTGACGCACTCAAATGCGGCGTTACGCCGAAGTTCAAAGAAACGGAAAGTTAAGGCAAAACAGTATAAAAACGACTGCGGGAAAGCCGAAAGGTACGGATTTCTTACAGTCGTTTTCTATTGCTATTAACGCAGTCACACATAAATCAACAGTTTAGGTAATCTCCGGAATTTGTGCGGTATTGCCTTAGCGGTCAATTGACATTTTTGCCGCAGCAGCGTTTATATTTTTTGCCAGAACCGCAGGGGCACGGTGCATTCTTTGGAATATCTTTCTTAGTATTTTTTGAAAGCATATTCAGAAGAATAGATTTATTTTCGAGCGACAAGTCGGAAACTATGATCTCGCTTATTCGCTTATCCTGTGAAGATTTCTTTTCGTCCTGTTTTGCAAGATAATCGGAAGGTGAAATCGAAATCGGCTCAGAGTCAATATTGTACAACTTGCGAAGCTCAACGGGGGTATGTCCTTTGTTGGCGGGCATACGAAAATTGTTGTTCCAAAGATAGTATTTTTCGACAAATTCCTTTGCCATGGATTTTGTGAATACAATTCCATACATTTCGATAATATTGAAAATATGATCTATGCTTGAATCAAAAAAGGACAATTCGGAGCAGATGCTAATCATTATGTCTTCAATTTTACAGTCGGTTAAATGGCAGTTCTTTTTTAAAAAGTCCCGCATTGCCAGAGATTGAGGTGTTTTTTCATAATAGTATTCGTCTTCGTATTTAAGCAGCTCATCTTTCGGCGGAATATATAATGGTTTTCCTTTTCGAAGATGTTTCAGCTCATAATAGTCGTTTATGTCAATAACAAGTAAATACTCTATGATTATATAACGCTTTTGGGGGTCAACATCATTTCCTTCCCAGTCGCTTTCACTGTCAATAAAGTAATAATGTTGTTCACGACGAACTATTTCCGAAAAGAATATAAAATCTTCAAAAGAGAGTAAATTCGGGTTTTGTTCGGAAATAATCCTGTAGGCGTCTCTCAATGACAAAAGATGATAAAAATTTGAGAATGCATCAAAATATCTGTGTAAAAGGTCTATTGTTTCGTCCGGAAGTCCGAGTAGCTTGTATTTACTTTTCAGGGTTTTGGGTGCATACGGTTTAGGATACTCTTTCATAGCAGTTGTTTCCTTCGTAAAAATTTGTTCGTCATTACAGTCTTGTTTCAAGGATCTTTACATTTCCGTTGATTATGAACTCGCCATTGTTTGCCGGAATAAAAACGCTTTCGCCCTTTTTTATCGTGAGTTTTTCGTTGCCGCTCTCAATCTCGGCGTTGCCCTCAAGGCACAGCAGCGAAACAAATGACAGCTCGTCGCAGACCGACGAATATTCGCCGTCAACGCTCAATTCGTACATTGTGAAAAGGTCGCATGAAGTGAGCTTGCTTCTGGTTGCGTTGTCGAATTTTTCAATTTCACGCTTCGATGAATCCGGAATTGACGGAGGGCAAAGCTTTGTAACATCGGCTGCCTTGTCAACATGAAGCTCGCGGGGCTTACCGTCCTTTCCGAGACGGCCGTAATCGTAAATTCTGTATGTTGTGTTGGAATTCTGCTGAACCTCGGCAAGGAGTATGCCCTTGCATATTGCGTGCATTGTGCCGGACTCGATGAAGAAAACATCACCCTTTTTGACCTTGACTCTGTTGCAGATATCCATCATTGCATCGCTCTGAGCGGCTTTTTTGAATTCCTCAACGGTAACATTGCGGTTAAAGCCGAGAATAAGTTCCGCATCCGGCTCACAGTCGAGAATGTACCACGCCTCGGTCTTTCCGAATTCGCCCTCAACTCTCATTGCGTACTCGTCATCGGGATGAACCTGAATCGAAAGATCCCTTTTTGCGTCGATAAATTTTATCAAAAGCGGGAAAAATTCATATTTTTCGCCCTTTGTGCCGCATATGCTCTTATCTGCAAGGTAAACCTCCTGCAAAGTCTTGCCCTCGTATTCTCCGTTGAGAATTGTTGACGGTCCGGCAGGATGGCATGAAAGAACCCATGCTTCGGCGGCGGGGTCTTTATCGGTCTTGATGCCGTATTCTGTGATGAGTCTTGTTCCGCCCCAGATGTTGTCGGCAACAAAGGGGGATAATTTAACCATTTCCATAATAAACCTTCTTTTCGATATGAATGTAAATATTATACATTATCATATTTATATTGTAAAGAAAAAAATTACTATTGACAAAACGAACAAATGTTCGCTATAATAGATGTGATGCTATGGGAGGCAGAGGAGATATGAAATGGTTAATTACGATTTAAGAGTCGAAAAGCAGCAAATTTTCGGCGCAGACAGGGTCGCCGTTGCCGCAAATGCAAACGAGACGCTTTCGTTCCGTTTTTATTTTGATGCAAGCTGGAGAATTTTTGACGCTAAGGCGGCAATTTTCAGAACGGCGCAAAACAAATATTATATCGTTGAGATAAAAAGCTCGTCGGTAACCGTGCCGTGGGAGGTGCTGACGGTTGACAGCGATTTTGAGCTTTCGGTTATCGGATACGACGGCTCAACGATACTCACGGCGGGCAAGGTCAATATCCGTGTTGCATCGTCGCTTTTGCCCGATGACTGCAAGACCCTTTCGGCAAGCGAAACGCTTTTTGACAAATTCAAGCAGGAAAGCCTTGCCGAGGCTTACAAAAAATACGAGGACGAGCTTATTTCAATTCGTCGTGACTGCGAAAAAAAGCTTGTTGAAATGGGCACAAAGATAACCGATGCCGACGAGAACACGAAAAATGTCGAAAAGTCCAAGGACAACGAGATTGCAAAAATCAAGCAGGCGCACGCCGAGGAAGTCAACCGACTCAATGCCGCACTTGCCGAAACCGAAAAAGAGCTCGCCGCCGCAAAAATCAAGGCTGAAAACTGGGATCTTGTCGATGCGGCAATGTCGGACAAAGCGAGAAGCAATTTTGCCCCGTGGACAGGCGGCACAAAGGAATACAAGCTTCCGTTTTTTAACACAAAAAGTATGTCAACCTTGTCAACCGGCAATTTTGACGGCAATGTCAGCGAGATAGGTCTTGACCTGACCTCGGCAACTTCTCTTTCGTCGATGTTTTCACAGAAAAAATCCTTGAAAAAAATCGAACTGCGCAACACGGATAAAATAACAACGATTATAAATTGTTTTTCAAATTCGCTTTCGCTCAGGGAGGTTATCCTCGGCGATTTGACAAGCTGCATCAATGCCAAGCAGGCTTTTTACGGCGATACCTCGCTCGAAAAGGTCACAATCGGCAATTGCGAGAAGGTTCAGGACTGGACTCAAGCGTTTTACGGTTGCATTGCCCTGAAGGAAATAGACTGCGAATTGAATATGACATTGGCGAATTCGGCAACGGAGATTTTCGAGGACTGTAGCAGTCTGCAAAAGGTTCGTTTTGTCAAAGAAACGATTTCTAAAAGCTTATCGCTCGCCTCATGCCAATCGTTGACAAAGGAGAGCATGGAAAGTCTCTTTGACGGACTTGTCTCATCGCAGGGAAAAACCGTTACCGTGTCCAAATACGCATTTGACAATAACTATCCGACTGCGGAAGAAAAAGCCGCAGCGGAAAACAAGGTAACTCAAAAAGGCTGGTCGATTGTTCTCGCTTAAAAATTCATATTTACAGGTTCACCGTCATATAATCAAGTGAAATAAAAAAGAGAGGTTGATTATATGAGCATCGAACTGACAAAAGCCGAGATAGGTACAGCGGAGGTACTTTACGATAATTTTGCCGAGCAGGGCATTGACTGCGATATTTCCCTGCCGGATTACTGCCCGGATATAATGAGAATTCTTAGGTGCAGCGTAACCAACAGCATAACGAATTCAAAGATATCCGGCGACCGTGCCACCGTTGACGGGAACGCAAAAATCCGCATACTTTATGCCGACGATAAAAACGGTATATATTGCTACGAGCAGGATTATCCGTTTTCAAAATACGCCGAGCTTTCTCAAGCCTATGACGGCGCAGTGCTTTGCACCTCGGTGAAAACCGAATACGCAAACTGCCGTGCGGTCAGCAAAAAACGGGTAGATATTCACGGCGTCGTGAGCATAAGGTTTAAAATTATCGGCATAAAGAAAGATTCCGTTATCACCGATGCCGAGGGAGACGGAATTCAGCTAAAAAAGGAAAAAATCGGCACAGATAATGCCGTTGCCGTCGTCATGAAAAAATTTCAGCTTTCTCAAACCGAGGAGGTGGACGGCGGCGAGATAGGCAGAATATTTTACACCTGCGCCTCGCCCGTTCTGACCGAGACGAAAATCATCAAGGGAAAAATCCTTCTCAAGGGCGAAGCTGTTCTTAAGGTCATGTATTGCTCTCCGACCGGCGAGAACGAAAGCACTTGTGTAAATTTTAACCTGCCGTTCAGTGAGATTGTCGATATCGAAAATATTGACGACGGTTGCAAGGTGAGCGTCGATTTTAATGTCGATCAGGTTCAGGCAGAGCCGAAAACCGATAACGACGGCGAGTATAAATACCTCAATCTCGGTTGCGATATTTGCGCCGTTGTGACGGCTTACAGAGCGGAGGACATTTGCGTTATATCCGACGCATATTCCACCCAAAAGGAGATTGAAACCAAATACAAAACCGCATCATTCACTCAGGTCTTGCAAAACCTGAATGACAGCGTTATATGCCGTGAAAGCATTGACCTTTCTTCGATGAATCCGCAAAGCATTTATGCGGTCATTGCTCAATCACCGGAGGCAAAATGCCGCTTTGACTCGGGCAAAATGACCCTCAACGGGAAAATACCCCTGAAATTTATCCTCATCGACGGCGAGGGAACTCCGACATTTTGCGAAAGAGAAGCGGCGTTTGAATATTCACGCTCCGTTGACGCCAACTCCGGCAAGCTTTGCTGCGACCCGAAGCTTTTCCCGACCGGCTACGCCTGCACGCTGACCGGCGACGGCAGAGCGGAATTCAAGGCAGAGATAAGCGTCAATGCGCAAATAAAAGAAACCTGCGAATGTCGGACGCTCGTTGAGCTCAAAAGCTCGGAAAACGCCGAGGAGAAAAAGAAACACTCATCGCTTGTAATTCGATTTTGCAGCGGTGGCGAAAAAGTCTGGGACATTGCGAGAAGATACAACACGACCGTAGAGGACATCATGAGCGAAAACGAGCTGACTTCGGACGAAATCGGCGAAAAAATGATGCTAGTGATACCTGTAAAATAACGCTTCACTATTGAAATAATTTACAACAGATGGTATACTAATTTTACCGCTGACAGAAAAAGGAACGCATACGGCGGAACCGACTGTCGGCGGTAATTTTTTTTGCTTGAATGAAAGGAAGTTATGTTATGGGATTAAAAAATATTGATAAGTCCGCAGAGCAGAAAGGCTCGGGTATAGTTACCTTATGGCAGTTTGTTAAATTCATTGTCGTAAGCCTTTTAGCTTGCATAGTTCAGTTCGCTTCCTTGAATCTTATTATGCTTTTGCCGCAGATCAAGGCGATAATGGATCAGGATTTCACATGGTTTGTTTTCAGCTATGTCGGTGAGGGTAAGGGCTTCGGCTATTTCCTTGCTTTCAATATCGCAAATATTCTTGCGCAGATAGTTGCGTTCTTCGTCAACCGTGAAAAGACCTTTGGCTCGTCGAGCAATATCGCAATTACTTTGCCGATTTACATCGTTTTCACGGTAGCTCTTATTTGCTTCTCGGCTTGGCTTGCCCCGACAATTCAGGGCTGGCTCATCGGCTCGTTCAGCATGTCCGCTCAGCTTGCCGCTAATATTTCAACAATGGCTTGTTCGGCAATACAGTTCTTTATCTATTTCCCTGTTGACAAGCTTCTTTTCCATAAGAAGAAAGAGGAGAAATAATTGAAATGTGATTGGGTGAGGGTATGCTTTTCAGACAGATATTTGATGTCAGAGCTGCCGAACCGATGAATTTTTTTTCATCGGGCAGCAAAAAATACAAATCCGGTTTAAAAATTCTGAGCATTGCCGCAATGGCAATAATGTTCGGAATACAGGTCTATGTTTTGCTGACTCACAAGGTCGTGCTTGCTTCGGACTCTCAGCGATATTTTGAGCTTGCGACCATTGCTGCGAAAAGCGGAGTTTGGTATCCCTCGTCACTCAATGTTCATGATACATATATTTTCGGCAACGGCCTTATCAATTTAATGATACTTTTGATAAGATTTACAGGCTCGATTGAAGCGATAAAATTTGTCAATATTTTCTGCACTTTTGCGATTCTGTTTTCGTGTATATATATAATCAGAAAAATTTTCGGCGATACGGAAATTCAATATTGGTTTACGATTATTTTCTGCGCCATGGGCACATTCTGGGGCGAGGTCGCACAGGCGAGAACTGAGCTTCTTTTCATGGCTTTTGCTTTCGGCGCAACGGCGCTGCTCATGACAGGAAAAACATATACTTGCCTGATTTCGGGTGTGCTTTTTGCCCTTGCGAATTGGACAAGACCGCTCGGCATTGTTTTCCTGATAGCGGGAATTTGGCTTCTTGCAACGCAGAGAGCAAAATTCAGACAGTATCTTTGCCTTGTGCTCGGCGCGGTGACAATGATTTGCGTTATCGGCGGCACGGCATATGCAAAGTGCGGATATTTTGCATATCAGGCAACGACGGGCGGCTACAATCTCATCATGGGCGCCTCAGAGGGAGCCGACGGAACATCGAAGTTTGAGGTTTTCGGCGAGGGCGGAGCAGGCTACCTTTCCGAGGAGCAGAAAAGCGAGATGACATTCAAGGAAAAGGACGCCTTCTATAAATCCGAGGCGATGAAATGGATAAAGGAAAACCCGGGCGAATATATAAAGCTCATGCCAAAAAAAATGCTTGTCACGCTCTATTCCGAGGGCTATTCGCTCGGCACATTCTATAACGACGCAACGGCAGGTAACGGCGGTGCGTTTTACCGAGGACTTATCGGCAGAATGACGGGTCAATCGAGCGAGAGGCTTTCGGCGGCGGATATAATTGTTATCTGGACGCAGGGAGTTTATATGATAACGCTTGTGCTTGCATTTGCGTGCGTTGTGTTCCTGATAGTTAAGCGCAGAGCGGCAAAGCTCATGCCGTTTATATTCACCGTCGCAGGAGCAATAGGAATTACAATGCTTTTGGTCGGCGGCTCGAGGTATCATTTCCCGATTTTGCCTTACCTTATCATGGCGGCGGCAATTCTCATTCAGTCAATCGCAACTCACAAGGAGCATAAAAATGAAGCTTAAAGAATATATCAGGCTCATAAGACCGAAGCATTACATAAAAAATATACTGCTTTTTCTTCCGATAATTTTCGGAGGAAGTTTGCTTCAAAATGATAAGCTTTTGCATGTTATCGGCGGCTTTGTCGTGTTCAGCTTTGTCAGCTCCGTTGTTTATATAATCAACGATATCTGCGATGCTGAAAAGGACAGACATCACCCGACTAAGTGCACAAGACCGATTGCTTCGGGGAAAATTCAAAAGAAAAGCGCAGTTGTACTTGCTTGCTTTTTACTTGCCGTTTCCGTCGCAATAAATTGGTTTGTCTGCGGAAAAAGTATTTACGGATGGCTGTTGATTGCGCTTTATCTTGCACTCAACCTCGGCTACAGCTTTGGGCTGAAAAACATTGTTCTTCTCGATATTCTCATTCTGGTTTCGGGCTATCTTATCCGTATCCTTTACGGTTCGGTCATTACGGATATTCCCGTTTCAAGCTGGCTATATCTGACGGTTATGGCATTTTCATTTTATATGGGTCTCGGCAAGCGCCGCGGCGAAATTGTCAACAGTGAGAAAAACACAAGAAAGGTTCTCAAATATTATAACAAGGATTTCCTTGACAAAAACATGTATATGACGCTTGGCTTGGGCATAGTTTTCTATTCGCTTTGGTGCGTCAATTCGGGAACGATTGCGATTTATTCCAATAAGATCGTATTCACAATTCCGCTTGTTATTATCATCTGCATGAAATACAGCCTGACCGTTGAGGGCGATTCCGACGGCGATCCCATCAGCGTTATATTAAAAGACAAGTGGCTTATGCTTCTCGGTGCGCTATACGGAGCAGTTATTATCTGCCTTTTGTATTTTTTTAAATAAATTTACCAAAAAAACATTGTAATATTTTTTTTGATGTGATAGAATAAACAAAAACACAGCTTAGGAGGTTTTACTATGAGTTTTCCTGTTGCTTTGCAGCTTTACTCCGTCCGTGACGCTATGGCGGAGGATTTTGCATGTACAATAAAAAAGGTTAAGGATATGGGCTACGACGGAGTCGAGTTCGCAGGACTTTTTGATCATTCGGCAGAAGAGGTTAAGAAGATTTGCGCCGAGATCGGCATTGATCCGATTTCAGCTCATGTTCCGTATGATGAGCTTGACGCAGACCCCGAAAAGACGATCGCAACTTACGCTGAGATCGGCTGCAAGTATATTGCGCTTCCGTATGCCGTTGAGGAAAGACGCCCCGGCGCAGAACTTTTCGATGATACGGTCGAGGGAATCAAGCGTTTTGCCGCTATCGGAAAGAAATACGGCATCACATTCCTTTACCATAACCATGACTTTGAATTCAAGAAGGTCGGCGATGTTTACGGTCTTGATCTTCTCTATTCAACGCTTACTCCCGATGAACTTCAGACCGAGCTGGACACCTGCTGGGTCAATGTCGGCGGCGAAGATCCGGCAAAGTATGTTGAAAAATATTCGGGCAGAGCACCCGTTGTTCATCTCAAGGATTTCCACATGAGCGGAAAGGGCAAGCCGGCAAAGCTTTACCAGCTTATCGGCATTGATGACGGCGCACAGGATGCCGAGGAGGAGGAAACATTCGGTTTCCGTCCCTGCGGCTACGGAGTTCAGAATTTCCCCGAAATTCTCGAAGCCTGCAAAAAGGCCGGCACATCATGGGTCGTTGTTGAGCAGGATCAGCCTGCGCTGGACAAGACTCCGCTTGAGTGCGCAAAAATGAGCATTGACTATATTAAAGAAATTAACAAATAAAGGAGATTTATCATGTCTGACGCAGTATTGAACCAATTCACCCAGGCCGTTGAGGAAGAAAAAGTCTCAACAGGCAGAAGATTCAAGGTAGGCATCATCGGCACAGGTTGGATAGCAGAGGCTCATCTTGAGAGCTATCTCGACATGGACGATGTTGATATCGTTGCAATGGCTGACCTCATTCCGGGCAAGGCAGAGAAATTTGCCGCAAGGTATAACAAGGACGGTCGCCTTGATAATGTACATTTCTATAAGAATCATGAGGAGCTTATCGACAACGAGCCTGAGCTTGACGCCGTAAGCGTTTGCACATATAACATGACCCATGCCGAGTGTACTATTTATTCTCTCAAGCACGGCGTTAATGTTCTTCTTGAGAAGCCGATGTGTGTTACAACGGAAGAAGCAGTTGAGATCTGCAAGGCCGAGAAGGAGAGCGGAAAGCTCCTTTCAATCGGTTTCCAACCCCGTGGCGACGAGAACATGAAGATGGTCAAGAAGATCGTTCAGTCGGGTGAGCTTGGTAAGATCTACTACATTCAGACAGGCGGCGGTCGCCGTCGCGGTATCCCGAACAGCACATTCATTGAAAAGAAAACCGCAGGTATCGGCGCAATGGGCGATATCGGCTGCTATTCTCTTGATGTTGTTCTTAACGCTATCGGTTACCCGAAGCCGCTCACCGTTACAGGCTATACATCCAACTACTTCGGCACAAACCCGAAGTACAACAATCCTGCCGATGCCGCAAGATTCAATGTTGAGGACTTCGCAGCAGCGTTTGTTCGTCTTGACGGCGGCATAGTTCTCGATTTCCGTATTGCATGGGCTATGCATCCCGATACACCGGGCGACACGATCATCTTCGGCACGGAGGGCGCTCTCAGAATTCCGTCAACGGACTGCTGGAACGGCGAGATGTCAGGACCGATGACTGTTTATCACGATGTTGCCGGCGAGCAGGTTCAGACGGTTATTCCTCTGCTTGAAAACAAGGGCAAGGGTCTTTTCTACAAGAAATGCCGCTCGTTCCTCGACGCTATCGCAAACGGTGACCCGGCTCCGATTCCGTCAAGCCAGATCATATACAATCAGGCCATCATTGACCATATCGTTAAGTCCGCCGAACTCGGCAAAGAGGTTGAGGTTGTTGTTCCCGAAATATAACCTCATAAACTGAAATCATATTGAGTGCATTGACTTGTACGCTTCGGATATATCATAATATCCTTTGCGTGCAAGTCTTTTATTTGTTGTGATATCAAAAACGCAGACAATACCCGTTAAAACACCAAGTATTGTCTGCGTTTTTTGACGCTTTCGGCGATATGATTTTTATTGAAAATTGCGCCGTGCTTTATTTTGCAACTGTTTAGGGTTATTTTTTGAGCTTAACAAGGTCATGGTAGCTTATGAGTTTAATGCCGTGCTCATCGAAGGCTTTGTAAATATCGGGATCTTTCATGATAAGATATTCCCAGTATCTTCTCTGCCATCTTGCCGTAATAGTTTTCATCTCGTCGGTATCAAGCGCAGGATGAATATAAGTTTCGCAAATTCCGTCCGGAATATCAGTGAGATATGTGATGAAATTGTGCTTGAACTCCTCATACGAATCGCCGCTTTCGATGCTTTCGGGGAAGATGAGGTAATCCGGCATCGGAACATGGTTTATCTTGCCGAATATGCCTGAGAAGCGGCACGCCGCCTTGAAAAGCCACATCGGTGTGCCGGGAGGGCATTGCGATTCAAGCGGTTTTGAAAACATACGGAACGGATAGCCTTTTTTGCCGCAGATCGCAAGCGTTTTCGGAAGCATTTTCAGCTTGCCGTTGAGCCCGTAGAGCGCACCCATGTGAGAATCGACATGGGATGGTTTCATTCCCTTTTTCTCGCAGTATTCGATCTGCGCCAGTGTTTCGGCACAGGCGTCGTCATATGTGCAGTGAGCTTCAAAATCCTCGCTTTCCGGCCACATTCTGCCCTCGGGAGTTCTGATGCTTCTGCCGTCAGAAAGCGGACCCCAAGGGAATCTGTCCATCCACTCGTTTGTATGGGTGAGGTGAACTCCGATGGCATACTGCGGGTGAGTTTTTGCAAATTCGATTGCTTCATCTGCTCCGGGACACGGAGTCATTATTGTTGAAGAAAGAAGGCAGCCGCTTTCAAAAAGATCCATGCATGCCTCGTTCGCCGAGTGGCAAAGTCCGAAATCATCGGCATTTATAATAAGATACTTACTGATAATTATCACTCCTGTTTTTCTCGTTGTTCAGAGAATGATTACATAAACATACATATTTTACTATATCATACATAAAAAAGCAAGCACTTTAAATATACAAACCGCTTGAAAAATATAAATGTATAATATATAATTATATGTATAGATAATAACCGATTGAATAGTATCGATTGAAAGGGTGACCGCCGTGCGAAAATATGACATAACCGCCCTCGGAGAAATCCTTATAGATTTTGTGCCCGACGGGGTTGACGCCGTCGGCGATATGCGGCTTATACGCAAGGCCGGCGGAGCTCCGCTGAATATGCTTGCAACCGTTGCCAAGGCAGGACTGAAAACAGCCTTTGTTGGCAAGGTCGGAAACGATTTGCCGGGCGAATTCCTGATTGAAACGGTAAAGCGCTGCGGCATTGATTGCGGTTACCTCAAAAAGGACGATGAGCACAACACCACCCTTGCGTTTGTTGAGCTTGACGACAAGGGCGACAGAAAATTCAGCTTTTACAGAACTCACGGTGCGGACAGATTTATATATGAAAGCGATGTTGATGAAAATTTGATTGCCGAGTCGAAGCTTTTTCATTTCGGTTCGCTCTCGTTGACGGACGAGCCGTCGTATTCCGCAACGGCACTTGCGGTCAAAACAGCCAAGGAATGCGGCTGCGTCGTAACCTATGACCCGAACTACCGTCCACCGCTATGGGACAGCCCGAAAAAGGCGGCGGAGCGTATGGCTGCTCTGCTTTCGTATGTTGACATCATAAAGCTTTCGGTCGATGAGCTTGAAATGATAAGTCAAGGCAGCAAAACGGATTTTCTCTTTGAAAAGGGGATAAAGCTTGCACTGGTTACGGACGGCGACAAGGGCGCAACGCTCTGCTTTAATGGCGAGCAAGTTCACATTCCTGCGATTGAAGCCAAAACCGTGGATACAACGGGCGCAGGGGACATCTTTTTAGGCACTTTCATCAGCGAATTTATCAGAAAAAATAAAAATCTTGATGAACTTTCGTTTGATGACGCAATAAATTTCACCAAAAAAGCCGTATTTGTTTCGGGCAAAAGTACCGAAAAATTCGGCGCAATAGCTTCTCTTTCTGATGTGATTATATAAACATTTTCAGCAGTTATTTCTTTTCGTCAAGGGTATATCGATA
Organism: uncultured Coriobacteriaceae bacterium; assembly: GCA_963648385.1. GTDB lineage: Bacteria > Bacillota > Clostridia > Oscillospirales > Acutalibacteraceae > CAG-488. The sequence continues at coordinate 39,602 of CAVJDU010000005.1, read as the reverse complement.
TATGCAATACCGATATGAGAAAGAGGCAATTCCCAAAGCGGCCATACTTTGATAAAATAATAACAATCAAAGGAACGATGTGTTCATGGGAGGTGTCATCTTGAAAGAGACGGAGGTATCCCGACCTACGCTCGGCAGAATTCCGATGTATCTCAGATTTCTGAAAGCCTTGCCCGAGAATATGCAAAACATATCCTCAACGGTGATTGCCAAGGAGCTGGGACTTGGAGAGGTTCAGGTTAGAAAGGATCTCGGCGCATTGTGCGGTTCGGGCAAACCAAAGGTCGGATATCAGCGCTCGGAGCTTATCGAAAGCCTTGAAAAATTCATGACGGGAGATAAGGTCGAAGCGGTAATTATAGGCGCAGGCAGACTCGGAAAGGCGTTGCTTGACTATTCCGGCTTTGAGGATTTCGGAATATCGGTTCTGGCGGCATTTGATAAAAAAGCGCAGGAGGATACGATTTCCGAGGGAGGCAAACCGATAATGCAGATGTCGGGATTTTCCGATTTTTGCAAAGTGCATAATATCCAAATCGGTATTATTGCCGTTCCGTCGGATGCCGCACAGTCGGTGAGCAATCTCTTTTATGAGAACGGCGTTCGCCTGATGTGGTGCTTTGCACCCTGTCAGCTCTACAAGCCGGCAGACGCAGTTATTCGATATGAAAATCTTGCGCTGTCGCTTGCACACTTGAAAATGCAGATAAAATAATCACAGACAAACCCGACCGTCAAAAACGGCGGTCGAAAGAAACCGGGAGGTTAAGATATGGAAACAACAGAAAGAAAAATCGTAGACAATGTTGAGGCGCTGGAGGAAACTCTGGCAAGCGTCAGGGAAGCTCAGAAGAAGTTTTCCACCTACACCCAGGAGCAGGTTGACAAGATTTTCCTTGCCGCCGCTTCGGCAGCCAACAAGGCGAGAATTCCCCTTGCCAAAATGGCGGTTGAGGAAACCGGCATGGGTGTTGTCGAGGACAAGGTAATCAAGAATAACTACGCTGCGGAGTATATCTACAACGCATACAAGAACACAAAGACCTGCGGTGTTCTTGAGGAGGATAAGGCATACGGAATCAAGAAGATCGCAGAGCCGATCGGCGTTATCGCAGCCGTTATCCCGACAACTAACCCGACTTCAACGGCAATATTCAAGTGCCTTATCGCACTCAAGACCCGTAACGCAATCATCATCAGCCCCCACCCGAGAGCAAAGCTTTCAACCATCGCAGCCGCAAAGCTTGTTCTTGAAGCAGCCGTCAAGGCAGGTGCACCGGAGGGAATCATCAGCTGGGTAGATATTCCGAGCCTTGAGCTTACAAACCTTCTTATGAAGGAAGCGGACATCATCCTTGCAACCGGCGGACCCGGAATGGTTAAGGCTGCCTACTCGTCAGGCAAGCCGGCACTCGGCGTCGGCGCAGGCAACACCCCTGCAATTATCGACGAGACAGCGGATATCATTCTTGCCGTCAGCTCAATCATTCATTCAAAGACATTTGATAATGGTATGATTTGCGCTTCGGAGCAGTCGGTTATCGTTCATCAGAATATTTACGACGCAGTTAAGGCCGAGTTCGCTCAGAGAGGCTGCTACTTCCTTGATCCCGAGGAAACCGAGAAGGTCAGAAAGACCATCATTATCAATGGTTCTCTTAACGCTAAGATCGTAGGTCAGCCTGCTGCAAAAATCGCTGCTCTCGCAGGCGTAACAGTTCCGGCGGGAACAAAAATCATCATCGGCGAGGTTGAGAGCGTAGACATCAGCGAAGAATTCGCACATGAGAAGCTTTCTCCCGTCCTTGCAATGTATAAGGCAACAGACATTCAGGACGCCTTCGATAAGGCCGAACATCTTATCGCAGACGGCGGATACGGACACACATCTTCAATCTATCTCAACGAAGTAACCGAGCAGGCAAAGCTTGAGGAATTCACTTCAAGAATGAAAACCTGCCGTATCCTTGTAAACACTCCTTCTTCACACGGCGGTATCGGCGATCTTTACAACTTCAAGCTTGCTCCGTCGCTTACCCTCGGCTGCGGCTCATGGGGCGGCAACAGCGTCAGCGAGAATGTTGGCGTAAAGCATCTTATCAATATCAAGACCGTGGCCGAAAGGAGACAGAATATGTTGTGGTTCAGAGCACCTGAAAAGGTATATATCAAGAAGGGCTGTCTCCCGGTTGCACTTGACGAGCTTAAAAATGTCATGGGCAAAAAGAGAGCGTTTATCGTTACCGACAGCTTCCTTTATCATAACGGCTATACAAAGCCGATTACAGACAAGCTTGACGAAATGGGTATCGTTCATACAACATTCTTCAATGTTGCTCCCGACCCGACGCTTGCCAGCGCAAAAGAGGGCGCAGAGCAGATGAAGGCATTCCAGCCCGACTGCATTATCGCACTCGGTGGCGGCTCCGCAATGGACGCAGGCAAGATCATGTGGGTTCTCTATGAGCATCCGGAAGCTGACTTCATGGATATGGCAATGCGCTTCATTGATATCCGTAAGCGTGTTTACACCTTCCCGAAGATGGGCGAGAAAGCATACTTCATCGCTATTCCGACTTCGGCAGGTACAGGCTCCGAGGTTACCCCGTTCGCAGTTATCACGGACGAAAAGTCGGGAGTTAAATATCCTCTTGCCGACTATCAGCTGCTCCCGAACATGGCAATTATTGATCCCGATTTCCATATGAGCGCACCGAAAGGACTTACGGCTGCTTCGGGTATAGACGCCGTTACTCATGCTCTTGAGGCTTATGCTTCAATGATGGCGACCGATTATACGGACGGTCTTGCGATTCAGGCTCTCAAGGTTATATTCGAATATCTGCCCCGTGCTTACGATAACGGTCAGACCGATATCGAGGCTCGTGAGAAGATGGCAAATGCCGCAACAATGGCAGGTATGGCGTTCGCCAACGCATTCCTCGGCGTATGCCATTCAATGGCTCATAAGCTCGGTGCATTCCATCATCTGCCGCACGGTGTTGCAAATGCACTCATGATCGAGGAAGTTCTTCGCTTCAACGCTTCCGAAGCTCCGGCAAAGATGGGCACATTCTCGCAGTACGACCATCCGCATACGCTTGCACGCTACGCAGAGGTTGCAAGAGCACTCGGCTTTGGCGGCAAGAGCGATGAGGAAAGCCTTGAGAATCTTATCAACGAAGTCAACGCTCTCAAAGAGAGAGTCGGCATAAAGAAAACCATCCGTGATTACAACATTGACGAAACGGACTTCCTTGATCGTCTTGACGCAATGACGGAGCAGGCATTCGACGACCAGTGCACAGGCGCAAACCCGCGTTATCCGCTCATGAGCGAGATCAAGCAGATGTATCTCAACGCTTACTACGGAAACAAGCATTTCACAGAGGAAGAAAAACCCACCGCTGCCGATTTAAAGGTTGCCGACAGCAAGAGCAAGACAAAGAAAGCTGCTCGCAAAGCATAAAACGGCAAACGCAAAGAGTAAGGAGGATTATATATGAATTTGGACAGAATTATTGCGGTCAGAACCGACAAGACCGTCTATCGTGACGGCGATCGCTGCCTGAAGGTTTTCAGCGAGGACTATTCAAAGGCCGATGTTCTCAACGAGGCTCTCAATCAGGCTCGTATTGAGGAAACGGGACTCAATATTCCGAAGATCCTTGAGGTTACGGTTATTGACGGCAAATGGACCATCGTTTCCGAGTTCATCAAGGGCAAGACTCTTGCCCGTTTGATGGAAGAAAATCCGGAGAAGAAGGACGAGTACCTCAGCCTTTTTGTTGACCTTCAGCTTCAGATGCACAGCAAGACCTGCAAGGGTCTTACAAAGCTCAAGGACAAGATGAACAGAAAGATCAGCGAAACCGACCTCAACGCAACCGCTCGCTATGACCTTCACACACGCCTTGAGGCAATGCCTAAGCACAATAAGGTTTGCCACGGCGATTTCAACCCGACCAATATCATCATCACAGACGACGGTACGCCGTATATCCTCGACTGGTCACATGCAACTCAGGGTAACGCTTCCGCCGACGCTGCAAGAACCTATCTTCTTTTCTGGCTCAACGGCGATATTGACGGCGCAAAGAAGTATCTTGACCTTTTCTGCGAAAGAAGCAACACCGCTAAGCAGTATGTTCAGAAGTGGATGCCGATCGTAGCGGCTTCGCAAACGGTCAAGGGCAATGAGACGGAGCGTGAGTTTCTGCACTCATGGATCGATGTTGTTGACTACGAATAATTAAGGCAACACCGCCGACCGGTTCATACCGGCAAGCACGGATCGGTCGGCGATTATCTGGGATAATCAAACATAAAATAGGGGGATATTTCAATGAAGATTACGGTTTGTATCGGATCATCATGCCACATCAAAGGCTCACGACAGGTTGTTGAGCAGCTGCAATATCTTATTCATGAAAACGATCTCAACGACAAGGTTGAGCTTGGCGGAACATTTTGCATGGGAAGATGTCAGGAGGGCGTTTGCGTCACCGTTGACGACGAATTTTTCTCGGTTTCTCCTGAAACGGTAAAGGACTTCTTTAACAAAAATGTTCTTGCAAAGGTGTGAAAATAAATGATCGTTCAAATTTGCGTAGGTTCATCCTGCCATTTGAAAGGGTCTGAAAAATTGGTAGAGCTTTTTCAAAAGGCTATTGCCGAAAATAAGCTCGACAGCGAGGTTACACTTGCCGGTAGTTTTTGTACCGGCAAGTGCAATCGTGTCGGTGTGACCGTTACGGTGGACGACAACATTTTCACCGGAGTTACACCCGAAAATTTCAGCGGCTTTTTCAATGACAAGGTGCTTAACAAAATAAACGAGGAAAGGAATTGACGGAATGGAATGTCTGACTCTGAAAAAATCCAACTGTAAAAATTGTTACAAATGTATTCGTCACTGTCCGGTCAAATCCATTCGTTTTTCCGGCAATCAGGCATATATCATCGGCAATGAATGCATAATGTGCGGTCAGTGCTTCGTAGTCTGTCCGCAGGACGCCAAACAGATCGTTGACGAAACGGAAAAGGTCAAGGTGCTTTTGCAAAGCGGCGATCCCGTTGTTGTCAGCCTTGCTCCGTCTTTCATAGCCAACTATGAGGGCGTAGGTATCGGCGCAATGCGTGAGGCGCTCAAGCAGCTCGGCTTTTATGATGTTGAGGAAACGGCTGTCGGCGCAACCATAGTCAAAAACGAATATGAAAGAATGATTGAGGAAAAAAGCCACGATATCATCATCTCGTCCTGCTGTCATTCAATAAATCTTCTTATACAAAAATATTTTCCGGCGGAGCTACCTTTCCTTGCCGATGTTCTTTCTCCGATGCAGGCTCACTGCAAGGATATCAAAAAGAGAATTCCCAACGCAAAAACCGTGTTTATCGGTCCTTGCGTTGCCAAAAAGGACGAGGCTCAGTATTACGAGGGCATTGTTGACGCCGTTCTGACCTTTGACGAGCTGACAAATTGGCTCAAGGCGCAGAATATTGAATTGAAGCAGGAAACAGATCACGAGGATAACAGTCGTGCAAGATTTTTCCCGACCACCGGCGGCGTTCTCAAAACAATGAACACCGAAAACACCGGCTACACCTATATGGCTATCGACGGAACGGAAAACTGCATCGCCGCTTTGCGTGATATTGAGCGCGGCGGACTGCACAGTTGCTTTATCGAGATGTCTGCGTGCGTCGGAAGCTGCGTCGGCGGTCCCGTTATGGAAAAATTCCACCGTTCGCCCGTCAGGGACTATGCTGCGGTTTCGAAGTTCGCCGGCAACAAGGATTTTGTGGTTGACACTCCCGATCCGCTTACGCTGCGGAAAAAGTTCACTTTTATCGAAAGAAAACTTCAGCAGCCGTCCGAGTCTGAGATTCGTGACACACTGCGTCAGATGGGCAAGATGAAGCCCTCCGATGAGTTAAACTGCGGTTCCTGCGGCTACAACACCTGCCGTGAAAAGGCGATCGCAATTCTTCAGGGCAAGGCGGAAATTTCCATGTGCCTTCCCTATCTCAAGGACAAGGCTGAGAGCTTCTCCGACACGATCGTGCGCAACACGCCGAACGGACTTATTGTTCTCAACGAAAAGCTGGAGGTTCAGCAGATAAACCAGGCTGCGTTGAAAATTGTCAACATTCGCAACGCTTCGGTCATTCTCGGTGATCAGGTCGTCAGAATTCTTGACCCGACCGATTTTCTCAGCGTGCTCACGAGCGGCAAAAGCATTCACAACAAGAGAACCTACCTTGCCGAGTATGAAAAATATGTTGAGGAGTCAATCCTTTACGACAAGGAATATCGCCTGCTGGTTTGTATTCTTCGTGATGTTACCGAGGAAGAAAATCAGAAGGAGAAAAAAGAAAAAATCAGCCACCGAACGGTTGAAATTGCCGACCGTGTTGTTGACAATCAGATGAGGATCGTTCAGGAAATCGCTTCGCTTCTCGGCGAGACGGCGGCTGAAACCAAAATTGCTCTTACTAAATTAAAGGAGTCGATCAGCGATGAATAATCTTTGTGCTGATATCGGCTGGAAAAGTATAAATCACGAGGGCGAACAGCTCTGCGGCGACCATGTGGATATAGTTGAGCAGAACGAAAATTCGACTGTTATTGTTCTGGCGGACGGCCTCGGAAGCGGAGTTAAGGCGAGCATTCTTTCAACGCTCACCTCAAAAATAATCTCCACGATGATGGCGGAAGGGCTTTCCCTTGAGGAATGCGTTTCAACCATCGCCGCAACGCTTCCGATATGCTCTGTCAGAGGAGTTGCATATTCGACCTTCACCATTATTCATCTGATCAACAATGAAACGGCCGAACTTATCCAGTATGATAACCCTCATGTGATATTGCTCAGGGAAGGCAAGAACTATGACTATCCCAAAAATGAGCTGAATATAAACGGAAAGCAGATATATAAATCCGTTATCGACCTGCAAGAGAACGATATTTTTATTGCCATGAGCGACGGTTGCCCGCATGCCGGAATAGGCATTGCCTATAACTTCGGCTGGCGCAGGGAAGACATTATCGGCTTCATGGAAATGATTGCCGATCTCGGATATACGGCGAAAACTCTTTCGACAATGCTTATTGACGAGTGCAACAAGCAATACGGCTACCACCCCGGCGACGATGCGACGGCGTGCGTTGTTCGTGTCAGGAAGCGAGAGCCGATGAATCTGCTTTTCGGTCCGCCCCGCAACAGGGACGATTGCGACCGCATGATGAGCCTGTTCTTTTCAAAGGAGGGCAAGCACATTGTTTGCGGTGGCACAACATCTTCAATCGCAGCTAAATACCTCGGCAAGCCGGTCAAGGCTACGCTCAACTTTGAGCAAAGCGATGTTCCGCCGATTGCCGAAATCGAAGGCGTTGACCTTGTGACAGAGGGCGTTATAACCATCAACAAGGTCATAGAGTACGCCAAGGATGCGCTCGGTGACAACGAGCTTTATGACCAGTGGAGCATCAAGCAGGACGGTGCATCAAAAATTTGCCGTTTGCTGTTTGAGGAAGCCACCGACATCAATTTCTATGTCGGCAGAGCGGTCAATCCGGCTCATCAGAATCCGGATCTGCCGATAAATTTCAATATAAAAATGAATCTTGTCGAAGAACTCTTAAATTGTTTAAAACAAATGGGCAAGAAAATCAAGGTAAGCTATTTCTAAGGAGGAAAAAAATGCTATATAAATTCGACACAAAGGTGCAGTATCTTAAATACAAGGTTCTCCGTGAAGTAGCCCGCCATGCATGGGACGATACGCTCTTGGATAATATTCTTGAAATTCCGAAAACCATTGTTCCGGGTAATACGCCGACTATGCGCTGCTGCGTATATAAAGAGCGTGCGATCCTCGGTGAGCGTGTAAAAATCGCCATGGGCGGAGACAAAACAAACCCGAATGTTATCGAGGTTATCGAAACCGCCTGCGATGAATGTCCGATGGGCGGCTATGAAGTAACCAACGCCTGCCGAGGCTGTCTTGCTCACCGCTGCATGGACGCTTGCCGTTTTGATGCGATCACATTTGACCAGAACCATGTTGCGCACATCGACAAAACGAAATGTAAGGAATGCGGAGCTTGCTCCAGAGTTTGCCCCTATACGGCAATTATCAGCCGTAAGCGTCCATGCGAAAACGCCTGCAAGATAAAGGCGATCAAGATGAACGAGAACAAGGCGGCTGCAATCGACAACGAAAAGTGCATTGCCTGCGGTGCTTGCGTTTATCAGTGTCCGTTCGGCGCAATTACGGATAAATCGTATATTCTCGATGTTATTGACCTTATCAAGAAAAGCAAAAACAACAAGAAATATAAGGTCTACGCCGTTGTCGCCCCGTCGATTTCAAGTCAGTTCAAGTATGCGAAGCTCGGACAGGTCATCACTGGACTCAAGGAACTTGGCTTCCACACGGTTATTGAGGCCGCTCTCGGTGCGGATATGGTTGCTTATTCCGAGTCAAAGGAGCTTGCAGAAAAAGGCTTCTTGACAAGTTCATGCTGTCCGGCATTTGTTTCCTATATCGAGAAAGCGTTCCCACAGCTTTTGCCGCTTGTTTCACACAATCTTTCTCCGATGGCGGCGGTTTCAAAGTATATTAAATCCCGTGAGCCGGACTGTAAGGTTATATTCATCGGTCCCTGCACGGCGAAAAAAGCCGAGGTTCAGAAGGAGTCCGTTTCTCCCTATGTTGATGTTGCGATGACATTCGAGGAACTTCAGGCGCTCTTTGACAGCAAGGATATTGATATCATGACTCTCAGCGAGGGTGTGCTTGACAACGCTTCATATTTCGGACGCATTTTCGCCCGCAGCGGCGGTCTTTCGGACGCAGTCGCACAGGCTCTCAAGGAGCAGGGACTTACCGATTTTGAGCTTAATCCCTGCGCCTGCGACGGAATCGAAGCTTGCCGCACCGCATTGCTCAAAAAGAGTAAGGATAGACTTGACGCAAACTTCATCGAGGGAATGGCATGTATCGGCGGCTGTATTGGCGGCGCAGGTTGCCTGACCCACGGCGAAAGAAACAAGGCCGATGTCGATAAATATGGCAAGGAAGCCTACGAAAAAACAATTACCGACGCAATTTCAATGCTCAGATAATTTAAGGCAAAAAAAGACTGAGATTCCGGGAAATATTTCTCGGCGGTTCTCAGTCTTTTTGGTTTTTATGTCGCTGCTGATTATTGTACTGTGATTTAATCAGCGGTTACTGCATTTATATTCACTTGAACAGGCTGTCAATTGTGACGCCGAAGATTTCACATATTTTTTGCAGAGTTTTTGCGTGCGGCAATCCGACCCCGTTTTCATATTTTGAAATAGCCGAGCGATTCATACCAAGCAAATCGGCAAGCTGCTGTTGTGAAAGTCCACTGTTGATTCTTGCTGTCTTGAAATTTTCGGAAAAGCCCATGTTTATCCCCCATAAAATAAAAAGTGCGCAGCCGAAGCCACGCACAAAAAACGCATAGCTCAACTGTCGCCAAACAAAAATTCAACACCCATCCAAAACGGTATGCGGAAAAGAGCATGCATTTTTTCAAAAAAATAATGCAACTCGTCTTGAATGAATAATATATTAAATTTTTGTTTGGCAAAAACATTATAGCACTTAATGTATTAAAAATCCAGTGCTTTTTTCGCTTTTGTGTTCGATTTGACTTTTTGCTGTTTTTGAACCCCGAAAAAATGTTTTTGAAACAATAAACCCCAAAACCGCAAAATCAACCGTTTTTTGCTGCCTTAAATCAGGCATAGGGAAAGCCGCAAACTCTTATGTGTCAAGGGTTTGCGGCTTGGAGCTACTGGTCGGACTCGAACCGACGACCTGCTCATTACGAATGAGCTGCTCTACCAACTGAGCCACAGTAGCATCTGATGAAATTGTCAACGAATGATATTTTAATATATTTTGAAGGAAAAAGCAATAGTTTTTTATAAAAAAGTTTATTTTTTGCGTTTTAGGTAAAAGGAAATATACGCTATATCTGAGAAAAACGGCTGCCGTGAGGCACGGCAACCGAAAATTGTCAGAGAACCGCCGGTAAATGCATTCCGATTTAATCGGTGGTTACTCGGTTTTACTTTAGCGTTGGGTCGGCAGGAATGAGGTATGCATTCTTGCCCCAACCGACCTGCTTAAATATCTGGTCGGGCTTTGGATTGTAGAGGTAGAATCCGTTCTCATGCTGAGGGTACATAAGAATGCAGAGCCTTGCAAGAATCGGCAGAACGAGATAGGGCAGGAACTGTCCGAGAACGGAGTCCCAAACCATAAACGGAGCAAAGCTGCAATTAAGCAGGAAAGCCCAAACGCCGTGGCGGGTGATTTGAACGCTCATTGTATCAAGCTGCTTTTGCGTAAGATTTTTCTTGAGACAAACAAAATCCTTTTCCTTGGTGGGATTATTGTAGCGGTAACACTCGATGTTGTAGTAAAGGCCTCTGCCGCCCTTGATCGAAAGACCGTATGTGCCGACGGAAACCGCCTCGCCCTTCGGAAGGGTATAAACACCGACGGTGATGTCGTGATTCGTCAGATTGACAAAGTAAAGCCATGTGTGACCCATTATGTACGGCGGCTGCATCTCCTGGCAGACATAGACCGTTGCGACATATTCGTTTTCATCCGTTGTCCTTGCGTCCTCTGCGGAAACAACAAAGGCAAGACTGCAAAACAGGGTTACAATAATCATAATTACAGCTATGATTTTTTTGATAGTTTTCATTTAAACCGTCTCCTCATAAATTCTCATTGCAAAGTATATCACTTTATGGAAAATATGTCAAATATTATGTCAGCGCCGCACGATTGAGAAGAATGTCTTGTTCGATACTGCTTTAAAATGTTTTGATGTAAAAAACCGAAGGGCTTTTTTATGTAATGTTCCGATTTACTTTTATTTCAGGCGATGATATAATTATCAAGTAATCGTCGGTTAAATTAAGGCTTAAGGCAACATCGCACGCCCCCAATTGTGCGGTATTGCCTTAATTCTCGGCGGTTAGCTGAAATATATTTTTATGTGGGTGATGCGCATGAATATAAAAGAAAAGGTGACGGAACTGCGTGACGATATGCACCTTTACTGGAAAAAGCCGCCGATGGGTCGATATATGTCGTTTAAGGAGATCGCATCGCTTGCCGTGGGCGGTCTTGGAATTCAATTTGTCGTTTTCTGTGCGCAGAACATGATAATCAGCATCGGCAACACGCTGATAAGTAATACGATCGGCATTGCGCCGAAGCCTTTATATGTAATTTATATCCTCAGCGTAATTTTAAGCTTTCCGCTGACTGCACTCAGGGGAAAAATTATCGACTCGTCAAAAAGCAAAAAGGGACGCTACCGTCCGTTCATTCTTTCAATGGGTATGCCGACAGCAATTTTAGCGATCGGCTTCGTTTTTATGCCGTATGACCGGATGTCGATGCTTGCAAAATGTATTACTGTTTTGCTTTATAATATCGGTTTGCAATTTTTCTATATGTTCTATTATGATGTGGATACCAGCATCATCAATGTTCTCTCGCCGAACACATTTGAGCGAAGCGATGTAACCTCGATCAAATCTGTTGTCAATTCGCTTGCGCCGACCCTGGGCAATATTATTCTTCCGCTTGTTGCACGAGCCGTTACGGGAGAAAACACGCTCGTTGATATCCGAATTTACAGAGCCTTCTATCCACCGATGATAATTTTCGGTTTCTTCCTCGGGTTGCTTGTTTATTTCAACACAGAGGAAAAAATCGTTCAGGCAAAAACTCATACGGTAAAAATTAAATTTACCGATGCGTTCCGTGCTGTTATCCGCAACAAATATTTTTGGATAATTTCACTGGCGGGCTGGATCGGATTTCTTGAGAACGCCGTTCAGAATATCATGGACTGGCTTTACAGCTATCAGGACGCTTGCAGCCCTGCGGAATATTCGCTGATCGTCACGATAAGAGGAAACGCTTCGCTTTGGCCGATGCTGTTTATTCCGTTCCTTATCCGTGCGCTCGGCAAAAGGAAGCTTCTTGTTGTCAGCAATATTATAAATGTTATTTTTATTATTCTCATGTTGCCGATAGTCAGGCTCGGCGATCCGTCGGAGATTATTTGGCCGCTGATGTTCTGTTTCTTCTTTAATTATATGGCGGCTTATGCGGTAACGCTTCTGACTCCGGGCGTGAACGGAGACATCAGAGACTATCAGCAATATATAACGGGTGAGCGAATCGACGGAATGTTTGTTGCCGTCGGTGCGATCGGAAGCATAGTTACGCTTATCACAAATGCTGCGCTTCCCGAGCTTTATGACCGTTCCGGTCTTAACGAGGATGTTGCGAGAAGCCTCGGATTTGACGGCAGCAATGTTTACGATGTGCTCTCCGATCCTTGGTATTTCAAGAATATTTGCAGCGTACTGATCATTGCTGCAACGATCGGAGCGACGCTGAATGTTATCCCGTATTTCTTCTATGACTTGACCGAGATAAAGCAAAGAGCGATGGTTACGGTTCTCAAGATCAGAGCGTTGTTTGAGGATTACGGCAATGAGGCTCTCTCCGACGCCGCACTTGTCGAGGCGATCGACATCATTGAGGAAGCGAAAATTTATCACGATAAAAAGATTGTGAAACCGTCCAAAGATGAGATCAAAAAAGCGAAAAAGACAAAGGATAAATCGGCTGTAAAAGAAGCAAAGCAAAAATATAAAAATCAAAAAGAAGAGAACGAAAAAATCGAAATCGCTCAATATGTCATCAAGGAGATCAACAAATTTGAATCGGATGCGATCAAGGCGCAGCTTGCCGAAGCGAGGGAAATCTACGCCGCAGGACTTGAAGGACTTTATTCTCTTGAGATTCCGTCGATTAATGCGGCAAAGGCTATGCCCAAAACGACCGAGGACGAAAAAGAGCTGCGCCGCGATGCGATAAACAGAGTGCGAATGATAAAGGATTCCAAAAAGATTTTGGCGAAGAAATATGCCGACGGAATCGAAAAATTCGATGTCAGGGTTTTTGAACAGCTCTTTGAAAAAGAGGATGAGCTTGACGCTCGGATCAAAGAGACTGTCAACGAGTTGAGAGCGGCGGCGAAGAATAAGGATAAATCCGCAGAGAAAAAAGCGAACGAAAAAATCAGGGAACTCAGAAAAAGCCGAAACGAAATCCGCAAAAAAATCAAGATGGCAACCGATGAAAATTCGATTTATACCCGTGCCGCAAAGCCGTATATCGAAGCGGAAAAACTTTTGAAGCAGCGAGAGAATTATCTTCATTATGAGGATATAAAATCCCGCTACGAGGAATCGAAAAAGCGTAACGATGAGCAGCTCCGACGCCGCATTGCCGAGGAGGAAGAACTCAAGGCGAAGCGCAGAGAGTATGCGGCCAAGGCGAAGGACAGACGCAGAACCAAGGGAGGCAAAAATGGATAAGCTTACGGTTAAAGGCACACGAATTGTCGATTCTCACGGACGGGAAAGAATACTGACCGGACTCAATGTCTGCGATAAGGGCAGATATATTGAGGGTCAAAGACGAATTTACGGCGAGCAGTGGAGCGATGGACTTGCCGCCGACATGAAGGCGCACGGAATGGATCTTGTCCGCCTCGGAATAACATGGGATGCGATCGAACCCGAACCGGGCGAGTACAACGAAAAATATCTTGATTTTATCGGCGGTATTCTTGACGAATGTAAGGCTTCGGGAGTTTATGTATATCTTGATATGCATCAGGACCTTTTTTCTGGCACGGAGCTTTCCTGCGGTGATGGTGCGCCAAAATGGGCAACGCTGACGGGCAAATATAAATATCAGCCTACAAAAATTGTTTGGGCTGAGGGCTATTTCTGGGGCAGAGCGGTTCACGGCGCATTCGATTCGTTCTGGAACGACGCAGAGGTCAACGGCAAGGGCGTGCAGGTTTGGTTTGAAGAAATGTGGACGCATGTTATTGAAAGATTCGGCAGTCATCCCGCCGTGATCGGATTCGATTTTTTCAACGAACCGTTCCCGGGCAAGAGCGGCGGAAAGGTCTTTCGCAAGGTGATCGGTCGGCTTGTTTCAACAACCGTATCGGACAAAACGATTTCGAAGAAAAAGCTTATTGAGCTTGCAACAAAGAGCGACGACCCGGCGAGAGTGCTCGACCTTTACACAGGCAAACATCTGAGAAAAATCACAAGTGCCGGCGACGATATCATCAAAACATTTGACACAAAAAAATATTTTCCGTTCATAAATAAAATGGCGAGAGCGACGAGGAAATGCGGCAACGAAAAATTTGTTTTCCTTGAAAACAGCTACTATTCCAACCTCGGGATTCCATATTCGTGCCCTCGTCCGATCCTTTCGGGCAAGACGGAGAATAACATTATTTTTTCGCCGCACGCTTATGATTTAATGGTGGATACTCCGTCGTATAAGTACGCAAGCAACGACCGCGTCGGTTCGATTTTTGCCGAGCACAGACGCTCTCAGCAGCGACTCAAAGTTCCCGTCATAGTCGGCGAATGGGGCGGTTTCACCGAGGGCGATGAATGGTTTCCGCATATCGAATTTTTGCTCGATCTTTTTGATTCGTACAAATGGAGCAATACATATTGGACTTACTTCAAAGGCTTCACAGATACTGAGGTTTACAAAAAGGTTCTTACCCGTCCGCACCCCATGGCGGTTACGGGCGAGATCGAAAGCTACGGCTATGACCGTGAGAATAGGGAGTTTAATCTCAGCTTCGTTCAGCATGAAGAAACAAAAGCAAAGACGGAGATCTTTGTTCCGTCCGTGCCGAAATATGCCGAGCTTGACGGCGAAGAAATTGCAATAAAAAGAAAAGGAATTTTCAGAATTTCAACCGCACCCGGTGAGCATAAAATCAAAATAATCTTCAAATAAAAAATAACTTTCCTGCAAAAAACTTGTAGGAAAGTTATTTTTTTACCACATATTATCCGAGTTCTCACAGAATGCAACCATGTCCTTGATTTCAAGAACCGTGCCGTCATCGAGCGTGACGGTGCCGTTCCATTTGCCGAAAACCTGGTGGCAGATGTTGCCAATGAATATAACCCTTGACTTCGTATAGTTATCGTAGAACGGGGTCATCGTCATTTCAAAACGACCGTCAGACGAAGTGAATTTCCACGGCTTCATCCAGTCGTTTTCATCTTTTTCAAGATATATCTCACCGATTTTGTGAGCTTTGCCGTTGAGGAAAAGCGTGTTCTCCGTGGCGGCTGTCATATCGCCGAAGCCCCAGCCGATTTCAAAGCCGAAAATGTCGCCGTTTTCAAGCCTCGTGCTGCCGTTGCCCCAGTACCAGTTGGTGTGGTACGGCCAAACGCCTCGTCCCCAGTCGAGAACACAGAATGTATCCGACGGGTCAAATTCAACCGTCATATCGCCGATTTTAACTGTTCCCGTTACGGGCATACAGTTTATTTTTTGGTTGTAATAGAAATTCTTGCTGTTTCTGTCTCCGAACGGGAGAGCCATTGCGAGGTATTCGTGATTTGGGAACATATCCATCGAAATATCAACGGTGAACGGCTTGCCCTTTGTCCGTCCGCTGAATTTTATTGTGCGCTGGGTTTCGGTTACATTAACATCAAGGTTAAATCCGAGCTTGTGTCGTGAAAAGGTTTGCAGAGTCATGGCTGTTTCGGAAAGTCCGAATTTGCCGAAGGTCAGCAGCCGGAGCGAGACTGCGCTGTAGCTTTCGCCCGTCTGCATATCAAAGAGAGTAACATTCGCCGCTCCGCCGAGCGAGATATCCGCCATTGTTACCTGCATAACATAGCGGCTGTTGGAAATTTGATAAAAATCCCATTCCTTGATTCGGGTTTTGTTCGCCTTAATTGCGCTGCGGTCGTATTGATAAAGCTCGGTGAAGCAATAGCCCGGCTGGGTGAGACTGCCGTCCTCCTTGAGCAACGGCGTCGGCTCGGTTATTTTGACCTGTCCCGATTCGTCAATTGCCGCAGTATAAAAAATTGTGCTCATTGCAATAATTATCGTCAGAATAAATGAAGTTAACCTGATAACTTTATTTTTCATCGGATTTCCTCCTTCAAAAGTTCTTTTCCCTGCTTTCCGGTCATGTGATCGATGTTTATTTTTATCATGCAAAGTATGCCGAATTCACGCTCGACCTCAGACGGAACTTTGTCGAGAAAATCCGGGCAGTATTTTTCGGCAAGCGCAGTAACGCAGGAGCGCATTTCATTCTCGTTGGTGAGAATTTCCGCTTTGCCGAAAGCTACGACGCTTTTGTACAGCGTTGTGAATTTTTCCTGAAGAATATCGTCGCAGTCAACAACGCAGAATGAGACTTTTGTCTCTTCCTTTATAGCGTCAAGCTTGTGTCCTGTTTTTGCGCAGTGGAGATAAATTTTGCCGTCCGTGTAGTAATAATTTATCGGCACGGTATATGGATATCCGTCGTCACCCAAAACGGCAAGCACTCCAGTTTTGCCTTGAATGAGAATTTCTTCGCATTCCTCTTTTGTCAGCTGCTGTTTGCTTCTTCTCATTTCTCTGAACAAGAAATCGCCTCCTTAATGTTTCCGAAAACCTGACCGATGCTGTCCCTAAAAACGAGGTCGGCATTCGAATCGAGGTCGGTCTTTCCTTTGTTGATAAGTACGATATGTGAGCCTCTGAAATAACGGATATACATCGCCGCAGGGTAAACGGCGAGCGATGTGCCTCCGATGATGAGCAGCTCAGCCGTTGAAATTTCACCGATTGCTTTTTCAACAACATTTTCGTTAAGCGGCTCTTCGTAAAGAACTACCTCCGGGCGAACAAGTCCGCCGCATTTTTCGCAGCGGGGAACTTTTCCTTTGAGAGCTTTCAGCTCTTCGAGCGGATAAGGTCTGCCACATTCCATGCAATAGTGAACCGCCGTTGTTCCGTGCAGCTCAAGCACATTTTTGCTGCCTGCCTTTTGGTGAAGTCCGTCAATATTCTGCGTTATGACGGAGGAAAGCTTGCCTTTCCTTTCCATATCGGCAAGCACAATGTGCGCCGTGTTCGGCTCGACGGTCATCTCGAGAAAATATTTGTAATAGAAATCGTAAAAAATATCGGGCTTTGAAACAAAAAAGCTGTGGCTTAAAATTGTCTCGGGTGAAACGCCGTATTCACGCACGGTGTTGTAAAGCCCGTCCTTGCTTCGGTAGTCCTTAACGCCGCTCTCGGTTGAAACTCCCGCTCCGCCGAAAAACACGGTCTTGGACGAATTGTTTATCAGCTCGGCAAATTTTCGGAGCTTTTTGTTATCCATTCCGGTCACCCCTTTTTCCGAATTATAGCATAATTGTAAAAAAATATCAAATGTATTGAGATTTTTTGCGTGATGAGTTATAATAAAGTAATCTAAACAGGCAGAATGTATTCGCAAAGGGGGAATTATGTGAGCGGAGAAAAACTAAACAATAAATTTCACTGGGGATTTGCGCTTATTCTTGTTACGATATTTCAGGTGCTGACAGGAACGGTGGTCATCACGGCGAACGGTTTCAACAGCACTCTGTTTGCAGTTTTCGCAGGCTATATTCTTGCGGAATGGCTTTACTTTGTCTGCGCTTCGATTTTTTGCGGGCAAAACAACTTTGAGCTTGAAATAATCGGCTTCCTTTTTTCGGGAATCGGATTGATGAATGTTGCAACGGTCGATAACGACTATGCGATCAAGCAGGTTGCCGCCATCGGTCTGGGACTGTTTCTGTTTATATTTATGCTAATAATTATGCGGCGGACGGATATCGTCACAAAGCTGCGAATGCCGGTTGCGGTTGCGGCGGTGCTTCTGCTTGTGGCAAACCTTGCCCTTGCGACATATACCAACGGTGCGCTGAACTGGATAACGCTCGGCAGTATGTCTGTTCAGCCGTCGGAGTTCGTTAAGCTGGCGTTTATTTTCGTCGGTGCAGCGTCCCTGGACAAGCTCCAAAGCGCACGCAGTCTTACGAAGTATCTTATATTTTCTTGCGGCTGCATCGGCGCACTTTTCCTCATGAAGGATTTCGGAACGGCGTTGATATTCTTCTTCACCTTTATAGTGATCGCATTTATGCGCTCGGGCGATGTGAGAACCATTGCGCTTGTCTGCGTTGCGGCGTTGCTCGGTGCATTTATGATCGTTTATTTTAAGCCCCATGTTGCCGCACGATTCAAGGCGTACAGACATATTTGGGAGCTTATCAATGACGAGGGAATGCAGCAAACAAGAACGCTTATTTATTCCGCAAGCGGAGGATTGTTCGGACTCGGCATAGGCAAGGGTGAACTTAGAAATGTTGTTTATGCCTCGACAGACCTGGCTTTCGGAATGATATGTGAGGAATGGGGCATGATCGTCGGGCTGACGATAGTGGTTACATATGCTTTCATTCTTCTCTATGCGATCAAGCTTGCAAGAAATACCCGTTCTGCATTTTATGCCATAACTGCGTGTGCGGCGGCAGGACTTTTGCTGTTCCAGACAAGCCTTAATATTTTCGGCGTAACGGATATTTTGCCGTTCACGGGAGTTACGCTTCCGTTTATCAGTCGAGGCGGTTCGAGTGTGATTTCCTCGTGGGGTATGCTCGCGCTTATTAAATCGGCGGATATCAGAACCTATCCCAAGCTTTCAAAGACCATACTTCCTGACCATCCGCTTTATCCCGACAATATAATGATAGGTAAACGGCCGAAGCGCAAGGTGTATGTTCCGCCGGTCATTGAGCAGCCTGTCAGGGTCAGAAGTTCGGCGGCGGATGTGCCCGTAAGCAGAAGGAGAACATCTTCGTCCGGCAGGGGCGATGTTCCGATAAGCAGGAACGGAACCTCATCTGCACGAGACTCAAGAGACATTCCGATATCACGGAGAAAATCCGGGAACGGGAGGGCTAAATAAATGAGAAATACAACAAGACGAGCCTTTGTTCTTTATTTTGTAATAGTCGCTTTTTTCGTCGGACTCGGATTTATGATGTATAATTTTTATGTCCACGGTTCGGAATGGACATCAAACCTTGTTAATCAGCACATCTATAAAAACGGCGAGATCTCCAGCGCAGGCACGATTTATGACTGCAACGGAACCAAGCTTGTTTATTCCGAGGACGGAGTAAGAATTTATAACGATAACAAAACGGTTCGCAAGGCGATGCTTCATGCCGTCGGCGATAATTCGTCATTCATTGCAACGGGCGTTCAGTATGTTTACAGTTCAAAGCTTTCCGGCTATGATTTTGTAAACGGAGTTTATAACCTGAAAAAATATAACAGGGGCAACGATATAAATCTGACCCTTGACGCCGACATTTGCAAAACGGCTTACGAAGCGATGAATGGCAGAAAGGGAACGATAGCGGTATATAACTATAAAACAGGAGCTATGGTTTGCATGGTTTCCACCCCGTCATATGACCCGCAGAACAAGCCGGACGATATTGATGAAAATCCCGACGAATACGAGGGCGTTTATCTCAATCGTTTTGTTTCCGGTCTTTACACTCCCGGTTCGATATTCAAGATAGTGACCGCCATCAGCGCAATCGAAAATATTTCCGATATTTATTCGCAGACTTTTGAATGTACGGGTGAATATGCGACCGGCGACGGCAAGATCATATGCAACAGCGTGCACGGTACGGTTACCTTTGAGGAAGCGTTGAATCATTCCTGCAACTCGGCGTTTGCACAGATTGCAATTCAGCTCGGTCAGTCGAAGCTGATGCAGACCGCAGGAGAACTTGGCTTCAACACAAAGGAGGATATGGATCAGATAACCGTTTCGGCGAGCAGATTTGATGTCAGCAAAACGACAAAGACCGACCTCGGCTGGGCGGGTATCGGTCAGTATACCACGATGGTAAACCCCTACCATATACTTACGATCATGGGAGCGATAGCCAATAACGGCACGGCAACAAAGCCGTACTTTGTTCAGAATATGGTGTCCCCCACCGGTAAGGTTGATATTATCGGGAAAACCACCGTCAACAAAACAGTCAATATAACTCCGCAAATTGCGGCGCAGATGAAAAAGCTTCTTCGCTCGAATGTTGTGAATTACTATTCGGATTCAACATTCCCCGGGCTTCAGATGTGCGGAAAAACAGGCACAGCGGAGGTTGAGGGAGGTTCTCATGCGTGGTTTGTCGGCTTCTCTCAGCGTGAGGATACGCCGTATGCCGTTGTTTGCGTTGTTGAAAAATCCGGCTCGGGACTTTCTGTCGCCGGCGAGGTTGTGAACGAGGTTATGCAAGAGGTTTGCAACTAAAACACAATTGTATGGTTGCCTTAACACAATATATTGTGAACAAAAAAGCAAACTATACTAAAACGAAAAAATAATCAAAAATTTTTTATGAAAATGTAATTATTGTTCTGAATAGGAACTATAAAATTCTTTTTCGTGATATTATAATAAAAAAGCGAGGTATTATCTTCGCACAATAAAAGCATGAAAATGCAAAAAATAAAAAGGAGAGATTTTCCATGAAAAAATTCTTAGCAATTCTTCTTGCTGTAGTTACAATCTTTACGCTTGGCATTGCAGCATTTGCCGCAGACGGAGAAAAGCCGGAGAGGGATATGCCTTATGACAGAGAAAAGGAAGCGGGCAAAATTGTTTTTTCAATCGAAAATACATATATTGAGCCTTCCAAAGAGTATTCAATTCCGGTTACAATGAAAGCCGATTATCTCGACAAGCTTCCCGCAGATGCAGAGACATTCTATTTCGGCTTCTCGGGCATCAGCTTCTCAACAAGCGGCAAGGACATTGTTGCAATTAAGAACATCAGATTCTCCGACGCTATTGCAGAGGACGATCGTTGTGCTGTTAACCAGGTAGATATTGAGAACGGTATGGACGGTTCATTTGCTTTCAAGATCAAGAAGGCTGATTTCAGCAAGTTCTTCTCAACATCTGATGAAGGCGTTGTTATCGCTTATATCGATATCGTAACAACAGAGGAAGTTCCCGAGGAGTACGGTAAGGACTTCGGTAACCTTGTATTTTTCCCGTATTTTGACCTTTATTCAGAGGACGAAGAGGGCAATCCGAACGGTGTGGTTACCAGTATAGATGCATCCGGCTATTCAGCAGGTTATATTGATTCAGAAGGAAACTTCATCGGTATCTTCCTTGATGAGTCACCGGAAAGCGAAGTTCTCTTTGATACAGCTTGCTTCTATCACGCTCCCTATGTTCCGACATGGAAGGAAAGACTTACAACTTGGGCTAAGGCACAGGGCGTTCTTATCTGCGGATTCTTCATCACTGTTTTCAGCTTCCTTGAGGAGTTCCTTAAGAAATAATTAAAAATTGAATCTTTTGAAGGACGGTTCAGCCCGTCCTTCTTTTTTGTTTAAGGCAACACACCGCAATTGTGCGCCGTTGCTTTAAAAATCCTAAAAATTTGCTTTATTTTGTCGGTGGATTATAGTATAATAAATATATTATTTTCGATAAATTCTTATTAAACAAGGAGAAAGACCGATGGTTGACCTTATAAAAAGAAATACGCCGAGAATTGCGGAACAATTTGTGCTCAGAACGATTGACTCGGACAACGGATATGATTGCTATGAGATATATTCCGAGGATAAAAAGGTTGTTTTAGCCGGCAACTCTCCGCTGAGTCTTGCAATGGCCTATTACGATTACCTCGGCAGATATCACGGCGTTGTGATAACGAGCGGAAAATATGATATATCAACGATTTCCTCCGCACCGCTGCCGGAGAAAAAAATCACCCGAACAATAAAGAAAAAAATTCGGGCAATGACGAGCTATGAGGCGTTTTCGCTCGGCGGAAATTTTCGAGGATTTGACCGATGGGAAAAAGAAATCGACTTTATGGCTATGCATGGCTTCAACCGTGTCCTTCAACCGGTCGGCTTCGACGGAGTTCTTTTTAAAACATTGCTCGAACTTGGTTTGCCGGAAAATCTTTGCCTTGATTTTTGCTCCGGTCCCGCTTTTTTGATGAATCAGCTCACCGGTAATATCAATAAAACGAGTTCGATCAACAGCAGAGAATATCTTGAAAGAAAAATCACAGTCGGCAGGCTTATAAGTGACCGTGAAAGAAGTCTTGGAATCGAACCGATTTTTCCTGCGGCAATTCCGAGCGTACCGTTCAGCCTGAGAAAAAAATATATAAAAATGGATATCCTCAAAGCTCCGTTGTGGCATAATTTTCCACCGATTTTTTTCATCAGACCGAGGAACGCATTCTTCTCTGCTTTTAACAAAAAATTTCTGACGATTCAGCGTGAGGCTCTCGGTGAAACGCACAGCTATATTTTTGAAGGCATTTATAAATCCGACAAAAAAGGCTACGACTCCTATCTTGCCGAGCTTGGAAAAGCGCTTGAAGATATGCTGTCGGAATTCGACGGGGCTGCGGTTTGTTATCTTCACGCAAGCTCCGTAAATTCCGAATTTTTTAAGAACTGCTCCGGCGATCGGTATATCTTTCTTGATGACCGCACAGCTGAAAAAAACTCGGATATTCTCGACGGCAGAAAATATATTCCGGAAATCAGCGGCAACCGCTATGGCAGAACCGGAATTTACGGCAATGTGCAAAAGCTTTGCGATGATCCGTTTGCAAATTCCGATCTTGGCGGTGCGCTTTCGTTTGATACATTTGATATAAACCCGATTTATTGTGCGGCGGCGTTAAAAGCGATTACGACCGACGGCGGATTTGACTGTGACGGTTTTATCAGGGATTTTTGTTCAAAGAGATACAAAACAGATTCCTTTAGCGACGATATCATTTCCCTTGTCGAGCTTTGCTCAAGCGACGAATGCGCAGGCTCTATCATCTGCGCAAGACCGTGCACGAATATTAAACACACTGCTCCGTATGACGCAATGGAACGCAGTTATGATTTCCATAAGCTGTATTCGATCGCAAAAAATATCATTGAATCCGACGATAAAAAAATCGACGCAATGCGTGCGGATATTCAGTCGATAGTTCGTCAATTTCTTTCCGACCTTGCCTATCCCGTTTACCTCAGGGCAACGGAATTTTTCAAGGAAAAAAATGTCGGAAATTTTGAGCAGGCAAGCAATCTTTTTCTCGAAATTTGCGAGGATATCGACCGCCTTTTGAGAACGAGAGAGGAAACGAACTTCTGCACAAATTATGTTGAGGCGCAGGAGCTTGGCAGCAGCAGCGAGGAGAAGGAAGCTCTGCAAATCAATTATCTTCTGCTCCATACGGTCTGGGGTCCTCTCGATCATTCGATTCTTTACGACACCGCTTGGCGTGAGTGGGGTGGACTGGTCAAGGATTATTATACGGCAAGATGGTATATGTACTATCGTTCGCTTGCCGCTTATTTTGACAATCCCAAAAAGCTCAAGGACATTTCAAAGAAACAGCCGCTTGACCGTAACGAATATAGCGGTACTTATCAGGCAAAGCGGCTGGCGGCTTTTGAAAACGATTTTATCCGAAATTATATTCCCCGTAAAAACGGAATATGTGAGGAGGATACCGTTGAGGTTGCAAAAGAATTGCTTGAAAAATACTCCGAGGTTTACACACAATTTTAAGGCAACACCGCACAATTGAGGCGCACTCCCTGACGAAAAATCTTACTGTGCAATATTCGCATTTCGATTATGCGGCATTACTTTTATAGGAGAATTACTTTGAAAAATATTCCCAACTCAATTACCGCTCACATTGATGAAGTGGCGGAAAAATTAAAAAAATATCCGAAGCTCGAAAAGCTTTATCGCAACTGCTACCCGAATACGCTTGAAACGACGGCGGAAATTCTACCCGACGGTTCAACATTTCTTTACACGGGCGATATTCCCGCAATGTGGCTCAGAGACTCCACTGCGCAAGTCACTCACTATATTCCGTTGACGAAGGACGACCCCGAAATTCGATCGATCATTCGGGGACTCATCGTTCGGCAGCTTGATTACATTAGGATCGACCCCTACGCCAATGCGTTCAATATCGAACGAAACGGTCACGGACACACGGATGATTTGCCGCTCAACGACCCGTGGGTCTGGGAGCGTAAATATGAGATCGATTCGCTCTGCTATCCGTTCAGGCTTGCTTATCTTTATTACAGGGCGTCGGGAGACAAAACGATAATTGACGATAATTTTATCGAAACGGCAAAGCTCGTTGTTGACCTTTGGATAACGGAGCAGCGTCATTTTGAAAAATCGCCGTATTCATTTCAGCGCCCCGGTTGCGGCTGGCTTGATACTCTCCACAACGGCGGGAAAGGCTATCCCGTCAATTTCACCGGCATGACATGGAGCGGCTTCCGCCCAAGCGACGACAGCTGCACCTTTGGTTATCTTATCGCTTCAAATATGTTTGCTTCGGTCGTGCTCGGCTATATCGACGAAATTTTCACCGAAATGAAAATTGATGACGAAGCGTTTCTTGAAAAGGTAAGAACTCTCCGTGAGGAGATCGTATACGGAATCAATACCTACGGCACGGAAATTCACCCGAAATACGGCAGAATATTTGCCTGCGAAACCGATGGCTTCGGCAACTTTGTTCTTGCCGATGATGCCAATGTGCCCAGCCTTTTAAGTGCGCCGTACCTCGGATATTGCGATGTGAACGATCCCGTTTATGTCAACACAAGAAAATTTATTCTCAGCGAGGATAATCCGTTTTACTACACCGGCAAGGCAGCGTCCGGCGTAGGCAGCCCGCACACACCGCACGGCTATATTTGGCACATCGCTCTTTCAATGCAGGGTCTGACCTCGACCGACCCGAATGAAATTCAAAAGCTTATCGAAACTCTCGTTGCGACCGACGGTGACACCGGCTATATGCATGAGGGTTTCAATGCCGACGATGCGTCGGATTTCACCAGGCCGTGGTTTGCGTGGTCAAATTCGATTTTTGCCGAATTTATAGAGTCTGCTATTGACAAAGGAATCATATGAAAATTTCTCCGCTTAACAAAAATTGAGCGGAGATTTTTGTCAAATAGCGCAAATAGCGTTTATTTTTTAAAATTTCCTATTGTAATTTCACCGAAATATATGTATAATGGTACGGTAAATTGAATGCGGACGAAGAAACAATGTATTTTGTTGCGTCTGCGGTAAATCCGTGCGCATTCGGCACACGGTGGAGGAGTTAGGAACATGCTTGGTAAATATGTTCGTATCAAGGTGACTCATCCGATC
Organism: uncultured Coriobacteriaceae bacterium; assembly: GCA_963648385.1. Taxonomy (GTDB): domain Bacteria; phylum Bacillota; class Clostridia; order Oscillospirales; family Acutalibacteraceae; genus CAG-488. The sequence goes on along the minus strand of CAVJDU010000005.1, from coordinate 14,362 downwards.
CACTCTTACAGCAATGAACAGGGCTTCACTTATGAGCTGAATTACGGCGAGGTCGAGGGAGCGAAACAGTTCAATGCCTCGGTTAAAGGCGCATTTATAATGGGTATCAACCACCCCGTGCGCAGTTTTGACGGAAGAGTTGTTGGCGTTGTCAGGTATGACGACAGTAATGAAACAGATTGGGTTGTAGCGCCGAAAAGTACAAGATTCATTAACATCGACATTATGAACGGTATTGATTTTGCCGTTAAGGACAAAAGGCACACGCTGGAGTGCCTCTATGAGCGTTCCTGCGGAGCGGTCGTTTACCGAAATATCGGCGGAATGATTCGCTTCCTGCTTATCAAGAACAGACGAAGCGCCCATTGGGGTTTCCCGAAAGGACATGTTGAGCAGGGCGAAAACGATCATCAAACCGCTTACCGTGAGGTGCTTGAGGAAACCGGAATCAGAATCAGCATTCAGCCGGATTTCGTAACTAAAAGTCAGTACACCATTCAGGGAAAGGTTGAGAAAAATGTAAATATTTTCCTCGCCTCAACTCAGGATACGCAGACTGTTATTCAAAAGGAAGAGATTGAAGATTATATTTGGCTTGGATATGAAAAGGCTCTTAACAAGCTTCGTTTTGAAAATGACAGAAACATTCTTTCCAAGGCTTATAATTATCTTCTGAACAAAAAAATCATTACGGAGTGAGAAAAATGACCGACCAATTAGTTGAGTCCATCGTGGCCTTTTTTCAAAGCAAAATTCCCAACGAGCTTACCGTTTTTATTATATCCATGCTTCCGGTGCTTGAACTGAGAGGCGGACTTGTTGCGGCAAGGCTGCTCAACATGGATGTTGTTAAGGCGTTTATTATTTGCTATCTCGGCAATATGCTGCCGATACCTTTTATTCTCATTTTTCTAAAAAAGATTTTTGAATTGATGAAAAAGTCTGATGGATTGGGCAAAATTGTCCGCAAGATGGAAAAAAAAGCAGAAAAACACAGACCGACTATTGAAAAATACGGAACATGGGGGCTTTTTGTTCTCGTTGCGATTCCGCTTCCGGGCACAGGCGGCTGGACGGGTGCTCTTGTTGCGGAAATAATGAACATCAAAATAAGAAAATCTTTGCCGATGATCGCCTTGGGCGTTTTGGCTGCCGGACTGATAGTCGGAGCAATCGCTTTCGGTTTGTTCGGATAAAAAGCAGAAGTTTGACGGGTCGTGAAAACGATCCGCTTTTCTTTTTATCGACGGCGTTTTTGGGAATTTGTCTCATTGCACAAAAATTAAATTTGAATTTTTCATGAAAAATGTAATTTTTCACTTTACATAACCGCTGATTTAAAGTAAAATATAAGCGATATATTAGGGCAGTGGGGGTAATTCAGATGTATAAAAGAATTTTGCTCAAGCTCAGCGGCGAGGTTCTTGCCGGAGAGCAGGGTCACGGCATTGATTTTGATATGGTGACCAATGTTTGTACATATGTAAAAAAGGTTGCCGATATGGGCGTTCAAATCGGACTTGTGGTCGGCGGCGGTAACTTCTGGCGAGGCAGAAGCAGCGGCAAAATGAATCGTACAAGAGCCGATAACATGGGAATGCTTGCAACGGTCATGAATTCGCTTGCACTCTGCGAGGCTCTTGAACAGCTCGGAGTTAAGGCGAGAGTCATGTCCTCGGTCGGTATGCAGCCGATCGCCGAGCAGTATGTTGCCCGTGATGCGGTCGCTCACCTCAACGACGGCGAGGTCGTTATATTCGGTTGCGGCACAGGCTGTCCGTTCTTTTCAACCGATACAACGGCGGCTCTCAGGGCGGCTGAGATTGAAGCCGATGTTATCTTTAAGGCAACAAATGTTGACGGAGTTTTCGACAAGGATCCGAATAAGTTTGACGATGCCGTTAAGTATGATACGCTCACTCATTCCGAGGTTCTTGCAAAGGGGCTCAAGGTAATGGACAGCACTGCAGCTTCACTTTGCAGAGATAACTCGATAGCAATTCTCGTTTTCAATCTCGAAGATCCCGAGAATATCGTCAGAGCCGTTAAGGGCGAAAACATAGGCACACTTGTAAAAGAATAAAATATAAATATGTGAGGAGAATTTTCATGAAAGAAGTTTACAGCAATACCAAAGAAAAAATGACAAAGACGGTTTCCGTTCTCGGCAAGGATTTTGCCGCAATCAGAGCAGGCCGTGCAAATCCCGGTGTGCTCGACAAGGTTCTCGTTGACTACTACGGAGTTCCGACGCCGATCAATCAGATGGCTGCAATTTCCGTTTCCGAGGCTCGCGTTCTTGTTATCCAGCCGTGGGATAAATCCACGCTCACCCCGATCTATAAGGCAATTCAGGCTTCCGATATCGGCATCAATCCGCAGAATGACGGTTCGGTTATCCGCTTGACCTTCCCTCAGCTTACCGAGGATAGGCGTAAGGAGCTTGTTAAGGATATCAAGAAGATGGCAGAGGAGTCAAAGGTTGCGATTCGTTCGATCCGCCGGGACGCTATCGACAAGATCAAGAAGATGCAAAAAGCATCCGAAATTACGGAGGACGACCTCAAGAACGGCGAAGACGAGCTTCAGAAAATCACCGATGATTTTATCAAGGAGATCGACGCTGCCGCTTCAACAAAAGAGAAGGAAGTTATGTCAATATAATTGATTATCCCGCAGGCAGGCTTCACGGTCTGCCTGTTATTAACGGAGGAGAACACAAATGGACTCTTTGATATCGATAATAGTTCCGGTCTATAATCAGGAAAAATATCTTTCAAGATGTTTGGACAGCATATTGAACCAGACATACAAAAATCTTGAGATAGTTTGTGTGGACGATAAGAGTATCGACTCGACGGCAGAGATTATAAAGCGGTACGCAGATAAGGATTCCAGGGTGGTTTATTACAGAAATACCGGCAAGGGAGTATCTTCTGCCAGGAATTACGGAATCGAAAAGGCAAAGGGCGATTATATAGGCTTTGTTGATTCCGATGATTTTATTCAGCCGCAAATGTATGAATTTATGCTGAAAGCCATCGTTGAAAACGATTGCGAAATGGTTGCTTGCGGGTATGAGAGGATCGACAAAGAGGATTACAGAACTTTTCAATATCACACTCGTGAATGCAAGACCTCTGAATTTGTGGATATGTATAATTTTGATAAGATCATAAAGTATGAGATGATTCTTTCAAGCTCTTGGACAAAGCTTATCCAAAAAGATTTTCTGAAAAAACACAGTCGGTTTGGTGATTACTCAGTAGGTGAAGATACGGTTTTCTGCGCAAGGCTTTGGGCAAATTTATCGAAAGCTTTTGTAGTTGATTTGCCGCTGTACGGATATTTTAACAATCAGGACAGTGTTCTCCATAAAAATATTGATAAAAATAAAATTGATCTTATGCGTGCTCGTTTGGCTGTATATAAGATCTATAAAAATTCTGATAAAAAAACAGCGGTATGTTTTCTTTTCAGAAATGTTGCACGAATGGAAAGATGTGTTCGGGAAAGAGAGTTGACAGAGAAGAGCAGCTATACTCAAATGAATAAAATTTTTATGAAATGCGTGCCACCTTTTCTGCATATCAAAGAATTGAGCTTTAAAGAGAAGATGTTTTATATTTTTAACTATATCTCTAATTATTTAAAGTATAGATTTAAGGCAACACCGCATAATTGAGGCGCACGACTTGCTTGAATAATTTCCGTCATGCTGCATAAAAAATTTCTTGATTTGTGACAGCAAGCCTGCAAAAATTTTTTTACAACCTGACGAAAAAATCTTACTGCGCAATCCGCACACCCAAATTGTGCGGTATTGCCCTAACAAATAATCAATTAAAGGATTGGATTGTTCTATGGAAAAATCAAGAGTTCCTGAGCATATCGGTATAATCATGGACGGGAACGGTCGCTGGGCGAAGCAGCGAGGTTTACCCCGTTCAGAGGGACACAAGGCGGGAGCCAAGGTGTTCAAGCAGATTTGCGATTATGCGGGAGAAATCGGTATAAAATGTATAACTTTCTATGCTTTTTCGACCGAGAATTGGAAGCGACCGCCCGAGGAGGTTTCGTCCCTCATGGATCTTTTTCGTGAATATATGCACGAAGCTGAGGACAGAAAAGCCGAAAACCTTCAAAAGGGTATGAGAATGCATTTCATCGGACACCGTGAAGGTATTCCCGAGGATCTTCTCAACCTTTTCGATACCTCCGAGGAGGAGTCAAGGGACGCCGAGAAATACGATGTCAATATCGCTATCAATTACGGCGGCAGACTGGAGATCGTAGACGCCGTTAAGCAGCTCGGCGAAAAAATTAAAGCCGGTGAGCTTGAGCCTGCCGACATAACGGAATCCGACATTTCGGATCACCTCTATACTGCCGGACAAAGCGATCCCGATTTGATAATCCGCCCCAGCGGCGAATACCGTCTTTCAAATTTTCTCACATGGCAGTCGGCTTATTCCGAACTTTGGTTTTCCGACATTCTCTGGCCGGACTTTACCCCTGCCGATCTCGATAAGGCGATAGACGATTATAATAAGCGTAACCGTCGTTTCGGCGGCGTTTGAGGTTGGTTAAATTTCTCCACAACCGATTTTTCGTTCAGGGCAGTACCTTTTTACAGCACCGGACATGCAAAACCGACTGTGAAAAATTTTTCTCAACCTCACATAGACGGTAGATATTAGATTGTAGATTTTTAGATCTTAGATAATTTTGCTGAGATTGGTTTATTCCTCGTCTAATGTCTAAAATCAAAAATCTAATGTCTGAAAGGATAAACCACATGAAAACCAGAATTATTTCGGGAGTGTCTTATTCCCTTGTTATTATCGCCGTGATGTTTTTTATGGACACGGCAGCGTTGCCGATACTTATGGCGTTCATTTGCGGCATTGCCGTTTATGAGCTTAACCATGTTGCGAAGGTCAAGCTTCCGCTTGCGATCTCGTCAATTATTGTCGGCGCATACATTCCTGTTGAAATCAGATACAATTTTCTTGAAAAGCTTCATGTTACGCCGTTTGCGGCTCTTGCCGTGTATGTTCTTGCCATGCTAATTATGATGGTGAAGTGGCACGGTGAGGTTAAATTTGAGCAGGTTGCAATTTCCGCCTTTTGTTCGATTGCCGTTCCGGAATCGCTCGGCTGCTGGATTCGTATCAACGATCTCCGGCTTGCCGATGCAAGATATACCCAGGCAAATGTGGTTTATTTAATATTGTTCACGGTATTTTGCGCATGGCTTACCGATATGTTTGCTTATTTTACGGGCGTGTTCTTCGGCAAGCATAAAATGACGCCCGTTGTCAGCCCGAAAAAGACATGGGAGGGTGCAATCGGCGGCGTTGTGCTCACCGCAGTGCTGAATGTTGACCTGTATTTTGTTTTTACGAAAAAATTTTTCCCCGACGGAAGCTTTTTCCTTTGGGATTGGTGGGCGGTAATTCCGATTTCGCTTGTGCTTTCGGTTATCAGCATTTTCGGCGACCTTTCCGCTTCGGTCATTAAGAGGAACTACGGCGTTAAGGACTACGGCAAGCTTATCCCCGGTCACGGCGGAATTATGGATAGATTTGACAGCACGCTGTTTGTTTTTCCTGTCATGTACGGAATACTCAGCATAATCGAAACATTTTAAAAATAAAATTTAAGGTGATACTATGGGTAAAACCGTTGCCGTTCTCGGCTCAACAGGGTCGATCGGAACTCAGGCTCTTGAGGTTATTGAAATGCAGGGCTATAAGGTCAAGGCTTTGACGGCAAGCGTCAGCGTTGACACGATTGAAAAACAAATCAGAAAATTCAAGCCCGATCTTGCCGCAATGGTGGATGAAAAAGCGGCAACCGAGCTTAAAATAAAGGTTGCCGACACCACAACCAAGGTGCTTTCCGGCATGGAGGGCGTTTGCGAATGTGCGGCATACGGTGCGGACTATGTGCTTAACAGCATTGTCGGTATGGCAGGACTTGAACCGACGATAGCCGCAATCAATTCGGGCAGCGAGCTTGCGCTTGCGAACAAAGAAACGCTTGTTGCCGGCGGACAGCTCGTTATGGGTTTGGCAAAGGAAAAGGGCGTAAATATTCTTCCGGTTGACAGTGAACATTCGGCGATTTTTCAGTCGATGCAGGGTTGCCAAGATAAAAAAGAGATAAAAAAGCTCATTCTTACCGCTTCGGGCGGCCCCTTTTTCGGCAAAAAGCGCAGTGAGCTTGTCGATGTTACGGTTAAGCAGGCTCTCAATCACCCAAATTGGAGCATGGGAGCAAAAATCACCATTGATTCCGCATCAATGATGAATAAAGGGCTTGAGCTTATCGAGGCTGTCTGGCTTTTCTCAATGCAGCCTAAGGATATAGAGATAGTCGTTCACCGTCAGAGCGTTATACATTCGCTCGTTGAGTTCTGCGATAATTCCGTTATTGCTCAGCTCGGCGTTCCCGATATGCGAATTCCGATTCAGTATGCGTTGACCTATCCTAACAGGATTCCGTCGCCCGTAAAGGAGCTTTCGCTGACGGATTACGGCACGCTTACTTTCGATAAGCCGGATTACGAAACCTTCGGACTTATCAATATTTGCCGAAAGGCGATCAACGACGGCGGACTTTTCCCTGCCTGCGCCAATGCGGCGAACGAGGAGGCTAACCTTGCTTTCAGACAGGGCAAAATCAAGTTTTTACAGATTGAGGAGCTGGTCGGCGAGACTGTTGAAAATGCCCGGCATTTTGATACATATAAACTCGGCGACATTTTGGATATGTACAATTGGGCGAGGGGTTATGTGAAAGAAAAAATAACCGGTTGAGACTGCTCAGCCTACGAAAGAGGCGATCAAAATAGAATTTTTATCTGTATTGGCGAGTAAATGGACGATCCTGCTTGCAATAATATTCTTCGGCATAATAGTCATGGTGCATGAAGCCGGACATTTCACCTTTGCGAAAATTTTCGGAGTAAAGGTAAACGAATTTTCTCTCGGTATGGGTCCCACGCTGCTCAAAAAGAAAAAAGGTGAAACCCAATATTCATGGCGGCTGTTGCCCATCGGCGGCTTTGTCAGCATGGAGGGCGAGGACGAGGACAGCACGGACGAGCGTGCTTTCAACAACAAGCCCTGTTGGCAGAGGATAATTATCGTCGTTGCAGGCGCAATGATAAATATAATTCTCGGACTAATTATAATTGCGGTAATGCTCGGCGTTTCGGATAATCTTTCCGGCACGAACTATGTTAACTTTTTTAACGACAACGGCAAACAGGTTGCGGAATATAACGGGCTTAAATCAAAGGATAAGATAATTAAAATCGACGGAAAAAGAGTTTATTATTACACAGATATTCCGTATCTTCTCAGCCGTGACGAAGGCTCGACTGCTGATTTGTTGGTTGAGCGTGACGGCAAAAGGGTTGAAATAAACGATGTTGAAATGCCGTATTCAAAGATAGTTATGGTCGGCGTTGAAAAGACCGCCGGCACGGTGTTTAAGGATACATTCAAAGAATCCGTCAGCATTTTCAGAATGGTTTGGCTGAGCTTATTTGACCTTGTTACAGGCAAGTATTCCGTCAAGGATGTTTCCGGACCTGTCGGCGTTGTGGATTATGTTTCCGACGCAGCGCAGGAGTCGGTCAAAACGGCGGACTATACGGGACTTCTAAGCATAATGGCTCTTATTACAATAAATATCGGCGTGTTCAATCTTCTGCCGATTCCCGCTCTTGACGGCGGACGGCTTTTCTTCCTGCTCATCGAACTTGTCAGAAGGAAGCCTGTAAATCAGAAGTACGAATCGCTTGTTCATGCTATCGGCATGGTCATTCTCCTGCTTTTCATGGCGGCGATAACATTCAAGGATATATACTCGCTGATTGCGCAGTAAGATGTTTCGTCAGGCTGTGCAAAATGTCGCAAGTCAAGAAATTTTTATGCAGCATGACGGAAATATATTCAAGCAAGGCGTGCGCTTAATTTGTGCGGTATTGCCTTAAAATAAAGAAAGGCGAAAAAACATTTTACCCGAATCGAGGTATTAAAATGGAACGCAGAAAGACAAAGAAAATAAAGGTCGGCAACACATATATCGGCGGCGATTCACCGATAACCGTGCAGTCGATGCTCAACAAGCCCGCTCATGATATCAAAGCGAGCGTTAAGCAGGCAATCGAGCTTGAAAAAGCCGGTTGTCAGATCATCCGTGGCGCAATTCCCGATATGGACGCCGTGAAGCTTATCCCGGCTCTCAAGGAAGCGGTTAGCGTGCCTATCGTTGCGGATATTCATTTTGATTATCGCCTTGCGATCGAAGCCGTTGCGGCAGGCGTTGACAAGGTGCGCATAAATCCCGGCAATATCGGCTCCGATGACAGAGTTAAAAAGGTTGTCGAAGCGTGCCGCTCAAAAAATATTCCAATTCGTATCGGCGTAAATTCAGGCTCGGTCGAAAAGGAAATTCTTGCAAAATACGGTGCGCCGACGCCCGAAGCCATGGCAGAAAGCGCAATGTATCATGCCTCATTGCTTGAAAAATTCGACTTTGACGATATTGTTATTTCAATCAAGTCATCCAATGTCGAAAATATGATAAAAGCATACGAAACCGTAGCCGAAAGATGCGATTATCCGCTTCATCTCGGCGTTACCGAGGCAGGCACGGAGCGTATGGGGCTTATAAAATCAAGTGCGGGCATCGGAAGTCTGCTTATGCACGGAATAGGCGATACGATTCGTGTTTCGCTGACTGCCGACCCCGTCAAGGAAGTCTACGCAGGACTTGATATACTCAAAGCACTGGACCTGAGAAGCGACTGCGTTCAGATAGTTTCCTGCCCGACCTGCGGCAGGACGAAAATTGATCTTATCAAGCTTGCGGCTGAAATTGAGGATTCACTCAAGGCTTGTCGGAAACCGATCAAGGTTGCCGTAATGGGCTGCATTGTCAACGGACCGGGCGAGGCAAAGGAAGCCGATATCGGTATTGCAGGCGGTGACGGTTGTGCGGTGCTTATCAAAAAGGGCGAAATTATAAGAAAAATCAAAGAAGAAGATATTGTCAGCGAACTGCTGACCGAAATAGATAAGATATAAGACAATACCGCACAATCGAAGTGTACAAATTGCGAAGCAGGATTTTTGTCAGATTGTAAAAAATGGCGGTATTGCCGTAAGTCTTTCGGGAGTGAAATTTTGAAAGAAGTCAGTTTTTTCAGCCTTTTCGGCGAGTATATGGATCAGAGCGTTGCGGCATATTTTGATTGCGCAACGGTCGAAAGCATTGAGGCGAGCCTTTCTGAACGCAGTGTCAGTATGCTCGTCAGCTTTCCCGCACCCATTGACTCGACCATGATCAAAAAGGCAAGGGCGGAGCTGATGCGTGTGATGAATCTGCGTCGGCTCGAGTTCGGAATACATTTTCCGCCCGAAACATTTGATATAAATTATATGACGGGCTTCGTTAAGGAAATTTATGAGCATTTTCCCGCATCAAAAACCATACTTGAGGGTGCGACCTATAATCTCAATGGGGACAAGCTGACCGTTGAGCTTGCGGCAAACGGTAAGGATGTGCTTGTCAATCTCGGCTGCGACAAATTCATTCGCCAAACTATCGACCGCCGATTTGAAAGGCTGATAACCGTCGAGTTCGTCAGCAGTGTTTCCACTCAGGATGATATCAAGGCGCTTGAGGAGCTTCAGAAAAAGGAAAACCAAAAAATTGCCGTTGCTCCGCCGATGGCTAACCCCGTCGCCGCTTCAAAAGCGCCGGTTCAGAAGAAGCCTAAAGAAAAAACATACGATGATTTGCCGATTTCGATCACGAATGCCAAACCGCTTTTCGGCACGCTTGTCAAGGGTAAACCGAAGCCTATCAAGGAATGTTTGCCGGAGGACGGCGAGGTCGTTGTTTGGGGCGATGTATTCTCCCTGGAAACGAGAGAGTCTAAGGACGGCCGTTACAGCATAATCAATTTCAATATAACCGATTATACCTCGTCCTATCCGGTCAAGGTTTTCGGCGAGAGGAAAAAGTGCGAGGAGCTTGTGGCGAACCTTAAAGACGGCAAGTCCGTTCTTGTACGGGGCGCAATAAATATGGACACCTATATGCATACATATCTCATCAATGCAAGGGCTGTCACGGAGATTGAAAAGATTGAAAAGCAGGATAACGCTCCGGAAAAACGAGTGGAGCTGCACCTGCATACAAATATGTCGGCAATGGACGGCATGACGAGCGCAAAGGAGCTTGTCAGCCGTGCGATAGCATGGGGTCACAAGGCTATTGCAATCACCGACCACGGCGTTGTTCAGGCTTTCCCGGAGGCTTGCAACACAGCCGCAAAGGCAGGAATAAAAATAATTTACGGCATGGAGGGCTACCTCGTTGACGATGACGCTTTCTATGATGATTACGGCTTCGGAGTCGAGGATGAGATTCCGAGCGAGTATATTGAAAAAGTTCGTGCCGAAAAAACCTATCATATTATTATAATCGCAAAGAATACGCAGGGACTTAAAAATCTCTATAAGCTGATAACCGATTCCAACCTTAAATTTTTCAAGCGCAGACCGAGAATTCCACGACACAGGCTCATGCAGCTTCGTGAGGGACTTTTGGTCGGAAGTGCCTGCGAGGCGGGAGAGCTTTACCGTGCACTTGTTGACCGAAAAAGTGACGAGGATGTTCTCAGAATCGCATCATTCTATGACTATCTTGAAATTCAGCCGAACGGCAACAACGCTTTCATGCTTCGCAGTCAGGACGAGCGTTATGAACGCTTCAAGACGGTTGAGGATCTTGAAAATATCGACAGACAGATAATTCATATTGCGGACAAGCTCGGCAAGCCGGTCGTCGCAACCTGCGATGTTCATTTCATTGACCCGGGCAATGCCGTTTTTCGTGAAATACTTATGACCTCAATGGGCTTCTCCGATGCGTCTCAGCAGGCTCCGCTCTATTTCAGAACAACCGATGAAATGCTTGCGGAATTTGCTTATCTCGGCGAGGAAACAGCGAAAGAGGTCGTTATAACCAACCCGAATAAAATCGCAGACCTTTGCGAGAGCGGAATGACTCCGTTCCCGAGAGGTACTTTTCCGCCGAGTCTGGAGGGTGCGGACGAAGATCTGACCCGTATCTGCTGGGAGAGAACCAAGAGAGATTACGGCGATCCCGTACCCGAAAATGTAGCAAAGCGGCTCGAAAAAGAGCTGAAATCAATCATCTCGAACGGATTCGGCGTTCTTTATATGATCGCTCAAAAGCTTGTGCAAAATTCAGAGGAACACGGCTATTATGTCGGTTCGAGAGGATCTGTAGGTTCGTCTTTCGTTGCCCATGCGGCAGGTATTTCCGAGGTCAATCCTCTGCCGCCGCATTATATATGCAAAAAATGCAAGCATTCCGAATTCTTTATGGACGGTTCGGTCGGTTCGGGCTATGACCTGCCGCCGAAGGATTGCCCGAATTGCGGAATCCCGATGCACCGTGACGGTCACGATATTCCGTTTGAAACATTCCTCGGCTTCAAGGGCGATAAACAGCCCGATATTGACCTTAATTTCAGCGGTGAATATCAGTTCTATGCTCACCGATATACCGAGGAGCTTTTCGGAATCGACCATACATTTAAGGCAGGCACAATAGGCACTATCGCCGACAAGACCGCTTACGGCTTCGTCAAAAAATGGCTTGAGGTCAAGGGCATAACCGTAAACCGTGCCGAGGAGGACAGGCTGACAAAGGGCTGTACCGGAGTTAAGAGGACGACCGGTCAGCACCCCGGCGGAATGGTTGTTGTTCCTGCAAGCAATGACGCTGAGGATTTCACTCCGATCCAGCACCCGGCGGACGATGTTTCCGGCGGACTGAGAACAACTCACTTTGACTTCCATTCGCTCCATGATACGATTCTTAAACTCGATAACCTCGGCCACGATGTGCCTACGCTTTACCGTCATCTTGAGGATTCGACGGGTATAAATGTTTTTGATGTCGATATCTGCGACCCGAAGCTTTATGAACTTTTGACATCGCCCGAGCCGCTCGGCGTAACGGCGGAGGATATTGGTTGCGAAACCGGTACGCTCTCGCTCCCGGAGCTTGGTACGCCGTTTGTTCGCGGAATGCTCATGGAAGCTAAGCCGAAGAACTTTTCGGATATGCTTCAGATTTCGGGACTTTCACACGGTACGGATGTTTGGCTCGGCAACGCTCAGGAGCTTATCAAGAACGGAACCTGCACGATTTCTGAGGTTATAGGAACTCGTGATAATATCATGGTTTATCTTATGCACAAAGGTCTTGAACCTGATATGGCATTTAAAATCATGGAAATTGTCCGTAAGGGCAATGCGACAAAGCTTTTGACGGAGGCTCACATAAAAGCCATGAAAGAGCACAATGTTCCCGATTGGTACATTGATTCATGCATGAAAATCAAGTATATGTTCCCGAAGGCTCACGCTGCGGCATATGTTAGCGCCGCAATGCGCCTTGCATGGTACAAGATATACAAGCCGACGGAATATTATGCGACCTATATGACGGTTCGAGGCGAAGACCTTGATACCGTTGCAATACTTGAGGGCAGGGGAGCTGTTAAGCAGCTTATGAACTCGATTCTCAATAAGGGTCATGACGCAACGGCGAAGGAAGAAAATATGTATGTTGCGATGCAGGTAGTTAACGAGATGATGGCGAGAGGCGTTGAATTTTTGCCGATCGACCTTTACAAGTCACATGCAACGATTTACAAATTGGAGGACGGAAAGATAAGGCTTCCGTTCATGTCAATGGCAGGTACGGGCGAGTCGGCAGCACTCGCACTGATGAAGGCGAGAGATGACGGCGAAGGCGAATATATGTCCCGTGACGATCTTCAGCAGCGTGCCGGAATCAGTAAATCGGTTATGGAAACGCTTGATTCCTGCGGCGCACTTGAGGGCTTGCCGCAAAGCACGCAGATGAGCTTTTTCGGCTTTTAATAACGGAGGGGAATTTAATGACGGATCTTTACAAGCTTTGGGAAAATAAAAATATAATGCCGGTGATAACGATTGAGCACAGCTCCGGCAAGGTGCTTATGCTCGGATATATGAACAAGGAGGCGTTTGCCTATACGCTCAAAATGCACAGGGCGTATTATTATGATTCGCAAACCGACAAGGTTTACAAATTCGGCGAGGAAAAGGGCAATTCGCAGCGGCTGATATCGCTTGACCTAAACTGCGGCGGTGATGCTCTGCTGATGAGCGTTCAGCAAAAGGGTCATGTTTGCCACCATAACGGAAAGCACAGCACCTGCTTCGGCAATAATATTTACAAGCGCAGCAGAGGCGGCTATTCAAAACGCAAAAAATTCGGCAGAGTTGAAATTGACGAGAATTTTGACTTTTCCAAGGAAGATTATGAAGACGAGCTCGAATAAATATTGACAAACATTAAAGTTTATCGTATTATATAAAAACAGAAAAAATAAAAAAGGTGATGTAATGAAAGAGTATATCGACCGAATTAGATCTAATTGTAAGGTATGGGAGCTTGTTTTCTGGTGGATTTTCAGAGCATTGATGATTTATGCGTTCGTTGCCGGATTTTTCAGAACTCCGTTTGATATTTCCGATCCGCTTCAGGTCGGCGCAAATTTCATAGCAATGTTCGCATGGGAAATTTTTATGCTTTTCCCCGAAAAGTGTTTTGTAAGGCATATGCCGTCTTTGATTCAGGATTTTTCGATTGTTATGATATTTGCCGCTTCATTCTGCGGAAAATTCTTGAATTTTTATTACGATTCAAGATTTTGGGATTCGGGAATGCACCTTCTCAGCGGCGGCCTTTGTGTTCTGCTCGGTTATGAGGTGGTTGTCGCAATGCAAAAGCGAGACAAAAAACCTGTTTCGATCCCGGTTGCGCTTCTTTGCGCTTTGTGCTTCTCGTTTTTCGTTTCAACCTGCTGGGAGCTTGTTGAGTTCACAATGGATCAGGTTATGACGAATCCCGAAAAGGGAACTATCGGCGATGCGCAGCACTGGTGCTATGAGCTTGCAAAGGGTACATCCAAGGAGGCGACCCTCTTTGACCCGAAGAATATCGGCAGATGGCCGCTCATGGATACGATGGGCGATATAATCCTCAATTCCATCGGTGCGATTGCCGCATGGTTATTCCTCAAAATCTTCCCGTATCATCACGGAAAGAAATATGATGTGAACAAAGAAGTCGAAGAAACCACGAATCCGCAAACAGAGAAACGGAAAGAATTCGCAGCGCAATAAAAAATAAAAAGCCTCATCACGGATTTGTGGGGAATAAATAAAAATAAGTATTGAAAAAGAGCGTA
>CAVJDU010000004.1:15074-109086 GCA_963648385.1 uncultured Coriobacteriaceae bacterium | reverse complement strand
TAGCTCAGTTGGTAGAGCAGAGGACTGAAAATCCTCGTGTCGTTGGTTCGATTCCGACCGGAAGCACCATCATTTGCGGATTTAGCTCATCTGGTAGAGCGCCACCTTGCCAAGGTGGAGGTAGCGGGTTCGAGCCCCGTCATCCGCTCCAAATCGAATAAAGGAATGTGATAAATTGGATTTTGTCACATTCTTTTTTTAATTTAAAGACATATTTATAGAAGCGTATTTTTTGGGATTTTTCCGGGGAAATGCGCTTCTTTTTGTTGTTATAAAATCATTGCGTATCGATTTGATCGGTGACAGCGAATCGCCAACGAAATCTGCGCTTTTTGGTTAATTATTCCGATTTGGGCAATTATGGTGCAAAATCTTGAAATATTGTCTGATTAGACAAATTCTTGAAAAATAAATTCTCATAAAAAGATATATTTACCTTTTTGTTGGCGTTTATTGATTTTTTCTGTAAAAAAATTTTTTAATAATGTGCTTAAAAATGTAGACTTTTTGAATTATATGTGATATAATACCCGTGTTTATAAAATAGAGTGTGTATTTACATTTTTTTTGTTTAAAAATGTAGACTTTTTAAACCATATATAAATGTATTATTTTACCCAATATTTTATTTTGTTTTATATTTTAACACAGCTGCTTCAAAAAGTCTACATTTTGAAGCATGTGCAGTGTTCAAGAGAATGGATTTTTTGAACAATGTGATATTTATATCGGTTCGGAAAAATAATGGTAATTTTAAAACAACGGAGGTTTATTCGCAAGATGAATGAAAATACAACACCTGAATCATATAACGACGGCGTAGAGCTGTCGCTGTGGGGGATAGTGAGGATACTGCTGCAAAAAATACACTGGCTGCTTATTGCAGGTGTGCTTGCTGCGGCAATCGTGTATCTCGCCGTATCCCTGCTCGTTACCCCGACATATGAGTCAAGGGTAAGCTTTTATGTTTATAACAACACATCAACTACCCAGTCCGGTTCGGTTCAAAACAGCGACCTGCAGGCCGCCGAGAGTCTCGCAACTACATATTCAAAAATTCTTATCAGCAATTCCGTGCTGGATGCTGTTTTGGAGGATTTGGGCGAAGACTGCGATTTGTGCCGCAAGGATCTCAGCAGCATGGTCGAGGCGTCCGTAATTACGGATACCCAGCTTTTGGAGGTCGTTGTTGCGTCAACCGATCCCGAGTTTGCCTGCCAAATCGCAAAATCCTTTGCAATGGTAGCCCCGACGGAGATCGTTCGCATAACGAAGGCCGGCAGCGTTGAGGTAGTCGATCAGCCGGAGGTTGCGGAGACGCAGTCTTCTCCCCGTACTGTTTTTGACAGTGCCATAGGTTTTGTCATCGGCGTGATGCTCGTATCCGCCTTTGTTATAATAAGAACCCTTGCGGATACAACGATATATCTGCCGGAGGATATCGAGAGGGCGGCAGGAGTTACCGTACTCGGTCAGATTCCGGAGATAGTTGCTCAGGAGGGCAAACACGAACATTGGAAGCTCACGAACGGAGGTGTTGTCGATGATGAAGCTTAAAAAACCTAAAAAAACGGCAACCTCCAACTTGAGTGCCAATCGTAAGCGTCTTTTGAATAGCAATACACCCTTTGCAATTAAGGAATCATATATCAAGCTCAGAACAAGCCTTATGTTTTGCATGACCGCAAACAAGGATCGTCCCTGTAAGACCTTTGCCATAACAAGCGCAATGCCGTCGGACGGTAAGAGCTTGACTGCGGCGAACCTGGCAATAAGCTATGCAAATCTGGGCAAGAAGGTAATGCTTATTGATGCTGATATGCGTAAGCCTACGCAGCGCCGCCTGTGGAATGTGGAAAAATCTACCGGTCTTTGCGACTTTTTGGCGAATATAAGCTCGCTTGAGGTTGCCAAGGTTGCTGAACTTCCGCTGTGGATAGTGTGCACGGGTACGATACCTCCCAACCCGTCGGAGCTTTTGGCGTCCGATAAGATGAAGGAATTCGTTGACTCCTGCGCCAAACAATATGACTATGTTATCATAGATACGCCGCCCATAAACACCGTGGCGGATGCGCAGATAATTTCAGCATATGTGGACGGTGTTCTGCTTGTTGCAAAATCCGGCAGCACCACTGCCGACGAGCTGAATGCGGCGGTAGATGCGATCGAGCGCACGGACGGCAATCTCTGCGGCGTTGTACTGAATGATTTGAATATGAAGTCCGTCAAGTATTCATATAAGTACAAATACGGTAAATACGGATACGGCGACAAGTACGGTTATTATAGATATGGCTATAAATACAGCTATAAATATTCGTACTCGACTCCGCCGCAGGACGAAGAAAAATGAGAATGACGCTCGATTTATCTTTGGATTACCACTCGCACATTCTACCCGGCTGCGACCACGGGAGTGACGGACTCAAAACCTCGCTGCGGCAGCTTGAGATGGCAGGTGCGGCGGGAATAAAAACGATTTGCGCAACGCCGCATTTCTATCCGCACAGAGAATCCGTTGAGGCTTTTTTAAGCCGCAGGGCGGAGACTGCAAAACTGCTGCTTGATAACATACCGGACGGTGCGCCGAGTGTGCAGCTCGGAGCGGAGGTTCTTATCTGCGACGGCATGGAAGTGCTTGAAGGACTTCCGTCGCTTTGCAGGGAGGGAACAAATGAGTTGTTGCTCGAAATGCCGTTTTACGAATGGCCGAGAGGGATATGGGACACATTGTACCTGCTTTTTGAAAGGCGGGATATACAAATAATTCTTGCCCATGCCGACCGTTATCCGAAAGATAACATTGAGCAACTGATAGCCGACGGCGTGCCGTTGCAGCTGAATGCCGACTGCCTGACAAGGCCGCTTAAACGCAAGCGGTACTTATCATGGATAGAAAACGGCTATGTAAAATATTTAGGCAGCGATATCCATATGCTTGAAAGAGGGTATGCGGATTGGGGGAAATGCCGCAAACTTCTGGGGGATTTTTGAAAGTGTGCAAATGCTAATTCAAGGATGATTCAAAACAATGAAAGTAATCGTAGTATGTCAACATTACTGGCCGGAGCCATATCCCTTGCCCGATGTGTGCGAGGAATTGGTGAAGCGTGGACACCAAGTTCAGGTGGTAACGGACATTCCCAATTACCCGCTCGGAAAGATCTATCCGGACTACAGGAAACGAAAAAACAGAAATCAGGTTCATAACGGTGTAAAAATACACAGAACCTTCACGGTCGGCAGAAGAAACAACTTGTTTTTTCGCTTCTTGAATTATGTGAGTTTTGCTCTTTCCTCGTTGATTTATGTGCTCCGCTTGAAGGAAGATTTCGATGTTGTTTTTGCCAACCAGACTTCGCCGATTATAATGTCCAGCGGGGCATTGGCTTACGGCAAAAAACATCGCAAAAAGGTCGTGCTCTATTGCATGGATCTGTGGCCTGCAAGCTTGGCTGCCGGCGGAATAAGAGAATGTGCACTAATCTACAAAATCCTTGAACGCATATCAAAATTGATTTATTGCGGTGCGGACAGAATATTGATTTCTTCCGAATCGTTCAGAGAATATTTGGAAAATAACTTTCTGATCCCCTCAGAAAAAATCCGCTATCATCCCCAATATTCGAACATTGTTTGTGAATCCTCCGCTGCCGTTGAGAAGAACACCGTTGATTTGATGTTTGCCGGCAATATCGGCTCTGCTCAAAGTATTCCTACCATTCTTCGGGCGGCAAAGATATTGGAAGACCGCAAGGAAATTCGCTGGCATGTCGTCGGCGACGGTTCAAAGCTCAACTACTGCAAAAGAATGGCGGAGGAAATGGAACTTGATAATGTCATTTTTTACGGAAGAAAAGACCACGACGAGATGCCGAAGTATTTCGCCATGGCGGACGCTATGCTGCTGACTATGTTTAACGACCCGTTTGTGTCGCTTACGCTCCCGAGAAAAATGCAGGAATATATGGCGGCGGGCAAACCTATCATAGGCGCCGCAAGAGGTGAAATACCGCTCATCATAGAAAAAGCGAATTGCGGCTTTTGCGCAAATGCCGAAGATCCGCAGGGCTTGGCAGAAGCGGTGCTGGAATTTTTGCGGTTCCCGGACAAGTCTCAATTGGGTCGCAATGCCAAATCATATTATGATCATAATTTCAGCCGCAATGAGTTTATGGATCGACTCGAATCCGAGCTTATGGATAAGGAAATGGTTTTTGGCTGATTGTTGCGGATATGTCAAAAGTAAAGTTGGTACGGTCTGAATGAAAGTTTTTATGATAAATACCGTGTGCGGAATCGGTAGCACCGGAAGAATATGCACGGATATTGCCGAGCGGTTGCAAGCCGACGGCCACGAATGCCTAATTGCATACGGTCGAGGTATCGTGCCGGAACAGTACCGAAAATATGCGGTAAGGATTGGCAGCACGCCCGATGTTTATCTGCATTGCGCAAAGGCACGGATTTTTGATAATGTCGGTTTTGGCAGCAAACATGCCACCAAGACGCTGATAAAGAAAATCGAAGATTACGATCCCGATGTGATACATTTGCACAATCTGCATGGCTATTATATCAATATTGAGATATTGTTTTCGTATCTGAAAGAAGCGAACAAGCCCGTTGTATGGACATTGCACGATTGCTGGTCATTCACGGGACATTGTGCACACTTTGCTGCGGCAGGCTGCGAACAATGGAAACATTGTTGTGGTAATTGTCCAGAAAAAAGAACTTATCCTACCAGCCTTGTTCTTGATTGCAGCTATGCCAATTTCAAGCGTAAGCAGACGGCATTTTCCGGGTTGGATAAATTGACATTGGTTACACCGTCCAGGTGGCTGGCTCAATTGACAAAGGAATCCTTTTTGAACGAATATCCGGTGAGGGTTATTCCCACAGGTATTGATTTGAATGTGTTCCGACCCACCGAGAGTAACCTGAGAGAACGATGGGGTTTAGAAAATAAATTTATTGTTTTGGGCGTCGCGTCTGTTTGGAATGACCGAAAGGGTCTGGCTGATATGGTGCGATTGGCAAAGGAGCTGGGCGTCGGCTATGCCGTTGTCGTGGTTGGAATCACGGATAAGCAGCGCAGAGAACTGAGCGATTCGATGATTGGGATCGGCAGAACGGCGAATGTAAGAGAATTGGCTCAAATATACAGTGCAGCCGATGTGTTTATCAATCCGACTTACGAAGATACTTATCCGACGGTTAATCTGGAGGCGATTGCGTGCGGTACACCGGTAGTTACATATAACACCGGGGGCAGCGTTGAATCCGCAGATGAAAACTGTGTTGTTGAACAAGGAGATGTTGCAGGATTGGCGAATATAATCAGAGCGCAATCGGCAGCGTTTCCAAGGGGATTAAGATTGAATAGAAATGATATGCTGGCTGATTATGCGGAACTGTATGAGCGGCCGGCAGCAAGTCGTTATTGACAACAAATGTTATTAAACATTGTAATAAAATATCCTCAAGGGCTGGTGATGCCATGTAAAAAAAGTTCGCATATACCCAAAAAACTGTAAAGGAGACATGATCATGAAAAAAACACGATCAAGGCGATTTTTATCGCTGCTGCTTTGTGTAATGATGGTACTCAGTATTGTGCCGATCACCGCATTCGCAGCAACAAGCTTTACGCAATCGCAGTTATCTGTGGTTTCGGACAAGCAGTCCAAGCTCGCAGACGGTGTTGCAGAGGATCTCTACACTGTCTACGACAAGAACGGCAAACAGGTCAAGCTGTATGCCGCAACCGTTGACTCGACGGTCGATACGGTTAAAATTCTCACATCCTATAAGGATATGGACAACTCAACTTACGGTATGTCCAAACTGACCGAGCAGGTTGCAGCCTTTGATAAAAAAGCTGCTGCCGGTGACGAATATTACACCGGTACTGTTGTAGCAGGTATCAACGCATCCTATTATAACATGACAACCGGTAAGCCCTCGGGCGTGTTCGTCATGAACGGCAACGATGTTACCGGTTCGGAGCGTTCGGCATACTTTGCTGTCATGAAAGACGGCTCTGTTAAAATCGGTAAATCCGCAGAATACGATGCGGATAAGGGCAATATCCAGGAAGCGATCGGTATCTACAAGATGCTGGTTTATGACGGAAATATTGAGCTTTCTGCTTCGGATCAGGCCAACACTCAGAAATATCCCCGTCAGACTATCGGTATCACAGCTGACGGCAAGGTTATTCTTCTCTCTGCCGACGGCAATCAGGAGCCTACTTCCATAGGTCTTACGTTGATGGAGCAGGCTCAGGTTATGCTTGACCTTGGTTGCGTATATGCCGGACATCTTGACGGCGGCGGATCAATGACCTACGGCAGCAAGCCCGAAGGCGAGGATTCGTTCAAAATCGTAAACCGTCCCTCAGACGGTTCGGAGCGTTCTATCTCCAACGGACTTATCATCGTTTCCACGGCTGCACCGTCTGATGTGTTTGACCATGTTACGATGAGTGCAAATGATGAATATGTAACTCCCGGAACTTCAACCGAGGTTACCGTTACAGGTGTTTCTCCTGCCGGTACTTCTGCGGAAATCCCCTCGGATGTCACTTATTCGGTCACAAACGGTACATATGAAAACGGTGTGCTGACCGCTACCGCCGAGGGCGATGTGGTTCTCACCGCAAAGTACAACGGTAACGATGTCGGATCATTAACGATTCATGCGGTCGTTCCCGAAAAGATTGCTTTTGTCAACACTAATATGACCGTTCCGTTCGAAAAAACGGTTGCGCTGAACATAACCGCCACCTACGGTATCAATTCAGTTAAATTTAAAGCATCAGACTTTACATTTACTCTCGAAAATGCCGGAATTGGTACGGTTGACGGACTTAACTTCACCGCCGGAGACGGCAGCGTTACATCAAGCAAACTTACCGCAACCGTCACCGGTACAGAGGTAAGCGCTGAGGCTACGATCAATCTCGGCAAAGGCTCCGTTGTTCTTTGGGACTTTGAAGACGGCAATGTTTCCGAGTTCCGTCGTGCCGCAGCATCTAAATACAACTATATTATCGCTCCCGGTAGTTGCAGCCTTGTAACAGCGGAGACCGGCAAGGTTCATAGCGGTAAATATGCTATGAAATTCAATACAGACTTCTCGGTTTCACTCGAATCCGGTTACATGAATGCCCGTCTCTGCGTTAAAAACAAGAGCGGCGGTCGCATCGACTTAAAGGATGCAACCCGTATCGGTATGTGGATATACTTCCCTGTTGAGGCGAAGTCTTTGAACGGACGAGTCTTTTTGCAGGCGGTTACTGCCCGTAACGAAGACGGCTCTATAAAATCAGTTTCCAACTCATATACCACGGCTACCCTCATTGACGATGGCGGCGACTGGAACTGCGGCTTTGTTACGCAGTATGATGAGCCGGGCTGGCATTATGTATATTTCGACTTGAGCGGCGGCGACTGGTGTATTCCTGCCGACTGGACAATGCTCGATATGTATATCAATGACCGTGACGGCAGCTCATACAACTATTATCATCAGAACTATAAATCTCAGAACAGTAATATCGTTATGTATTTGGACGATATAACCGTTGACTATTCCTCTGCTGTTGATGATCGTGACGCACCCGTATTCAGCAATGTTCGCTGGGCGGATACAACAATGAGTGATGCGGCAACATTCACAAGAGGAACAACCGCACAGGCGTCATCAAATACAGTTTCGTTCAGCGCATCGGTTGCCGATAAGGTAAAGGACAACGCTACAGGCTTGGACGAATCCACGGCGAAGGCTTATATAGACGGTGTTGAAGTTGCCGGTACATTCAAGGACGGCTCTATATCCGTTGCTGACTGCGTTCTTGCAGACGGAATCCATACCGTGAAATTCTCTATCTGCGATAATCAGGGCAACTATGCATCTGTAATTCGCAAGATCAATATCAGCACAGGCTCAGGTAAATCCACAATTAAGCTCATGCCTCACGATGCAACGATCAATAATATCCTGCTCGGCTCGGTCTACTATATGGATCTTGTTGCAACGGATATTGAAAAGGTTCAGTCCGTTTCTGCGGATATCGACCTGAACAACATGAGCAATTGGGAGCTTGATCACATGGTCGTAGCCGATGGCTTTGAGGCGTCTTATGTAATAAGCGACTCCGGCGAAAATATCGCAACGATCACCGTTACCCGTGTTGGCGATACGGATGCAACGGGTGAAGGAATGCTCGTTTCCATGCCCGTAAGAACATGGGAGCTTCCCGCTTTCGTGGCAGACGGTGGTTTACGCAGCAATGTTTGGATGTATCCCGAATACAAGAGTGGTAATGAAGTATGGCCGATTGATATCAGTGCCAGCGTGATTCGTGGTGAAGTTACATTTACAGACAGCACGAACGACACCTTTACCGGTGCAGAGGTGCAGGTAGATACAGAGGCTAAGAACTGGGGTAATATCACAAAGACTTCGGACTATTCCGCTTGGAACGGCGGACATGACCACAGAGCGGAAACAAAGCAATATTATTCCGACACAGCAACTAACCATGTTGATGCAGTTGCTCTTGCCGACAAGGCAGCCACCTGCACAGAGGCCGGCTACACCGGCAGAACCTATTGCGAGGTTTGCTCCTCCGTTGTTGATTGGGGCACAACCGTTCCCGCAAAGGGTCACAGCTATGCACTCGCCGACGACACACTCAAGTGCTCCGACTGCGGCGTGCTCTATTCCGGCGAATGGACAGACGGCAAAACCTATGTTGACGGCAAGGTTATCGCAGACGGCTGGGTTGACAATTCCTATTATAAGGACGGCGTGAAGCTCACCGGCTTGCAGAAGGTTGACGGCTATTATTATGACTTCGGTGAAGACGGCGTTTGCGCAAACAAGGCAAAGGTTGACGGCTTCTTCTATGATGAAAGCGTTAAGGCATATCGCTATTTCGCTGCTGGAACTATGATGACAGGTGATGTTTCAATATACCCTGAAGCATATTTCTTCGATGCAAACGGAATAGCAATAAGCGGCAAGGTAGATGTTTTGGGCTATACATGCTATTTCACCGAAAAAGGCGCATTTGAAAAATCTGACGACGCATCGGTTGTTGATGCAGGTTATAGCGGAACCAATATTCAGTATGTACTTCTTAAAGACGGTACTCTTAAAATTGATGGTGAAGGTGCCGTAAGAGATTATGAGTCATCGGGAATTCATCCCGCATGGATCGTACAGAACGATTCAAAGGCGATCACATCTCTTGTTGTTGGAAACAGCATTACCAAGATCGGTAAATTCTGCTTCTTCAGAACACCTTACCTCAAGAAAATCACATTTGAAGAGAATTCTTCACTCGAAACTATCGGTTGGGGCGCATTCGGTCATTGCTGGCGTCTTGAGGCAGTTACACTTCCGGCAAGCTTGACCACACTTGATTCTTATGCATTCTATGAATGCGGTGCATTGACTACCGTAGATTTCGAGGCTGACAGCAAATTGACAACGATAAATTACGGCGCATTCTTGCACGGACTCGGTCTTGAAAGCGTATACATTCCGGAAACCGTAACCAAGATTGGCGCAGATGTATTCTACAAGGCAAATTCAGACATGGTTTTGAAGGTTGCAAGAGGCTCGGTAGGTCATTCCTATGCAGTTAACAATAATCTCAAATTTGAGCTTAGAGATGGCACTATTATTGCTATTGAAAAGGGTAGCGTCAATGATAATATCAGCTGGGCACTTTACTCTGACGGTACGCTTGAATTGAGCGGAACTGGCGCAATGCCGAACTATACTTCTCATACTCAGCAGCCTTGGGCAGCAAGCCGTAACGATATTTCCAAAGTCGTAGTCGGTAAGGACATAACGACTGTAGGTAACTACGCATTTGCGTATTGTCAGAATAATGCTGCGGTAGAGTTTGAGGAAGGCAGCAAGGTTACAACTATCGGGGTACTCGCATTCTTCAACAATCCGAAACTCGCAGAGGTCACATTGCCCGAAACAGTAACTTATGTTTCATCATATGCATTCGGCGATTGCTTCGCACTTACCAATGTATATATCCCGCAGGGTGTTTCAGGTATTTATAAGACCGCATTCTCGAATTCCTCAAAGGTTGTTTTGAGTGTTGCAAAGGGTACTTACAGCGAAACATTTGTAACGGAAAACAACATAAATCATGTTGTTCGTGATTTCGTTTATATTCCGATTGCAAGCGGCAGCTGCGGCGAGAACGCAACTTGGGAAATGTATGAAAACGGCGAGTTGTGGATTAAGGGCAGCGGTGCTATGAGCAATTACACTTCTCATACTCAGCAGCCGTGGGCAAAATATCGCCACATGATAAAGAAGATCGTCATTGGCAAGGATATCACAACTGTCGGCAACTATGCATTCTGCTATTGCCAGAACAATACAGCGGTAGAGTTTGAGGAAGGCAGCAAGATCACAACGATCGGCGTACTCTCTTTCTTCAACAATCCGAAGCTTACAGAGATCACATTGCCGGAGACAGTAACTTACATATCCTCATATGCTCTCGGCGATTGCTTCGCACTTACCGATGTATATATCCCGCAGGGCGTTTCGGGTATCTACAAGACTGCATTCACAAATTCCTCTAAGGTTGTTTTGAATGTATCAAAGGGTACTTACAGCGAAAACTTCGCAAAAGAACATAATGTAAAATACACTGCCCGTGATTTCGTTTATATTGCAATCGCAAGCGGCAGCTGCGGCGAGAACGCAACTTGGGAAATGTATGAAAACGGCGAGCTGTGGATTAAGGGCAGCGGCGCTATGAGCAATTACACTTCTCATACTCAGCAGCCGTGGGCAAAATATCGCCACATGATAAAGAAGATCGTCATTGGCAAGGATATCACAACTGTCGGCAACTATGCATTCTGCTATTGCCAGAACAATACAGCGGTAGAGTTTGAGGAAGGCAGCAAGATCACAACGATCGGCGTACTCTCTTTCTTCAACAATCCGAAGCTTGCTGAGGTTATCCTGCCCGAGACAACAACTTATGTTTCATCATATGCATTTGGTGATTGCTTCGCACTTACCAATGTATATATCCCGCAGGGTGTTTCAGGTATATATAAGACTGCATTCTCGAATTCCTCAAAGGTTGTTCTGAATGTAGCTAAGGATTCCTTCGGTGAAACATTTGCAGAGGAGCATAACATAGATTACACTACCCGTGGTTAATCAATAAGTAGCCCCTTAAAAAATCGTGAGGGGTGACCGTCTTCGTGCGGTCACCCCTCATTGGGTTAACAATTACATTTTTACAAACAAGAATAAATATAAAAATGAACATTTTATACTTTGGAACGGTATGCAATTTGGATTCATATGAAAATCTTTTAAGAAATTGCAATCAAAAGCCATCAATTGCATCAATTTTATTTGAAACAGCCTTGCTGAACGGGTTGAGCGGCAATAATGCGACAGTTGAAATTCATTCTTTTCCGATGATCCCGACTTATCCTCAGTCGGATTTGCTGCATTTCGGTGGGCAAAGTGAGCTGCTTTCGTGCGGTTATACATGCCGCTGGCTCAAAACGATCAATGTTCCGGTTTTGAAACAACTTTCAAGAAGAATTGATGCCGGACAAGTGATAAAAAAATGGGCAAAAAAACATTCTAATGACGGGATTATTCTGACATATTCGATCCCTCCGTTTTTGGTGAAGGATATTGTCGCTTATGCAAAAAAATTTAAAATTAAGACCGTTGCAATAGTTACGGATCTGCTGAGGGATATGTATATAAATATTCCTTGTAACACCATGGAATATAAATTGAAAGCATTATATTTAAAGCCGGCCTTAAAAATTCAAGGGGACTACGATGCTTATATTTATTTAACCGAAGCAATGCGTGAAGTTGTGGCACCGGATAAGCCATATATGATAATGGAAGGAATTGCCGATGCAGATATGTTCTCGGGAACAAAGCAAAATGAAGAACATTCGGTAAAGTCTGTTATGTATGCAGGTTTGCTTTGCGAAAAGTACGGAATAATCAACCTTTTAGATGCATTTGAAAAACTGAAATTACCGTCAACCGAATTATGGCTTTTCGGAGATGGTTCTGCTGTTCCGAAAATTGTAGAACGCTCAAAGAAAAATCCGCTGATACGGTATTTCGGCAGCGTTTCACACAAAGATGTTCTTGATTATGAATGTAAAGCAACGCTTTTAATAAATCCGCGTGATCCGAATGAACCTTTCACGCAATATAGCTTCCCTTCAAAAACCATTGAATATATGCTTTCCGGCACTCCTTTGTTGACAAGTCGTCTCAAAGGAATTCCCGAGGAGTATTTCAAGTATGCTTTTACAATTGATTCAAACGACCCTGACGATTTAGCTGATGGAATATACCATGCTTTTTCTTATTCAGATAAAGAATTGAAAGAAATGGGTGCGGCTGCCCAACGTTTCATTGCTGAAAATAAGAATGCTTTTACACAGTCAGCGAGGGTTCTGACATTTCTACAGGAGACGGTTAAAAATGATTAAAGCAATCAAAATTAAAAAAGGCTATGAAATAGCACTGATTTTAATTTTTCTTGCAGCAATGAATTTTCAAGCCAAATTTTTTTATTTTTTATTTTTCTCTTTTTTCATAGTTATTGTCGAGAGAAAATGCGTTATAGATGCTGCCGCTGTTATAACCTTGATTTTATGCATGATAATGGGATTTTACAACACGAGTGAAGGCATAATGTCCGTTCTTCGTTGCTTGGGCCCGTTTTGTGCGTATTTGATCGGGTTGAATCTGACATCTTATAATCTTCCGGCATCATTAAATGCTCAAGAGAGCATAACGCAAAAACGCATTTTCCAAATACTGGCTTCTATTGCTCTTGGTGCATTTTCACACTATTTGTTAAACTTTTTTTATAATTTAGGCTCTTCTATAGGGCGAAATACGAACGATATATGGACAGGAGTCCCGATGGCTGCAACGGGACAGAGTGCGCTGATATGTATTGTTATGGGATTATCATGTGCGATGTTATTTATACCGTACCGTAAATGGTGTCGGTATGCAGCAATTTTTAATATTTTAATGATTTTGATTTATAACTTAGTATTATCATGCAGAACTCCGGTCGTAATGTTAGCCATTTTGATTTTGCTCTGTTTTTTTTATCCGAGAAAAAGAATAAAATACGGAACGCAACTTTTAAAATATTCGAAATGGATATTTGCGGCAGCGATTCTTGCAATTGCCATATATACTTTAAATGTTTTCGGTATTCGCAGTTTCATTCAAAAATCCGAATTTGTTATGCGATTTGGCGGATTGGTGGGCTTCTTGACGGGCGGCGAATCTCGCAGTATAACAAAGAGCAATTATATTTCACAGATGATCAACTATCCGATGGGCGGCTGCCATATACGAGCAAGATACGGCTTTGCGCACGATTTGTTATTGGATGGATATGATGAATACGGAGTGTTAGTATTTGTTTTGTTGATCGTGATTCTGATAATAGGAATCAAGCAGCTTTATTTGCTAATGCGAGGAACAAGCTGTTCGGAATCAATCAAGCTGGCGATTTTTGGCGTTTATGTTGCGATTTTACTTGAATTTTATGTTGAACCCATTTTAACCGGAATGCCGTGGTTGTTTTCGTGTTTCTTCTTGATTAACGGCTGTATAGCGAGTATGAACAGAAAGCATTTACAGAATTGTAACGAAGGGGCTTTAAAACAAAGAAATGAAAATTTTACAAATAAACACCGTGTATCTCAAGGGCAGCACAGGCTCAATAGCAAAAGCAATTCATGACTCGTGCGTTGATAATGATATCGAGTGCATTGCGGCATGCCGGTGGCTGCCGCAAGAAGCCGCATCTGAAAATGACGCAATTGAAATCAGCTCCAGATGGGACAATAGATTTCACTCATTGATATCTCGTTTTACAATGTTTAAAGGTTTCGGCTCGTTCGGACGAACTGCTTTTTTTCTGAAAAAAGTCAATGAGTATGATCCGGATTTAATTCATTTGCATAATTTGCATGGAAGTTATATTAACCTGCCGTTGCTGTTCAATTATATAAAGCGGCACGATATCCCCGTGGTATGGACTCTCCATGATTGTTGGGCTGTTACCGCAATCTGTTCGCATTTTTCCCTAAACGGTTGTGAAAAATGGAAGAACGGATGCTACGGATGTCCGCAGAAAAAAAAATATTCATCTTCACCGTTTGACTTAACCCGTGCGGTGTGGAAGTGCAAAAAATCACTGTTTACAAGTATGCCAAAAGCCGTTATCGTTACCCCTTCAAAATGGTTAAACAATATTGCCAAGCAGTCTTTTTTAAAAAAATATGAAATTCAAACGATTTATAACGGAATAGACTTGAAGATATTTAATAAAACCGTTTCGGAATTTCGGACTGTATACGGACTGAACAATAAAAAGATCGTTTTGGGTGTAGCATTCGATTGGAGTTATTCAAAAGGAATTGATGTTTTTGTTGAGCTTTCCAGACGGCTGACAGATGATTACAGGATCGTGCTGGTGGGTACAACTTCGCAGATGGACGAACACCTTCCCAATAATATCATTTCGATCCGTAAAACAACAGATCGGCATGAACTGGCAGAGATATATACCGCAGCCGATGTTTTTGTGAATCCTACCAGAGAAGAGGTTTTCGGATTGGTGAATATTGAGGCGTTAGCTTGTTCAACGCCGGTTATCACATTTAACACCGGCGGCAGCCCGGAAAGTATCACGCCCGAGTGCGGAGTCGTTGTTCCGCAAAACGACATTGATGCGATGGAACTGGCGATTATTCGTGTCTGCGCCGATCCGTCATACCAAGAGAATTGCCGAAAACGAGCGTTGCAATTTGATGAAAAGAACTGTTTAACGGAATACCTTAAATTGTATCATAAAGTAATCGAAGCGAGTAAGAAATAAAATGAATATTATATTTATATCAAACTATTTCACACATCACCAGATGCCACTGTGTGAAGCACTGGATTCTTTAACGGAGCATCAATTTACATTTGTTGAAACAGAAGCGTTTCCGCAAGAAAGAAAAAAGCTCGGTTGGAAAGAACAGAATGGTTTTTTATTTGTTAAACAATATGAAGATTTTATAAAAAATAAACCTAATGCTCTGATTGAAGCCGATGTTGTAATATTGGGAAGTGCACCGCTGAAATTGGTTCAACCTCGGCTTAAGGCCGATAAGATTACTTTCTTCTATGCGGAACGAATCTATAAAAAAGGATATCAACCGATAAAGTGGCTGCCCCGTTTAATTACATTTTGGCGGCGATACGGTCAATATAAGTCGATGTATTTATTGTCTGCCAGTGCTTACACATCGTTTGACTATGCGATTCATGGCGTTTTTTTGAAAAAGAGCTATAGGTGGGGCTATTTTCCAGAAACTGAGCATTACGAAACTAACAAGCTTTTTGAAAATAAAAATACCGCCAAAATTATGTGGTGCGGTCGATTCTTGGAATGGAAACATCCGGAGGCGGTTCTTGAGGTGGCGAAACGGCTGAAAAATGATGGCCGCAATTTTGAAATTGAATTTATCGGCACAGGAGATTTGGAGAGTAAACTGAAAAAGCTTGCCGATGATTACGGCGTGTCCGATCATATTGCATTTTTGGGCGCAATGAACAGCACCGATGTGCGGCGACATATGGAGCAAGCCGGAATATACCTGTTCACAAGTGATTTTCACGAAGGCTGGGGTGCGGTTCTTAACGAAGCAATGAACAGCGGCTGTGCTGTAGTTGCCTCCCACGCAATAGGTTCAGCGCCTTTTTTACTTAATCACGGTGATAACGGTCTGATATATCATAATGATAATATCGAAGAATTATATGAATATGTCAGAAATCTCATAGACGATCCGAAGCTTCAAAGAAAGTTAGGATTCGAGGCTTAT
This sequence comes from uncultured Coriobacteriaceae bacterium, assembly GCA_963648385.1. GTDB lineage: Bacteria > Bacillota > Clostridia > Oscillospirales > Acutalibacteraceae > CAG-488. Next base: position 93,127 of record CAVJDU010000004.1, on the reverse strand, counting down.
CGAACAATAAGCCAGACATGGAATGCCGAGGTTGCAGCAAAACGGTTTTTAAATTTAGCCGAACAAATAAAGAATAAAGGTTTCTGTGAATTGTATGACAGCGGACCTTGCAGTCGAACAAACATCATCAGAAATAACTGGTATTAAGCGCAATGATTTCAATATCCTGCAGAATGGGGGCGCAGTGTTGAAAAATCTGATTCGAACAATGGCTTTTTGGCTTACAAGAAAACGAATATGTGAAGAATCGTTCGATGTTAAGGAGATCAGATTATCCCATAGCGAACTCTCTTTTTTCTGCTTATCAACTAATCAAATCATTTCTTTTCAGCACGACGGAAAACGATGGTTTTTCAGAGAGTGCCCCAAAATACAGCCGACTTGCACTTACATTAAAGAAGCATATTTCAATTTTTTTAAATACATAGATCGAATGGAGATCAACAAGCAAATCTTTCTCCAAGAGATACCGATAAGAACATCTTTTGATAAGCACGAGATCAAGCTTTTTAAAGATTGCATTGACGAAAAAATGAATACCGAACGGTTTCAAAAATTATTAAGCAATGCAGACCGAATTTTCGATAAAATTCATTTTTCTATATGGGATAATAACATAGCAGCCGATGCGCTGTTTGAAGCATTTGAGCTTCAAGATATTCCTAAAGATTGCAAGGATATTGCCATATATTTTCTTTGGAATATGAGGGCTGTTGCCAAAAGATATCGGATGCTCTTTATTTGTCGGGGAAAGGATTTCTCATTTTTCTCCGCATCCAGAGCCGTTGCATCTCAAATTGTTGCAAACGAGTTGGGCTTTGACAGTTTAATAACGCCTGTCGAATGGTGTCGTATAGTTATTGACGACGGCAATGTATTATTCGGTACGCTAAGTCCGGCTGCAGCAGGAACACGCATGAAGGATATTGCGGCAGATCCCACACCTTGCTTGCAACGAGAACTGATGAATCTGAATGTTTTGGACGCTGTTTGTTACCAACCAGATCATGGCCCAAATAATTACAATATAGTTATAAACGATGTGTCGGATTGCACCGTATGTGCTTTTGATAACGATAATCCCAAAACCTTTTTTCCGTGTTTTACACTTCGACGCAGCCTGTCCGGGTGCATACCGTTGGTCGATATTGACGGAACGGTACAACGCCCGCATATGGACTTCAAAACAGCGGAAAGCTTGCGGAATGTTAATTTTTCAAATATTCGGTTGCGTCTAAAGCCCTATCTCAATGAGCTTCAAATTGCCGCCGTTATTGTTCGTATTCATAAGCTGAACAGTGCCGTCAAAAAAACACAAACGCACCGACCCGATTTTTTACTTGACAGTGCCGATTGGAACATGGACTCTGTGTCGGAGGAGCTGTCCGGGTCTGAAAATACATACCTGAAGAAGGTAATCACTCTTTAAGGCAATACCGTACAATTGGTGCAATCGCTTTAATATTTATCGCAGATGAATAGAAAGGAAAGAAGATCATGGAACAGTCAACCAATAAGCAGCATAAAATTATATACATATTGGTTTGTTTCTCTGTCGTTATGCTGTTATGCGCCATCGGAACTATTATTTATATGCAAATGCCCTTAAGTAACAAAGATAAATACGAAAATACGGAAACGGAATCCGCCACCGTCTTATCGGAAACGGATTTGCAGGTTGAAACACCGTTCTGTACGCTGCATTATCCGATGCAATGGAATGCTTCGACAAAGACAATGACGGAGGATTTAGGGTATGAATATGTCGTTCACTTCTACTACAAAGGTGCTTCACAGGAAGCGGAAATCTTCCGAGTCTCATTTGGCGACGGCGAGAAAAACGACGGTTATATCGGCAAAATTTCTCAAAGTGGTGTTCAGACAGCTGTCTGTTTAAAAATAATCGATGCAGAAGATATCAAATTGAATGACGAAACGGAAATCAATCAAATTCGCAAAATGCAGGCAGATACCGATTATCTGGTCAATGCGCTGAATGACGATCCTCTTTTTTGTGCTAAAGAGAATGATTCCGAAGAAATGGTAAAACCGTGAAGCTGAAATCAATAAAAAAGAATTGTGATTTTGCAGTCAAAAGACGGAAACTTCGTCATATCGGATATGAAATCTGAGAAAATATTCAATAACTGTCAAAACTGTCGGAGTTCCGACAAAAGTCAAGAAGGAGCTTGAAAATTTTGCTACAGAAGCTTATAAAGAATAAAGTTATAAAAAATGTCAGCTGGCTAATAGGCGGAAAGCTGGCCAATACTCTGTTGGCTTTTGTTGTGGGTGTTTTTGCGGCTAGGTATCTCGGTCCCAACAACTATGGATTGATCAACTATGCGGCGGCATACGCCACTTTTTTTGCTTCACTTTGCACACTTGGAATTAACAGCGTTATCGTGAAAAACTTTGTCGACCACCCCGAACAGGAGGGCGAAACGATCGGCACTACATTGCTTTTGCAAGCCGTTTCCAGCTTATTGTCCGCCGCAGTGATCGTCGGAATTGTCAGCATAGTGGATAAAGGTGAAAAGCTGACTGTCGTGGTTGTGGCTCTTTACAGTATCAGACTTATTTTTCAGGTGTTTGAAACCCTCAACTATTGGTTTCAGGCTAAATTGCAATCCAAATATTCTGCCATGGCGGAAATGACTGCTTATGCTGCAATGTCTGTGTATAAAATCATTCTTCTGGCTCTCGGAAAGAGCGTGGAGTGGTTTGCCGTTGCCAACGCATTTGATTACATAGTTCTTGCCGTATTTTTGCTGATTGCCTATTTTAAAAACGGAGGCTCAAAATTTACTTTTTCCTTAAATAAAGCAAAGGAACTTTTAAAAAGCAGCAACAGCTTTATTATTTCCGGTTTGATGGTAGCGATTTACGCCAGTACGGATAAATTTATGCTCAAGCAGATGCTCGGTGCCGATGAGGTCGGACATTATTCCATTGCCGTAACAATCAGCACATCATGGGCTTTCGTTTTGTCAGCTATTATAGATTCGTTTTATCCGGGGATCGTGGAGAGCTTTCGTGACGATCGTCTAAGCTATGAACGGAAGAACCGACAGCTCTATGCAATTGTTTTTTATATTGCTGTCCTTGCTTCTGTTGCAATATGTCTTGTTGCCAAGCCGTTTATTCTGATCGTTTACGGAGAGAGCTATTTGCCCGCCGTTGCGCCGTTGCGCGTTGTGGTATGGTATACGGCTTTTTCCTATCTTGGTGTTGCCAGAAACGCATGGATGGTTTGCGAGAATATGCAGAAATATTTGAAGTATTTGTATGTCGGTGCGGCATTGCTGAATGTATTACTTAACCTTGCGTTTATACCGGTGCTCGGTGCAGCCGGAGCGGCTGCCGCATCGCTGATTACTCAAATTTCAACGATTATTTTTCTTCCGGCATTGATACGACCATTGCGACCGAATGCAAAGCTCATGCTTGACGCAGTTTTTTTGCGCAATGTCTTTTCCGAAAGAAACAGAAGATTATAAAGGGGTAATTTTCATTGAAATCATTAGAAACCAAAACATTGCTAATCACCGGAGGTACGGGCTCATTCGGGCATGCCGTGCTGAACAGGTTCTTGACTACCGAGATAAGTGAGATCAGAATACTCTCCCGTGACGAGAAGAAGCAGGACGATATGCGCCACAGCTATCAGCTTGCATATCCTCAGTTCGCAGAAAAAATAAAATTTTATATTGGCGATGTGCGAGATTTAAGCTCCATATCTCCGGCTTTCCGGGGAGTGGACTATGTTTTCCATGCCGCCGCACTCAAGCAGGTGCCTTCATGCGAGTTTTACCCGATGGAGGCAGTTAAAACCAATGTGATAGGTTCGGATAATGTTATCACTGCCTGCGTTGCCAATCATGTCAAAAAGGCGATTTTCCTGTCCACGGATAAGGCGGCATACCCGATAAACGCAATGGGAATGACCAAGGCCGTGATGGAGAAGAATGTCATTGCACGCTCCCGTCAGATGCTGTCCGGCGACCCTGTGCTGTGTCTCACCCGCTATGGTAATGTCATGGCGTCGAGAGGTTCGGTTATTCCGTTGTTTTGTGAGCAGATAGGCGATGGCAAGCCCTTAACGATCACCAATCCCGCAATGACCAGATTTATGATGACTCTTGAAGATGCGGTAGATTTGGTTATATATGCCTTTGAACACGGTGAGCAGGGTGATTTGTTCGTGCAGAAAGCTCCTGCGGCAAGCATCGAGACTTTGGCTAAAGCCGTGCTTGAATTGAAACAAACTGATGTCGGCATGACGAATATCGGAACTCGCCACGGTGAAAAGCTGTTTGAGGTGCTCGTTACGGCGGAGGAAATGCTGCGTGCGGAAGATCTTCCCGGATTTTTCCGAATTCCGGCAGACAACAGAAACTTAAATTACGATAATTATTTCAGCAAAGGAAATATTGAATTGAATAAAATACAGCAGTACAGTTCACATAACACGCATCAGCTTTCGGTTGATGAAATGAAAACGCTTTTACAGAAGCTCAAGCTGTTTGGAGGAAACTGCTGATGAATATATTAGTCACCGGGGCGAACGGCTTTGTCGGAAAAAATCTTGCAGAGCGCCTGTATACGATTAAGGACGGCAGAGATAGAACCCGCCCAAACATTAAAATAGACGAAATTTTTCTCTGCACAAGAGAAACATCGGACGAGGAACTTGAAAACTTTTGCCGGCAGGCGGATTTTGTTGCCCACCTTGCCGGGGTAAACCGTCCGAAAGAGCAAAGCGAATTTGAAGTCGGCAACACGGATTTTACACGGAAAATTCTGCAAATGCTTCGTGAAAGCCGAAACACCTGCCCGTTGCTGCTTTCATCCTCCGTTCAGGCGAGTCTGACGGGACGCTATGCGGGCAGCCCGTACGGTCAGTCGAAGAAAGCTGCCGAGGAGCTCGTTTTTTCATACGGTGAGCAAACAGGAGCGGATGTCATGGTTTACCGCCTCCCGAATCTTTTTGGAAAGTGGTGCAAACCAAACTACAATTCCGTCGTCGCAACCTTTTGCAATAACATAGCAAGGGAACTACCCATTACGGTTTCTAATCCCGACGCTGCGCTTGAGCTGGTATATATTGATGATCTTGTGCAGGAAATACTGGATGCCATCGAGGGTCATCCCCATAAATCGGAAAACGGCTATTGTGCCGTCCCCGTCAGCCATGCAGCCACGGTCGGGGAGATTGCGGACTTGCTGTATACATTCAATGCGCAGCCCAAAACGCTACTGCTTTGCGAAATTCCCGACGGCAGCTTCGAAAAGGAACTTTACAGCACATACCTGTCGTATCTTCCGCCGGAGAAAGTCGCATTTCCGCTAAAAATGAATGTTGATGACAGAGGCAGCTTTACCGAGCTGCTTAAAACAAAGGCTAACGGACAGGTTTCCGTGAACATTTCAAAGCCCGGCATTACAAAGGGTCAGCACTGGCACAATTCCAAGTGGGAGTTTTTTATTGTTGTTTCCGGTCACGGTCTGATTCAGGAGCGAAGGATCGGCTCGGATGAGGTAATTGAATTTGAGGTCAGTGGCGATAAAATTCAGGCGGTTCATATGTTGCCGGGCTATACGCACAATATCATCAACCTGAGCGAAACGGAAAATTTGGTTACGGTCATGTGGGCGAACGAATTGTTTGACCCCAATCATCCCGATACATTCTTTGAGGAGGTGTGAACATGGGAAAGATAAAGCTTATGACGATCATAGGTACAAGGCCGGAGATAATCCGATTGTCTGCAACCATCAAATGTTGCGACAGATACTTTGAACAGATCCTCGTTCACACCGGACAGAATTACGATTACACTCTCAATCGTGTGTTTTTTGATGATCTGGAGCTGCGTTCTCCGGATTACTATCTCGATGCGGTCGGCAACGATCTCGGCGCAACAATAGGAAATATCATAGACAAATCCTATAAGCTTATGGCGCAACTGAAGCCCGATGCCGTGCTGGTGCTCGGCGATACAAATTCATGCCTTTCTGTAATTGGCGCAAAGCGGCTGCACATTCCGATTTTTCATATGGAGGCGGGCAACCGCTGCAAGGACGAGTGCCTGCCGGAGGAAACCAACCGCCGCATTGTGGATATAATAAGCGATGTTAATCTCTGCTATTCGGAGCACGCCCGCCGCTATCTAATGGAATGCGGAATGCCGAAAGAGCGCACATTTGTGGTCGGAAGTCCTATGGCAGAGGTGCTCAAAGCCAATCTTGCTAGAATCAAGGAAAGCGATATTCATAAACGGTTGGGTCTTGAAAAAGGAAAATATATTCTGCTGTCCGCTCATAGGGAAGAAAACATTGACACCGACGCCAATTTCTTTTCGCTTTTTACGGCGGTAAACGCCATGGCGGAGAAATACGATATGCCGATTCTCTATTCCTGTCACCCAAGGAGCAAAAAGCGTCTTGAAGGCACGGGATTTCGGCTTGATCGCCGTGTGATAGCTCACGAACCGCTCGGCTTCCATGACTATAACTGTCTGCAAATGAATGCATTTGCCGTGGTATCCGACAGCGGAACTTTGCCCGAGGAGTCGAGCTTTTTCCTGTCGGAGGGAGAGCCTTTTCCCGCCGTTTGTATTCGTACCTCTACGGAACGCCCCGAGGCGCTTGATACAGGTTGCTTTATTCTTGCCGGTATCGACAGCGACTCGCTTCTGCAAGCCGTGGACATGGCTGTCGCAATGCAGCAAAACGGCGAATTCGGTACACCCGTTGACGATTATACCCACCTGAATGTTTCAACAAAGGTTGCAAGACTTATTCAAAGCTACACCGGCGTTGTTAACAAAATGGTCTGGAGAAAATAGTACTGTCATCGAGAAAGGTCTTTACAGATCTATCTCGATGATTTTTTGATTTTATCGGTAATTTTTTTGAAAAAAGGCTCTTAAATCGGCAAAAAAATATTGTGTTATTCAAATATTGTGATATAATATATCCGAGTATTTATGCGGTTCGGATCAGCAAAACGAATCGTCCTTTTACGGGAGGTCAAATGATGAATTATACCGTATTCGGAAGCGGAGAAAAAAGCTTCGTGATACTGCCCGGATTGTCGATTCACAGCGTTTTGCGTTCGGCGGGGGCAATAGCTCATGCATACAAGATTTTTTCGAAAGAATATAAAGTATATGTCTTTGACAGAGCCGAGGATATACAAGAGGGTTATACCGTTAGGGATATGGCGAAGGATACCGCAGAGGCGATGAAGACCTTGAATATTGAAAACGCCGATGTTTTCGGAGCGTCTCAGGGCGGAATGATCGCCCAGTATCTTGCAATCGACTTTCCTGAGCTTGTTCATAAGCTGATCCTCGGTTCAACTCTTGCGAGAGCGAATGAAACCGCTGCAAAAACAGTAGGCGAATGGATTTGTCTTGCCCAAGAAAAGAACGAAGACGGTCTTCTCGAGAGCTTTGCCGACAAGGTTTATTCCGAGGCGACTCTTGCAAAATGCCGTGAAATGCTTATCGCTGTCGGACGGGGCATAAGCGATGAGGAATATCGCCGCTTTATAATTCTTGCGAAGGCTTGCGAGGGCTTTGACTGCCTTGATGAGCTTTCCGCCGTTAAATGTCCGACTCTCGTTATAGGGTCGGAGGGCGATCGTGTCGTAACCGCTCAAGGATCAAGACAGATTGCCGAAGCTCTTGGTTGTGAGATGTATCTTTACGATGAAAGCTACGGCCACGGCGTATATGACGAGGCCGCTGACTATAAGGAACGGTGTCTGAATTTTTTAAAGGCAAAATCGCACAATTGAGGTGAATCCCCATGCAACAAAAACTTAGCAAAACCGGTGCTGCGCTTTCTGTGTTTGGAATAAACCTTATTTTGTTTGTGCTTTTGACTGCACCGTTTAAGCTTTGGGCTGCTGCGTCGGAGATTACTGAAATGCGGCCTGCGGCTGCGCTTACTCCTGTTCTCGGCATGATTTTCGGTATGCCGGCGGCATTGGGGTGTGCGGCAGGTAATTTTATCTGCGAGCTTATCGCAGACTATGAGCCGCTATATGCACTGATCAACAGTCTGCTGCAAATTCTCTACGCAATGAGCGCATATTTTCTTTGGAAAAAGCTGAACAAAGAGCGTGGAGGAGCTGAATTCAGGCTTGACAGTGTAGCAAGAATCTTAAAGTTTTGTTTACTGCTGGTTTTAAATGCTTTTCTAACCGTGATTTTCACAAGCATTTTGAATCATGTATATGATGTGACAGAACTTTTTTCGTTGGATAATTTATTTTTGTTTATAAACAGCTTTGATTCGGGACTTCTTTTCGGCGCACCGCTTTTGATCGGCGGTCATCTGCTTCAGATGCATATTGAAAATCTGAAAGAGGGAAACGATAACAAAAATATCCGTTTCTCAATGAATGAGAGAATGATCATCAATATGCTTGTCACCGGACTTTGCATCTGTTTGCTGGTCGGCTTGGCGGTCTATTTTACGGATAAATTCGGCGCAAACAGTGATATGGGACTGTGGAGCAAGATCTATCTCTTCGAAACAATGGCGATGAATGCATATTTTGCACTTTCGATTGGTTTTATGCGTTTCACCGAGCAAAGGATCTCACGCCCGATCGAGGAGCTTGCGCAGATCGCCGGAACCTACTGCAAGGGGCAGGCAACGGAAATAAGGCTTGATAAGATGATCGACGCCTGCGAGGATTACGCCAAGGACTCAACGGAGGTCGGTGAGCTTGCCCGTTCATATATCTCAATGATTCAGGATTTGGTGAAATATGTTGATAATCTCAAAAGCATTATGGCGGAAAAGGAGCGCATAAATGCGGAGCTGACTTTGGCTGCCGACATTCAGGCGCATATGCTTCCGTGTATTTTTCCGCCGTTTCCGGATCACAATGAATTTGAACTGTATGCTTTGATGGATCCTGCCAAAGAGGTTGGCGGCGACTTCTACGATTTCTTTATGATAGGAGAAAACAGGCTTGCGGTCATTGTTGCCGATGTTTCAGGCAAGGGTGTTCCTGCGGCATTGTTTATGGTTATTGCCAAAACGCTTATAAAAAATTACACTCAGACCGGAATGAAACCTGCGGAGGTTTTTACCACGGTCAATCATATACTTTGCGACGGTAATGACGCCGGACTGTTTGTAACGGCATGGCTCGGCGTACTTGAGCTGACCGACGGAACGCTGACATATGTAAATGCCGGTCACAATCCTCCGCTTGTCAAAAAAGCTGATGGTGAGTTTGAATATCTAAGAGAGTGCAGCTGCTTTGTTTTGGCGGGGATGGACGAGATAAAATACCGTCAGAGCATAATGAAATTTGCGCCGGGCGACCGTCTGTTTTTGTACACCGACGGCGTTACGGAAGCAACCGATTCCAAACGGCAGCTTTACGGGCAGGAGCGTTTAAAGGACTTCCTGAACAAAAATTCAGTTGGTGCTGATGTTGAAAAAACGCTTAAAATGATTCGAAGTGAGCTGCAAAACTTTGCCGGAGATGCACCTCAGTTTGACGATATAACGATGCTGTTGCTTGATTTTAAGGGAGATGGAGCTATGCTTGAACGAACTTTTGAAGCCAAAGACGAAAGCATCGCCGATATGCTCGGATTTGTTGAGGCAGAGCTTGAAAAGGCAGATTGCCCGATGAAAATTCAGACGGCTGTCTGTGTGGCGATGGAGGAAGTCTTTGTCAATATTGCTCACTATGCTTACCCCAACGGCGAGGGAAAGGCGAAAATTGCAATAGCCGTTGACAAAGAAACAAATACAGCAAAATTTGTAGTCAGCGACAGCGGTATTCCGTTTGATCCTCTTACCCAAACCGATCCCGATGTTACTCTTTCCGCAGAGCAGCGCGAGGTCGGAGGGCTTGGAATATTTATAATTAAGAAAACAATGGACTCTGTTTCCTATGCCCGTGAAAACGGCGAGAACAGACTTACCATGACGAAAGATTTGAAAGGAGCGTCAAAAAAATGACGATAACGACCGAACAGAACGGCAACTCAATAACGATGCATATCTCAGGTAGGCTTGATACAGTTACCTCGCCGGAGCTTGGAGCGGCAATTGATGCGCTTCCGGCGGAGACTACCGAGCTGATTTTGGATATGAAAGATGTTACATATACTTCATCGGCAGGACTGCGTGTATTGCTTGGATCACATAAAAAGATGAGCCAGACGGGAAGCATGAAGATGACGGGCGTTTGCGATGCGGTTATGGATGTGCTCGAAATGACGGGATTGACCGATATTTTGGTGATTGAATGATGGAATTGGTTAGCGAGGCAATAATTTTTGCGACAAAAGCGCATGATTCAATGAGGCGGAAGAAGTCGGACGTGCCGTATATCCTTCACCCCATGGAGGCGGCAGTTATCGTGGCTTCCGTGACGGATAAACAGGAGGTCATTGCGGCGGCAATGCTCCACGATGTTGTTGAAGACGCCGGAATTACAATGTGTGAGATCGAGAAAACATTCGGAAAAAGAGTTGCGGAGTTGGTTGCATCGGAGACGGAGGACAAGCGTGCGGAGCTTCCGCCTAACGAAACATGGAAGGTTCGCAAGGAAGAAGCGATAGAGCTTCTGAATCAAACAAACGATTTGGATGTAAAAATCCTTTATTTGGGCGATAAGCTCGCCAATATTCGTGCCGTTTATTCCGAATGGAAAAACGAAGGCCATTCTATGTGGCAGCGCTTTAATCAAAAAGATCCGGCGCAGCAGGCTTGGTATTACCGAACCATTGCCGAAAATATTCGGGAGCTTTCCGACACACCGGCATGGCAGGAATTTGACAAACTGGTTCAGATAATATTTGCGGAGGTATAAAAGCATGAGTGAACAGGTTACATATCATTCAAACGAGGATTCGCTGACGATTTGTATCGGCGGCAGGGTAGATGCATCCAATGCGGCTGATGTTGAAAAAGACATTGCACAGGCACGCAGCACTGCCCCGAATGCGTCGGTTGTGATCGATGCAAAAAATCTTGATTATATTTCAAGCGCAGGATTGCGTATTTTTCTTCGTCTGCGTAAAGAAGATCCAAAGCTGGCGATAGTTAATGTTTCCTCCGAGGTATATGATATATTGGAGATGACCGGCTTCACGGAGATGATGACGGTTAAAAAAGCATACCGCATACTTTCTGCCGATGGCTGTGAAATGATTGGCAAGGGCGCAAACGGAGCAGTTTACCGTTACGATGAGGAAACCATAATCAAGGTATATTTCAACCCGGACGCACTGCCGGAAATTCAGCGTGAGCGTGAGCTTGCCCGCAAGGCGTTGGTGCTCGGCATTAACACTGCGATACCTTATGATATAGTTCGTATCGGCGAGGGCTACGGAACGGTGATGGAGCTGCTTGCGGCATCGTCTCTTTCCAAGATGATAAAAAAAGACCCCGAAAATTTGGATCTGCCTCTCAAGTATTATGTAGATATGCTCAAGCAGATTCATTCAACTCATGTTAAGCCCGGTGATATGCCGGATATGAAGCAGGTTGCGCTTGAATGGGCAGCATTTGACCGTGATTATCTTCCGGAGGATATGGGTAACAAACTTTATAAAATGGTTGAGGCTGTGCCCGAGCAGAACACCATGCTGCACGGCGACTATCATACCAACAATGTTATGGTGCGCGATGGTGAGGCTCTGCTTATAGACATGGATACCCTTTGCGTTGGCCACCCGATTTTTGAGTTTGGCTCAATGTTTAATGCATTTATCGGTTTTTCGGAGGTTGACCATGATATAATTTTGGGCTTCCTCGGAATCCCGCATGAGGTTGCGGTGAAATTCTGGCGTAAATCTCTTGCCATGTATTTCGAAACGCAGGACGAGTCGAGAATCAACGAGATCGAGAACAAGGCGAGGATCATCGGATATATGCGATTGCTCCGCCGAACGATCCGTCGCAACGAAGCTAACCGTGAGCAGATGACCGAATTTTACAGGGATCGCCTTTTAAAACTTCTTTCGTCGGTTGACGAGCTTACATTTTAATCAGCGCTTACTCAGATAAGGCGATTTTGAACAGTTAATTTATGTGATATTGCCTTAATTGCTTGCAGAAAAGTATTGAACATTTATTTTTGATGTGCTATAATATAAATGATGAAATATCGTAAAGGCTGCGGTATTGCCTTAAATCAAATTAGGAGAACTTTAGATGAAGATAATAGTTATAAACATATACTTGCTTGTATGTGCGTGTATCGGCTTGATCTACGGTTTGACGGCTATTTACAAAAAAAAGCAACCGTTGTATTTCAAGCTGATGGTTTTTCCTATTGCCTGTCAGGTCTTTTCCCGGGCATATTACACCATTACCGTTTTATGCTACGGAGAATTGCCCAGTGCATTTAATGTCGGATTTTTAGGTTTTGCTACCTTTTTCTTGTTCCTGTATCTTCCGAATGTCGGTACGCTCGACAATCTGGTTGACGAAAAGAAAGAAAGATTTACAAAATACAGGCTTATTCCCATAACTGTGCCGACTCTTGAATTGGCGATTTCCGTTGCTGCATTTTTCTATGGTTATGCGCAGTTGTCCGTCCGTATTTTCTTCATAGTTCTAACGCTTTTTGCCGGACTTGCCGGATATTTCAACATGAAGCATTTGATTATTCCCGATGTTGAGGACGGTATAATTAACTCGATTAGGAATTTTAACCTCGTTTGTTTGATTTTTGAATTTGTATCTATTTCGGAGATCGGCTTATATTGCTTCAATATCCAAACTCCGATAGTCGTCATTCAGGCGTTGCTCGGAATTTTCTATATTGCGTTTCTTCCATTTCTTAATAAGGAGACAAAAAAATGGATTCAATGAGCTACATACTTTTTATCTGTATTGCCGTTCCGGTGGCGATGATGCTCGTTCCCATTGAGAAGAAATCGAGGAAGGTCGTCATTGCTCTTTTGATGGGAATGTTTTGCTGCCTGTTTGTCAGCGAGGTTAACGGATTGCTGTTGCGTGAGACGAGAAGCACGACATTGTATTTTACGACCAATGTTACGCCCTTGACCGAGGAACTGGTTAAGGTGCTGCCGGTTATCTACTATGCGTCGGTCTTTTCCGATGACAGAAAATCGGTCACAACGGTTGCCTTTGCAATCGGCGTTGGCTTTGCAATGCTGGAAAATATCATCATATTGACCCAGCATATAGAAACCGTAAACCTCCTTTTTGCGCTGATCAGAGGTTTCAGCACCGGCTTGATGCACAGTATCAGCACTATGTTGGTCGCAAATTATATTCCGTATATCCGAAAGAAAAAGAAGCTATATTTATGCGGAACACTGTGTACTTTCAATTTGGCGGTTGTATTTCATGCGGTATTCAATCTTCTCGTTGAGGCCGATTATGTTGCCGCAAACCGAATAGGATATATATTGCCCGTTTCGATCTACTTGATTGTCAATATTTTCGTATACAAACGAATCGTAAAAAAGAGAAACGAAAAAATCAGTATTTCCGAATAAAATAACCCGGCTGCTTAATTTGAAGCTGCCGGGTTAAGTTTTGTCCATTGATTACTGATGATAGAGATATCTTTGCTGATCTGTTTCAGCTTTGTTAAACAGATTTTTCGATGCTACTGCGCCGTACTGATCCGTCAGGTCGGTGCTGTATTTTTCGGGCAAATTAGCCCTCTGCCACTGCGATTTGTGAAGCGGGGACAGAGTTGGAAATCCGTTGCGTCCGAGTCATAATACGCCGATAAAACAACCCGACAGCTAAATTCAAGCTGCCGGGTTAAGTTTTGCCTATTGATTACTGATGATAGAGATATCTTTGCGGGTCTGCTTTAGCTTTGTTAAACAGATTTTCCGATACTACTGCGCCGTACTGATCAGTCAGCTCGGTGCTGTATTTTTCGGGCAAATTACCCTCTGCCACTGCGATTTGTGAAGCGGGGACATAGCAAGGAATCGTTGCGTCCGAGTCATAATATACCGAGGAAACATAATCTCTGTCGGTATTGACGGACATTGAATTAAGCACGATCTTTTCAAAGTTGACGCACAGTTTTTCGCCTCTCATGTTGAGTTTGCATTTGACCTCGGTCACAATGCCGGGAACCCAGAGTGAAAAATGTGTTTTGTAACCGGTGTCATTATATCTCTCGAAATAGTTGAGATATTTCTGATTAAGGTTTCTCTTCAGATCGGAACTATACGCCATATCAAGTTTGTATTTCTTGCCGCTGCCGTAACCGTTCTGATCAACATAGCTTATTTCAATATAAAATGTTTCAACCTCGTTGTAATCCGCACTGTTGAGGTTAATTGGGTTCTCAACATCAAAATAGAATGTATAATTGTACATACTTTCTTCATCATGATGCGAATAATACTGATTTATGTCACCGTCCGAGGTTGCGACGCAGTTTTTGAGAACCGCCAAATCAATAACCGAATTGTATTGATCCTTGAATTGACCGGCATAACTTTGGTTCTCGTCAAGGTTGTTGACGATTTTGTTCAATTCCTTTTCAGAGATCGCAAAGTTTTCATGATCCTTGAAGTAAGGCGAATTCGTTTCATCGATTATTGACTTTTCCATTGAGCAATAAATCGTAGCGGTAGAATCGTTATAAGCGGAGGAAACATAGTCCGTGTTGCTGTTGATTCTTTTTCCGTTGCAGGTTATCTTCTCAACCGTAAAGGTTAATCTCTCGCCGCCGTCCATATTCAGCTTGATATAAACTCTGTTGAGTTTGCCTTTAAGAGTTACATTAAATTTTGTGTAGAAAGTATCGTCGTTTGGTCTCATAAAGTGAGTACCCAAGAACTCGGCATTGTTATTGCCGTCGCCGTTCCACGACATATCAAATGTTTTTTTCTGCTCACTTTGATATCCGTTTTGACCGTTATAATAATAGTCAAAATAGAGGATATTCACTGCGTCCCTATCCATATCCGAAGAGTTGCAGGGATTGTCAACCTTAATATTGAAGGTGTAGACATATTCGCAGTTGCTCTCGGAAGCTATGTTCGCCGCCAAAGAGGGGAGAGAGGCTATAATAACCGAGACTATGCAGATCACACAGAGCAGCGGAATTATGATTTTTAATTTTTTCATAGCTTATTCTCCCTTCATATAAACATCGTAGGCAACAAATTCGTTGTTGATCGAATTCGTATTGACGGCTGCGCTTTCCTTAACGGCGTTGTCGGTTCTGCTTGCATAGAGGTAAATTCTGTTATCCTCAATGTGCTTTCCGTCGTCGATAGTGGCTATCGCATCCTCGTTGAGGTTGACTCGGTTACCGTTTGCGTCGAGAACATGCTCCCATTTGTTGGAGTCATCATTGACTATGCCATAATCCTTGCACGCCAGACCCAATTTTGAGATGGTGTAAGCGGTTTCCTTTGTCTTTTTCAGCGTGTAGTAAAGATAAATTTGTTTGCCGCCTGTACCGGAATTGAGCGATACTCCCTTTGATCCGTCGGAATCAGCACCCTGATTGTATTCGTCAATCGCACAGTTATATACAAGTCCGTTGACGGTAATTTCATCTTTATGCGGTTCGCCGACGGTCAGAATGATATCTCTGACGGCATAAGCCGGAACACCCTTTCTGATTTCGGTTCTTTGAAGTGTGTATCTCGAATATCCGATATAGACATATTCGCCACCCGTGTTGAGGTTGACATCCAAGTCAACGCATATGTTGCAGCCGAGACTCAGCAGGTTGCATTGTGCTTCCTTCCTCGTCTTGCCGTGTCCGACATAAATTGCGCCCATCATTGTTGCGGTGTCGGCATAGCCCATGTGAATGAATGTCGATTGATTCGGGTCGCCGTAAAGGCTTGCCGTAGTTTCCTTTTTGCTGTTGTCAACCGAATTTGTTGACAGAACAGTTGCGCAATCCTGTTCAAAGACCTCGTCGCTTGTGCTGATCGATGTGAGCGGCATTCCGGGGTTCGCAGCTGCTGAGTTAGTGTAATAAAGGTAATAGGAGCCCTTCGGGTCGTTTACCATGTCTCCTGCCTTGGAATAGGTTGCGCCGTTGACCTGAATTGTGGAGGGAACGGTCTTTTCGGAGGTGACATACTTTATTATTCCTGTAATCGCCTTCGTTTGGTCATCCGTTCTTGAAACGCCTATGCAGGAAACATTGCTTGAAACATTGCTTGGATTTGAATAGAATGTTTGAGATCTGTCAATAGCTATGTTCGACTGTATGATCTCATCGGTGCACTGCGCCAAAAGCGTTTGATTGCAGTATTCATAGGCAGTGGCGTTGATCGTTTTCTGTGCTGCCGCATCATAGTTTGAAAGATCATCACCGACAAGCTTTTGAATGGTATATGTCGAAACGGAAATCGCAGAAATATATTTCTTCTGAACGGGAGCTTCCTGCTTAACATAGATGTATACCGGGTTTATACTACCTTTGCTGCTTGATGAAGTATACTTTATGTTGTCGGTTCTGTATCCGAGATTGTTGGGTTCCGTTCTGTTCGGTGTTTTGAAGTCCTGAACACTGACATATCCATCGGGAGTTGTGGCTTCGGACGAAACCTTAATATCGCTGACGGTGAGGGGAGTGCCGCCCTCGACGGGGCCGAGAACATACAGACCCTTGCCTCTGACATTGCAGCTTGACCAGTCAACATTTTCGTAATCCTCCGGCAAAAGAGAGGTCGTCATGGTTTGCTGTTCCAAGCCGGTTGATGAGCCGCTTCCGTTTGCAAATTGATACGAATGAGTTTCGTATACACCTCGCAGATAGTATTCCTTTTGGCTTCCGCCGCTTACAAGATACGGCAGCTCAAAGAAGACATCGCAGACAGCATATGCTCCCGAGGTGAGGTTTCCGAGGTTTGATGGAACATAATTATTGCCCGGCGCAGAGGCATACGATCTTATTCCGTATATTGCTCTGTATGGATTGTGGGTCGTTGTGTAGCAAACATATGTTGCAATATTTGCACCCCAGCGTTCGCTTGAAACAAAGCCGTGAACATCGCTCGGAAGCTGAATCGCTGCGTTATTGGTCAAGTCGGCATCGAATCTTTTCAGACCCAGCGCTTTCATATAATCTTCACCGGAGTTGCCGAATTTTGCCTTGGGGTTACCGGCGACCAGAACGATGCCGGAGATGTATTCCGCACCGTCTGTATAGGTGACGGAGGGCTTGAAATAGAGATATGTGCCCTTATCGTCCCAATGTTCGGCGGTTTGCGAGCTGTGATCTCTTGAAACAGTATTGTCAACCTCTGTACCGCCGCAGTTGAAATTGAAAGCGTTGCCGCCGCAGAACATATTGACCGGTTCGTATCCTGTCGGAATATCGTTAAGCGTATACTTTATTTTCAGATCGGCAAGTATTGCTGAGCCTGCCGACTTATACGATGTGTAATAAAGCGTATCGCCGGTAGCGGTTGTTCCGCAGGAGGTGTAGGAAGCGTTACCGAAAAGATATGCGCTTGCCGAATTCCTGGCGGATACTCTGATATCCGTTATTGCGTCGTTCGCATTCGTAGTTGTTTCAAATCCGAGATAAGTATATTTCTTGATTGAAGCGGTGGAGGGGGTGAGGTTAACATCAAGAACATTGTAGCCCGCCTTGGTCAGGGCAGCCTTTGCGGCTGTTTCGCTGCTCTCGACGGAAAGTGAAAGCTTTGAAAGATACTGTGTTCCGGTTGTTTTTTCTTC
The DNA here is from genome assembly GCA_963648385.1 of uncultured Coriobacteriaceae bacterium. Lineage (GTDB taxonomy): Bacteria > Bacillota > Clostridia > Oscillospirales > Acutalibacteraceae > CAG-488. Next base: position 75,421 of record CAVJDU010000004.1, on the reverse strand, counting down.
CTCCTCGCCCTCATTGATCTCGTTGGTCGTGTTTTTATAGAACATATAAACCGCACAAGAATCTGACTTTGAGTTTGCGTTCAGGTTAGCAGCCGAAACCTCGCCGAAGCACTTGACAGGCGTGTAGCCCTGCGGTGTTGTATTGTCATTATACTGAACGACAATGAGATCTTCTATATCTGAGGAGCAAATGGGATCGCCGAGATATTTGCTCTTTGTTGCATAAAGCGCATTCCATCTTCTGGCGTTCGCACCGTTTATGTTGGAGAAATAGTTCTTAGGTAGTTTGTTTTCAAGATCACTCAATTTCAGCATGTTTTGAGTGGTTTCGTCGGTCGCTGACAAATTTATGGTTATCAAATTATAACGAACAAATCTGTTTTGCGCTTCGTCGTACATGACGGACGGAATATCCGAGAAATCTTCCTCATCGTCATCGTGGTAAAGCTCCCATATGTACTTGACTAACATTACCACCAAAACAACAATCAATGCGGCGAGAGCAATATAGCCCACGGCTATTATCGCACAGCCGAGAAGACCGAATATCGTACTGAATACGCCTGCACCTATACCTGCGCAGCAAACCGCCCACGCACCCGATGCGGCACCCATGAAGCCGATAAATGATACAATAGTCTTGGTAACGGCGCCTACTATTATAGCACCGATACCGGTAACGAGAAGGACGAGATTGAGTTTTGAGTTTGCCTCCGAAAGGAAATCGTCGAGATCGTCCGGAGAGGTGAGAGTGTTATATATCTGACCTGCCGTGTTGGTTCTGTATGCGTCTTTGGTAATTGCAATTTTCTGATTGTAAACCGTCTGATCCGTGCCGATCCAGATAGACATACTGTCGCCGCCGTTGCCTTCCTTGATCGTCTTCTTTATTGATTCAAGCTGCTTGTTTGTTTCGTCAATTATGCTTGAATCGTTTTTGAGGTAGAATGAAGAGAAGGCGACGCCGCACATTCTCATCAGCGCAAGCTGACCGTCGGTAAGGGAATCAACAAGCGGATAAATCTTTCTCAGACTTGCCGTTTCGCTATAGGACGAGTTACCGAGGTTGACGAAGTAATCGCCGAGCTTTGTGGTTTCGTCGTAGTTATAGAGATTGAGCATCTCATATGCTACGAGGTAAAATGTGTCGGCGTCCTGGCTGTTGATTTCAGCGCCGGTCGTCATATCCTCCAGAGTTTTTTCTGGGATTTCGGTTATGTCGTCGCCGTCGACTTCAACCTGTTCAACCTTTTCGTTGTTCGCTTTATAGCGATTCATGGCCTCGTTGTAGCCCTTTGCAAAGGCTTGCAGGCTGTCTACAAGCTCTGTTGCAAGAGACTTATAACGAACATCAAGGGCTTGATCGCTGTCTCCTTTTTCAAGCTCGTCTTTAACCGTTGTTGTCGCAATTCTGGTTGCCCAGTTTTCGTCACCGTAATCGGCAACGCCGGCAACAAGCGCATTGCAGAAAGCCGAAACAACGGTAGTGCTTGAACGGGAGAGCAATTTCTTGATGAAATCTATGTTGCATTCGCCGCTGACAAGATAGTCGCCCAGCTTCTTGTTGTTCATTTCATCAATATAATAGCAGTTAAGAACATTGGCAGCGGCGATGGCTGCAGGACTCTTATTGTCATAGTTATCCGCAAATTCTTCAACCGCATAGGAAAGCTCCGTGGGGAGGTTGCCGAGCTTTTCGATCGCTCTTTCGGCAATATCGCCGTAGGTATAATCCTGATATCCGCTGTTCATCTGAAGCATTGAAATATCCGTTATGCCCTCATCGGGATCATCGGTTGTTTTGTAACCGACAACATAGATGCCGTTTTCGCTGATATCGCCCGCAGCTGCATGGTTTATGTTTTTCTCAACGGGGATATAGTCGGCGGATTTACAGTTTTCTATTGCTTCATTGAGGGTCTTGCCGTAGAACAGCTGAACCTCCGAGACGTATTTTGAGCCGTAGGCCGCAACAACTCCGAATACAGAGCCGTAGGAGGTGAATATCAAAGCAACCACCAATGCGACCGATATTAAAGCAAGGAGAAAATGAATTTTCTTTTTCTTAGACTTGACCATTTATTTTCTCTCCTTTCTTTTTCTTCTTTTTAACAATTATTACTATTCCTGTCGACAAGCCCGCAACAGCCAATATGGCGATACAAATGTAAAGTATGTTGCCGTTTCCGAGGACGGAGGCTATAGCTCGAATGCCGGTGCTGCTGAGCTTTATTTCGTTCACCTTATCCTGCTTAAAGCCGGAATCAAAGTGAATGTAGTTGGAGTATTGGAGCTTGTCAATGCCCTTTATCGCAAGTCGAGAGCTTGTTGAGCTTGAGCAAAGTCCAATCGAAGAACCTTCGTAAAAGCCGCCGCAGTAGAGGTAAGCCGTTGAGGCCGATCCGTTCTGGAGGCAAAGGTTGCTTTCTTTGCCCTTGCAGGTGTTATCCTTAACGATAAGTTTGCCGGAAACATTCAGATCATAAAGACTGTCAACATAAATACCGCCGCCGTATTCGTCTGCGGTGTTGTAGCGGTAAGTTCCGCCGAGTATGAAAACCTTGTCGGCATTGACATGGATCGCACCACCCTCGGAAGCGGAATGGTTATAATACATTTCGCAGTTAACGAGATATGTTCCGCTGTTCGAGTCGCAGTAGATTGCGCCGCCGTCGTCATCCGTTGAGTCATTTCGCGAGAAAAGACTGTCCTTTATGTTGGTCGTTACGCTGCCGTCGGCATATATCGCACCGCCCTCCTCCTCGGAGGAGTTTGAATAAAAAGCGGAGTTTTTGACGGTCAATGTTCCGTTGTAGGAATATATCGCACCGCCGTTATCCTCGGCGTAATTTCCCTCAAAGACGGCGTTTTCGATGTTTACGGTTGAACTGTTGCTGTATATCGCACCGCCGCAGCATTCTCCGGAGTCGTCATAGGTACGGTTGCCGTAGAACGAGCCGCCGTTGACATTGAGCGTTGCGCTTGATCCGAAAACGCTGATCGCACCGCCGTCGTCGGTCGAAACGCAGTTGAGTATCGTTCCACCGTTGAAATTGAAGGTTGCGCTTCCGGTAACTGAAACTCCGCCGGCACGAGCCTTGCTTGAGCCGTTTTGAATCGAGCCGCCCTTGAAGAGCTTTGAAACCGTGTATTCGTCGCTTTTTGAGTCAATGACGGTCATTGTCGATTCGACGAATATTACCGAGCCCTTCGCAACGGGCTTGAAAAGATTTCTGTCAATGGAACAGCCGTTCAAATCAAGGGTAAGCACATTCTTGCCGGAATAGAGCAATGCGCCCTCACTGCTGAAGCCTGTGCCGCTGCCGAATGAGCCTGAATCGTTGGCTGTCCAGTTTTTGTTCAGTTTGATTGTTACATCGCTCGTGTTGCCCAGCTCAACTGCGCTTTTCCAGGCTTCCTCAAGCGAAGTATACGATTTTGTTGAGGATGCTGTGGTGACAACTGCGCATTCCTCCTCGGCTTGTGCGAAAACGCACAGGCCGAGCGAGAGAGCGAGCGCCGAAACGAGACTTATAATTTTTTTAAATTTCATTGAATCATTCCCAACTATGCTATTGCAGGATTATTCTTCTTCTTCTTTTTCTTCGGCATTTGAACAAGCATACCGATGATAATTCCGGCAACTGCGCCGCCGCCGAGGGTTATTGCGAAGCTGTTCTGACTGAATACAGAAGCGATTGTGCTGAGTCCTCCTCGATTGATATACATATATGTACCCTTCGCCGAGTCGTCAACTCCGGTGTAATCCTTTGAGCTGAGGTTAATTGCGTTCGCTTCGCCGAACATGGTAACGTTTTCGTAATCGAGAGGAGATTTCGTTGAGCCCTTTATGATCTTGACATCAGTCGTTATCGGATCGCCGACGGTGGAGTCCTTTGTATAATAGAGAACGAGCCAGCCGTTTTTACCGGTGAAGTTGTTCAAATCTCCTGCGCTGCCGTTAAGGTTATTGACCGTGTTATACGCCACATAGTCGTCGCCGTTTTTGGTGTTGACGGTATCGACAATGTGATTTGGTATCGCCGTGTATTCCGCCGGCCCGCTGTCGCCATCGGCAAAGATGGTGACGAAAAGATAAACGAGAGAAACAACGGCAAGCATTGCTGTAAGAACGAAGAAGAAAACCTTGAAGCACTGCAAGATACGGAACGCCGTTGTGCCCTGCACCAGCGAGCCTTTGCCGAATGCCATAAAGACGAATGTTCCGCTGGTTCTTTCGTATACGCGTGTGTGTTGAATAAGACTGAGCTTACCGGCAATCTCTGAGCTTTTTTCTACAACATTTTCCGACATGCTAATTATTGTTTGATCCATCAAAGCGTTAACAATATGAGTCGAGAACCAAAGGATTGCCGAGGCGAACATCGGCGCAATATAGAACGCAAAGTAGTCCGCCCATTTGTACTCGCCCGCCGGCTGGAAAATTCTGCTGAAAAGACCGTCCGACCAGCTTTTTCCGCTTGAAACATTCTTCTGAACGGTTGCGCCTGTGAGGGCAACTCCGTTTTCAAAGAGGGATCTGTCAACGCCGTCGTAGATCGAGATTTGCTCGTAGCTGTCGAGAGCTTGATTGATCGAGTCAAAGCTTGTTTCGCTGACCTTGTCGCCGTCAACCAGCGTGCGGGTGATAACCTGCTGAAGACCGACATTGTTTATCTGAGCGGAAAGCGAGGTGCCCATGTAATAGGCGAGGGTGTAAAGCTCGCTGTCGTCAACCTCGTCTGCGTCACGCATGAAGAAGGTGAGCATTGTTCCGTCCTCATATTTGAGGGAATCGAGATATGAGATGAGCTTCATATCGTTGAAGTTGTCGTAAAGCGTTGCCTCGGCAATGCTGTTGTCAACCTCGTTATTGAGCTGATCGTTCGTCATATCTTCAGTGATCTCGGTCTTGTTGTTGTTTATGATTTCTGTTGCTTTCTCGGTGAAGCCTTTTTCGTCGAATTCGACCTCGCCGTTATTCTCGGTGAAGTATTTTTCCTTTACCGTTTTGAGGTTTTCGTAGAAGTTATTCCATGTCTGCCTGATCGTGTCGGCGGCATTGCCGTATTTTGCGGCAATTGCGGAATAAGCTTTGTTGGGGGTGGGGTAGGACTTGAGATAGGTTTCGAGCAGATAATCGGGATCTGAGGAAGCCATTTTCTCAATCCACGCCTTGTCGCCATCGTTCTCGCCGGCAAGGAAGAGGAGCTGCTGAATATCAACGATAAATGTTGAGTTGCCCTGCATGAACACCTTTGTGATGTCCGTTGTGTCATTCAGGTCGCAGTTGAGCAGGTAGTCGCCCATCTTTTTGCCCGAATCTTCCTCGTAGAATTTGTTGAGAATCTCGTGAACCTCAACCGCTATGCCTGCGCCGGCATTATAGTTGTTCCTGTAGCTTGTTATCATTGGAACAAGGCCGTCGATCGTTTCCGCAACATTCTCCTTCATGTTGTCCATCAGAATCTCGTAGTCGGAGAAGCTGTATTTGCCCTGCATATTCATCGCCGAAATATCGGTGATGGCTTCGCTACTGTTTGCGGTTGATTTGTAACCGAGGTACATTCCCGAGGAAATACTCTCGCTGTTGAGGAGCTTGTAGCCCTGCTCCTTGAGCTTAGTCTCTGCCTCGTCCGCCGAAGCGGCGGAGCAGAGGACTAATTCTGAAATATAGCGTTCCTTACTTGAAGCAGCGAAAACGCTTGTGGACGAAACAAAGCATATTGCCAAAACCAAAAACACGCTGACAGCGGCTTTTAAAGTTTTTTTAAGCATTTGCGGCTGCCTCCCCGTTCGCCTTCTTTTTCCTGTTTGCTTTAACGATTACGGAGACTGCCAGAGCGAAAATAACCATTACGCCTGCACCGCCGAGGGCATAAACTCCGTTGGAGAATATACTGCCGGCGAATATCGAGGTGTCTGTGCCGAAGAAGAGGTAGATACCGCTCTTGCCGTCTGCGTAGGTGTAGCCCATCTTCTTGTTTGTCAGGTTCTGAGCAACGCTCTCACCGAACATCGAAAGGGCAACCTTGTTTTTCGGAATGTTTGTGTCGTTATACTGAACAACAAAGTCTGTCGTTATGGGATCGCCTGCCGATTTGTCGGTCGTGGTGTAAAGAGCTACCCATTGCTTGCCGACATCGCCGTTGAGATCACCGAATTCGCCGAGGAGCTTGTTACTGTCCGTTACAAGGTTGGAGGCAACTCTGTTGCAATTAACAGCCTTATAATATGTATAAACGCTTTCGTCGTCATCATTTGTGGTCTGGTCAACTATATACATCGGTATCGGTGTGAACTTCGCATCGTAGTATTCCATAAGCTCGGAGATCGTGTACCAAAGGGTGATACCTGCGAGAATTAAGAATACGGCTGTCATCGCATACTTGGCGATGTTCATTACTTTGCCCCATTGAGTTAAGGAGTTTCCTGTCTTGTATGCGCTCGCTGACTGGGCTTCATACTTTGCAACCAAAGCCTGATTTTGTTCCAGTTCTTCAACGGTCCAGTTGAAATTGAAATTATTATTGGTTTGTCTTGCCAATTGGCTTAAATTCGTACCTTTGAGGAGGAAATGTTTGCCGAGTGCATTGAGTGCGCCCGTACCTAAAATCCAGGTAGTTGCCGTTGCGATAAATGTTGCGCCCAAAACATACCACAGAACAAGTGAGGTATCCGAGAGAGCGTCTATCCAGTTCGTGGTGGGGTTCTTGCCGCTTGAAGCCTGAAGTCTGAGAGCTTCGTTGGTCATGGCAACATCACCCGTGAATATCGAGCGGTCGATTCCGTCATAAACAGAGTTCTTATTTTCCTTTAAGGAGGAGATGTCAATATCCTTGAGCGTCTGCTGCATTGTATCGTCGCCGTTGATTCCGCAGGAAACAAGCTGGAACATTGAAAGGAAATCGAAGCAGGCTCTCTGACCCTTGGTGAGGACGGAAAGGAGGGGATAGAGCAAATATCTGTCCTCGCCATCAACATCGAAGTCATCGCTCGTGATGAGGTCAAGGAGCGAAATGTCGTCATTCATCAGTGTTGCAAGAAGCTCATAATGAGTGCCAGCAACAAGCCAGCTCATTTTGTCGAAGTCGTCCTTGTCTTTCTCGTATGCTGTGCGATCCGCCTCTGAGCTGTCAAGCGAGATTCCGGTGTCAACATAGTTCTCGTAGAGATAGGTCTTGTAGTCCGCAAACTTGGAAGCCAATACCTTTGCGTCCTCGTCGTACTCGGCAGCGAGCTGCTTGGTGGCTTCGGTTATGGTGATCTTTTTGGTGTTCATGAGATCCTCGACCATCTCGTCATATGTCTTTGCGTTTTCATATCTGGTAACCCAGACCGAATCGTTGTCGTCGGTCGCAAGTGCGATTACCTGCTCGATGATGAGGATGGAGTTTGTGTTGCCCTGCATGAGGATCGTCGTCATGTCAGCCGCTTTCTTCTGCTCCTCGGCAGAGAGTGCGTTCCATTCCTCGTCGGTGTATTCTTCCTTTATCTTGTTGAGAAGGAGGTCGCCGACATACTGCTCTGTGTCGTCGTCATAGAGGAGGTTGAGCAGATCGTGAGCTGCGATTGCACGCTGCTGCTTTTTGTTGTAGTTGGATCTGTATTCGTTAACGGCAACGACAAAATTGTCAATGAATATCTTGAGGTTTGCCTTCTGCTCATCAAGGAGCATCTGATAGTCCTGAACGCTGTAGCCGCCGTTCATGTTCATCAGCTTCATGTCCGTGATGGCTTCGTCTGATTTGTCGGTCGTTTTGTAGCCGAGATAAACGGCTCTCTTGGACGATAATATATCGTCTGCGCCCTCGTTGAGGTTGTTGTCAACTACCTCGTAACCGTTGTCCGTGAGGTAGTTTTTTGCCTCGTCGGCGGTGCTGCCGTAGCTGAGGAATACCTCCTTGACGTATTTGTCTTTTTTGATTGATGCCGCAAATGCATTGGTGCAGGTTACTGAGCAGATTGCCAGAACCAGCATAATGCTGATTAACGCTCTGAATACTTTCTTATGCATTAGCGTTTACCTCCTTGCTGTTTTTTTTATTTTTTATACCCTTTCTGATGAAGATCGCTGCGATTGCGAGTACCGCAACAGCTCCTACACCGTAAAGAGCATAAATTTCGTTAGAGAATACGCTGCCGGCGAATATCGAAGTGTCTGTGCCGTAGAAGAGGTAGATACCGCTCTTGCCGTCTGCGTAAGTGTAGCCCAACTTCTTGTTTGTCAGGTTCTGAGCAACGCTCTCGCCGAACATTGAAAGGGCAACCTTGTCGTTCGGAATGTTTGTGTTGTTATACTGAATGACGAAGTCTGTCGTTATGGGATCGCCCGCCGATTTGTCGGTCGTGGTATAAAGTGCTACCCACTGCTTGCCGACATCGCCGTTGATATCGCCGAATTCGTCGAGGAGCTTTGTGCTGTCCGTTACAAGGTTGGAGGCAACTCTGTTGCACTTAACAGCCTTATAATACGTATAGACGCTTTCGTCGTCCTCGTTTGTGGTTTGGTCAACCATATACAGCGGTATCGGCGTGAACTTCGCATTGTAGTATTCCTTTAGCTCTGCTATCGAGTACCAAAGGGAGACAACCGCAAGCACGAAGAATATTGCTGTCATCACATACTTGGCGATATTCATTATTCTGCCCCAATATCTTGCGTTTCCTGCCGATTTGTACAAGGCATCCGCTTCTTCGGCGTGTTTATTGGCAAAATAGTGGTTTTTGGCTACTTCGTTAGCTGACATATAAGTTTTTAGATTGCCTTTATATTTATTTGACAGCTCAGTCATTTTTACCGCTTTGGCGCTGTAAGAGTCGCCGAGCTTCTCAAGTGCGCCTGTGCCCAAAACCCAAGTGGTTGCCGTTGCGACAAATGTAACGCCCAAAACGCACCACAGAATAATTGAGGTATCCGAGAGAGCGTCTATCCAGCTCGTGGTGGGGTTCTTGCCGCTTGAAGCCTGAAGTCTGAGCGCTTCGTTGGTCAGGGCAACATCGCCTGTAAATACCGAACGGTCAATTCCGTCGTAAATGGAAACATTCTTTTCCTTGTAGCCGGCGATGTCAAAGTTTTCGATCGCTTGCTTCATTGCCTCGTTGCCGTTGATTCCGCAGGCAACGAGCTGATACATCGAGAGGAAGTCGAAGCAGGCTCGCTGACCCTTGGTGAGGACGGAGAGGAGGGGATAAAGCAGGTTTCTGTCCTCATTTTCGATGTCGTAGTCGCTGCTCGTGATGAGGTCAAGGAGCGAAATGTCGTCATTCATCAGCGTTGCAAGAAGCTCATAATGAGTGCCGGCAACCAGCCAGTTCATTTCGTCGAAGTCGTCCTTGTCCTTCTCGTATGCCGCACGATCTTCCTCGGAGCTATCGAGCGAGATTCCGGTGTCAACATAGTTCTCATAGAGATAGGTCTTGTAATCCGCAAACTTTGACGCCAGTGTCTTTGCGTCCTCGTCGTACTCGGCGGCGAGCTGCTTGGTGGCTTCGGTCACGGTGATCTTTTTGGTGTTCATAAGATCCTCGACCATCTCGTCATAGGTCTTTGCGTTTTCGTATCTGGTGACCCAGACCGAATCGCCGTCGTCGGTCGCAAGTGCGATTACCTGCTCGATAATTACGATGGAGTTTGTGTTGCCCTGCATGAGGATCGTCGTCATGTCTGCCGCTTTCTTCTGTTCCTCGGCGGAGAGTGCGTTCCATTCCTCATCGGTGTATTCCTCTTTTATCTTGTTGAGGAGGAGGTCGCCCATGTACTGCTCCGTGTCGTCGTCATAGAGGAGGTTGAGCAGATCGTGAGCGGCGATTGCACGCTCCTGCTTTTTGTTGTAGTTTGCTCTGTATTCATTGACCGCAACGATGAAATCATCGAGGAAAATCTTGAGGTTTTCCTTCTGCTCGTCAAGGAGCATCTGATAATCCTGAACGCTGTAGCCGCCGTTCATATTCATCAGCTTCATGTCGGTGATGGCTTCGTCTGATTTGTCGGTCGTTTTGTAGCCGAGATAAACGGCTCGCTTGGTAGACCATGTGTCGTCTGCGCCCTCGTTGAGGTTGCTGTCAACAACCTCATAACCGTTATCCGTGAGGTATTTTTTTGCCTCGTCGGCGGTGCTGCCGTAGCTGAGGAATACCTCCTTGATATACTTGCTTTTCTTGAGGGACGCCGCAAATGCATTGGTGCAACTTACAGAGCATATAGCCAGAACCAGCATGATGCTGATGAGTGCTCTGAACACTTTTTTATGCATTAGCGTTTACCTCCTTGTTGTTTTTCTTTTTAACGCTCTTTCTGATGAGGACGGCAGCAATTGCGATTATCGCAACAACTCCTGCACCGCCGAGGGCATAAACTCCGTTGGAGAATACGCTGCCGGTGAATATTGAAGTGTCTGTGCCGTAGAAGAGGTAGATGCCGCTCTTGCCGTCTGAGTAGGTGTAGCCCAACTTCTTGTTTGTCAGGTTCTGAGCAACGCTCTCGCCGAACATTGAAAGGGCAACCTTGTTGTTCGGAATGTTTGTGTCGTTATACTGAACGACGAAGTCTGCCGTTATGGGATCGCCCGCTGATTTGTCGGTTGTGGTGTAAAGAGCTACCCACTGCTTGCCGACATCGCCGTTGATGTCGCCGAATTCGCCGAGGAGCTTGTTGTTGTCCGTTACAAGGTTGGAGGCAACTCTGTTGCACTTAACTGCCTTATAATATGTATAGACGCTTTCGTCGTCCTCGTTTGTGGCTTGGTCAACAACATATAGCGGTATGGGCGTGTACTTCGCATCGTAGTAGTCCATGACCTCGGAGATTGCGTACCAAAGGGAGATAACTGCAAGCACGAAGAATATCGCTGTCATCGCATACTTGGCGATATTCATTATTCTGCCCCATAATTTTGCATTTCCGGAGGCTTTGTATAAGCTGAACGATTTTTCTTTATATTTATCGGCTTTAGCTTCAAGCTTGAGTGCGTCGTTAAATTTCATATCGTTTCTTATCTGGTTACGGGTTTTTGTTGATATCTCGCCAATATTATATCCCTTTTCGTAGTAATAGTCGCCGAGTTTCTCAAGTGCGCCCGAGCCCAAAATCCAGGAGGTTGCCGTTGCGACAAATGTAACGCCCATAACGCACAACAGAATAAGCGAGGTATCCGAGAGAGCGTCCGTCCAGTTCGTGGTGGGGTTCTTGCCGCTTGAAGCCTGAAGTCTGAGTGCTTCGTTGGTCAGGGCAACATCGCCCGTGAATACCGAACGGTCGATTCCGTCGTAAACGGAAACATTCTGTTCCTTGTAGCCGGCAATGTCAAAGTTTTCGATCGCTTGTTTCATTGCCTCATCGCCGTTGATTCCGCAGGAAACGAGCTGGAACATTGAAAGGAAATCGAAGCAAGCTCTCTGACCCTTGGTGAGTACGGAAAGAAGGGGGTAGAGCAAATATCTGTCCTCGCCTTCGATATCGTAATCGTCGCTCGTGATGAGGTCAAGCAGCGAAACATCGTCATTCATCAGTGTTGCGAGAAGCTCATAATGAGTGCCGGCAACCAACCAGCTTGCCGAATCGAAATCTTCATTTTCTTTCTCGTATGCCGTGCGATCCGCCTCGGAGCTTTCAAGCGAGATTCCGGTGTTAACATAGTCCTCATAGAGATAGGTCTTGTATTCCGCAAACTTGGAAGCCAGTGCCTTTGCGTCCTCATCGTACTCGGCGGCGAGCTGCTTGGTGGCGTCGTTCACGGTGATCTTTTTGGTGTTCATGAGATCCTCGATCATCTCGTCATAGGTCTTTGCATTTTCGTATCTGGTGACCCAGACCGAATCGTTGTCGTCAGCCGCAAGTGCGATTACCTGCTCGATGATTACGATGGAGTTTGAGTTACCCTGCATGAGGATCGTCGTCATGTCAGCCGCTTTCTTCTGCTCCTCGGCAGAGAGTGCGTTCCATTCCTCGTCGGTGTATTCTTCCTTTATCTTGTTGAGAAGGAGGTCGCCGACATACTGCTCTGTGTCGTCGTCATAGAGGAGGTTGAGCAGATCGTGAGCGGCGATTGCACGCTCCTGCTTTTTATTGTAGTTGTTTCTGTATTCATTGACCGCAACAATGAAATCATTGAGGAAAATCTTCAGATTTGCCTTCTGAGATTCAAGGAGCATCTGATAATCCTGAACGCTATAGCCGCCGTTCATGTTCATCAGCTTCATGTCCGTGATTGCCTCATCGGCCTTGTTGGTCGTTTTGTAGCCGAGATAAACGGCTCTCTTGGACGAAAGTAAATCGTCTGCGCCCTCGTTGAGGTTGTTGTCAACTACCTCGTAACCGTTGTCCGTGAGGTAGTTTTTTGCCTCGTCGGCGGTGCTGCCGTAGCTGAGGAATACCTCCTTGACGTATTTGTCTTTTTTGATTGATGCCGCAAATGCATTGGTGCAGGTTACTGAGCAGATTGCCAGAACCAGCATAACGCTGATTAACGCTCTGAATATTTTCTTATGCATTAGCGTTTACCTCCTTGTTGTTTTTCTTTTTAACACTCTTTCTGATGAGGACGGTTGCAACTGCGATTATCGCAACAGCTCCTGCGGCATAAAGAGCGTAAATTCCGTTTGTGAAAGTGCTGCCGGCGAATATCGAACTGTCAGTACCGTAGAAAAGGTAGATTCCGTTCTTGCCGTCTGAGTAGGTGTAGCCCATCTTCTTGTTTGTCAGGTTCTGAGCAACGCTCTCGCCGAACATTGAAAGGGGAGCTTTGTCTTCTGGAATTTTGGTGTTGTTATACTGAACGACGAAGTCTGTCGTTACGGGGTCGCCCGCCGCCTTATCCTTCGTGGTGTAAAGGGCTACCCACTGCTTTCCGACATCGCCGTTGAGGTCACCGAATTCGCCGAGAAGCTTGTTGTTGTCCGTTACAAGACCGGAGGCAACTCTGTTGCACTTGACCGCATTATAATATGTATAGACTTTTTCGTCCTTATCATTGGTCGATTGATTTACCATATATTGCGGTATCGGGGTCAGATCTGCGTTGTAATAATCTATGATGTCATTGACCGTGCTCCATGCGGTGTATAACATGAGCACGAAGAAGATCGCTGTTGTCACATACCTTGCATAGTGCATTATTTTGCCCCATACTCTTGCTGTTCCGGCGCTATCAAACAAACTGTTAGCCTGGTTGTTATACTTGTAGCGCAGGTCCTCCAACTTGGCTTTCTGCATATAGTTGGTTGCTCTTTTGGCTTTTACCGCATAGTCATTTGCCTTTTTAATGGCGTCGGCTCTATTTGCAAGCATGAGGTCGGCAAGCTTATCCAAGCGACCTGAGCCTAACTGCCAGGAAAGGGTTGTGGCAATAAAGCTGATTCCGCAAACGCAGAGTAAAACGAACGATGTGTTTGAAATGCTGTCGGTGATGTCCGACAAGGCGTTTTTACCGCTCGAAGCCTGAAGTCTGAGTGCGTCGTTGGTCAGCGCAACATCGCCGGTGAAAATCGTTCGGTCAATGCCGTCGTAAACCGAGATCTTCTTCTCCTTTAATGAGGTGAGATCCAAGCTGTCAATGGCTTGCTGCATTGATTCGTCGCCGTTGATTCCGCAGGCAACGAGCTGATACATCGAGAGGAAGTCGAAGCAGGCTCGCTGACCCTTGGTGAGGACGGAAAGGAGAGGGTAGAGCAGGTATCTGTCCTCGCCGGTGATGTCGTAATCAATACCGGAGACAAGGTCAAGAAGCGATATATCGTCGTTCTTCAGTGTTGCGAGAAGCTCGTACTGAGTGCCGGCAACGAACCAGTTTGCCGAATCGAAATCGTCCTTGTCTTTTTCGTAGGTTTCACGCTCTGCGTCCGTGCTTGTAAGTGTGATTCCGGTGTTTACATAGTTCTCGTCAAGATAGCTCTTGTAGTCTGCAAACTTTGACGCCAGTGCCTTTGCGTCGTCGTCATATTCGGCGGCGAGGCGTTTTGTCGCTTCGGCTAAGGTGATCTTTTCGCTGTTCATGAGGCTTTCGACCATCTCGTCATAGGTCTTTGCGCTTTCGTATCTTTCAACCCAGAGGGTGTCGCTGTCGTCAGCCGCAAGGGCGATGATCTGCTCGATGATGAGGATGGAGTCCGAGTTGCCTTGCATGAGGATCGTTGTCATGTCCGCTGTTTTCTTCTGCTCCTCGGCAGAGAGGGCGTTCCATTGCTCGTCGGTGTATTCCTCTTTTATCTTGTTGAGCAGGAGGTCGCCGACATACTGCTCCGTGTCGTCATCATAGAGGAGGTTGAGCATATCGTGAGCGGCGATTGCACGCTCCTGCTTTTTATTGTAGTTTGATCTGTATTCGTTGACCGCAACAATGAAATCCTCGAGGAAAACCTTGATGTTTTCCTTTTGCTCGCTGAGGAGCATCTGATAATCCTGAATGCTGTAGCCGCCCTTCATGTTCATCAGCTTGATGTCCGTGATCGCTTCGTCGGCTTTTTCGGTCGTTTTGTAGCCGAGGTAAACCGCTCTCTTGGACGATATTATATCGTCTGCGCCCTCGTTGAGGTCGCTGTCGAGCACCTCGTAGCCGTTATCCGTGAGATACTTCTTGGCTTCGTCGGCGGTCTTGCCGTAGCTGACATACATTTCCTTGATGTATTCCTTCTTCAAAAGCGATGCCGCAAAAGCATTCGTGCAGGTGGCTGACAGAAGGGTGAAAACCAAAGCCACACAAAGCAATGCTTTCAAAGTTTTTTTAAGCATGTGCGCTTACCTCCGTATTCTTTTTCTTTTTAACACTCTTTCTGATGAAGACTGCCGCAACTGCGATTATCACAACAGCTCCTGCTGCGCCGAGGGCATAGATTCCGTTGGAGAATACGCTTCCTGCGAAGATCGAACTGTCAGTACCGTAGAAGAGGTAGATTCCGTTCTTGCCGTCTGCGTAGGTGTAGCCCATCTTCTTGTTTGTCAGGTTCTGGGCAACGCTCTCGCCGAACATCGAAAGGGGAGTTTTGTCGTCCGGAATATTTGTGTTGTTATACTGAACGAGCATCTTCGTTGTGATGGGATCGCCCGCTGCCTTATCCTTCGTGGTGTAAAGGGCTACCCACTGCTTGCCGACATCGCCGTTGATATCGCCGAATTCGCCGAGAAGCTTGTTGCTGTCCGTTACAAGACCGGAGGTAACTCTGTTGCACTTGACCGCAGTATAATATGTATAGACTTTTTCGTCATCATCATTGGTTGATTGATTTACCATATATTGCGGTATCGGGATGAGATCTGCATTGTAATAATTTATAATGTCATTGACCGTGCTCCATGCGGCAAAGGCAAGGAGTATGAATGTTACGCATGTTACGGCGATGCTGGCAATGCGTATAACCTTGCTCCATGATTTTGAGCTTCCGAGGCCGGTTTCCAGTCCTCTTGCTTGGGCATCGTACTTATCCCTCAATTGGGCACATCTTCTTGCGTCTTTCAATTCGGAGGCTTGTCTCGCATATTTTGCAAAATCTTCTTTCAATGATAATGCTTTTTTTAAATCTGCTTGCATGGTCTTTATAGCGTTGATCGAAGATTTGTATTCGATCCACAAAGCGGTTGTGGCTATGAACGAAACACCAACAACACAGTATGCTAAGATGGAGGTATTTGACATTCCCTCCGACCAGTATGATGAGGCGCTCTTGCCGCTTGACGCTTGAAGTCTGAGTGCGTCGTTAGTCAGCGCAACATCGCCGGTGAAAATTGAACGGTCAACGCCGTCGTAAACGGAAATCTTTTCGTCCTTATAGGCGGAGAAGTCGATTTTATCCGTGGCTTCCTTCATTGCTTCGTTACCGTTGATTCCGCAGGCAACGATCTGATACATCGGGAGGAAATCAAGGCAGGCTCTCTGACCTTCGGTGAGAACCGAAACGAGGGGATAGAGCAGGTATCTGTCCTCGACGAGAACATCGTAATCGCTGCCGTTTACCAGGTCGAGAAGCGGTATATCGTCGTTCGTCAGTCTTGCAAGAAGCTCGTACTGAGTGCCGGCAACGAACCAGTTGGCTTTGTCAAAGTTTTCTTTGTCCTTTTCGTATGCTGCGCGCTCCTCATCGGAGCTTTCAAGCGAGATTCCGGTGTTTACATAGCTCTGGTCGAGATACGCTTTGTAATCCGCAAATTTGGAGGCGATCGCCTTTGCGTCCTCGTCATACTCGGCGCTGAGACGCTTGGTTGCTTCGTTAACGGTGATTTTTTCGTTGGTTACAAGGTCGTTGAGCATCTCATCATAGGTCTTGGCGGATTCGTATCTTTCGACCCAGAGGGAATCTCCGTCGTCCGCCGCAAGGGCGATTAACTGCTCAATAATGAGTATGGAGTTCGAGCTGCCCTGCATGAGGATCGTTGTCATATCCGCTGTTTTCTTCTGCTCCTCGGCGGAGAGTGCGTTCCATTCCTCGTCGGTGTATTCCTCTTTTATCTTGTTGAGGAGGAGGTCGCCCATGTACTGAGCCGTGTCGTCCTCATAGAGGAGGTTGAGCAGATCGTGAGCGGCGATTGCACGTTCCTGCTTTTTGTTGTAGTTGTTTCTGTATTCATTGACCGCAACGATGAAATCCTCGAGGAAAAGCTTGATGTTTTCCTTTTGCTCGCTGAGGAGCATCTGATAATCCTGAACGCTGTAGCCGCCCTTCATGTTCATCAGCTTCATGTCGGTGATGGCTTCGTCGGCTTTGTCGGTCGTTTTGTAGCCGAGGTAAACGGATCTCTTGGACGACAGTATATCGTCTGCACCCTCGTTGAGGTTGTTGTCAACTATCTCGTAGCCGTTATTCGTGAGGTATGTTTTTGCGTCGGCGTCGGAGTTGCCGTAGCTGAGGAATACCTCCTTGATATATTTGTTTTTCTTGGTTGACGCTGCGAATGCATTGGCGCAGGTTGCTGAGCAGATTGCCAGAACCAGCATAATGCAGAGCAATGCTTTGAATATTTTTTTATGCATTTGCCGTTACCTCCGTGTTCTTTCTCTTTTTAGTGTTCTTTCTGATAATGACTGCCGCAACTGCGATTATCGCAACAGCACCTGCTGCGCTGAGGGCATAAATTCCGTTGGAGAATACGCTTCCTGCGAAGATTGAACTGTCCGAACCGTAGAAAAGGTAGATGCCGCTCTTGCCGTCTGCGTAGGTGTAGCCCATCTTCTTGTTCGTCAGGTTCTGGGCTACGCTCTCGCCGAACATCGAAAGGGGAGCGGTGTCGTCCGGAATCTTTGTGTTGTTATACTGAACGAGCAGATTCGTTGTGATGGGGTTGCCCGCTGCCTTATCCTTCGTGGTGTAAAGGGCTACCCACTGCTTGCCGACATCGCCGTTGAGGTCGGCATATTCTTCAAGAATCTTTGAGTTATCCGACACAAGGTTGGAGGCAACTCTGTTGCACTTGACGGCGTCATAATATGTATAGACCTTTTCGTCTTTATCGTTCACGGCTTGGTCTATCATGTGCATGGGTATGGGGGTAAAGGTTGCGTTGTAGTATGCCTGAAGATCTTTCCATGTGTGCCATGCGGATACGCAGAGGAGAACAAATGTTATACATGTCATTGCGATGCAGGCGGCTCTGTAATATGTGTCGAAATTGTCAAAGAATCTTGCTTTTCTAAGGCAACTTTTTACATTGTCTTTTTCTTTCAACACCAAGTCGTATTTTTTCTCTGCCAATGCTATATCGCCTGCTTCTCTTGCATTTTTCAGCTGTATTCCATAATTGGCTTGGGCTGATCTCGCAGCGTTACTGGCGTTCATTGCTTTGCTGTATGCGCTCCATCCGTATTCCTGTGCACGGCTGGTATTTAACCATAATGAAAGGGTCATTATGCCGCTGACTGCGGTTACGCCGTACAAAATGAGGGAGGTGAGGGAGATGGGATCAGACCAGCTCGATGCGGGGTTGTTGCCGGTTGAAGCCTGAAGTCTGAGAGCTTCGTTCGTCATTGCAACATTGCCCTCGTCAAAGATCGTGCGGTCAACTCCGTCATAGATTGAAACATCGTCAAGCAGCTCGCCGGAGCTTATCTTCATTGTCTGTGCTGCTGACTTCGACATTTCATTATCATTGACGCCGAGCAATACCAGCTGTTGCAGCGGAAGATATTGAAGGCAGGCTCTCTGACCCTCGCTGAGAATCGAAACGAGCGGATAAAGATAAATTCTGTCATCGTTCACGGGGTCGAAATCATCGCTTGTGAGCAGATCGAGCAGCGAGATATCGTCATTCGTCAGTGTGGACAGGATCACATACTGAGTTCCGACATTAAACCATTCCGCTGAATCGAAATCCTCATGCTCCTTTGTGTAAGCGTCGATTTCTTCCTGAGTGTTCGTAAACTTGATGTCTGCGTCTGTGTAGGTCGTAAGGTAATCCTTGTAGCCGCTAATATTGTTTGCGATCGACTTTGCGTCCTCGTCGTATTCGGCGGCAAGGAGCTTGGCAGCCTGATTCAGGTCAACCTTGTTCTTCTTCATGACCTCCTCAAGCATCTCGTCGTAGGTCTTTGCGCTGTTGTATCTCTCCACCCAGGGAGTGTCGTTCGTGCCCGTCGCAAGGGCAACAAGCTGCTCGATGGCAACAACGGCGTTGCTGTTTGCCTGCATAAGGATCGTGGTCATGTCTGCCGACTTTGCCTGTTCCTCGGCAGAAAGTGCGTTCCATTCCTCGTCCGTGTATTCTTCCTTGATCTTGTTGAGGAGGAGGTCGCCGATTTTCTGCTTCGTGTCGTCGTCATACATCGTGTTGAGCAGATCGTGAACTGTGATTGCACGCTCCTGCTTGTTGTTGTAGTTGGTTCTGTATTCGTTAACGGCAACCTTGAAGCTGTCGATGAATTTCTGGAGGGTTTCCTTCTGCTGGCTGAGAAGCATCTTGTAATCCTGAGAGCTGTAGCCGCCCTTCATGTTCATCAGCTTGATGTCCGTTATCGCCTCGTCGGATTTATCCGTCGTTTTGTAGCCGAGGTAAACCGCTCTCTTGGTCGATATTAGATCGTCCGCACCCTCGTTGAGGTCGTTGTCGAGCACCTCGTAGCCGTTATCCGTGAGGTATTTCTTGGCTTCGTCGGCGGTCTTGCCGTAGCTGACATACATCTCCTTGATGTATTCTTTCTTCAAAATTGACGCCGCAAATGCGTTCGTGCAGGTGGTTGACAGAACCGTAAATACCAAAACCACACTGAGCAATGTTTTCAATGTCTTTTTAAGCATGTGCCTTCATCTCCGTGTTTCTTGTTTTCTTCTTCCGAATGTTTTTGCTGATAAAATATGATACAAATCCGAATACGATCATCACGCCGCCGCTGAACATTGCGTAAGTTCCGTTCGAGAAAAGACTGCCGGCGAAAACTGTGCTGTCCGTGCCGTAGAAAAGGTAGATTCCGCTCTTTCCGTCGGCGTAGGTGTAGCCGGATTTTTTATTTGTCAGGTTCTGCGCCGTGCTTTCGCAGAACATCGAAAGTGCTGTTTTGTCGTCGGGGATCTTTGTGTCGTTGTACTGAACGACCAGGTTCGCCGTTATCGGATTGCCGGCTGCCTTATCCTTCGTCGTGTACAGTGCGACCCACTGCTTTCCGACATCGCCGTTGAGATCGCCGAAGCCCTCAAGTATCTTGGTGTTGTCCGTTACCATTTGAGCTTCCTCTCGGTTGCACTTGACGGCGGTATAATAGGTGAAAACCTTTTTGCCGTTTCCGTCAACGCTTTGGTCTACCATATGCATCGGGATCGGCGAAAATTCCGTGTGGTAGTATTCTTTCAGCTCCTGAACCGTTCTGTAAAGCGTGTATACCGAGAGTATGAATGTTACCACAGTCAGGGTGACGCCGGCGTAGGTGAAGATCTTGCTCCACAGTCTTTTTGAACCGAGAGCCGAATAGCCCTTCATTTGCGCACCGAATACGGGATCGGCCTCGTCAACCTGCTCATAGATGTGGTCGCTTACCGCTTCAAATTCGGTAGCCGATTCATATGCCTCGGGGTTGGGAGTCAAAATCTGTACCTTTCTTTCAAGATTCAGCTCCGAAGTGTAGAAGTTGATCTTCGGCTCAACCTTGTGCGCAAACTCCCTTGCGGCATTGAGCGCTTTGTTGCTGAAAGCGAATCCCGTAATCAGCGAGGCGACCGACGCTGCGATGGAAACGCCGAGAGCGATAACCAAAACTCTTGACGCCGGAGAAAGTCCGGAGTTGAACCAGTTGTCCGATGAGTGGGCTGTCGAGGAGCTTTCAAGCTTGTATGCGTTGCCGGTCAGCGCAACCTTGCTGCTGAATATCGAGCGGTCGACGCCGTAATAGATCGAAATGTCTTCCTTGCTCAGCGATTCGACATCAATGTTGTCCATCGCCGTTTTCATTGAGCTGTCGTCGTTGATACCGATTGCGACTATCTGATACATCGGCAGGAAATCAAGACACGCCTTCTGTCCGTCCGTCAGAACGGAAACGAGGGGATAGAGCAGACATCTGTCCTCGCCCTCAAGGTCGTAATCGTCGCTCGTCAGAAGCTCAAGCAGCGAAATATCGTCATTCTTGAGCGATTCCAGCACTCCGTACTGAGTACCTGCGGAAGTCCATGCGGATATGTTGAACTTTTCGTTCGCTTCCTTGTAAGCCAGAATTTTTTCGGAGGAGTCCGTGAGCCGTATGTCCTCGTCGGTGTATGTAGCGAGGTAGGTCTTGTAGTCCTCGATCTTCGAGGCGATCACGCCGGCGTAGCTGTCATAGTCTGTGGCGAGCTTCTTGACCGCCTGGGTTATGCTCATCTTTTTGTTTTCCACAAGATCGCTGACCATCTCGTCATAGGTCTTTGCCGATGCGTATCTGTCAGTCCAAACGGAGTTGCTGTCGTCCGTTGCCGGAGCGATAAGCTGCTCAATGGCAAGCACCGATGTTGCGTTCGCCTGCATGAGTATCGTAGTCATGTCGGCTGTTTTTTCCTGCTTATCCTTTGAGAGGGCTGCCCACTCGTCGTCGGTGTATTCCTCTTTGATTTTTTCAAGGAACAGATCGCCGAGAGTTTCCTCCGTGTCGTCGTCATAGAGCAGGTTCAGCATATCGTGTGCTGCAACCGCACGCTCCTGACCGTTCTTGTAGTTCTCTCTGTATTCCTTTATGGCGACCTTGAAATTGTCAAGGAACACCTTTATGTTGCTCTTTTGATCCTCAAGAAGAATCTGATAATCCTCAACGCTGTAACCGCCGTTCATGTTCATCAGTTTCATATCTGTTATCGCTTCGTCGGCATTGAGGGTCGTTTTGTAGCCGAGGTAAACGGCTCGCTTGGTTGACCATGTGTCGTCCGCACCCTCATTGAGGTTGTTGTCAAGCACCTTGTAGCCCTTGTTGGTGAGCCAGCTCTTGGCTTCGTCCTCGGTCTTGCCGTAGCTGATAATCATTTCCTTGATATAAGTTTTACCCGTGAATGTTGCCGCCGCTGCCGTGCAGGGCTGAATGATACAGGCAATACAAAGAACAACTGAAATGATTACTTTAACAGTTTTTTTCATTCTTCTTGCCTCTTCCTTTCTTCCTGTAAATAAATATTACGATCACGATCAAGAAGATAACAGCCAGGAAAATGCAAATCGTAATCACATTTCCTTTGCTGAATGCCGATGCGGAAACGCTGCCCTCGGGATTTTCGTCTACGACGGTCGTTGTGACCGATTTGTCAATGTCGTAGTACTCGTCGGTTGCGTCCTCCGCCGTGGCGGCTTCTGTCGTCGTAACTTCTTCCTTGACCGTTGATGTAACCGATCCCTCGTAAATCGCATAGATTCCGGAGTTGCCGGTCAAAACGCAGCTGCAAGCGTCTTTGCTGCTCAGCAGAGCCTTGTAGTCGTCGGAGTTCCTGGAAATTGATTTGTTGCCCGAGGCGTAAACCGCACCCCAGTCGCCGACCGTGAAGTTGTCGTTAAACAGCTTGCTGCTTGAAATGTCCATCAGATATGCGACGGATTGCTTATCCTTGTCAGCGGTCAGCTTTGAGTCGTTCACTTCCAATTTTGTGATCGCCTGATTCTTGTCTGCGGTTCGTTGGTATGCGATGTATGTCACCGTGTCGCCGGTGGACATATCATGCTCCAGATAGTAATCGCAGCCCTTTGAAGCGGCGGAGTTGACTGCCTCTGCCTTGCTGCTTCCGGAAACGATGTACGCATCGGAAATGTACCGCTTGACGCTTGAGCTTCTGTACATCAGGAGATACAGCTCGTTGCCGTCGATTCCCTTGTCCAAATTGGCAAGCGTTCCGTCATTCATACGGACGGGGGAGGAGCCGTCGTTTCTCAGCGACACGACTTCGTCCTTTTCGGTGAAGCCCGAAACCGTGTCAAGAGACGTGATCTTGTCTCCCGCCGAAGCGTCCTTGGTGAAGTAAAGGTAAATCGGCGTTCCGCTCGTGCCCTCGTTCAGGCTGACCGACGATACCGATTTGTAGGAAACGCCGCCGTAAGTGATCGTGTTGCTTTTTTGAGTCGAAACAACAAAATCGGTAATCGCTTCCGTACCTTTTTTGTACCCGAGATAAACCGTTGCGCCGTCGCTCGACACCAGGTTCATTCCTTGAAAGAGAACCGAGTAGCCTTTGCTCTCCAGCGTCGTAATCGCATCCTCGCCGGTTGCGATCGTAACTTCGGAAATGTAGGCTTTCTTTGCGCCGGCACTTACGAAGCAGCTTGCCGCTATAACGAGCAGGGCGAGCATCGAGCACATGAGTTTAAATGAGTTGCCAATGAGTTTTTTTCTTCTTTTAAACAATATCCCACCACCTCTGAATTATCGAAATAACCGCCGATCGCCAAAAAGGTATGCACTTTTCGGGGCGATTTCGTCAACATCACTTCCGATGCCGACGAATCGGCTTTTTGTTGGGGTTTGATGATTGAAATTACCGTCGAAATTTGACCTTTCTTAATCGATCTGCGGTTATTTAAATAATTCTTAATTGCATATTTATTGTAATACATTGTTTATAAAATGTCAATGTTTTTGTTCGTTTTTTTGCTGTACTTTTTGCCCTTTTTGAACCTAAAATTTTTGTTGTTTTTTTAGGTATTCTTTGCAATTTTTTGCAATATTTACGCCATATTTCCCGACATCGTCTTTTTTGTGATATTTCCGTTAAATTACTTACAAAAATGGCATTTTTCAATAAAAAATCAGCCCCGCAAAGCGAAGCCGATTTGTCAAATTTTATGTAATCGCCGACGAACGAACCGTGATTTGAACAGCGGTTAATTGTAACTTTTTGTCATTTTTGATTTTACCCTTTTGTGAATTTTGTTAGCCGTTAAAATCACCGCAATGAAGATGAGAATTCCCACCGAACTGCCGCAGGAATCAACGAACACATCGAAGATCCGGCACGCTCTCTCCGGCACAAAATATTGGTGAATTTCATCGCCGGCGGCATAAAGCACACACGGAATAACGGGGATATGGAATTTGAGGCTTGAAAAGGTGAAATAGATCGCTCCGCTCATGCAAAATCCGAGGGCGGCATATTCCGTGAAATGGGCAAGCTTGCGAAGAAAATTGTGAGAAATGCCATTTCCCGTATATCCTATTATTATGTTTAGAACGCTTTCGCTGACAGCCTTGGATTCCTCTCCGTTTTCGCTCGAAAAGTTGAATATGATATACATGACTGCGATCGTTAGAATCCAGAAAACGACCGCACTAACCTTTTTAAGCGGCTTCATCAGCTGTGACCTCCCGAAATCAGGCATACGCTCTCAAAGGCAGGGGAGAAGTACAAGCCCTTTACGCCCTTGTTCACCGTTGCATAGGACGAGCCGGACAGCATCGGCAGGAATACGGCTTTGTCGAGAATATATTTTTCCGCATTCACGCAGCCGTTGAGCTTTGCCTCTCCGGAATAGGTTGAGGTTATTGCATTCACGACCGTGTCGTAGTTCTTATCGGCAAAGCCGAAGAAGTTCGATGAGCTGTCGGAGGTGAATTTCTTCAAGATATCGGTTACGGTTGAAGAATCGGTTGAGATTTTGTGATAAAGCACCTGATAGTTCGTGTTGTAAATCATTGTGCTTATCTGCTCGGAGGTCTTGATTTCGACCTTTGCGAGAATCGAGGTTGAGAAAACCTTTTGCCAGTTCTGAATGGTCTGCTGCATGAGGGGGGCGTTTTCCTCCGCGCAGGTAATAACCACCTCGGCAGTGGTTATATCAAGCTTTTTAAGACCCTTTTGCCAAAGCGTGAGTGCCTGCTGCTCGTTGTACGCTATGCCGTCGATGCTGCCGGCCGTTTCACGGTATGAGCTTTCGCCGTAGCGCACGCAGTCGGGAACGATCCCTTTTGAAAAAGCATTGTCGCAATTTGCTGTCAGCTCGTCCGTTTTTGTGACCATTGCAAGCGCACGGCGCATATCCTCATTGGAGAGTACGGAATCCGAACAGTTGAAGCACAGACCGTAAATCATGTTCTCGCATGAATAATTCGTCAGCTTGTCGTTGTCGCTAAGCTCGTTTTTTGCCGCTTCGGAAAGAAATGCGCAGTCATATGTACGCTGTCTTATTTTTTTAACTACGGACGATTCATCCGTATTGACATAGAAATAAAGCTCGTCCGGATTTACCTTGATATCGCCTTGGTATTCGTCGTTTTTATACATGGAAAGGGTATTGTCCTCCGCCCATCTTGAAAGATAGAACGGACCGTTGCAGAAGGTGTATTTGAGGTCAAGGCAATATTTTGCGTGAGTTGCCTTGAAAAAATCCTCATGGCATGGCATTGCGACGGGGAGAGTCAGAATTCTCAAAAAGTCCGGATCAACTCTTTCGAGCGTTATAACAAGTGTCGAATCGTCCTTTGCGGTTATTCCCAGCGCAGAGGTCGGCTGCTTGCCGCTGTTGACGGCGGTGGCATTCTTTATCGCAAAGAGCTTTTCGGCGTCGCCTGCCTGCGTTACGGGGTCGAGTGCACGGCTTATGCCATAGACAAAATCGGCGGCGATGACCTGAGTGCGATATGAGTCCTTGTATCCCTCGGGAAGAACATCCTTAAATGAATTAAGAAGCTTCCAGTGGGTGTCTTTTCTGAGATTGAAGGTATAGGTCAAGCCGTCCTCGGAGATCTGCCAGCTTTCGGCAACGCCGGGTACGATTTTGTAATCCTTGTCAAGCCTGACAAGCCCCTCAAAACAGCTTGCTATCATCAGCTTGGCTTCTTTTGAGTCGGCAACCTGGGGGTCAAGACACAGCGGATCGGATTCAATTGGGAGTATAAGAACCTCCGAACTGTCGCCTCCGCAAGCGCAAAGGCTTATCACGGCAACAAGAGCGAGGAGGACAGATAAAAGCTTTTTGAACATTATAAAGACCTCCAAGAAGGATTTTTTGTTATTTATGAAATACCGTTTCAATCAGCGGCTGGTTATCGCATAATATTATAGCAAATACATACAAAAAATTCCAGTTATTTTTGAAAATAAAATGGATTGTAAAAATATTTACTTTTTGTTATAATTAGATAATATTGTAAAAAGCTTCGGAGTGGTAGTATGTCAAACGCATTTATATACATAATTTTAATTTTGCTGATTGCGGTTATCGTAATTACGATATATGCTTTATTTGAGATAAAGAAGCTGAAAGAGAATGACGGCACAACCGAGCTTGATAAGCAGCTCAGTGCAATTCTTATGCTGATGAAGCAGAATTCCGGCAGCAACGCAGAGGAATTTGAGCGCAACAGGCGTGAAACGGCAAATTCTCTTAATCAAATGACGGAAAAGCTTGACGCCATGACCCGCCAGAACTATGAAACGCTTATTAAGCTCAACAAGGACATGACGGATTCTCTCAATCTTATCCGAACCAACAGCATGGAACAGAACGAGAAGCAGACGAGGGTCGTTGACGCCGCAATTGCGAAAATGCAGGAGAGCAACGAAAAGAAGCTCGACCAGATGAGGGCGACGGTTGACGAAAAGCTGACCTCGACTCTGGCAACGAGGCTTGATTCCTCGTTCAAGACCGTTTCCGAGCAGCTTGAAAATGTTTATAAGTCCCTCGGCGAGATGAAGGAGCTTTCGACGGGCGTTACAACGAATGTTACGGCACTCAACAGGGTGCTCACCAATGTTAAGGCAAGGGGAACGTGGGCTGAAATTCAGTTGGAGGGTATACTCGATCAGACTATCCCGAATATGTATGTCAAAAATTATTCGCCGAAAGCAAATTCAAGAGATGTTGTTGAATTTGCGGTCAAGATTCCGTCCGGTGACGATTCGACAAAATTTACATATCTTCCTATTGATTCAAAATTCCCCATGGAGGATTATCGCAGAGTATGTGAAGCTGCGGACAATGCCGATGCACAGGCTCTTGCGGCGGCAAGAAAGGCGCTCGAGGACAGAGTTTTCCAGGAAGCGAAGACGATCACAAAATATATTCATGTCCCCGAAACAACGCCATTTGCTATTCTCTATCTTGCAACCGAGGGTTTATACGCCGAGATAACCTCGTCAAATTCGGGCATAATCGACAGAATTCAGCGTGAGAATATCATGATCGCCGGTCCGACAACGATAATTGCATTGCTCAATTCGCTTTCGATGGGGTTCAAGGCGGTTGCGATAAACGAAAAGGCGAACGAGGTCAGGAAACTTCTTTCCGCAGCAAAGGCGCAGTACGAGAAATTCGGCGTTGTTCTTGATAAGGCGAAAAAGAAGATCGACGAAGCCGGCAAATCGCTTGCAGATGCGCAAGACAGAAACAGGATCATTCAGAAAAAACTCAAGAGTGTTGAGGAAATAGAGTCGGCTCAGGCTGACGCATTATTGGAAATAAACGATAACATTATAAACGACGAGGAGTGATTATTTAATGTTAAAGCATAAGGATTTGATTTCGCAAATGACGCTTGAGGAAAAAGCGTCGCTTTGCTCGGGCAAGGATTTTTGGCATCTCAAGAGTATTGAGAGACTCGGAATTCCGGAGATAATGGTTTGCGACGGTCCTCACGGACTGAGAAAGCAGAATGCGGAGAACAAAAAGGTCGGAATAGGTAACAGTTACCCTGCAACCTGTTTTCCGACTGCGGTTACGACTGCCTGCTCGTGGGACAGGGATCTCATTTACAAAATGGGTCAGGCTCTCGCAGAGGAATGTTTGCAGCATGGTGTAAGCGTTTTGCTCGGCCCCGGTGTGAACATGAAGCGATCTCCGCTTTGCGGCAGAAACTTTGAATATTTCTCGGAAGATCCCGAGCTTGCGGGGGAGATGGGCGCAGCATTTATCGCAGGTGTTCAGTCGATGGGAGTCGGTACATCTCTCAAGCATTTCGCAGGAAACAGCCAGGAAATGAAGCGCATGACATCAAACAGCATTATTGACGACCGTGCGCTCAGGGAGATTTATCTCAGAGCTTTTGAAAAAGCGGTAAAGAAAAGTAAGCCGTGGACGGTCATGAACGCATACAATCTTCTGAATGGTACATATTGTTCGGAGAATGATTGGCTTCAGAACAAGGTTCTCCGTGACGAATGGGGCTTCGAGGGAGCGGTCGTCAGTGATTGGGGCGCAGTTAATGACCGGGTCGCAGGAATAAATGCTGGAAACGACCTTGAAATGCCGTCGTCGGGCGGAATAAACGATGCAAAGATCGTGGAAGCCGTTAAATGCGGAGTTATTGACGAAGCAACTCTTGACGAAAGAGCAGACAATGTTCTTGATATAATTCTCAAAGGAGCTGCAAATAAAAGGCCGGGCTACAAATTTGATGTTAAGGCTCACAACCTGCTCTCAAGACAGATCGCCGAGCAGTCAATGGTGCTTCTTAAAAATGACGACAGCATTCTTCCTCTCAAGCGTGTTGAGGGTGAGTATGTTGCGGTTATCGGTGCATTTGCCGACGATCCGAGATATCAGGGAGCGGGCAGCTCGATAATCAATCCGACAATGATCGACAGCGGCAGACGGGCATTTAATAATTCCCCGATAAGCGTTAAATTTGCCGACGGCTACGACAGAAGCGGCAAGAGAAAGAACGAGGACGCATACATAACCGAGGCGTGCAACCTTGCAAAGAATGCGTCAAAGGCAGTTGTTTTTATCGGACTTACCGATGATTATGAGTCCGAAGGCTTCGACAGAAGCACGATGAAGCTCCCTGAGGGTCACAACAGGCTTGTCGAAGCGGTCAGCCGAGTGAACGACAATGTTATTGTTGTTCTGGAGGGCGGATCTCCCGTTGAAATGCCGTGGGCAGACGATGTTAAAGCCATCCTTAATGCTTACCTCGGCGGACAGTCGGTTGCACCGGCTATCGTAGATGTGCTGACCGGCAAGGTTAATCCGAGCGGCAAGCTTGCCGAAACATATCCGATTTGCCTCAAGGATACGCCGACTTCGTTCAGATATCCGGATTCAAAAGAGGATGTTCAGTACCGTGAAAGTATTTTCATCGGTTACAGATATTACGATAAGGTCGAAAGAAATGTTCGTTTCCCGTTCGGCTTCGGACTTTCCTATACAAGCTTTGAATATTCCGATATCAAGCTCAGAAAGAAGAACCTCACAAAGGGCGAGGGAACAAAGGTCACATTTACAATAAAGAACACCGGTGACTGTGCGGGCAGCGAGATTGCACAGGTCTATGTCGCTAAGCCGGAGAGCAGGGTTTTCAGAGCGCCGAAGGAGCTGAAAGGCTTCGCAAAGGTACGCCTTGAACCCGGTGAGGAGAAGAAGGTTGCAATTGAGCTTGACGATAGGGCTTTCGCTTTTTGGAATACGGAAACCGACGATTGGTGCGTTGAGAGCGGAGAATATATGATCCTCGTCGGTGCATCGTCGAGGGATATAAAGCTTGAAGCTGCTGTCAAGATGAAGTCGGAGGACGACGAGCCAATCGTTGACTTGAGAGAGTCGGCAGGCGTTTATTTTGACGGCGATCCCGCAAGAGCAGACGAAGACGCCTTCAAGGTCATTTATGGCGGCGAGCTTAAATTTGCTCCGGAAATCACTGATGACAGCCTGAATAATTCGATCGAGAGAAGTCGAAACAAGGGTCTTGCAAAGGTTATTTACAACTCGGTTGATTTTGCTATGAAATCAAAGGGCGGAGTCGGCAGCTCGATGATCACAAATACGATCATGCAAACTCCGGTAAGAAACTATGTTTCGATGAGCAACGGACTGTTCACCGAGGATATGGCGGACGGACTCCTCAAAGTGTTTGAGGGCAAGGATGTTGCTAAAGGCGTCGGCAAAATTGCAAAGGGTGTGCCGAACGCACTTGTTAATCTTAAATCTTTGCTAAAATCAATATAATCAAGTCGAGAGGGGATTTTTTAAAAAAATGAACAAGACAAAGAAAATGAGCAGAAAGATCATTGCGCTATTGCTTTCAATCGTGATGATTCTTTCCGTCGTTCCGATGAGCGCATCGGCAGTTGAGGCTATTCAAAAGGGCATGACGGCGGATAAGGAAGTTAATTTTGCAGTTATGTCGGATATTCATTATTATCCGGCTTCGCTGGCGGGTAACTACAACGAAGCGTTTATGGAAAGCGTAAAGACTGCGCTTGCAAGAGAGCCTTACCAGTCGGTTGGCATCCTTGAATCGGCTCTTGCGGGCGTTGCTGAACACGCAAAAGCGAACGGCATGAAATATCTCATCCTTTCAGGCGATCTCACCTCTAACGGCGAATATGAGGCTCACAGACAGCTTGCTGCAAGGCTCGAAAGGTTTGAGGAAGAGACGGGTATTCAGGTTATCGTCATCAACGGTAAC
Organism: uncultured Coriobacteriaceae bacterium; assembly: GCA_963648385.1. Taxonomy (GTDB): domain Bacteria; phylum Bacillota; class Clostridia; order Oscillospirales; family Acutalibacteraceae; genus CAG-488. The sequence continues at coordinate 45,659 of CAVJDU010000004.1, read as the reverse complement.
CATGATATCAACAAAGAGAACGGCACTACATACGAAAACGGCAAGGCGGAACCCGCAAGGCGCACAACGCCCGAGGAATTCATGGAGATTTATAAAAATCTCGGCTATGACCTTGCTTATCACAGATACATTCCGTCAACGGGCAAGGCGAATATGCTTTCATATTCCGTTCGTGCCGACGGATACAGATTTATCGTCATGGATACGGGCAAATACAGCTCCGATGTAACCAAAAAGGGCAATGACCTCGGCGAGACTGCGGGTTGCCTTACAACGGAAGCGACAAACTGGGTGCTCAGTGAAATTGCAGACGCAAAGGCGAACGGCGAGACAGTTATCGGCGTTAATCATCATAACTTTGTTCCGCATTTTACGGGTGAATATACAATAATCAGAGGTTTTGTTATCGACGGCTGGGAGGAGCTTACGGATAAGCTCGTTGACGCAGGTATGCACTTCTCTTTTACGGGTCATATTCATGACAGCGATATTGCTCAGACCGTTACCGATGACGGCGAAACATTGACCGAGATTTGCACGGATTCGCTGACCGCTTTTCCGAATTATTTTCGTGAGGTAAGCGCAACGACCGATGTCAACGGCAAAACAACAATGAAGATCGAAAGTAAAGATGTTGACTGTGTTCTTCCGGTTACGGTAAACGGCGAGACATATGCAACGCCTTACAGGATAAAGTCGCTTGGTGATTCCTTCTTCGGTGAGGGCGGACTTTCCGCAACGGCTCTTACAATGCTTGAAGGCTTGCTCAAGGAGTATTCCGAGGATTTTGCCGAGAACGGTGTGCTTGAAACACTCAAGGGTATGGGTCTTGATATCGAAAGCATGATAAGCGGTTTCTTTGGCGATGGTCTTAAAATCGGCGATACGGAGCTTTTCACGACCAAGAACCTCATGAGCTTTATTGAGGATCTTCTCAATCAGATTTATGAAAACTATCTTACCGATCCCGACGCAACGGCAAAGTACCTTGTTAACTCGATAAATAAGCTTCTCAATGTCCGTGTTTCTGAGCTTCCGAATACAAGATTTATTGACGAATACGGCTTCGGTGACGAATCAAAGCCCGGTACATTCGAGGATCTTCTTGAGTGCATAATCGTCTACAAATATGAGGGTAAGCTCCACATGAAGGATGATCCGTTCATGATGGACGCAATAGATCAGCTCAATAACGGCGACACGGTGTTCGATATTTTTAATGTTCTTGTCGATATCGTGGCCAATGATCTTCTTCAGGACAAGCTTCTCAAGGATCTTGACCTTAATCTCGGCGCATTCTTCCCGGAGGGAACGACGCTTGAATGTGTGGGCAAAATTCTCACTGTTTCGATGATGGTTCTTTTCCTCGGCGACACAAGCTATCTCAATGTTTCAAACAAAATTCTTGAGGCTGCCAATAAGCTCGGCGTTGTCGATTTTAAATCGCTTTGGGGTATTGCTGAATACTATATGGGCGAATATCTCACCGATACTCAGCTTGAGGGAATCGGTCAAACGCTTGCAAATGTTGCTTGCGAGTTTGCATATGACGATAATTATACCGAGGATGTAAACACAACCGTCGTTTATGACGGCAAGGTCACTCCCGTCGCAACGAGAGAGAATTACAGACTGCCGACAATCGTTTCAACGACTCTCGGAGCAGATCAAGGCTCAAGAAATGTCAGCTGGTACACAAAGACGAGCGTTAAGGGTACGGATATCGAGATCGTCCCTTATTCCGAAAATCCCGTATTCACGGGCAAGTCAACCGTTCCTTACGGCGTTAAGGTCAATGTGAAAACAGAAAGAACCGAAAGGCAGTATCCAGGCGTTGACCTCGGCGTTACGGGCTTTATGAATTATACATTCCCGATGAACAGACATATCGTTGAGATTTCGGGACTTGAGGCCGGCAAGAAATATCTCTATCGTGTCGGCGACGCTTCAAGGAATTGGTGGAGCGATATCGGTACTTTCAAGATGGCTGACGGTTCGGACGAAACATCATTTATCCATGTTTGCGATCCGCAGTCTCAGTCTGAGCAGCAGTACGAAACCTTTGCAAAGGTAATCGAAACCGCTTATGAGATGTACGACAGTGATTTTATTATTAACACGGGCGATAATGTTGACCACGGCAACAATTTTAGACAGTGGCGTTGGCTCTTTGACACGGCTTCCGAAACGCTGATGGACACTGTTATGATGTCGGCTTCGGGCAATCATGAGGGCATGGGCTCGTATGCAATCGAGAAAAATTATTACTACTCGAATGTTCCCGAGCAGGACACCGAGTCCGGCATTTATTTCTCGTTTGATTACAATAATGTTCATGTTGCGGTGCTCAATACGGAAAATCTCGATGATGACGACAGTCTCAATGACGCTCAGATTGAATGGCTCATTGACGATATGCAGTCAAGCAATGCGGATTGGAAGTTTGTAGCCTTGCATAAGGCTGTATATTCAAACGGTTCGCACTATAAGGACGACGATGTTTGCGAGATAAGAGACGAGCTTTGCAAGCTTATGCCGCAACTCGGAATCGATATGGTATTCCAGGGTCATGACCATGTTTATCTCAGAACAGACGCAATGATTGACAACAAGGTAGAGAGTGTAACAACATCTACGGTTGAGTTCAACGGCAAGGAATATACCGTTAAGGAGAACCCTGTAGGAACCGTTTATGAAATCAGCGGCTGTTCCGGCGTCAAGGTTTACAGCCAGAAGGATGAGAGCCTGACGGATAAGTATTTCCCGAGAGCTGAGGCTATCAAGAATGTTACGGCTTCAATGTTCTCCGGAATAAGCATAGTAGGCGATACGCTCTATTTCGACGCTTATACGGTTGACACGGAGAACGGAAAAACCGAAAATGTGGATTCCTTTGCAATCAAAAAAGACCTTTCCGTTAAGAAAGGCACAGGCGTAAAGCCGTCGATCGACTGGATGAAGATATTCTCGCAGATATTTGCGGTCGTTCTTCCGATCGTTAAGTCGATCATAAGTACGGTGTTTGATTATATAAGCGTTAAGATGTGGTAAAAAACGCATAAAATTACCGGGCGATCCGATTGGGTCGTCCGGCTGTTTTTTAGTCAGTGGTCGATTTGTATGTTGTGAAGCAAAAATCAATTCCGTTATTTCTATGAATATCCGATCGTTGCGTGATCTTCCATTTATCCGATTTAAGCTCGGGAAACTTCGAGTCCGCTTCGTCGGCAACGGCGTCAACATGAGTTATCAGCGCCGTGTCGCAATATGGCAGAAGCAGCGAATAAATCTGCGCTCCGCCGATAACATAAACATCATTCGTGTTGTAATTTTTAAGCTTATCAAGAAGTTCGTCAACGCTTGTGACAAATATCGCACCCTCTGTATCGTGCCTGCTTCTCGAAAGAACGATGTTTACCCTGTTCTTCAACGGCTTTGAATCGGGAAAAGATTCAAGCGTTTTTCTTCCCATAACAACAACCTTACCGGAGGTCGTTGTCCGAAAAAATTTCATATCATCAGGCAGGGAGAAAAGCAAACCTCCCTTGTTGCCGATGTTCCATTCGTTGTCAACTGCCGCTATAAGTTTCATAATCAATTCTCCTTATATCGCAACAGGAATGTTCTTTATCTGCTCGTGCGTTTCGTAGTTGTCAAGACGAACATCATCGGTCGTGAATTCATAGAAATCCTTGACCTCGGGATTGAGCCAAAATGTCGGAGCGGAGAGAGGCTCACGGGTAATAAGCTCCTTGACAAGCGGAATATGGCGGTCGTATATGTGAGCGTCCGCAATAACATGAACAAATTCGCCGACCTCCATGTCGCAAACCTGAGCGAGCATATGAAGCAGAACGCTGTACTGAACCACATTCCAGTTGTTGGCGGTCAGAACATCCTGACTGCGCTGATTGAGTATTCCGTTGAGCGCAAGCTTTCCGTTTTTGCCCTCTGTGACATTGAATGTCATTGAGTAGGCGCAGGGATAAAGCCCCATCTCGTTGAGATCATGGTGATTATAGATGTTAGTCATGATCCTGCGGCTGAAAGGATTGTTTTTAAGGTCATATATAACTCGGTCAACCTGGTCGAACATTCCCTCCTTGTATTTGTGTTTAACTCCGAGCTGATAGCCGTAGGCTTTGCCGATCGAACCGTTCTCATCAGCCCACGAGTCCCAGATATGAGAGTTCAAGTCGTGGATATTGTTCGATTTTTTCTGCCAGATCCAAAGAATTTCGTCAACGCAGGATTTAAGCGCAGTGCGACGGAGCGTCAATGCGGGGAATTCTTTTTTGAGGTCATAGCGGTTTACAACGCAGAAAAGCTTCTGCGTGTAGGCAGGCGTGCCGTCCGCCCAGTGGGGGCGAACCTTTTCTCCCTTGGTGTCGGTTCCGTTTTCAAGAATATTGTTACACATATCAATGAAAAGTTTGTCGGCGTAGCTCATTTTGCAGTCTCCTTTTTTAGTGTTATCATGCATACCTCTGGACGGTTGAGAAATCTCAGCGGAACGGGATAATTTCCGATACCCGAGGTTACGAATATTTGCTTGTTGTCAAACGAAAAAAGTCCCTTATCCGTCATTCTTTCGGGGTATGTCAGCTTAGGCAGGACATATCCGTTATAGTAGAGCGGCCCGACAAACGGCAGACGGATCATGCCGCCGTGAGTATCGCCGCTGAATACAATGTCAACTCCGAAATCCGCAAAATCCTCGGTTTCGGGAATATGTGAGAGAAGTATATTAAGACGATCTTGATCCGGTTCTTCAAATTCATTATGCAAATCGAATGTGGACGAAAAATATACATTGTCAATGCCATAGATTGAAATTTCCGTACCATTTATGCTCAGATCGTCTTTCTTATAGTTCATCAGATGAACATTTTCAAGCAAATTCAGCTTATCGGTATAGCTTTGATCGGTGTCATGCTCGCCCGTGATGACATATGTTTCGGCGACCTTCGAAAGGGCTTCGATGAGTCTGATTGCCGTGTCAATTTGTTCATAGCGGTATTGCGTGTACATATCGCCGAGGACGAATATCAGGTCGGGATTTTGTTCGGCTATAAGGCTTGCCGTTTTGCTGTTGTCATCACCGTGAAGGTCTGAAATGACGGCGATTTTGATATCACTGTCGACTTTTTCGGAATATATCGTCTGTTCGGTCAGCTTTATTGAAAAGTTGTTGATATACCATGTCGGAACAAGAAGCGATAAAACAAGCAAAGGTATAATAATTTTCTTCTTTTTCAAGTTATCACTCCCGATTGTATTGATAATATTATATAACAATCGGGTCAAAAAAACAACCTTAAACTGTATCCGTGCATAAAAAAACTGCCGCCCGAAGGCAGCAGTCATATTCGAGCAGCTTACTGCTTTGCGCCCTCGTCAAATTTTTCGAGAACCTTTACCGTTGCGGCAAAGCAGTCGGCAAGACCGTTGAGATCCATGTTGTCGTAGCTGTCACGCCTTGTGTGATAGTATGATTCGAGCTTGTGGTTAAGTCCTGTGATACCTGCGGCTCTGAATCCGCCCTGAGCGAAAGCTGCGCTGTCCGTTGCGCCGCCGAGAGGAGGAACCATACCTTTTTTGCACTGTATTCCAAGCTCCTCGGCCGACTCCATGAAGAGATCCGATGCGTCAACATCGGCTTTAACCGTACCGTTGAGGTCACGGTAGTTTACCATGAGAAATTTCGGATCGTGAATCGTGTCGTAAGAGAAGATGAATGTGGGCACATCATTGAATTCGTCCTTGTGTGCCTCGCACCATGCTTTTGCGCCTCTGAGGCCTGCCTCCTCCGAACCGGTGAGAACAACGCCAAGCTCGGTGTTCTCAAGCTCAATGCCCTCGTCCTTGAGTGCCTTGAGCAGAGCAATACCCATGTAGCAACCGCTGAGGTTGTCGTTTGCCCCGTCAACAACCCGTCTGTAGTTGACCATGAAGTAAAGACCGATGAGGAAAGGAACGAAAATAAGTCCGACAAGACCTGCTTTGCCGAGCGGAGTTGAAACATCTGCGCCGACCGAGCCGTTCTTGATGAGCTGAATGATTGAAATTATAAGATAATAGAAAGCGCCGCCGAAGCCAATAATTGCGTGAGTTTCAAAGCCAACACCGCCGAGGGCGTAGTTTACAGGCCATTCCCATGCAGCGTCGGGGTGTCCGTTGAATATGATTCTTCTCTTTGTTTCGCCGGTGCATTTTTTGATAGCCGTAACATTGTGACCCGTCTTTTCCGGGAAAAGTTTGTCAACGGCCTTGATGTAAAGACCGAACTGGAGAACGGCCAAAAGCAGACCGATAACAATAAGAATAACCGAAACGACCGGTGCGAAGAAATAGAAAACAACAGCAGCCAGCACTAGGGTCAGAGTGTAGAAAAGCCAGCCGTAGAACGAGCCGGGATTTTCTTTGAAGGATTCAACATCGGCACGGTCGCATCCGCAGTCCTTTTTGAGAACATTCGCCATATATTCACATGCTTTCTTCTCTCCGATCGAACCGGGATCGCGTTTTTCGATGTTTTTGCAGATATATGTAATTTCTTTTACCATATATTTTGCAGCGTCTTGTTTCTTTTCAATGATTTTACTCAAATCCATGAAAACTCATCTCCTATTTTTTTATTATTTATATTATCAATATTCGGTCGAGATGTCAATCAATTTATGCAAAATTTACATAACTTTTTTGACAATATTCCAAATTTGCCAAAAAAATATTTTTTTAAGTCAACTTTGCCTTTTCGTATAAAAAGCCATTGACGAAAAGAGGCTGAGTTTGGTATAATAATCACGCTATTTTTCGCTCACAAAGAAAGGGTGTCTCGCATTTATGGACAGTAAAAAAGCGCTTTTGATTGTTAATCCCTGCTCCGGAAGCAGCAGAAAACGCCTTGCTCCACTTGAGATCGTTAAGAGTTTTTCTCCGCCGGAATGGGAAACCGATATCAGAACCACACGCTGTCAGGGTGATGCGACGACGATCGTCAGGGACGATGGCGCAGCTTATGATGTTATACTGTGCTGCGGTGGCGACGGAACGCTCAATGAGGTTATCAACGGATTGATGAAGCTTGACAAAAAAATTCCTGTCGGTTACATTCCGGCAGGTTCGACAAACGACCTCGCCAATACGCTTGGAATACCGTTAGGCCTTGGCAAGGCTGCCGACCTGATACGCAGCGGAAAGAAAAACAGCTATGATCTCGGCTCGTTTAACGGCAGATACTTTACCTATATCGCATCGTTCGGAATTGCGACTGATATTTCCTACAGCACGCCGCAGAAGCTTAAAAATTTATTCGGTCATTCGGCTTATGTGATAAACGGTTTTATTATTCGATTTATCCCGATGCTCGTCGGATTTAAACCGATACATATGAAGATCGAGTATGATGACGGGGTTATTGAAGACGATTTTTATTTCGGCTCTGTTTCCAACTCGGTGTCGGTCGGAGGACTTTTTAAATTTGATCATCAGGATGTTAAGCTCAACGACGGATATCTTGAATTGTTCATGGTCAAGGGCTTGAAAAGAAATATTGACGCTTTGAAGATGCTGAAAAAAGCTATTGCTCAGGATTATGACGGCGTTCAGATGATGATAGTCAAGACAAAGAAGGTTAAAATCACCTGCGACAAAGAAGTTCCATGGACGCTTGACGGCGAGTTCGGCGGATTGCAGCGCAACTGTGATATTGAGGTCGTGCACGACGCATTTGAAATTTACTCGGAGAATAACAAACTTTTCTGTGAAAAAGATTGATGTGCTCCGCTTAAGGCAATACCGAACAATTGAGGCGTAAGCCTTGCTTGTGCGGTATTGCCTTAAAAATTGCCCCGAAAACACATTGATTTGTGCTTCCGGGGCTGTATTTTTTATTTGATGATGAATTCTCCGCTTCGGAGATCAATTTCCGCTTCGCCGGTTGCAAGCTTTGCACCGTGGCGGAGCGTTATTTTACCCTTTACTCCGTCTGGTACGCTTACATTTAATTTGATCTCATCGCCGATACGATCCCAGCGAACCGATATCTTTCCTGCAGGGGCGGTGTACCATGCCTCCGCATAGCTCAGCGAACTGACGAAAGCGGGCGAGATGACGATATAATTCGGGTCGCAGACATCCGCATTCGGAATAATTCCCGCAAGATTTTTTATAAACCATGCCGAGATATCGCCGAAGAAATGATGATTGTGTGAGAAGCCGTTCGGCGGATCGTGGGTGATAACCTCAAAGAGGGTGTTGGCATTGTATTCCGTTATCCAGCTTGCAAATGACGGATAATCGGGCTTGGCGATCATATGGAGTGCAAGTTCCGCGCAGCCGAACTCGGAGAGAACATGGAACATTGTTCTTGCGCCGATGATGCCGACCGTCATGCTGTCGTTTGCTTTGTGGATAAGCTCAAGCAGATGTCCGAAAGCCTTTTCTTTTTCGTCATCATTGAATGCGCCGTAGTAGAGAGCCGCAGCCTGAGTTGTCTGATGGTCGCCGTAAACGACAAGATCCTTGTCAATAAGATGCTTGCGGAAGCTTGCACGGAGATCATCATGGAGACTTTTCGCAAATTCGGCACGAAGCGGCATATCGCATATCTCAAATATCTTGGCAGCTTTTTCGCAAATGCCCATCGAAACGAGAGCGTCCGTTACCTCAAGAGGACAGGGCGTGACATTGTCAACGGGAAGCCAATCGCCCAGACCTATATGAATAAGACCCTTCTCGTCGAGTCTTGTCGAAAGGTAAGAAACATAGCGGAAGATTGCGGTTGCATTCTCCTCAAGAACCTTTTTGTCGCCTCTGTACTGCCATATTCTGTACGGCAGCTCAGTCAAAACGGCGTCCCATGCGGGACCGTTACCCCATTCAAAGCCCCAACCGGCAGTCGGCACGATTCCGGGAAGCGCACCTCTTTCATCCTGTGATTTTCTTATGCTGTGAAGCCATTCACGCAGCGTGTTTTCCGCACCAATATTCATCATGAATTGCTCGGCGGAAAGGTGAGCGTCACCCGTCCAGCCATTTTTCTCACGATGAGGACAATCGGTCGGGAAGTAGAACATATTTGCAAGGTTGCTTCTCATGGTTGCGTCCTGAAGCCTGTTAACAAGCTCGTCCGAGCATTTGAAGCCGCCTACCTGCGGAACATCGGCATGCATAACGACATATGTTAGAAGCTCGTCGGTTGCCTGCTCGTCGTCGATTCCCGTTACAAAGCAGTATTGAAATCCGTGGTAGCAGAACATCGGTTCCCAAATTTCTTCGCCCTCGCCTTTGCAGATATAGACCTGAACCTGAGTCATGCCGATGGGCTGGAATTCGCATATATTTTGCATATCAAGTCCGCCGTTAAAGAGGCTTTCACCGCAGGACATAACGATTTTTTGACCCTTGCGGCCTTTAATTTTCAAGCGAACGACGCCGGTGATATTCTCGCCGAAATCATATATATAGCCGTCGTTGCAATATTCCTCCTCGGGAAGAATATTTTTGGGAAGATCCTCTCTCGGGTGAGCAACCGCAGAGATGTGACCCTTGCTGATTTTAACGGGCTTGATTTCACGAATTTTTTTTATGAGAGAATGGCTGCCTTCAAGACATTCTCCTCTCGGTGCTTCGGCGGAAATCGCATTATTCCAGCTTTCGTCGTCAAAATCGGGGAGATTCCAGCCGACTATCTCGTTTCGTGCGTCATAGCGTTCGCCGCAGCGTATATCGTCAAAATAAGTCGGCGAAGCGTGTACCTTGAAGCTTTCATCGGCTTCAAAGCTTATTTCCTTGCCCGCGCCCGAGCACTCAAAGCATAAAGCAAGCTTCGGCGCACTTCTCCAGCGTGCAAGCTGAAAATCCCAGACCTCTCCGCCGATAGGATTTTGCATTCCGTTTCCGAGGGCGAAAGCTATAACATTTTTACCCTTTTTAAGCTTGCCGCTAAGCTCGTAACGATCATAATAAACAAGATCGTCCGGATTTGAAATATACGGAGCAAGGCAACCTTTTGTAAGGCGCTCTCCGTTGAGCCAAAACTCATAGAATCCCAATCCTGTTACGAGCATTTCGGCTTTTTCGGGAATGAAGTCTAAATCAAATGTTTTTCTGAGATAGGGGGCGGGAACAAAATGCAGAAATTCGCAATATTCCTTTGTCGCCGAGATAAACTTGGTGCTGTATTTCATTGTTGATACCCCTTTTTAACCGTTTTTCTGACGGCTGTCTGAATTTATTTTTTCTGCGTCAATGCATTCGACCCGTTCTTCCGGCAACTCCATAATATGGGTGTGATTTATTATCAGCATCGGTATCATCGTAAGACTGAGAACGACTATTTCAGCCGTTCCGCCGAGCCTTGTTTTGAGATAGATAGCCGCAAAGCAGATCCAAAGGAAGAATGCGATAGTAAGGTTAAAGAATTTTTTGTTTGTTCTTGATTTATAAACAAGGAGGTATATTACCGCCGTTGCGATGCAAAGACCGAACAAGACGGCAAACGCAGAGTGCAGACTTTTCTTCGATAGGAAGAAATTGATGAGGTTAGTCTGTGTGTCAAGCGTTTGATCCGCATAGTCGCTTGTGTAGGACGGGGCTGTGTAGGTTTCGTAATTGAGCGTAAGCGTGAACCTTTTCAGCTTTTCGTTTTTACACATGACGACTCCGAACATGGCGAACAGTCCTATGACGGACAATACCCTCGGAAATCTGCGGTCAACATCAAATTTTTCAAGCGAATAGTTAAGATTGAGCACTATCGAAGCCGCTATAAGCATACCCCAGAATATAAAAGCGATCCAATGATCTCTGCCGACATTGCTTGCCGTCGAAGCACGGTCGCCGTACAGCGGATTAGGCTCGAGAAGCCTGTCATACAGCCACATATAAACGATCGTAACTATGCCGAAAATCAAGGATGCATATTTAAGTGCCTTGTTTTCTTTTTTTATCATGTACACACCTCATTTGAAGGCGGAATCGCATATAAAACGAAGTCTGCCTTGATTTATTCCGTATTGGTAGCCGATGATAATGCGCTCCGTGTTAATCAGCGGCTACCTTGATTTTAGCATCTTAAAGGAAAATTTTCAAGCGGAAATCAAAACTGTGATAAATTTATTATATATTTTTCATAAAATGTTTAATTTTCCACCATCAACATGGATCTTTTTCCTTGCTGAAAGCTCCAGGATCGGAGCGTCGGAAGCAAGATCGTCCGTATAAACATCACGAAATTCGTATTCCGCCGCTTCCGTTTTTAAACGGCGAACCTTTTCCTTGCCCTTGCAGTTTTCTCCCTCAATAAGTCCCGTTGAAGGATTCATTCTTGTTGCGACGAGAAGATCGACTCCGAGCCTGTCGCATATGGGCTTTATCTGAAAAACAGGAGATGCGGAGCAGACGACCGTCTTAACATCGTGTTCTTTCGGTTTGAACCATGCGTTCATTTTGACGGCATTTTCTTGCCAAAAAAGCTCAGCTTCCTTTTCAGCGTCTATTGCCTTGAGATAAGTATAAAACAGCTCCTTGGAACGGTTTATACTTATTCTGCGAAAAACATAGTGTCCGAAAAATCCGGCGGTTTGTTTCGGAAAAAACCTTATGATAGAGGGGTGACGCTTCAGACAAAAACGCCAAAATTCGCTGCCGGATTCGCCCTTGAAAACAGTTTTGTCAAAATCGTAGAGGTCGGCGATCATCCAAAATCAACATCCTTTTTGCCGTCGAGAGTGACGAGCTTAGACTTGCCGTTGTAAACGATTTCAAATTCGCCCTTGCCGTCAAGAGTGAGCTTCGTGAGCTTGCCGTTCGTCCAGTCGATATCGACCTTGACTCCTCCCTTTGCCGTTAAGCCGTGAATATGACCGTTTGCCCATTCATTGGGGAGAGCCGGAAGAACAATAATACGGTTGCCGAAGCTCTGCATGAGAGCCTGTGCGATTCCTGCAGTTGCGCCGAAATTACCGTCGATCTGGAACGGCGGATGAGCGTCAAACATATTCGGGAATGTGCCGCCTCTGCCAGGCTTATATTTCGGCGGGATATATCTCAGCTGATTGTTGATGAGCTTGATGACCTTGTCCTTGTCACGCAGCCTTGCCCAGAAATTGATTTTCCAGCCCAAGCTCCAGCCTGTGCCGCCGTCTCCTCTGTTTTCGAGAGTCTTTTTTGCATAGGAGGCAAGCTCGGGTGTGCGCTCAACATCAATGAGATTTGCCGGGTGGAGGGCATAAAGGTGAGAGACATGGCGGTGATGTTTGTCGAAGCCTTTTTCGTCATAGTACCATTCCATAAGTCCGCCGTCCTTGCCTTGCTTGAGGGGAAGCAGACGGGGAAGAGCCTCGCCGATTCTGCGGCTTATATCATTCTCAATGCCGAGAATATCGTATGCCGAACGAAGATTGGTAAAAAGATCTGTGACGATCTCCATTGTCATGTATGTTGTCTTGCTGACTGATGTGTTTTCTTTGCCGACCTTGTATTCGTTTTCGGGGGAGGTTGAGGGACAGAAAATAAGATATCCGTTACCGTCGTCTGTGAGCATATCAAGGCAGAAACGGGCGTTTTCCTCCATAATCGGAATTGCCGTTTCCTCAAGATAATTCATGTCGAGAGTGTACTCGTAATATTCATAAATATGGCGGCAGAACCATGCGCCTGCCAGCGACCAAAACGACCAAACCGGATTGCCGCCGGAGGGAGTCGTGATTCTCCAAAGGTCAACATTGTGGTGACAGCATGTGCCGTCAACGCCGTAGAACTGCTTGGCGGTTTCTTTGCCCGATTCCGCAATTTCACCGATGAATTTGATGAGCGGCATATTCATTTCCGGCATGGAACACATCATAGTCGGCCAGTAGTTCATCTCCGTATTGATATTGACCGTATAATTTGAACGCCACGGGGAGCACATTTCAAATGTCCAGATTCCCTGGAGCGTCATTGCCTGAGAACCTTCTCGTGAGGCGGAGATCGTGAGATAACGGCCGTAGTTGAACAAAAGACAGTAGAGATTATTGTCGTTCTTTCTGCTGTGAAGAAATTCATGAATACGGCGGTCTGTCGGAACATTGTCCTTTTTGCTTTCGCCGAGGTCGATTGAAACACGGTTAAAGTATTGGCTGAAATCGTTTATATGGTCAGCTTTGATTGCTTCAAAGCCCTTGTTTATGGCATTTTCAAGACGGGTAACGCAAATGCTTTTACAGTCCTTTTGAGAATGTGCAACTGATTTGTTCCAGCTTTCAAAATTGCTTTCGGTAGTCAGGTAGATCGTTGCATAGCTCGCTTCGGTAACATGAAGGTGATTTTTGTTTGCCTTTACCTTGCCGTCGGTGTCTATCTTGAAAGCGCAGCGGAAGCTAATGCCCTGTTTTTCGCCGTCTTCGTATGTGCATGTGGGCTTGCCGTCATTTTCTTCGATATGCGACGGTGCAATACCGTCAAGAAGATATGTATTTCCGTTCGTCGTAACATCATTGCGAAGTTCGCAATCGACCATTGACTTGAAATCGAGCTTGTTCTTGCCCTCCGCTGTCATTTTATATACGAGTACCTTGTCCGGAAAACTGATGAAGCATTCACGGTTGTAGTTTGTATCGCTCGAATTGTAGCCGACTGTTGCGATTCCCGTTTCAAGGTCGAGATCACGGATATAATCTCTCGGACACATATTTTTCATTGATGTTATCATGAGCTTGCCGAGCTGAAGATACCATTCCGACGGATCGCCGCCTAAATTCTTTTCAATATAGTCTCTTGCCTCAAGCTTTTTATTGTCAAGGATAAGCTGACGGCTTTTTTTGAAGTGCTCGACCTTGTTTTCAACCCTATAGCCGTGGCATGAGCCTGACCAAAGCGTGTCGAGATTAAGTCCGAGCGTTTCTGTTTCAATGCCGCCGAACACCATTGCACCGAGGCTGCCGTTGCCGACAGGCAAGGCCTCTACCCATGCGGTCGCCGGGTGACTGTACCATAAATATTGTGAGCCTTTTTTCAAGGAAATGACCTCCCGTAAAATAATCATGATAAGTATAACCACAGTTTGAAATAAAGTCAATCAATTATCTTGCAATTTTTGTAAATTTATTATAAAATAGCTTTGATCACATTAGCTTTAGTAATATCTTTTTGGGTCTATGTGACCGATGTCGTCATCAAAACATACGATCTTTGATAGTAGCTTTTCAACAGGAGAATACAATGTCAGAAAAAATTCTAATTATCGGTGCGGGTGCGGCAGGACTTATGGCGGCAGGCACGATATCGGGCAGGGGCAAGGATGTTACAATCCTTGAACGCAACGATAAGCCCGCAAGAAAGGTTGCAATAACGGGCAAGGGTCGCTGCAATGTTACAAACACTTGCAAGGAGCTTTCTCAGCTTATTGCCAATGTTCCGACTAACGGCCGATTTCTTTACAGCGCATTTTCAAATTTTATGCCGCAGGATACGATAGACCTTATCGAGGACATGGGAGTTCCGCTCAAATGCGAGAGGGGAAACAGAGTTTTTCCATGTTCGGATAAGGCGATGGATATTGTCGATGCGCTCATTCATTACGGTACGGATGACGGAGCGCAGATCATTCACGGCAGAGCAAAGGAACTTATAATAAACAACGGAATTCTCAAGGGCGTTCGCACTTTTGACGGCGAGGAGATAGCCGCAGATAAAATTATTATTGCAACGGGCGGCAAATCCTATCCGCTGACTGGCTCGACGGGTGACGGCTACGAGCTTGCGAGGCAGGCGGGTCATACGATAATTGAGCCTAAGCCGTCGCTTGTGCCGCTTAATGCTCACGAGGGCTTCTGCACCGACCTTATGGGACTTTCACTTAGAAATGTGACGATGAAGGTCATTGACGCAAAGAAGAAAAATAAAATAATATATGATGATTTCGGCGAGATGCTTTTCACTCATTTCGGAATCTCGGGTCCGATGGTTCTTTCGGCAAGCTCAAGAATTCGCGATATGGAGCCGGGCAGGTATATTGTTTCGATCGACCTCAAGCCCGCACTCACCGAGGAACAGCTCGACGCACGAATTCTCAGGGATTTTTCTGAGAATACTAATAAGGATTTCATCAATTCGCTCGGTGCGCTGTTGCCGAGAAAGCTGATCCCCGTTGTCGTCAAACTCAGCGGGATCAAGGCTAACGAAAAGGTCAATCAGATAACCAAGGAGCAAAGACGCAGACTGGTTGCGCTCCTCAAAAATTTTAAGGTTACGATAAAGAGCTTTCGACCGATCGACGAGGCGATAGTGACCTCGGGCGGCGTGAAGATTTCCGAAATCGATCCCAAAACCATGCAATCAAAACTTCTGCCCGGGCTGTACTTTGCCGGAGAGGTGATTGATGTGGACGCCTACACGGGCGGATTTAATTTACAAATTGCTTTTTCGACCGGACGCTTAGCCGGCGAAAATGTTTGACGGAGGTATATTTATGGCGATAAACATTGCTATTGACGGTCCTGCCGGAGCAGGAAAGAGCAGCACGGCCAAGCTCATTGCCAAGAAGCTCGGCTATATCTATGTCGATACGGGTGCGCTCTACAGAACGGTCGGTCTTTACTCGATAAGAAAGGGTATTGACACTAAGGATGCCGAGAAGGTCATTGCGACATTGCCCGATGTTAAGGTCGAGCTTAAATTTGTTGACGGTTCTCAGCATGTTTTTCTTAACGGCGAAGATGTTTCGGACGCTATCAGAACGCCCGAAGCTTCAATGGGTGCGTCGAATGTTTCGGCTATTCCGAAGGTCAGAGAATTCCTCTTTGACCTGCAGAGAAGCATTGCCGCAGAGAACGACTGCATAATGGACGGCAGAGACATCGGAACGGTCGTTCTGCCGAATGCGGATGTAAAAATTTTCCTCACAACTTCTGTTGAGGAGAGGGCGAACAGAAGATATAAGGAAATGCTTGAAAAAGGCGAAAAAGCGGATTATAATGATATTTTAGAGGATATCAAGAAGCGTGATTATCAGGACAGCCACAGAGAAGTTGCTCCGCTCAAGCAGGCAGACGATGCGATCTATGTCGATAACGGCGGTTACGATCTTGAAAACGGTGCGGAATATCTCCTCGGTATTATCAAGGATCATTTGAATCGATGACGGATAAGGAAATTTCATTATGGCATACAAATACAACTATGAATCATACAAAAGCCACTTCCTTTACAAGATAATAAGACCTCTTGCAAAGATAGTTGTAAGCTCAAAATATAAAATAACCTATGTCGGAGCGGAGAATGTTCCGACCGACAGAGGCATTATCCTTGCCGCAAACCATATCACGGCGATGGATCCGATCATTATCGGTGTCGGATGTAAGCTGAAGTTCCATTTCGTTGCCAAAGAGGAGCTTTTTGAAAAGAATATAGTCGGCTGGTTTCTTGCCAATCTAAATGCTTTTCCGGTTGACAGAAGCAAGTTTGACTTTCCTGCAATGGATCATGCCGTTGCGGTTGTCAAAAGCGGCGGGGCATTGGGCATTTTCCCCGAGGGTACACGATCGCACGATTTTGTGCCGCATGAAGCTAAGGGTGGCGTTTGCTATGTTGCAAAAAAGTGCAAATGCGATGTTGTTCCAGTTTCAATCTATACAAGCGACGAGGCTAAAAAGGGAACAAAGCTGACTGTTCGCTACGGCAAGCCGATAAAATACGAGGAGCTTAATTTTCACGACGATGTCGATAAAATGAAGGATCTTCGCTACGGTTCAAACCTTATCATGGAAAAAATAACCGAGCTTTGGAGGTTGGGTCATGCAGATTAAGCTTGCAAAAACCGCCGGGTTTTGCTTCGGTGTTAACCGTGCCGTTGACAGACTTTATCAGATGGTCAAAAGCGGCGAAAAGGTTTGCACTCTCGGTCCGATAATACATAATCCGCAGGTCATTGACGATTTAAAAAGCAAGGGCGTTGTAATTGCAGATTCGATTGACGAAATCCCAAAAGATACAAGGCTTGTGCTAAGAACCCATGGCGTTGAAAAGCAGATCATTGACGAATTGAAGGCGAGGGGCTTTGAATACTGGGATGCTGCCTGTCCGTTTGTGAAAAAAATACATAAGATCGTTACGGACAATTCTGACGAAAACTCAGTCGTGCTCATCGCAGGCGACGCAAATCACCCCGAGGTTCAGGGCATCAGAAGCTACTGCAAGGGCGAGGTTATAGTGTTCAAAAACCTTGAGGAACTTGAAAAATCAAAAATAAACTGCAAAAAAAGAATAATAGTCGTAGCCCAAACCACATTTAACA
The DNA here is from genome assembly GCA_963648385.1 of uncultured Coriobacteriaceae bacterium. Classification (GTDB taxonomy): domain Bacteria; phylum Bacillota; class Clostridia; order Oscillospirales; family Acutalibacteraceae; genus CAG-488. The sequence continues at coordinate 28,378 of CAVJDU010000004.1, read as the reverse complement.
CGGTAGAATGGGAAAAATGTTTAAAAAAATTAAAAAAAGACTATACAAATGCTTTAATATTTGATACAATATGTAATGCTACTAATGAGCGGCAGGACGAAGCCATCAGCTTGGCGGAGGAATGTGACGCAATGATCATAGTAGGAGGACGGCAAAGCTCCAATACAGTGAAGTTGAAGGCTGTGTGTGAAAACTGCTGTCCGACCTATCTTATCGAAACGGCGGACGAGCTGAAGAATATCAGCCTCCAAGGATGTCGAAAGGTGGGTGTAACCGCAGGAGCATCGACTCCGGCGGCAATCATAAAGGAGGTACTTTCAACAATGTCAGAAAATGTAAACACAAACCCGATTGAAAATGCAGAGGAGGTGGCAAAAACTTCCGCTGAAGATCTTGATTTTATGGAGGCGCTCGAAGAGTCTCTTAACAATATGAGCACCGAGCAGAAGGTTGTCGGTGTGGTCACAGGTATTTCGCCGAGTGAGATCCAGGTCGATATCGGCAGAAAGCAGACAGGTTATGTTCCTGCCGATGAGTACAGCGCTGATCCGACAGCAGACCCGATGAAGGAGCTGAAGATCGGCGACGAGATCAAGCTCATCATCATGAAGACAAACGATCAGGAAGGCACAGTTATGCTTTCCAAGAAAAGATATGACGCTCAGGGCGCTTGGGATAAGATCGAGGCTGCTAAGGAGAACGACGAGGTCGTTACCGGTACGGTTACGGATGTTGTTAAGGGCGGCGTTATCGTTGTTGTAAGCGGTATCAGAGTATTTGTACCCGCTTCTCTTGCAACGGCTTCAAGAGGTGATTCTCTTGACGATCTTCTCAAGACAAAGGTAGATCTCAAGATCATTGAGGTTAAGTCCGAGCGTGGCCGCAAGAAGGCTATCGGTTCGATCAAGGCTGTTATCAGAGAGGCTCGCAAGGCCGCGGAGGAAGCTTTCTGGGCACAGGCCGAGGAGGGACAGGTTTACCACGGCGTGGTTAAATCTCTCACAAACTACGGTGCATTCGTTGATATCGGCGGCGTAGACGGAATGGTACATATCTCCGAGATGTCTTGGAAGAGAATCAAGCATCCTTCAGAGGTTTTTGCAATCGGTCAGGAGGTTGAGGTTTATATCAAGAGCCTTGACAAGGAAAACAAGAAGATTTCTCTCGGCTATAAGAAGGCTGAGGACAATCCTTGGGAGATCCTTCGTCGTGACTATCCGGTCGATACCGTTATTGATTCCGAAATCGTAGGTCTTACCACTTTCGGCGCATTTGCAACAGTTATCCCGGGCATTGACGGTCTTATCCACATTTCTCAGATCGCTGACCAGAGAATCGGCAAACCGTCAGATGTTCTTCAGATCGGCGAGAAGGTAAAGTGCAAGATCACCGCTATCGACTTTGACAAGAGCCGTGTAAGCCTTTCGATTCGTGCACTTCTTCCGAAGGCAGACGAGACTGCCGAAGATGCAGTCGAAGAAGCTCCGGCTGAGGAAACCGCAGAGGAAGCACCGGCAGAAGAAGCCGCAGAAGCTCCCGTTGAGGAATAATTCAATCGCAACCAACCCACCCCGAAAAGCTCGATGCCTTTCGGGGTTTTTTCCATATACAATTTTCTCCGTGGTGATAATATGAATAAGACATTGATACATGTTGAACACCCGTTTGACCCGATATGGAACGATGAAAGTAAGATTTTGATTTTAGGCAGCTTCCCTTCGGTCAAAAGCAGGGAGCAGATGTTCTTTTACGGTCATCAGAGGAACAGATTCTGGACGGTTATTTCAATTTTACTCGGAGCTGAGACGCCCGTTACGATTGAAGAAAAAAGAGCATTGCTTTTAAATAATCATATTGCTCTTTGGGATGCCATTGCGTCATGCGATATTTACGGCTCGGCGGACAGCTCGATCAAAAATGCCGTCCCAAACGATATCGGGCTTATTATTGAGAACAGCAGAGTCGAACATATTTTTACTAACGGCGCAACCGCAGATAAGCTTTATAAAAAATATATTTTTCCGTCAACGGGAATAGAAGCAGTGCGATTGCCGTCCACAAGTCCCGCCAATGCTGCAAAAAGCGTTGCCGAACTTGTGAAAGAATGGACAATTACGGTTGACAGCTTATAGCTCCGTGTGATAAAATTTATCAGGGAAATACATTTATCGTGTTCATTTGAAAGGTTATGGTCGCAAATGGGTTTGAAAAATATTGTTGATATGCATTCGCATACGATCCATTCGTTTGACGGTCACTATTCCGTTGACGAGATGATCGAAAGCTCGATAGAAAAGGGCATAAAAATTGTAGCGTTTACAGATCATGTTGAAATGGATATTTTCCATCAAAATCACTTTGACAAAACGGCAGACGAGTCCTTTGCCGATGTTTCAAGGGCTAAGGAGCAGTATAAGGACAGGATCGAGGTCTGCGTGGGTGTTGAGATGGGCGAACCGACATATGACCTTGCCGAAAGCGAGGCGCTTATTGCCTCAAAGGATTATGATATTGTTATCGGCTCGATCCATAATCTCAGAAAAACTCCCGATTTTTGCGAGCTGAGCTATCACAAGGACGATATTTATCCGCTTCTTGACGATTATTTTCGAGAGATGAAAATGCTTGCCGAGTGGGGCAAATTTGATACCTTTGCTCACCTTACATATCCCTTGCGCTATATCGTCGGTGAAAATCATATTGAGGTTGATATTGCGAGATATCAAAAGGATATTGATGAGATCTTTTCGCTGCTTGTCGAAAAGGATAAGCCGCTTGAGATCAATACCTCGGGACTGCGACAGCCGATCGGTAAAACGCTGCCCGATGAAAGCTATGTTCGCCGTTTTAAGGAGCTTGGCGGAAAGTATGTTACCGTCGGTTCGGATTCCCACTTTGTTGAACACATGGGTGCGGGAATTGAACAGGGTATGCTTCTTGCAAAGAGCTGCGGCTTTGACAGCGTGCTGATTTTCAGGCACAGACAGCCCGTCGAAATTCCGATTGAATAAGGAGGCACTCCTATGGAATATGATTCCTTCAGCGAAGGCATTGAGCTTGGCGGATTGAGGACGAAAAATGAGATAAAAATTCTGATCGGTTATCTTCTCAGCCGTCTGGATACACCCCTGACGAAGGAGCAGCTTAACGAAGTGATCTGCGGCGAGGATCTTGCAAATTATTTTTTGATGAGTCAGGCTCTCGGAGAGCTTGCCGAAAACGGCAATGTTTTTATCAAAGACAATAAAATTTATATCACCGATAAGGGCAAGAAAAATTCCGAAACTCTGGCGCATGATATTCCTTATACGGTGAGGGAAAAAGCCTTTAACGCCGCTGTCAGGCTTCAGACGAGGCTGAGACGCGAGCGTGAAAATAAAATTCAGATCGACAGGGTGGAAAAGGGTTGCAATGTGACGATTTCCGTGCTTGACGCCGAGGAGGAACTGATGAGCGTAAAGCTCTTTGTTGCCGACTATGAACAGGCTCTTGCCGTTAAGGAAAAATTCCTTGATGACCCTGCCGGGGTTTATTCAAATATCGTATCCGCACTTTTGGCGTGACGAAAAAACGGAGGTTTATTTATGGCTAAATATGCAATCGGCGTCGATTTCGGTACTCTTTCGGGCAGAACGCTGCTCGTTGATGTGAAAACGGGGGAGGAGCTTGCGACCTCGGTTCTTGACTATCCTCATTCCGTTATGGACGAAACTCTTCCGAGCGGAAAAAAGCTCGGAGCCGACTGGGCGCTTCAAGATCCGCAGGACTATCTTGATGTGCTCAAAACAACAATTCCCGATGTTATAAAAAAGAGCGGAGTGAATACTGAGGATATTATCGGTCTTGGCCTTGATTTTACCGCCTGCACGGTAATGCCCGTCAAAAAGGACGGCACGCCGCTTTGTTTTATTGATAAATTTAAGGATGAGCCGCACGCTTATGTTAAGCTTTGGAAGCATCATGCTGCACAGGCTCAGGCGAACAAACTCAATGAAATTGCCGAAGAAACAAATCAGGATTGGCTCAAGCTCTACGGCGGGAAAATTTCCTCCGAGTGGGCGATCCCGAAGCTTTGGCAGATCCTTGACGAAGCGCCGGAGATATACGACGAGGCCGACCGCTTTATTGAAGCCGCAGACTGGGTCGTTTGGCAGATGTGCGGTCATGAGATCCGCAATTCCTGCTGCGCCGGTTACAAGGGTATGTGGAACAAGAAAAACGGATATCCGTCCGACGAATTTTTCAAGGCTCTTGACCCGAGAATGGAGCATGTTATCGACGAGAAATTTTCAAGGGACATTCTTCCCCTCGGCTCAAAGGCTGGCGAGGTTACAGCCGAGTTTGCCGCATTAACGGGACTTAAAAAGGGTACGGCGGTTGCTGTTCCCATTATTGACGCTCATGTTTTTGTGCCTGCCGTAGGTATCACGAAGCCGGGCGAAATGCTCGCAATTATGGGTACTTCGACCTGCCACATGCTTCTCGGAGAAGAAGAAATTCCCGTTCCGGGTATCAGCGGCGTTGTTGCCGACGGTATTCTTCCGGGGCTTTATGCTTATGAGGCAGGTCAGTGCTGTGTAGGCGACCATTTCCAGTGGTTTATTGATAACTGTTTGCCTAAGAGCTACTATGACGAGGCCGAGAAGCAGGGAGTAAATATACATAAATTTCTTCGCCAAAAGTGCGAGCAAAAGAAGCCCGGCGAAAGCGGACTTGTTGCACTCGATTGGTGGAACGGCGTTCGTTCCGTGCTCGTCGATGCCGACCTTTCGGGCATGATGCTCGGAATGACGCTCAGAACAAAGCCTGAGGACATATACAGAGCCTTGATCGAAGCGACGGCTTACGGCACAAGAATGATAATTGATGTGTTCAAGGAGAACGGTGTTGATGTCAATTCGTTCTATGCGGCGGGCGGAATCAGTCAGAAAGATCCGATGACGATGCAGATATATGCCGATGTTATCAATATGCCCGTCAAGATAGCTGACTGCGAACAGGGCGGTGCGCTTGGCAGTGCGATCTACGGCGCATGTGCCGCAGGTGCGGAGAAAGGCGGCTATGACAGCCTTTATGACGGTGCTGCTGCTCTCGGCAAGGTCAAGGACAAGGTTTATTATCCTATCCCTGAAAATGTCGAGCTTTACAACAAACTCTTTGCCGAATACAAGATCCTCCACGATTATTTCGGCAGGGGAGAGAATAATGTCATGAAGCGACTTAAAGAGATTAGTGTGCGGATTGCACAGTAAAATTTTTCGTCAGGTTGTAAAAAATTTTGCAGGCTGACGGAAATATATTCAAGCAAGGCTTGCGCATCAATTGTGCCGTGTTTTCTTGAGAACTCATGATTGACAACAGCGGCTTAAAGTGGTAACATAATTTGAATTTTAAATATAGGAGTTTTTGAAATGAGCATTTTAGATCTTGAAGTAATCAAAAAATTTGCGCTTACCTGTAATGACGGCTATGAGCAGGGCTGGCATGAGGGTAACGGGGGAAACCTTTCCTACCGTATGACTGCCGACGAGGTGGAGGCTTGCAAGCACTACTTTACATATGACAGACCGTGGGTTGACCTCGGCGTTCAGGCGGACAACCTTAAAAACGAGTATTTCATGGTAACGGGTACGGGCAAGTTCTTCCAGAATGTTATCAGAGATCCTGCCGCCAATATGTGCATTCTTGAAATCAATGACGCAGGCGACGGCTACAGAATCGTATGGGGTCTTGTGAATGGCGGAGGGCCGACAAGCGAATTCCCGACCCATTTCATGAACCACAGCGTTCGTGTTGCGGCAACGGACGGAGCTTGCAGAGTTATCTATCATGCTCATCCCGTTAATATCATCGCTCTTACATTTATTCTTCCTCTTACCTCCGAGGCTTTTTCGAGAGTCCTTTGGGAGAGTATGACCGAGTGCCCGATAGTATTCCCGAACGGTGTTGGTGTTGTTGAATGGATGATTCCCGGCGGTGCGGAAATCGCTCACAAGACCTGCGAGCTTCAGAAGAAGTATGACGCTATCGTTTGGGCGCATCACGGACTTTTTGTATCGGGCAACACTTTTGACGCAGCTTTCGGACTCATGCATACAATCGAGAAATCGGCAGAGATTTATTGCAGAGTTCTCAGCACCGGCAAGCCGATCGCTCAGACGATTCCCGACGAGGGACTGGTCAACGCCGCAACGGCTTACGGAAAGAAGCTCAATGCGGAACTTTTGAAGTAATTACATTTTGTAATATCAATATTACAGAGTGTCTATTTACAAAATAAAAAATTTTTTATATAATGACTGCAATATTTGAAATGCGTTGAAGATATTAAGCGTTTTATTTCTGATTTCAGAGAGTCGGCGGTAGGTGTGAGCCGATATGGAAATTTAATTGCTGTCTCGTATCCGAGCATGGCTCCCCAACCGTTTTCACTGTATAAGGAGCTACGGCAAGCACCGTTATCACAGCTTAGGATTTGTCAGAATCCGAAGAGGCCTGTTTTAGGCAATGCGGGTGGTACCGCGGTAAACATGTTTTATCGTCCCGGAAGTTTTATACTTCCGGGATTTTGTTTTTTATAACTGCAAAAGGAGAATCGTTATGAGAAAAATAATTTTATCCGATGTGACGCTCAGAGAAAGCGAGCTGTCAGCCGACCATTCCTTAAGCTTTAAGGAGAAGATCGAGATCGCAAAGCAGATGGATAAGCTGCATTGCGATATCATTGAAATGCCGAAAATCAAGAACACTTCAACCGATGTTCTCCTTATAAAAACGATTGCATCGCTCATGAAGCATTCGGAAATCGCCGTTGATGTTGGATATGATGCGGCGGGCGTTGAAACGGCTTATAACTGCGCAAAGGGTGCAAAGAAGTTTTCTCTCAAGGTTTCTCTCCCGATGTCGGCGGTTCAGATGGAGTTCAAGTGCGGTAAGAAGCCGCCGGTCGTTATGAACATGGTGACGGAGCTTATCGTCGAATGTAAAAAGTATACCGACAACATCGAGTTTTCCGCTGAGGACGCCGTCAGAGCCGAAAGACCGTTTTTGTATCAGGCGATCGACGACGCAATAAAGGCCGGTGCAACGAGAGTTACGGTTTGCGATTCCGAGGGCACGATGTTCCCGACGGAGTTCGGAGGATTTATCTCCGATATTTTTGAGAATGTGCCGTCGGCAAAGGATGTTACGGTCGGTGTTGAGATTGTTGACTCAATGAACATGGCTTCGGCATCCGCATTCGCGGCAATCGAGTCCGGCGCATCGCAGGTCAAGGTTACGGCAGATAATTTTAACTTCCCGACGATTGAAAAAATCATGAAGATATTTACCGTCAGAGGCGACTCGATAAAGGCGTCAAGCAAGATCAGAACGACAGAGCTTCAGCGTATGACGGGTCAGATCAAGAGAATGCTCAACACCTCAAAGGGCGAGAATACACCGTTTGAAACAGGTGTAAACGAGGACGCTGAAAACCTTACCCTCGATAAGAACGACACGATAGCAACTGTTATCAAGGCGGTCAAGAAGATAGGCTATGACCTTTCACCGGAGGATAACTCGAAGGTTTACGTGGCTTTTAAGCGTGTTGCCGTCAAGAAGGATTTCGTCGGCACAAAGGAGCTTGAGGCAATTATCGCTTCTTCGGCATTGCAGGTCCCGTCAATTTATTCGATCGAAAGTTATGTTATCAACAGCGGTAACATCATCACGGCAACCGCTAATATTAAGCTTGTCAAGGACGGCACGGCAATCAGCGGCGTAAGCGTCGGCGACGGCCCGATTGACGCTGCATTTCTTGCAATTGAGCAGATTATCGGTCATCATTATGAGCTTGACGATTTCCAGATAAAGGCGGTTACAGAGGGTCGTGAGGCTATGGGTCATGCACTTGTAAAGCTCAGAAGTTCTAACGGAAAGCTCTATTCCGGAACGGGTATTTCTACCGATATCATCGGCGCAAGTATCCGCGCATATGTCAGCGCATTGAATAAAATTGCATACGAGGAGGGTTAATTGTGAAATTAGCTTTTTCTACAAGATTTCATAAAAACAAAAGCTTCGATGATTTTCTCAACATGGCGGACGAGCTGAGGTACGGCGGAATTGAGATCCATGATTTTCGTGATCCTATGTTTTCTGGCAAAATCTCGCCGTTCAACCCGGATATGGCTTCGGCAACCAAAAGAAAACTTATCAACACAAAAAAGAGCATCGTTTGCATAAATTCAAACTGCAATGCCGCCGATACCTCGGACGAGAATGTTGAAAGAATGAATTCGGCAATCACTGTTGCAAGCAATATCAATGTTCCCTATGTAAAGCTTTGCGTTGAGGGCGGCGATGACGCATACGACAGGGCGATCGAATTCGTTGGCAAAGCTATCGCAGAGGGTGAAAAGCACAATGTAATCGTTCTTGTTGAAACGACGGGTATCTTTGCCGACACGACAAGGCTTTGCGATTTGATGAACTGTTTTGCAAGCGACTTTGTCGGCGCTGATTGGAATATGTACGAGACATATTTTGTCGGCGGTGAAGATCCTGAAAAGACGATCACCAACCTCGGCGCATATGTTAAGCTCGTTCATTTGACCGATGCCGAGAAGGCGGGAGAGCATACCCTCATCGGCGAGGGCAAAATGCCTATCAAGGATATGATGAACGCTCTCGGTTCAATCAATTATAACGGCTTTGTCTCGGTTGAATGGAATCCCTATTGGTTTGAGTCGATCGACGATCTCGAAATTATTTTGACTCATTATGAGAGCTTTATGGAAACCGTTGAGGACGAGACTAATAAGAAAAAATACTACTACAACAAGACCCACACGGGTAAGTTTATTTGGAAAAAAGAGGAGCTTATCGAAGAAACCTTTCCGCAGGTTCTTGACAGAATGGTTGAAGAATTTCCCGATCAGCTTGCTTTTAAATACACAACTCTTGACTATACAAGAACATATTCGCAGTTCCGTGACGATGTTGATACATTTGCGAGAGCACTTGTCGCAATGGGCGTAAAAGCAGGTTCTCATGTTGCTGTTTGGGCAACGAATGTTCCGCAGTGGTACATCTCGTTCTGGGCAACGACTAAAATCGGCGCAGTTCTTGTTACAATGAATACGGCATATAAAATTCACGAGGCAGAGTATCTTCTCAGGCAGTCCGATACTCATACGCTTATCATGATAAAGGGCTACAGAGATTCGCACTATGATGAGATCATGGCAGAACTTTGTCCCGAACTGGAGAACACCAAGAGCGGAGAAAAGCTTCATGCAAAAAGGCTGCCCTTTTTGAGAAATATCGTGACGGTCGGCTATGAGCAGCAGGGCTGCATGACATGGGAACAGGCTGTCGATAAATCAAGCGAAGTTCCCGTTGAAGAGGTCTACAGAATGGCTTCTCTTGTCAGGAAGAACGATGTCTGCAATATGCAGTACACCTCCGGAACAACGGGCTTCCCCAAGGGCGTTATGCTGACCCACTACAATGTTGTTAACAACGGCAAGTGTATTGGCGACAGAATGGATCTTTCGACGGCGGACAGGCTGATGATCCATGTTCCGATGTTCCATTGCTTCGGCATGGTTCTTGCCATGACGGCTATCATGACTCACGGAGGAACAGCACTTCCTTTGCCGTATTTTTCGCCGAAATCATCGCTTGCTTGTATCAATTCCGAGCGTATAACGGCTTTTCACGGAGTTCCTACGATGTTTATTGCAATGCTTCAGCACCCCGATTTTGAAAAGACGGATTTTTCATATATGAGAACCGGTATTATGGCGGGCTCACCGTGTCCGATCTCAAAAATGCGTGAGGTTGTCGATAAAATGCACATGACCGAGATCACCATTGTTTACGGTCAGACGGAATCCTCACCCGGCTGCACAATGAGCAGTACGGACGATCCGCTGGAGGATCGTGTTGCGACGGTCGGCCATCCGCTGCCGAAGATCGAATGTAAAATCGTTGACCCCGATACCGGCCTTGAATGTCCCGACAATGTAACCGGCGAATTCGTTGCCAGAGGCTACAATATTATGAAGGGCTACTATAAAATGCCGAAGGCAACCGCAAGCGCTATCGACAAGGACGGCTGGCTTCACACGGGCGATCTTGCTTGCCGCACTCCAGAGGGTAACTACAGGATCACCGGCAGACTTAAAGATATGATCATCAGAGGCGGAGAAAATATCTATCCCAAGGAGATTGAGGAATTCATCTACACTCACCCGAAGGTCAAGGATGTTCAGGTTATCGGCGTTCCCGACGAGGGACTCGGAGAGGAGATAATGGCTTGCATTATCCTCAAAGAGGGCGAGAGCATGACCGAGCAGGAGATGAAGGATTATGTTCTTTCCCATATGGCAAAGCATAAAGTTCCCAAATATATTGACTTTGTAACCGAGTTCCCGATGAATGTTGCAGGTAAGATCCTTAAATATAAAATGCGAGAGGACGCAATCAAGAAATACGGACTGCAAAAGGCAAATTCGGTTGTAACGGCATAATATTACACAATGTAATGGCGATATTACAAATTATCTCTTGAAAAATCAAGAAAAGTATCTTATAATGTACCGCAACAGGTACAAATGCCTGTTGAAACAAAGGCTGTGACGAAGACGGTTGCGTTTATGTCCTTTCAGAGAGTCGGCGTTTGGTGCGAGCCGATAGCGAGGTAAATGTAAAACCCATCACTTCCGAGCCGGAGAGATGAAATTTTCAGTAGTTTCTCCCGTGACAACTGCGTTAGTGTTGAGGGATTGTTTGATCCTGCAGAGTGGCGAGAAGCAATAGCAGATCGCAATTTGAGTGGTACCGCGGATTTTCAAATCCGTCTCAAAGTTTTAAAGACTTTGGGACGGATTTTTTGTTTTATCCAAAAATCGGTGTCCGGTATTTTATGGAGGTAAAAATTATGTCAAATCAAAACGAAACGAAAAAGCTTTACGAAGTGGCTGAGCGTATCCACGAAATGAGAGACATATGCGGCTTTACCGTCGAGGAAATGGCGGAAAAAGCAGAAGTCTCTGTCGAAACCTACAGGCTCTATGAGAGCGGAACTGTTGATCTTCCTTTCACATTTATTCACAAGTGCGCGCTTGCATTTGACATCGGCATTACAGATCTTCTTGAAGGACACAGCGCCGTGCTTTCATCCTATACCGTTACAAGGTTGGGCAAGGGTCAGATAACGGCCAGCGAAAACGGAATTGAAATAAAAAACCTTGCACCGAATTTCAGAAAAAAGCTTTCCGAACCGTACTGGGTAAGATACGAGTATGATGCGGAGCTTGAAAATAAACCTATCCACACTGTTACCCACGGAGGTCAGGAGTTTGATATCGTCATCAGCGGTTCGCTGAGGGTGCGAGTCGGAAATCATGAGGAAATTCTTAACGAGGGCGACAGCATTTATTATAACTCCTCAACGCCTCACGGAATGATAGCTATCGACGGCAGAGACTGTCTCTTCCTTGCAATGGTTATGTCGAGTGATGAGCCTGTTCAAAACATCGTTCATGAAAGAGCTGTTTTGGGCGTTAAGGCAAAGGGCAGCTATGTTTGCGAGAAATTCATCGACGCAACCGAGGACGAGAACGGAAACCTGATTTCAATCGACTTCAACCATGAGGATGAGTTTAACTTTGCTTTTGATATAGTTGATAAAATCGCAAAGAAATCGCCCGATAAGTGTGCTCTTGTTCATGTTGACCGTGACAAGACGGAGCGTGTTTTCTCCTTCAAGGATGTTAAGGAGCATTCGGCTCAGGCCGCCAACTATTTCAGGTCGCTCGGAATCAAGAAGGGCGACAGAGTAATGCTTGTTCTCAAGCGTCACTACCAGTTCTGGTTCGCGATACTCGGTTTGCACAAGATCGGTGCAATTGCGATCCCCGCAACAAACCTTCTTGTCGATCATGACTTTGAGTATAGATTTGAGGCCGCAGGAGTAACTTCAATCCTCTGCACGGCTGATGGCGATACGGCTCATCAGGTCGATATCGCAGACGAAAAAACGCATACGCTTGTCAACAAGATAATCGTCGGCGGCGAGCGTGAGGGCTGGCACAACTTTGACAGCGAATACAGCCTTTTCTCCAGAAGATACAGAAGGGAAGAAGATGCACCGTGCGGAAACGATCCGATGCTTATGTTTTTCACTTCGGGCACAACGGGCTATCCGAAAATCGCTACTCATTCTTATAAATATCCGCTCGGTCATTTCATCACGGCTAAATATTGGCACTGTGTAAGCAAGGACGGACTTCACCTTACAATCTCCGATACAGGCTGGGGCAAAGCTCTTTGGGGTAAGCTCTACGGACAGTGGCTCTGCGAAGGTGCGGTATTTGTATATAACTTTGACCGCTTCGATGCATCGGATATCCTTCCGATGTTTAAGAAATATAATATCACAACATTCTGCGCACCTCCGACGATGTACAGAATGATGATAAAAGAGGATCTCGGCAAGTACGACCTTTCATCTATCCGTCATGCAACAACGGCCGGCGAGGCTCTCAATCCCGAGGTATTCCGCCAGTTCTATAATGCTACCGGTCTTGAGCTTATGGAGGGCTTCGGTCAAACCGAAATGACGCTCGGAATCGCAACGCTTACCGGTATGACTCCGAAGCCGGGCTCAATGGGCAAGCCGACGCCGCTCTACGATATTAAAATTCTTCGTCCGGACGGAACGGAAGCTGATATCGGCGAAACCGGCGAGATCTGCGTCAATACGGCAGAAAAGACTCCCTGCGGCATCTTCCTCGGCTACTACAGGAATCAGGAGCGAACCGATGAGGTTTGGCATGACGGCGTTTACCACACGGGCGATATCGCATGGCGAGATGAGGACGGTTATTTCTGGTATGTCGGTCGTATCGACGATGTTATCAAATCGTCCGGATATCGTATCGGACCGTTCGAGATCGAAAATGTTATCATGGAGCTTCCCTATGTTCTTGAGTGCGGTGTTTCCGCTGCTCCCGATGAGGTAAGAGGACAGGTCGTTAAGGCGTCCATCGTTCTTACCAAGGGCACAGAGCCGACCGATGAGCTTAAAAAAGAAATTCAGAACTATGTCAAGAAGCACACCGCTCCTTACAAATACCCGAGAATCGTTGTATTCAAGGATGAATTACCCAAGACTATAAGCGGCAAAATCATCCGTAATCAACTCTAAATTGTCCATGGCACGCCGATTTCTTCGTTGACAGGCTTAGCAATACACATAGTATTGCGTCAGCCTGTCGCCTTGAACTCGACGCACCCTGAACAATTTATTCTAA
>CAVJDU010000004.1:0-15001 GCA_963648385.1 uncultured Coriobacteriaceae bacterium | reverse complement strand
CTCGACGCACCCTGAACAATTTATTCTAAGGTTTGGCACGCCGAATTCTTCGTTGGCAGACTTAACAATACACATAGTATTGCGTCAGCCTGTCGCCTTGAACTCGACGCACCCTGAACAATTTATTCTAAGGTTTGGCACGCCGAATTCTTCGTTGGCAGACTTAACAATACACATAGTATTGCGTCAGCCTGTCGCCTTGAACTCGACGCACCCTGAACAATTTATTCTAAAGTTTGGCACACCGAATTCTTCGTTGGCAGACTTAACAATACACATAGTATTGCGTCAGCTTGTCGCCTTGAACTCGACGCACCCTGAACAATTTATTCTAAGGTTTGGCACGCCGAATTCTTCGTTGGCAGACTTAACAATACACATAGTATTGCGTCAGCCTGTCGCCTTGAACTCGACGCACCCTGAACAATTTATTCTAAGGTTTGGCACGCCGAATTCTTCGTTGACAGGCTTAGCAATACACATAGTATTGCGTTAGTCTGTCGCCTTGAACTCGACGCACCCTGAACAATTTATCCAATATCCGCAATCTAAAGTCTAAAATCTATCTTCCGAGGTGAAACTATGAAGCGCATAACGCTTTTTGCCGGACATTACGGCAGCGGAAAAACGAATATTGCGGTCAATTATGCTTTTAAGCTCAGGCAACAGGGGCTTGATGTGGCAGTTGCCGACCTTGACATCGTCAATCCATATTTCAGAACCAAGGATAGCGAAAAGGAGCTTAAAGAAGCCGGCATCAGACTCATTTGCTCTGATTTTGCAAGCTCAAATGTCGATCTTCCGTCACTGCCGCAGGATATATATTCCGTTATTGATGACCGCACGGAATATGCCGTTATGGATATCGGCGGCGATGACAGAGGCGCATACGCTCTCGGTCGATATTCCGAAAGCATAGTTCGTGAAAACGACTATGAAATGTTTCTTGTCATCAATATGTACAGACCGTTGACAAGAGATGCATACAGCACCCTTGAGGTCATGAATGAAATAGAAAAAGCCGCTTCGATGAAGTTTACGGCTATAATTAACAACTCGAATCTCGGCGAGGAAACGACCGCAAGCGATGTCCTCGATTCACTCAAATATGCCGACGAGGTTTCAAAGCTGACGGGGCTTCCCATTGCGATGACGACCGTAAAAAAGACGCTTTATAAAGAGCTGTACGGGCGAGTGAGCAATATGCTCCCGCTCACCCTACAGGCAAAAATAAATTAGGAGGAATGTCAAATGGCCAAAGTAACATTCAAAACAGACCTTTGCAAGGGCTGCGGACTTTGCGTTAACGCTTGTCCCAAGGGAATAGTTCATTTGTCAGAGTCAACGTTGAACAATAAGGGACATCATCCCGCAGTCGTGACGGAACAGGAGAAATGTATCGGATGCGCATTTTGCGCTACAATGTGTCCCGATTGTGTTATTACGGTAGAGAGGTGAAGAAAATGTCAGATAAAGTTCTTATGAAAGGCAACGAAGCAATCGCAGAAGCCGCCATCAGAGCCGGCTGCCGCCATTACTTCGGATATCCCATAACTCCGCAGACAGAGGTTGCGGCTTATATGTCTAAGCGTATGCCGAAAATCGGCGGAACATTCCTCCAGGCGGAGAGCGAGATCGCCGCAATCAACATGGTTATCGGCGTTTCGTCAACAGGCAAGAGGGTTATGACCTCATCCTCAAGCCCCGGAGTTTCGCTTAAAAGCGAGGGTATTTCATATCTTGCCGGCTGTGACCTTCCTGCGCTCGTCGTCAATGTTCAGCGAGGCGGACCGGGACTCGGCGGAATTCAGCCTTCACAGTCTGATTATTGGCAGTCAACAAAGGGCGGTGGACACGGTGATTACCACAATATCGTTCTTGCTCCGGCTTCGGTTCAGGAAATGGCGAGTCTCACCGTCAAGGGCTTCGAGCTTGCCGATAAATACAGAATGGTAGCAATGATCCTTGCCGACGGAACTATGGGTCAGATGATGGAGCCTGTTTCCCTCGATGTCGCAGAGGTCACTCCCGTTGAAAAGCCGTGGGCACTCACGGGTACAAAGTGCGAGAGAGAGCACAATATAGTCAATTCGCTTTACCTCAAGCCTGAGGAGCTTGAAATAAAGAATTTTGAGAGATATCAGAAGTACAAGGCAATCGAAGAGAACGAAACGATGTACGAGGAATATCTCATGGAGGACGCGGATGTTTGCGTTGTTGCGTTCGGCATTACGGCTCGTGTTGCAAAGAATGCAGTCAATGAGGCACGCAAGAGAGGCGTCAAGGTCGGCATGATTAGACCGATCACACTTTGGCCGTTCCCGACAAGCCCGCTCAAGGCGGCTGCCGAGAAATGCAAGAGATTTATCACGGTCGAAATGAATATGGGTCAGATGATCGACGATGTAAGGCTTGCAATCAGCTGCAAGCGTCCGGTTGAACTTTGCAACCGCGTCGGAGGAATGATTCCGACGCCCGAGGATGTTCTTTCGGCTATCATGTCAAACGGAGGTGCAGAATAATGTCAGTTGTATTTGAAAAACCGAAATCATTGACAGACGCAACGCTTCATTATTGCCCAGGTTGTACTCACGGTATAATCCACCGTCTTGTTGCCGAGGTAATTGATGAACTTGGAATCGAGGGTGATACGATCGGCGTAGCGTCGGTAGGCTGCTCTGTTATGGCTTATAACTATTTCACATGTGACTTTGTTCAGGCTGCTCATGGCCGTGCTCCCGCCGTTGCAACTGGCGTCAAGAGAAGCGACCCCTCAAAGGTGGTATTTACATATCAGGGTGACGGCGACCTTGCCGCTATCGGTACTGCCGAGACGGTTCATGCCGCCGCAAGACGAGAGAATATTACCGTTATTTTCGTTAACAATGCAATCTACGGTATGACGGGCGGTCAGATGGCTCCGACGACGCTTCCCGGTCAGGTCACTCAGACCTCACCCTACGGTAGAGATGTCAACACCGTCGGATATCCCGTTAAGGTTTGCGAGCTTCTTTCAAATGTTGACGGTGCGGCATATCTTGAGAGAGTTGCCGTCAACAATGTTAAGAATGTTAAGAATGCAAAAAAGGCAATCAAAAAGGCATTCAAGAATCAGCTTGAGGGCAAGGGCTTCTCACTCGTTGAAGTTATTTCAACCTGTCCGACGAACTGGGGTATGACTCCGCAGAAGGCTCTCGACTGGGCAGAGGAGAACATGATCCCTTACTATCCGCTTGGCGTTTACAAGGATATCTATGCAAAGGAGGAAGAAGAATGAGCAGCACTTGCAGAATGTTATTTGCAGGCTTCGGCGGACAGGGAATTCTGTTCGCAGGAAAATTCCTTGCATATAAAGGACTTATCGAAGGCAAGCAGGTCAGCTGGCTTCCGTCCTACGGACCGGAAATGAGAGGCGGTACGGCTAACTGCTCCGTAATCATCAGCGATGATCCCATCGGCTCTCCGATCGTTGACAAGCCGGATGTGCTTGTTGCGATGAATCTTCCGTCACTTGAAAAATATGAAAACGAGGTTGTTGTCGGCGGAAAGATTTTTGTCGATTCAACAATGATTGATAAAAAGGTTGACAGAACGGATGTGGATGTATATTATATACCTGCAACCAAAATGGCAAACGACAACGGAACGCCGACTCTTGCCAATATGATCATTACGGGCAAAATTCTCAAAGAAGTACCGCAGTTTTCGATGGATTATACCGATGAGGCTCTCAAAAAGGTTGTTTCCGCCCGTCACCTTGATCTCCTTGATGTGAACAAGGGGGCTGTTAAGGCGGGATATGACTATGAATAATAAGATGAGAGTTTCCTGTATTCAGCTTGATATGAAGCTCGGTGAAGTTGAGCATAACTATGCCGAGGCTCTCAGACTGATAGAGGATACGGTTAAAAAGGAAAAAACCGATGTTGTGGTTCTTCCGGAAACATGGACAACGGGTTATTATCCCAAGGATCATCTTTCGGAATATTGCGATAAAGACGGCGAGAGGCTGAAAAAGACCTTTTCGGCATTGGCGAGGGAGATCAATGTTAATATCGTTGCCGGCAGTATCGCAAATGAGAAAAACGGCGGAATTTACAATACTGCGTTTGTTTTTAACCGTGAGGGCGAGGTAGTCGCCGAATATGACAAAACACATCTTTTTACCCCGATGGACGAGCATAAATATTTCAGCTTTGGCAAAAATATTGTGACCTTTGAGCTTGACGGTCATAAGTGCGGAATTGTAATCTGTTATGATATCCGCTTCTGTGAGCTTGTCAGAAGCCTTGCACTTAAAGGAATTGATATGCTCTTTATGGTGTCTCAATGGCCTCTTGCGAGAAAGGAGCATATTGTTACGCTCACAAGAGCAAGAGCGATTGAAAACCAAATGTTTGTTGCTTGCTGCAATTCCTGCGGAAAAACGCCGGATGCGGTTTTTGGCGGTCATTCGCAGATAATCGACCCGTGGGGCGAAGTTCTTGCAGCTGCCGGGGAGAAGCAGGAGGTCATAACGGCTGACTGCGATTTCGGAATAATTAAGGACATCAGAAGCTCGATCAATGTTTTTAATGACAGAAAACCCGATCTTTACGAATTATAATATATGCTTTGAAAGGAGCGACAGAAATGTATACATTTCCAGTAACAAGAACAACACATCCGAAGGAGAAGCCGGATCAGAAGAAGCTCGGCTTCGGTAAATATTTCACCGATCATATGTTTATGATCGACTATGATGAGGGTCAGGGTTGGCATGACGGAAGAATTGTTCCTCATGAGCCGATCGCTATTGAGCCTGCTTCATGTGTGCTTCACTATGCGCAGATGATGTTTGAGGGCATGAAGGCGTATAAAACCCCGTCGGGCGATGTTCAGCTTTTCAGACCCGAGGAAAACTTTGAGCGTATGAACAGAACCAACGACCGTATGTGTATTCCGCATATGGAAAAGGACATTTTCTTTGACGCCATCAATCAGCTTATTGCGGTCGACAAGGATTGGATTCCGACCGAGCCGGCAACAGCTCTTTATATCAGACCGTTTATCTTCGGCGATGAGGTTTCGTTCAGCGTTCTTCCTGCAAAGCATTATCGCTTTATCATTATTCTTTGTCCGGTCGGTTCTTACTATGCTGCCAACGACGGCGGACTTCACACAACAAGGATTTATGTTGAGGACGAATTTATTCGTGCGGCTGTCGGTGGTACAGGTTTTGCAAAGTGCGGCGGTAACTATGCCGGCGGTATGAAAGCCTCTGCAAAGGCTATGGAGCATGACTGTAAAGATGTTCTTTGGCTCGATGCCGTTGAGCACAAGTATGTTGAGGAGATCGGCACATCAAACGCATTCTTCGTAATCGGCGATGAGGTCATCACCGCTCCGCTTATGGGTACGATTCTTCCCGGTATCACAAGAAAATCCGTTATCGAACTTCTCAAAAAATGGGGAGTAAAGGTTTCCGAGAGACGCCTTTCGATTGACGATGTATGCGCAGCCTCAAAGGCAGGCACACTCAAGGAGGTATTTGCCAGCGGTACTGCTGCGGTTATCTCTCCGATCGGCACTCTTTATTATATGGGCGAGGATTATAAGGTTGCCGACGGCAATGTAGGTCCGATTGCTCAGAAGCTTTACGATACGCTTTACGGTATGCAGACAGGTCATGTTAAGGACGATATGGGCTGGACATATAAGGTACAGCTTGACTGATAAAAATGGCGGAAATCAACCAATGATTTCCGCCATTTTGGATACAGATGTTTATTTAATCAACTGCCGATCTGTTCGACTGTTATGTAAGCCTTATCCGTTTTCCTTTGCACATGCTTCGGCAATTGCCTTGGCGAGCTGATCGGGGCAGGATGTATTTTTGAAGCCGCAGGTTATGCCGGCGAGTCTCTTCTCAACTTCTTCGGCTTTCATGCCCTCAACAATTGCCGAAATTCCTTTGAGGTTTCCGTTGCAACCGCCTGTGAACTTAACATTTTTTACCGTGTCACCGTCAAGGTCAAATGTAATGCGCGAGGAGCATGTTCCTTTTGTTTTGTATTCATATGTCATTGCTTTGTACCTCCGAAATATATTCAAGGCGATACCGAACAAATTGATGCACACGCCTTGTTGCGTAATTTTCACACCTCAATTGTGCGGTATTGCTTTAAAATATGATAATCTAATTTTGAATATTTGTCAAGGTCAAAGCATTATATACATAAGCGCAAGCAGAAGAAGCGTGTCTCCGCCATCACCCGAGAGCAGGAGCATCATTGCGATTATTATTTTCATGTCTCCGTCAAAAATTGTTGCAGGCGACTTTCGTTCGGGTTTGGGTTTCGGTGGCGGCGGACAGCGGTTGAATTGCGTAGGTGAGGGCTGCTTTTGAAAAACAGCTTCACTGCCGCTTTGAGACATTGTTGACCGTCGGTACATTTCCTTTGCTCTCATTATCGCCTGACGCTCGGCGGCATTAAAATCCTGTTGATGCATAGCTAATCATCCCGATCAGTTAGATTGTTTATTAACGGTAAAATTTCCAACAGCTTGAGTATTTGTATCGCCTGGTCGGCTTTTTTCTGCCTTTCGGGCGAAAGATTCGGCTTGAGAGCTTCAATCAGCTTGCATCTGCGACCTGATTCTCCGTTCATCGCGCCCATAATATTTGTCAGTTTGCCGATCATTCTCGGATCAATTGAGGAAAATAAATCCGCACCTTTCGGCGGTTGCTTTTCCGCATGATCGTCGGTCTTGCCGAAAACCGCCTCGGCGGTCGCTTTAAGACCCTCTATATCGTCAGGAGTGAGAGACGAGAGAATTTCATTGATGTCCATCTTTTTTGCCGTTTAGCTTCTGCATTATTTTTTGAGCGGCAGGGGAGGAAAGAACCGCATTTATCTTGTCTGCGTCAGAGAGAATTTCATTAAGCTCGTCTTTTTCCTCCGCATTCAATCCGTTTATCAGCTTGCCGGCTTTTTTCTCGGCATCCGCTTTGTTGACAGGTGCAGAGAAGAACTCCGAAAAATTGTTGTTTAACATTTATCCTCACACTCCGTTAAATTATATTTGAAAGGTGTTGTATGTATGCGTTTGCTCATTTTATCGGATTCGCACGGCAGAAAGAATCTGCTTCTCAGAGCCGTTGAGCTTCATTCCGAAGCCGACGCCGTTATTTTTCTCGGTGACGGTGAGAGAGATATTGATTTTCTCAAGCAGCTTCACCCTGAAATTAAGCTATACTCCGTCTGCGGAAATTGCGATTTCAATTCTTCGCTGCCGACATTCCTGCTCGAAAAATTCGGCGGAAAATCCGTCTACGCAACCCATGGTCACTATGACAGCGTGAAATATTCGCTTGTCGGCTTGAAGCAAAAGGCACATAATTGTTCCGCTTCTATTGCATTATACGGTCATACGCATGTCCCTGACACAACTTATGAGGACGGAATTTGGTATATAAACCCCGGCTCGATCTCTGTCGGACGATATGCAATGGTTGATATACTTGATAACGGCATAATGCCGCTTCTTTGTGATCTATACAGTTGATATGATCAATGGCGTAAAAAAGAACATGACCGAAGCCATGCTCTTTTTGCGTTATTTAATTTTTCTGCTTCTTTTAAGCTTGGGAGTGAAAAGCATAAGAAACGGGAATATTTCAAGTCTGCCAAGCAGCATATCAAGGATAAATACGACCTTTGAATACCAGCTGTAGACGGAGAAATTACCGAGTGGGCCAACCTTTCCGAGTCCCGGTCCTATGTTGTTGAGCGTTGCGATAACGCCCGAAATATTTGTAACCATATCCTGAGTGTCCAGCGAAACGATAAGCAGAGACGCAACGAAAATGACGATGTAAACAAAGAAGAACAGGTTTGTTCCGGTTACGACCTCGTCGCTTATCTTCTTGCCGTCCATGGTTATTACGCTTACACTTCTCGGGTGGGCAAGCTTTTTTAGCTCACGCCTTGCCGATTTTGCAAGTATAACAACCCTTGAAACCTTGAAACCGCCGCCCGTGCTTCCGGCGCAAGCACCGATGCACATAACTATCAGCATTATCATTCTGCTGAATTCGGGCCATTTGTCAAAGTCGGTTGTAGCATATCCTGTCGTCGTCATTACGGAGCTGACTTGGAACGCCGACTGATGCAGCGCCTCGAAGAAAGAGCCGAACATATGGCGAATATTGAATGCAATCAAAAGTATTGCCGTGCCCATGATTCCGAGATATGAGCGAACCTCAAGATTTGTGAATGCCGATTTAAACTTTCCGCAGAAGAGCAGGAAATAGAAATTGAAGTTGATTCCGAAAAGCATCATGAAAACGCCGATGATGATCTGGGTGTAAAGGCTGTAATCGGCGATGCTTGAATTAACGATTGCAAAGCCGCCTGTGCCCGCCGTGCCGAAGCTCAGCGTTGCGCTTTCAAAAAACGAAAGTCCGCCGCAGCGAAGCAGCAATATCAGCACGATCGTCATTATGACATAAATTCCGTATAGAATTCTCGCCGTGCTTTTTGCTTTCGGAACAAGTTTTTCAACATCGGGACCGGGGCTTTCCGCTTTCATAAGGTGCAGGTTTCCGCCGCCCTTGGCAAGAGGAAGAATCGCCATAATAAAGGCAAGTGCTCCCATGCCGCCGATCCAGTGGGTGAAGCTGCGCCAAAAAATCATTTGCTTGCTCAGAGCCTCAACATTGGTCAATATGCTTGAACCCGTTGTTGTGAAACCCGAAACGACCTCAAACACTGCGTCAAGATAGTTTGGAATTTCTCTGCTCAGGAAGAAAGGGAGTGCGCCGAAAAGGCTGATAAGTAACCATCCGAGGGAGACGATTGCAAAACCGTCGCCTGCGACGATCGTTTTATCCTTGGGCTTGAATCGGGTCATGATAAAGCCCGAGATCACCGTTGCCGCTATTGAATACAGGAAAGAACGGATATCCTCCTTGTAGCAAATGCCAACGAGCATCGGCAGCAGGAGCAAAGCTCCTTCGGTTATAAGTAAAATACCTAAAATATAGGTTATCATTCTCTTATTCATGGCTTTAGTCCTTCTTGATATCGTCAAGATCAGAAAGACCCTGAATCGTGGTTACGACAACAACGGAATCGCCGACCTGGAGCGAATCCTTGCCTCGGGGAATGAAAACATTACCTTTTCTATTAATAGAACCGATGATAACATTACTGCGAAGCTGAAGTTCCTCAAGCGAAGTGTTGATAAGCTCGCTTTCTTCGCTGACATGGAATTCCAAAGCTTCAACCTTGTTGTCTATTATTTTATAAAGTGTTTCAACATTGCTGCCGATATTGTTCTTCTTGGCTCTGACATGCTGAAGTATTTGGCTGGAGGTAATGAACTTCGGATAAATAACGCTTCCGATGTCAAGTGAACGCACTACCTCATTGAAGCCTGTTCTGTTGATCTTGGTTATCGTTTTTATGTTCGGCACAACATTCTTTGCAAAAAGCGAAAGAATAAGATTTTCCTCGTCAAAACCCGTCAGGCAGCATATTGCGCTGGCGTCACGCAAGCCTTCCTCCATCAGAAGCGTGCGATTTGTACCGTCTCCGCAGATAACATTTGCTTTTGGAAGAATATAGCTGAGGTTTTCCGCCGTTTGCGGATTGCTTTCGATTATCGTTGTGTCCATGTTGAGCCGGCACATTTCCGTTGCAAGGTAAAGCGCAATTTTTCCTCCGCCGATTATCATGGTCTTTTTCACCGAGTTAACGGGAAGACCGATTTCTCTGAAAAATGTCGGAGTTTCGTCAGGTGCAACAAGCACGGCAACTACATCGTTTTCCTCGATAACTGAATCGCCAAACGGAATGAAGATCTCGTTTCCCCGTTCAACGGCGCAGCTGAGGGCTCTTGCTTTCAGTCCTGAAAAAGAATCCTTGACCGCTTTACCGCAAAGAGTGCAGTTCTTTGTTGCAGTAAAGCTGACAATGTTGATCTTGCCCTTTGCAAATGTATCAATGTTCTTTGCCGACGGGTATTTAAGAATGCGAAGAATTTCCTCTGCCGCTTCTTTTTCGGGATTTATAACCATCGAAAGTCCGAGGCTGTCCTTTATAAGTCGTATATCTTCGTTATATTCGCGGTTTCTGACACGGGCGATTGTTCCGTTTGCTCCGAGCTTCGTTGCAAGCAGACAGCAAAGAAGATTGATTTCATCGCTGCCCGTAAGAGCGATGACTAGGTCGCAGTCCTCAACGCCGGCTTCGTTCAAAACCTTGCGGGAAGCTCCGTTTCCGCTGACTGCGATAACATCGAGACTGTTCAGCGTTGAATTGAGAACCTTTTCGTTTGTATCAACTACGGTTACATCATGCTTTTCGTTTGAAAGCTGTTCAGCAACGGTTGAACCGACTTTGCCGATTCCGACAACAATAATTTTCACAAAATTGCCGCCTTTCATTACTTTTATAAAATGTTTAGTTGAATTAAGCAACCGAAAACATTGTTCTTGGTTGCTTTTATGGTGCGGATAACAGGACTTGAACCTGCACATCAGA
Organism: uncultured Coriobacteriaceae bacterium; assembly: GCA_963648385.1. GTDB lineage: Bacteria > Bacillota > Clostridia > Oscillospirales > Acutalibacteraceae > CAG-488. Next base: position 4,472 of record CAVJDU010000004.1, on the reverse strand, counting down.
AGATATTGGATCCTAAATCCAACGCGTCTGCCAATTCCGCCATATCCGCAAATATCGCAGATATTATATCACTTTTATTATAAATGTCAATATAGTAGATTTGTATAAAGACAAATATATGCGAAAGGGATAAAAAGGTGTAAAACAGCGAAATATGTAAAAATCAGTTTACTTTTTAAATGTCGTGTGATATAATAACAAAATATTATTCACATAATCATATTGAAGGGGTTTTGTTATGAAAATTTCAGAAATTGTGGTTTTCGCCATTTATCTCTTGTTCATGCTGGGAATAGGCGTCTATTTCTTCCTCAAGAGTAAAGACGGTTCAGAAAAAACCTATTTCCTCGGCGGTCGTCAAATGGGTGCTTGGGTAACGGCTCTCTCTGCCGGCGCATCAGATATGAGCGCATGGGTACTTATGGGTCTGCCAACCTCCATCTATGCTCTCGGTCTTGGACAGGTATGGATTCCCGTCGGACTTGCGATCGGCTATACGATTAGCTGGATAGTCGAAGCTCCGAGACTTCGCCGTTTTTCGATCGTTGCAAACGATTCGATCACCATTCCGCAGTACCTTACAAACAGATTTCTTTCAAAATCAAAATTATTGCAGGTTATTTGCGCAATTGTTTTCCTTGTTGCATATACGGTTTACGCTGCGTCGAGCGTTAAAGCGTGCGGAACTCTTTTCCATACCGTTACCGGTATGAGTGAGCAGGGCGCAATGTATCTTGCGGCGGTAATTATTGTCGGTTATACATTCCTTGGCGGTTTTGACGCCGTTTGCTGGACGGATTTCTTCCAGGGTATGCTTATTCTTGCCGCAATGCTTATCGCTCCTATTGCGGCCGCATCGGCTCTTACTCTTTCCGATACTGCTGTGATCGCTCAGGAAACACCGGGCTTCTGGAATGCATTCGGTAACTGGAAGGATATCGCTTCCGGCCTTGGTTGGGGACTCGGTTACTTCGGTATGCCGCATATTATAATAAGGTTTATGTCGCTCAAGAGTCAGAAGGAGCTTAAAAAGTCTGCCAAAATCGGCATTTCATGGACATTGATAATTGTTGTTTTTGCTGCTCTTATCGGAATTATCGGTCGTCTGGCATTTGGCTTTGACGAGAAGATCAATGAAGGCTCGCTTGTTTTCATCACCATGGTTCGCGAGATATTCCCCGGCGTTATTTCGGGCATTCTTCTTTCTGCCGTTCTTGCCGCTTCAATGAGCACGGCGGACAGCCAGCTTCTCGCAGCAGCCTCGGCGTTTTCCAGTGATGTTTACCAGCCTGTTATCAGGAAGAACAAAGCAAGCGATAAAGAGATGCTTTGGTCGGGCAGAATCGTTGTTCTTGCCATTGCTGTTTTTGCGCTCGTTATTGCCTCAAATCCCGGTTCGGGCACTATCATGTCGCTTGTTTCCAATGCGTGGGGTGTTTTCGGCGCAGCATTCGGACCGGCAATTATGCTCAGTCTTTTCTGGAAGCGCTTCAATTTCAGCGGTGCTGTTGCCGGAATCATCGTCGGCGCAGTTGTTGATATTTGCTGGCTTGTTTTCCTCTCCGATCTCGGTATTTATGAAATCATTCCCGGCTTTGCGGCAAGCATGATCGCAGCAGTTGTTGTGACGCTTTGCACGAAGAAGCCGAGCAAGGAAATCGAGAAGCTCTACGACGACTCCGTAGCTTATACAGAGTAATCAATCTCAATATAAAAAGACTGTGACGGAATTTATCTGCCACAGTCTTTTAAGTAACACCGCACACATCAATTGTGCGGTATTGCCTTAATAATTATACGGTATATTCGTTGTTCGAGTATGCCGTTTTTACATTTACTCCATCAATTCTGCCGATTTTTCCGGCAAGAGAATTTATTATGTCCTGCGGAGCGTCAAGCGCAACGCTGATGATGTTGATCTCATGCTTGGGGTAGGGCAGTCCCATTCTGCCGAGAATATATTCACGATAATCGTGAAGTACGGCGTTGAGCTGCTCTGCGTTTTCCTTTGATTCCAATATAATTGCCATAACTGCGACGCGAGTTTTCATATTGCACCTCCATGTTTGTGCAACCACGGATCAAACCGACGGTTACTTAGCTTTTGTGCTGTTTGTTTTGCACATAAAAATTATAACAGAACTGTTTTTATTCGTCAATATGTTTTCCTTTATTTCGTCCGTTATGTAAGATAAATAAAATGCTTGACAAATATGCAAACCGAGGTTAAAATATCATAGGTATAAAGATAATAAGGTATTTCAGATTGAAAAAGGCAATGGCGTCTTTGAGGGTATTCTGCACCCTTAAAGGCGTTTTTCTTTTGGGAGGCTTTGACAATGAAATTTACAAAGATGCAGGGACTCGGAAACGATTATATTTATGTTTATTCAAAAAGAGAGCCTAAAGATCCGGAAAAGCTTTCAATCAAGCTGTCCGATCGACATTTCGGCATCGGTTCAGACGGAATGATTTGGATATTGCCGTCGAAAATTGCCGATTTTAAGATGAGAATTTTCAATGCCGACGGCAGTGAGGCGATGATGTGCGGCAACGGTATCAGATGCGTCGGAAAATATGTTTATGATAAAGGATTAACTAAAAAGGAAACAATAACCGTTGAAACGCTTTCGGGAATCAAGACGCTTGAATTGAAGATCGTAAAGGGTGAAGTTGATTCCGTTTCCGTCAATATGGGTAAAGCCGATTCGGGACTTGTCAACAGGATAAATATTTGCGGAAGCGATGTTGAATACATTCCGGTTGGCGTCGGTAATCCTCATGCCGTGATTTTTGTTGACGACATTTCCAAAGCCGAGATCACCAAAATAGGTCCCGCAATGGAGCACTGTGACAGATTTCCTAACGGGGTGAATGTCGAGTTCGTTCAGATGATTGCCGATAACAGACTGAGAATGAGAGTCTGGGAGCGTGGCAGCGGAATTACAATGGCTTGCGGTACAGGCTCGTGCGCAACCGTCATGGCTGCGATTTCAATCGGGCTTTGCCGCTATAATACCGACATTGCCGTTGTGCTTGACGGCGGTACGCTTACAATTAACATCGGCGAGGACAATACGGTTACAATGACAGGACCGGCAAGAATATCATTTGAAGGTGAGGTAAAAATATAATGAAGCCGAATATGCATTATACTGAGCTTAAAGATACATATCTTTTTAACACGATTTACAGAAAGACGGACGAATATCTTGCCGCTCATCCTGGCGAAAGAGTTTTGAAGCTCGGAGTAGGCGATGTTTCGTTCCCTCTTTGCAAAAAGGTTATAGAAACTCTGCATGAGGCTGTTGACGACCAGTCGAGGATAGAAACCTTTCACGGTTATATGCCGGAACACGGGGCGATGTTCCTTCGTGAAGCGATTTCAAAGTATTATTCGGGCTGGAATGTCGATTTGACGACTGATGAGATTTTTATTTCAAGCGGTGCTTGCGACGATCTCGGTGATTTGCTTGAGATGTTTGACCGTGACAATACGGTTCTCGTTATCGAGCCGGCATATCCCGAATATGTTGATACGAACCTGCTTTATGGCAGAAAGGTTATTCATTTGCCGGCAGGCGAGGGGGACAGCTTTCTTCCGCTTCCCGACGAGAGCATTGACGCAGATATAATTTATATTTGTTCCCCGAATAATCCGACCGGTTCGGCGTATACCCGTGAAAGGCTCAAGAAGTGGGTCGATTATGCAAATAAAAAGGACGCCGTTATTCTTTACGACGCCGCATATGAAATATTTATTGAGGAGGACGATGTTCCTCACAGCATTTATGAAATTGACGGTGCAAAAACCTGCGCTGTAGAGATTTGTTCGTTCTCAAAAACGGCGGGATTTACCGGCACAAGGGCGGGATATACGATCGTTCCGTCGGCACTTGAGCGGATGGGCGTTAACCTCAATGCGCTTTGGTCGAGAAACCGTGAAACACGAACAAACGGTGTTTCATACATTCTGCAAAAGGGCGCATCGGCTGTGTTTACTCCCGAGGGACAGAAGCAGATACATGAGAGCATTTCTGTATACAAAAAGAACGCTAAGGTCATCATGAATGCGCTCGATCAGTGCGGCTTTTGGTATGTCGGCGGTAAAAATTCGCCATATGTTTGGATGAAGTGCCCGAACGGTATGGGCAGTTGGGAATTCTTTGACTATTTGCTTAATGAGCTTCAAATTGTCGGTACTCCCGGCGTTGGCTTTGGCTCATGCGGCGAGGGATTTCTCAGACTTTCCGCTTTCGGCGATCCCGATGACACCAAAGAAGCGTCAAAAAGGATTATTGAGCATTTCGCAAAGTAAATCGCCGCTCGTTAACTGAAAACAAAAAAACTAAGTAACCACTGATTAAAAGGATTCGATTTTTCTTTAATTGCGAATCGGGCAAAAAACAAGAAAAATCGGAGCTTGTAAAATAAAGTGTGTAAGTTAGAAAAATAACTTGCACACTTTTTGT
>CAVJDU010000003.1:0-113253 GCA_963648385.1 uncultured Coriobacteriaceae bacterium | reverse complement strand
TTTAACCCGTCAAAACGAAAAATCGTCCCGCTCCGCCCAAAAAAGAAATTTTTCGCCCAAAAACGACCTTATCGGACAAGGTACATTTAATTCCTTGTAAGAATAAAAAGAAAATTTTGCTTTTTCTTGAAATTTGCCCTTGACAGATTCGCTTTAATGCTGTATAATGCTATAACGATTATAATGGCATTGTGTGTCCTTGGGTCTAATTTCCTTGGATAAATTATGCTCTTTTTCGGAGCAAAAACTGTCATAATTCACAAGTTTCATAAACGGACGAAAATAAAGAAGAACGGAGTGGTTAGTCAATGACGAATGTTTCTCCCGTTGCAAGGGGCAGCAGAACCAGAATGAGCTTCGGTAAAATCAAAGAGGTTATGGAAATGCCCAACCTCATTGAGGTTCAGAAGGACTCATACAGGTGGTTTCTGGAGACCGGACTTAAAGAGGTATTCCGTGACATTGCGGATATTACCGATTATACCGGCAACTGGGTACTCAAGTTTGTCGATTACAGAATGGACGACAAGCCTAAGTATTCCATCAGAGAGTGCAAGGAGCGTGATGCGAGTTATTCCGCACCCATGCGAGTAAAGGCACGCCTTCTCAATAAGGAAACCGGCGTCGTAAAAGAGAGCGAAGTCTACATGGGCGATTTCCCGATAATGACGGACAGCGGCACCTTTATCATCAACGGTGCGGAGCGTGCGATTGTCTCGCAGCTTGTTCGTTCACCGGGCGTTTATTACGATATGACCCATGATAAGACCGGTATTGAGCTTTACACAAACACCGTTATCCCCAACCGAGGCGCATGGCTTGAGTATGAGACGGATGTTAATGATCTTTTCTATGTCCGTATCGACAAGAACAGGAAGATCTTTATCACAACCTTTATCAGGGCTTTGGGTCTTAGCTCAAACACCGAAATCCGTGAATTCTTCGGATATGACCCCAGACTTGAGGCAACGCTTGAAAGAGACGAGACGCAGAACACCGAGGAAGCTTTGATGGAAGTGTTCAAAAAGCTCCGTCCCGGCGAGCCTGCAACTCTTGAAACCGCACAGTCCCATCTTGACAATCTGTTCTTTGATCCGTACCGTTACGATATTTCCAGAGTCGGCAGATATAAGTATAACAAAAAGCTTTCGCTGTTCGACCGTATTGTAGGCGCAACGCTTTCTCAGCCCGTTGTGGCACCGCTCACCGGCGAGCTTCTTGCCGAGGAGGGCGAGGTAGTCTCCAAGGAGAAGGCTATCGAGATCGAGCAGTCGGGCGTCAATGTTGTTTTCGTTAAGGTTGACGACGACAAGGAGATCAAGGTCATTTCAAACGGCATGGTCGATATCAAGCCCTATTTCCCGCAGTTTACATCGAAGCAGCTTGACGAGATCGGCATCAACGAGAAGGTATCCTTCGCCGCCCTCAGGGAAATTCTTGAGGCGGAGGTTGAGGACGACAATGCGCTTCTCGGACTGCTCAAGGAGCATTGCGACGACCTTATTCCCAAGCATATCACCATTGACGATATTTTCTCGTCAATCAACTATATTAACTCCATTGCCTTCGGCGTAGGCAGAACGGACGATATCGACCACCTCGGCAACCGTCGTATCCGCTGCGTCGGCGAGCTTCTTCAGAACCAGTTCAGAATCGGTCTTGCAAGAATGGAAAGAGTCGTTCGTGAAAGAATGACCCTTCAGGCTCAGGAGGACGACGACAAAATTACACCGCAGACCCTTATCAACATTCGCCCCGTGCTTATGGCGATCAAGGAATTCTTCGGTTCTTCACCGCTTTCGCAGTTCATGGATCAGACAAACCCGCTTGCCGAGCTTACTCATAAGCGCCGTCTTTCAGCTCTCGGCCCCGGCGGACTTTCCCGTGACCGTGCGGGATTCGAGGTTCGAGATGTTCACTACAGCCACTACGGCCGTATGTGTCCCATTGAGACTCCCGAAGGTCCGAACATCGGACTTATCTCCTATCTTGCAACCTTTGCAAAGATAAACAAATATGGCTTCATCGAGGCTCCGTACAGACGAGTTGTTGACGGCAAGGTTCTTGACGAGGTTGTTTATATGACGGCGGATCAGGAGGACGAGTTCATCGTCGCTCAGGCAAATGAGCCGCTGGACGAGGACGGACATTTCGTAAGGCGCAAGGTCATGGCTCGTTACCGTGACGAATTCCATGAGATCGACAATTCAAGAGTCAGCTTTATGGATGTTTCGCCGAAGATGCTCGTTTCCGTCGCTACGGCAATGATACCCTTCCTTGAAAACGACGACGCAAACCGTGCCCTCATGGGTTCGAACATGCAGCGTCAGGCAGTTCCGCTTCTCCGCACCGAAGCTCCGATCGTCGGAACGGGTATGGAGTATAAGGCAGCCGTTGACTCGGGCACAGTCGTTCTCTGCAAAAAGGACGGCGTGGTAATCCATGTTAATGCCGATTATGTTGAGCTTCAGACCGCAGACGGCGTTGACAGATACAATCTTACAAAGTTCATGCGCTCCAACCAGGGCACATGCATTAACCAGAAGCCGATCGTAGACCTCGGTCAAGAGGTCAAGGCGGGCGATGTTATCGCCGACGGTCCGGCAACAGATCACGGCGAGATCTCTCTTGGCAAGAATGCCCTCATCGGTTTCATGACATGGGAGGGCTACAACTACGAGGACGCCGTTCTTATCAACGAAAAGCTCGTAAGAAACGATGTTTATACATCTATCCATATTGAAGAATTTGAAATAGAAGCAAGAGACACAAAGCTCGGACCGGAGGAGATCACGAGAGATATCCCGAATGTCGGCGACGACGCTCTCAAGGATCTTGACGAGAGGGGAATTATCCGTGTCGGCGCAGAGGTTCGCTCCGGCGATATCCTCGTCGGTAAGGTTACTCCCAAGGGCGAAACCGAGCTTACTCCGGAGGAAAGACTTCTTCGTGCGATCTTCGGCGAGAAGGCTAAGGAGGTCAGAGACACCTCGCTTCGTGTTCCGCACGGCGAGTACGGTATCATCGTTAATGTTGAGGTGTTCACAAGAGAGAACAGCGACGAATTAAGCCCCGGCGTAAACAAGGTCGTCCGCTGCTACATTGCGCAGAAGCGTAAGCTTTCGGTTGGCGACAAGATGGCGGGTCGTCACGGAAATAAGGGCGTTGTTTCCCGTATTCTTCCGCAGGAGGATATGCCGTTCCTTGAGGACGGTACTCCGCTTGACATCGTTCTTAACCCGTTGGGTGTTCCGTCCCGAATGAATATCGGTCAGGTTCTTGAGGTCAACCTCGGCTTTGCCGCAAAGCATTACGGCTGGAGAGTTATGACGCCCGTATTCGACGGTGCGCATGAGTCGGACATCAAGGAGATGTTCAAGGATCTCGGCATTCGCGAGGACGGCAAGTCGATCCTTACCGACGGCAGAACAGGACGCAAATTCGATAACCCCGTAACAGTCGGTATCATGTATTACCTCAAGCTGTTGCACCTTGTTGACGATAAGATCCACGCCCGTTCAACGGGTCCGTATTCACTCGTTACTCAGCAGCCCCTGGGCGGTAAAGCTCAGTTCGGCGGTCAGCGTTTCGGTGAGATGGAAGTTTGGGCGCTCGAGGCTTACGGCGCAGCATATACACTTCAGGAGATCCTTACGGTCAAGTCGGACGATGTTGTAGGTCGTGTTAAGACATATGAAGCGATCGTTAAGGGCAACAATGTACCTCAGTCCGGTATTCCGGAGTCGTTCAAGGTTCTTGTTAAGGAGCTTCAGTCGCTCGGTCTTGATGTTCGTGTTTACGACAAGGACGAGAACGAGATCGACCTCAAGCAAAACTTTGACGATGAGCTCGGTCTTACCTCCTCGGACGACAAGGCGTTCACCGAGGTCAACGACATTGAGGGCGCAGAGGGCTACGCTCTTGAGGACGAGGAAGGCAACCTCATCGAGGATGAGGACGAGGACGAGGAATCCTTCGACGAGATTTTCGAGGATCTTGACGAGATGTTCGATGACGACGAGGAAAGCTTCGATTGATAACAGACTGCAAGTTGTATTGAAATAGATTTTAAAGCAATGCCGCACGGGTTCGGCTGTGCGGATCGCTTTAAGGAAAAGGGGCATTCAGATTGGAAAACAATACCTTTGAATCAATTAAAATCGGTCTTGCTTCACCGGAACAGATCAGAGAATGGTCATACGGCGAGGTAACCAAGCCCGAAACCATAAATTACCGTACCCTTAAGCCGGAAAAGGACGGACTTTTCTGCGAAAGAATTTTCGGACCCACTAAGGACTGGGAGTGCCACTGCGGAAAGTACAAGAGAGTTCGCCACAAGGGCATCATCTGCGACCGCTGCGGCGTTGAAGTTACAAAATCCAAGGTTCGCCGTGAGCGCATGGGTCACATTGAGCTTGCAGCTCCCGTTTCACATATCTGGTATTTTAAGGGAATCCCGTCAAGAATAGGTCTTGTTCTTGACATCACACCGAGAAATCTCGAAAAGGTTCTCTATTTTGCATCGTACATCGTCACCGATCCCGGCGATACGCCGCTTGAAAAGAAGCAGATCCTTGACGAAAAGGCATACATGGAGTATCGCGAAAGATACGAGGACGATTTCAAGGCAGGCATGGGCGCAGAGGCCATCAAGGCTCTCCTTCAGGAGGTTGACCTTGACGCTCTTTCGGTTGAGCTTCGTGAGGAGCTTAACGGCACATCGGCTCAAAAGAGAGCAAAGGCTCTCAAGCGTCTTGAGGTTATCGAGGCATTCAGAAGCTCCGGCAACAAGCCCGAGTGGATGATCCTTGATGTTATTCCGGTCATTCCGCCGGATATCCGTCCCATGGTTCAGCTCGACGGCGGCAGATTCGCAACCTCGGATCTTAACGACCTTTACCGTCGTGTTATCAACCGTAATAACCGTCTTAAAAAGCTGCTGGAGCTTGGCGCACCCGACATCATCGTGCGCAACGAAAAGAGAATGCTTCAGGAGGCTGTTGACGCCCTTATTGATAACGGCAGGAGAGGCCGTCCGGTAACCGGCCCGAACAACAGAGCACTCAAGTCCCTTTCGGATATGCTCAAGGGTAAGCAGGGTCGTTTCCGTCAGAACCTTCTCGGTAAGCGTGTTGACTATTCCGGTCGTTCGGTTATCGTCGTCGGTCCCGAGCTTAAACTCTACCAGTGCGGTCTTCCCAAGGAGATGGCGCTTGAACTCTTCAAGCCCTTCGTTATGAAGCGTCTTGTTGAAACGGAAAAGGCGGGCAATGTTAAGTCCGCAAGAAAGATGGTCGAGAAGGTACATCCCGAGGTTTGGGACGCACTTGAGGTCGTTATCAAGGATCACCCGGTAATGCTCAACCGTGCGCCGACGCTTCACAGACTCGGTATTCAGGCTTTTGAGCCGGTACTCGTCGAGGGTCGTGCCATTAAGCTTCACCCGCTCGTTTGTACGGCATTCAACGCCGACTTCGACGGCGACCAGATGGCTGTCCATGTTCCTCTTTCGGCTGAGGCTCAGGCTGAGGCAAGATTCCTCATGCTTGCTGCGAATAACCTCCTCAAGCCTTCGGACGGACGCCCCGTTGCTGTTCCGACGCAGGATATGATCCTCGGCTCTTACTACCTGACTCTTGAGAAGCCGGGCGAGCCGGGCGAGGGCAAGGCTTTCCGCAATGTTGAGGAAGCGATTATGGCATATGACGAGGGTATTATCACTCTCCATTCATCTGTCAAGATCCGCATGAAAAAGACGATCAACGGCGTTGAGTATACACGCCTTGTTCCGACAACTCTCGGTAAGGTCATCTTCAACAATCCCGTTCCGCAGGATCTCGGATTTGTTGAGCGCAACCCCGAGGATATAGACAGTATGTTTAAGCTGGAGATAGACTTCCTTGTTAAGAAGGGAAATCTCGGCAAGATCATCGACAAGTGTATCCGTGTTCACGGCACAGCCGTTGCGGCGGAAATGCTTGACAACATCAAGGCTCAGGGCTACAAGCACTCCACACGAAGCGGTATCACCGTTGCGGCGTTCGACGCAACTATCCCGCCGAAGAAGGCAGAGCTTATCGCCGAGGCCGAGGCTAAGATAGATAAGATCAACCGCAACTACGAGCGAGGACTTATCACAAACTCTGAGCGTTCCGACCGAGTTATCGAGGTTTGGGAGAACTGCACTCAGGAGGTTGCCAAGGAGCTTAAAGCAAACTTTGACAAGTACAACCCGATCAACATGATGCTTGATTCCGGTGCTCGTGGTAACGATTCACAGCTTCGTCAGCTTGCCGGTATGCGTGGACTTATCGCTAACACAGCCGGTAAAACAATCGAAGTTCCCATCAAGGCTAACTACCGTGAGGGTCTTAATATACTTGAATACTTCATTTCTTCCCGTGGTGCTCGTAAAGGACTTGCCGATACTGCGCTTCGTACAGCCGACTCGGGTTACCTTACCCGTCGTCTTGTCGATGTTTCGCAGGAGTGCATTATCCGTGAGGAGGACTGCCACTGCACAGAGGGCGTCGAGGTTTACGACATCTTCCACGGCAACCGTAAGATCGTTGATCTTGCAGAGCGTTTGACAGGTCGTTTCCTGCTCAACGATTATGTTGACGAGCAGACGGGCGAGGTCATCATGGAATGCTCCAGAATGATGAAAGCCGAGGACGCAGACAGAGTTGCGACCCACGCAAAGGCAGCTCATCAGGCAAAGATAAATGCAGGCGAAGCAGAGGAAGGCTCGGTAGCCTCCGTTGTCATTCGTTCGCTTCTCACCTGTAAGACCGAGCACGGCGTATGTATCAAGTGCTACGGTTCAAACCTTGCAACGGGCAGCCCCGTTACCATCGGTGAAGCGGTCGGTATCATTGCCGCACAGTCCATCGGTGAGCCGGGTACACAGCTTACAATGAGAACATTCCACACCGGCGGTGCAAAGGATGCCGGCGATATTACACAGGGTCTTCCCCGTATCGAGGAACTGTTTGAGGCAAGAAAGCCGAAGGCTCTCGCTATCCTTTCGGAGATCTCCGGTACGGTTTCGTTCGAGGAGGTCAAAAAGAGCCGCCATGTTGTTATTACCGACAGCGAAAACGGCGAGTCAAAGTCCTACCTCATTCCTTACGGCTTCCGTGAGATCGTTAAGGAGGGCGACCATGTAACAAAGGGTCAGGCTCTCACCGACGGCGCGCCGAATCCGCACGATGTTCTTGCAATCAGAGGCGTTTCCGCCGTTCATGATTACCTTATTCGTGAGGTTCAGAAAACATACCGTACTCAGGGTGTTGATATCAACGATAAGCACATTGAGGTTATCGTCCGTCAGATGATGCGCAAGGTCAAGATCGAGGACGCAGGCGACACCGATTTCCTGCCCGGTTCGATCGTCGAAAAGCACGAGTTCTATGTTGCCAACGACAAGGTCAAGGCTGCCGCAGAGGCAGAGGGCAAAGAACCGAACTATGCAACCTGCGTGCCGACTCTTATGGGTATCACAAAGGCTTCTCTTGCAACGGAGTCGTTCCTTTCCGCCGCTTCCTTCCAGGAGACGACAAGGGTTCTTACCGACGCCGCAATCAAGGGCAAGACCGACCCGCTGCTCGGACTCAAGGAGAATGTTATCATCGGTAAGCTTCTTCCGTCCGGTACCGGCATGAAGTGCTATTCCGAGGTTGAGCTTAGACCGACCGAGGATCATTCAACAACGGTGCTCGGCGAACTGCTCAAAGGCGTATAATTTTGAATTTCAGCCCTCATTGGAAATGATTTCAATGGGGGCTTTCCCCGTTAAAAATGTGTTACTCAAAAAGAGAGGAAGTATCTAAATGAAAGACAACGGAAAAAAGGCGATAATCATTTTGCTCGTTGTGGCTATTGTTGCAGCGGCGGCTTTTTTTGGCATAAAATATTTCAAAAACGGCAGTGAGGACGGCGGCAAAACCTCCGATTCGGCTGCCGCAAGCTCCGACGAGGTGCTTTCCGAGGAGACGGAAACAACGATGCCGACCTATAATGTCGATAATTTCAACCCCCACTCTGTCGAATCGACCAGGCCTGAAAATCTGGTCAGCTCCACGGCGATTTCGGTTGACGGCGAGGAGGTCGAAAATTATGTTGCCAAGTATAACATAAAGTTCTCCGAGGGAACGAAGTATACCGATGTTGACGGCATTGTGACCTTCAGGGGCAACAATTTCCGCACCGCTCCGGCTTACGGCACTGCCGAGGTTTCCGAGGGCAAGCTCAACAGCATTTGGACTAACTCGACCGGCTCGCTTTGCGACGCAAGCGGAACTTATTGGTCGGGCAACGGTTGGTCGGGTCAGCCGCTGATTAGAAAATGGCCGGACGAAATGCGCAGGAATTTCACCGCAATGCATGACTGGGCAAGGGAGCAGGACGGACTGACCGAGGTCATCTACGCTTCGATGGACGGTTACATTCATTTCTATGAGCTTGAAACGGGCAAGGAGACTCGTGACCCGATGAATGTCGGCTTCACCTTTAAGGGTGCGGGAGCGCTCGACCCGAGAGGCTATCCGATAATGTATGTCGGATCTGGCGTCAACAGCACAAAGGGTCGCTCAAGAGTGTTCATAATAAACCTTGTGACCGACACGATAATGTATGAATTCGGTCAGAACGAGAGCTTTTGCGACAGATACTGGAACGGCTTTGACTCCTCGGCTCTTGTTTGCGCCGAAACTGATCAGCTTATTTATCCCGGCGAAAACGGAATTCTTTACATCATGCACCTGAACACGAAGTTTGACGAGAGCACGGGCAGCCTTTCTGTGAATCCCGATAATATCGTTAAATGGAAGTACATGGGCACAAGAACGGGCGACAAATATTGGCTCGGTATGGAGGACAGTTCGCTTATCCTTAACCATTACCTGATTATCGGCGATAACGGCGGACTGCTGATGTGCCTTGACCTGAACACGCTCAAGCTCGTTTGGGTTCAGGATATCGTGGACGATTCAAACTGTACGCCGGTTCTCAGCATTGAGAACGGTCACCCCTATGTTTACACAAGCACCTCTTACCATTACGGCTGGAGAGGAACGGAAGCACTCGATGTGCCGATCTGGAAGGTCGATGCCGAGACGGGCGAAATAGTTTGGAAAACGAGCTATAAGTGCCAAACGGTTGACGATCTTTCCGGCGGCGTTCAGGCTACGATGTCCGTCGGCAAGAATAAGCTTGAGGGTCTTATTTTTGTTCCGATCGCAAGAACTCCCGATTATAACAGCGGCACGCTCGTTGCGCTCAGAACCGAGGACGGCAGCGTTGCATGGGAAAAGGAAACGGATGTTTACTCCTGGAGTTCGCCGATTGATTTCTACGACTCGGAGGGCAACGGATACATTGTTCACTGCAACTCGGCAGGAAATATGTATTTCATCGACGGCTTGACGGGCGAGGAGCTTGACAGAGTTAACCTCGGCTCAAACATCGAAGCGTCGCCGGTAATGTACAAGGGTTATATCGTCGTCGGAACGAGAGGACAGCAGGTTCACTGCATGAAGGTCAGCTGACCGATACAATTGAATAAAAATAAACCGCCCGTGCATTGCGCATGAGCGGTTATTTTAATGGCAATACCGCAACCCCAATCGTGCGGTATTGTCGTAATATTTGATCTTGCCTTAGTCTTTCTTAAAGAGCTTCTTGAACCATGCGAGGATCGCATTCTCCTCAACGGTTTCGGCTTCTTCCACGACCTCCTCGCTGGGAGCGGAAACGGAAGCTGTTTCGTAAACGAACATTACCGAGGTGCTTGAAGCCTTGCCCTTGGTCGTGAAGATATCGTACTTCTGACCGACCTCGATCCATGCCTTTGCACGGGCGATGAGATCGTCGGCGTCGTCGGCAAGCTTTGAATAAGCCTCAAGGTCGTTCTCGGAAATGATCTTGTCGAGCGAGCTCATTATACCCTTGAGGGAAGCTATTGTGTCGTCGTCAAGAGTTTCGCCGAGGGTGTTGAAAAGATCCTGGTTTTTGTCGATCGTCGTTTTGAGGCTCTTGAGCGTTTCGATCGTCTGCGGAAGATTTTTGAGTGCCTTCTGAACCTCCGGCTTCTGCATATCGGTCGAAAGTCCCGTGATGATGGGCATTACGGCTTCCATGTCCTTTGAAAGGGTCGGGAGCTGGGTGAAGAACTTCTGGAGGATCGGGTTATTGAGGAGCTTTGCGACCTGCTCAAGGTCTGTGTCGTCCGTGTCGGCGATGAGCTTTTCGATGGCTTCGATGTTTTCCTTGGTCATGTATTTTTCAAGCACATCGAGCAGAGCCTTGTTGTCGTTATAAAGCTTCGTAACATCGGAAACGGAGGAGGCAAGCTCGGTAAGGTTATCCGTGTTGGAGAAAAGCTTGTTGATAAGCTCGGTTGCGTTCATGCTGTTGAACTTGTCGATTACCGCCTGAACCTCGTTGAGCGTGTTCTTGACATCGGAAACGGTGTTCGGCAGGTTGTTCTCAACGCTGCTCTCGATAGCCGAGAGAGGAAGAACGGCAAAAATCATATTTGAAAGCTCAAATTTTTCCGTGTCCGCCGTGATGGTGTAGGTGTTGGAGAAGTTGAAATCGCCGAGCTGCTTGAGAATGTCGTCGCTGAGGTTGAGGCTTTCCTTGAGTCCCGGTGCGCCGACCATGAGAGCGATCTCCTTTGTGCCGTCACCGATGGTCTTTCCGTTTTCAACGCTGACATTTGAGAAGTTGTCCTCCTGGAGGATCATGCCGCCGGCAACGATGAACGGCGTGTAAATCGTCGTGTCCTTGCCGCTGACCTTAACGGTCTGCTTCGACTCGTTGTTGACGGTGATTACCATCTTGACCTGACCCTTTTGACCGGCGATTTTTTCGGCTGTGGTTTCCTTGCCGTCAAGGTAGTAGGTTATCTTGAAGTTTACCGGAAGCTCCTTGTCGGTCGTGCCTCTGTAATAAAGGTCGGTCGATTCCATGTTCCAGCGGTATGAACCGTCGCTGTTTTTGACCGGTTCAACATTGGACTTAACATTCTTGATGTTGGCGAGGTCGCTCGTGTCGTCGATGTAAGTCTCTGCTTTGTCGGTATGGAGCCAGTCCGTTACGACCTTGCTTGTGACATTGCCGTCCGAGGAAAGGTTGACATAAACCGTTTCGTTCTTGTTGTACGAGGTCGCCGCCGTGTTGTAGCTTACCTGAGTCGTTTTGCTTTGTTCAGCCGAGGTGGTCTGCTCCTCGGTGTCGGAGTCCGTGCTCTTTGAACAGGCGGCAAAGGAAGCGAGCATAGAAGCGCAAAGCAGGACGCACATGATTTTTTTTAGATTGTTTTTCATACTATTACCTCCGTATTGTTCAGGCATTGTTGTCTGCCGTTTTGTTTTCTTTTTTCTCCGCTTTGGCCTTGAGCTTTTTGCCGAGGAAGTCGATCGTCGTTTTTTCGATCAAGCCCTCAAGCACGAGCAGCAGCGGTGTGAGCATGAATATTATGACGCAGGCACTGATGAGTGAGCCTCTTGCAAGCAGGAGGCAAACCTCTTTAACGATCTTGATATCGCAGGTGAGGAATACGCCGAATGTTGCGCCGAAGAATACGAGCGCACTCTGGAATATCGAACGGTCGGAAGCGTTGGCGGCGATCCTGATAGCGTCAAGCTTTGTGTGTCCGTTTCTCATCTCCTCACGGAAACGGGTGGTAAGAAGAATTGCGTAGTCAACAGTTGCGCCGAGCTGAACGCAGCCGATAATTGTCGGTCCGATGAACGAAAGCGTTGTGCCCGTTGCAAAGGATATTGCCTTGTTGATGAAGATCGCAAGCTCGATCGACATAACAAGAATGGTCGGGATCGAGATCGACTTGAAGATGATTGCGATGAGCAGGAAGATCGAGAGAATCGAAAGTATGCTCGTCAGCTTGAAGTCGTGGTCGGTGATATCGATCAGATCCTTGTAAAGAGCGCCCTCGCCGGTGACATAGCCGTTCTCGTCGTATTTTTTGACTATCTCGTTTATCTTTGTCAGCTGGTCGTTACATTCGTCCGTTGCGGCAACATATGAGGTGTTGACGAGTATCATCTGCCTGCCGCCGGATTTTGCGATGCTTTTAAGCTCGTCGGGTATCATTGAATCGGGAATGCCCGAGCCGATGAAGCTGTTGTAGGCAACCATGTTGGTTACGCCCGCCGTTTCCTTGATTTCATTCTCCATCTTAACGAGGTCGGAGGCGTCAATGCTGTCGTCAACGATTATGAAGTGGGAGGTAGCCATGTTGAACTCCTCCTTCATCTTGTTGAGAGCCGAGATACAGCCGAGGTCATCGGGGAGCATTTTGTCCATTGAATAGTAAACATCAACATTGGACTGCATGATGTATGCCGGAATGAAGAGGATAACGAAAAGTCCGACCCAGACCTTTTTATGTTTGATAACGAAATCATTGAGCTTGTCGAATTTCGGAATGAAGCTCCTGTGGCGATACTTGTGGATAGCCTTGTCGCACTGAAGAACAAGGGCGGGGAGAACAACGGTAACGGTTATAACGCCGAACACAACGCCCTTCGCCATAACAAGACCGATGTCCTTACCGAGCGAAAGATCCATGAAGCAGAGCGCAAGGAAGCCGAAAATGGTTGTCAGCGAGCTGCCCGAAAGCGAAAGGAATGCGCCCTGTATTGCGTTTGCCATTGCGTCCCTCTTGTCGGGGCAGCGGAGCTTTTCTTCCTCGAAGCGGTCGATAAGGAATACCGAATAGTCCATCGTAACGCCGAGCTGTAGGATAGCGGCTATACACTGGGTGATGTACGATATCTGACCGAACATGATGTTTGTGCCCATGTTGTAGACAACCGCCATGCACAGCGCCGCCAGAAGAACCCACGGCAGCAGCCATGATTCCATGCAAAATGTCATGATGACCAGCGAAATCGCGATGGCAAGGGCGATGAATATCGGAGCCTGCGAATCGGCAAGATCTCGTGTATCCTTCATGATAACGCCCATGCCGCTGAGGAAGCACTGGCTGTTGAGCAGCGACCTTATGTCCTCAATCGCCTGCATCGTTTGATCCGTGACCGATTTATACTTATATTGTATAAGCATCATCGTGCATTTGTCGTCTTTGCTGTAAAAAATATCCTTGACCGCCTGGGGGAGCATCTCCTGGGGAATGCTTATGTCGGCAATATCATCGACCCAGATAACGCTGCTGACATTGTCCACCTTTGCGATTTTTTCTTTCAATGCCGCAACATCCTTTGACGGCATATCCTCAATAACAAGGAATGACATCGACGCACTGTTGAAGGTTTCGTCCAGCTCATTTTCACCCTTGACCGAGTCCAGCTCGCTCGGAAGGTAGGAGAGAATGTCGTAGTTGATGAATGTGCTGACATAGCCCACCGCAGCCGGAATAAGAAGCAATATCGCCACAAGGGTTATCATTCTCGGATGATAGGCGATAAATTTTGCAAATCTTTTCATTTGTAACCGATCTCCTTTTCAGATTTTATATTGCACTTTACAAAAGGTAAAGAAAAAAAGGTATTAAGGTAATATCGCACGCTTCGCTCTGTACGGTATTGCCTTGAAATTCATGTTGCCGTTACCGGCTCGGAAAGTATGCTTTGAACGCTTGCATAAAGCAGCGGCTTCATTTCGGTAATCTTGAACGGCGATTCAAAGACGAGCGAGTCGTAGCAAACCGAACCGACAAGCGTTACGATAAGATAGATCCTTTTGAGCGTTTCCTGCTCGGAAAAACCGTTTTCCACATTCTCCGCCACAAGCTCGCCGAGCATCGTTTTAAGCTCGTTGTCCTCAATGGTGCTGAAATAGCTCAGGCAGGAGGAAAAATTCTTGCCCATGAGGGTGATTATTTCCTTGTGACTTTCAAGATAATCGACGATTTGGTCGGTTATAAAAAGCATTTGGTCGCAAAAAGACATCTCGCAGGTTTCTTTTTTGCTTTTAAGCTCCGCAAGCACATAGCGAAGTATCAGCGCACCCTTGCGAATGATGATTCGCTCCATCAGGTCGTGCTTATCCTTAAAGTAAAGGTAGAATGTACCCTTGGCAATTCCTGCGCTCTTAACAACATCGTCGATCGAGGTATTGTTGAAGCTTTTTTCGATGAAAAGCTCATATGCCGAGTCGAGAATACTTGTTCTTTTGTTTTGCTGTTTTTCAGAAATTTTACTCATTTTTCAGTTCTCCGTAAATAAAATGACTACCGGTCACTTTTTGCTTCGACTAACATTATACGCAAAAATGACCAATAGTCAATATCTATTTTTAAATTTAATAATTTGTTCACATTTGGACGAATTCAGTTCAAAATATATACCGAAAGATTGAGGTAAGCCGCAAATGTGAGCCACAAAACATAGGGTATTTGCAGCAGTCCGGCAAGCCTTGACGCACGGGAGAACATGACCGCCGTTACGATAACGAGTGACCAAAGAACGAGCAGCCATATAAATGAAAAGAGATATGCGCTCAGCGAAAAGAAAAATATCGGCCACATGAAGTTCAGCGCAAGCCCGACGGCATAGACCGCAAGCGGCTGCTTGGCATCGCTCTTGTCTTTTTCGTAAACAAGGTAGGACGAAACGCCCATGAGAATATAGAGCGCAGTCCACACCACGGGGAAAAGCCAATCGGGAGGGGAGAGGGGCGGCTTCGTGACCGCCGAGGAATAGACCTCAAAGCCTGAACCGACGATAAGCGACGATATCCCGCCGACCGCAAGCGGAATCACGACGGCGATTATCAGGTGTTTGAAATTGATATTTGTTTTGACAGTCAAAAAATCACGACCCGATTTTAGGTCAACACCCCAACTGTGCGGCATTGCCTTGGATTTTAGATGGTAGATGACGGATTTAGCGGTTAATTGATGGCGATTAGCGGACAATTACGGTACAATGCTGCGTTTTGAATATACGCAAATCTAATATCCAAAAAATAAATTTGAGTTTTTTCGTAAACACATCTAACACGGCGGTATGATGTGGGCGTCATGCCCTACAATCAGAGTTACATCAATACCGAAATAAAATCTTCCATCTACCGTCTAACATCTATATTATATTCTCGGTGTCGTGATATTTATTCATCATTCAATAATATTTTCGACCTTGCCGTCGTTTTTCATGCTTTTGTCGGCACGGAAAACGGTCAGGTGACCCTTCATCGAATCCTCGATCGAGGTGCACGAAACGGACATTTCGCCGTCACGGACATAGCGGACAAAATCCTTGACAAGCTCAATATCTCCGCCGCCGTGGGAATCGTCCCTGACGCTGACATCGATCTCACGGTCAAGGTGTTCGCAGTCGGGTCTTGGGTCAATGAGCGAAACGGTGAATTTGCCGCTTTCGAGCGTTCCGAAAATTTCGCCCTTTGTGCCGATAATATGAATCTTTCGCTGAGGGATCGCCGCTCCGCCTATCATGTTATGCGTTCCGGTTGCGCCGCTCTTGAACCTCACGATGATGCTTTGATGATCAACAACATTGTTGTCGCTCTTGTAGGCGCAAACGCCGTAGGGACTTGTTTTCAGCAGCTCGATTTTGTCCTCTATCGTTGCATTCGCTTTATCCTCAAGCTTGTCCCAGACATAGAAAGACCAGCGGTCGGGGTGGTCGATGTAGAGTCGCTTTGCCGAGTAAAGGCAGGTATCGACGAGCGGACAGTCAACTAAGCAGCGAGTGCCGCTTTCCTTCGGCGCATTCTCCGGCCGGAACTGCATCAGCGAGCCGAAGCTCGAGGTTTTGGCGGGTGCGTCGTCGCCCATGAGCCACATCATGATGTCTATATCGTGGCAGCATTTTGCAAGCAGCATTGTTGCGTGGCATTGTTCCTCGTTGCGCCATTTTCCTCTTATATGGCTTGTGGACATATGGTGGTAGCTGACATGCTCCGCCATTTGAATGTTGATTATTTGCCCGATCTCTCCGCTGAGCAGAATCTCCTTGATCCTGCGGTAAAACGGAGCGTACCGAAGGACGAAGCATATCATTATTTTGCGTCCGTTTTCCTCGGCGCAGCTCACCAGCTCACGCATTTCCTCCTCGTTGACGGCAAACGGCTTTTCAAGCAGAATGTCGTAGCCCGCCCGAAGCAGGGGCAGCGAGGTGGCAACATGAATGTGATCCATCGTTCCGTTTATGGCTGCGTCGGCGAATTTCGGCACGGCTGTAAGCTCGTTCACATCGGCAAAGCGATGCTCATTGGGAATATTGAAGTATTCGCCGATTTGATTCCGACGGAATTCGTTCGGGTCGGCAACTCCGACTATCTCAAGCATTTCGGGATTTGTTTTTGCCAGCTCGGCATATATCATTGAGCGGTGACCGCCGCCGACTATGACGGCTTTTAAAGGATTACTCATAACTTATTTACCTCGAATCTTTTTATAAAATATTATCTCGTTGACCGCTGCGCCGACTGCGAGGAGAACGACTGCAACGGGAATCAGCGGAATTAAAATCAGCACGACCAATATCAAAGCGGCAAGCACGGCAGGGGCTTTCCTGCTTTCTGCGACCGTTTCCTCATACCTGTTGTTGAGTATCGCATTGATCGCTTTTCTGTCGGCTGAATACGGAATATCGGCGTCGGCGTCGTTGATGCTGTTGTTATACAGCAGGGGACGAACAAGGTCGGCGAGCCTTGCTTTTATATGCAGCAGTGCAAGCACACCGTCGATGATGTTGACAAATCCAATTACGATCTTGTATTCCGCCGTGTCGGGTGTGTAAGGCGCATTGCCCGAATACAGGTGCATCACAAGCTGTTTTATGAGGCTGAAAACGCTCTCGTCCGCCGCCGATGAGAGGTCGGCGTTGTGCGTTTCGCTCTTTACCCATTTTGCGATCGTGCCGAGTTTCAGCCGCTTTATCAGCCGTGCAACGGGCTTGACGAGCCAGCCTATCCGATAGGAAACATTCGGGTGAATGCTCATCGAATCCACGCAGGCGGCGAAGGTATCAATGTCCGATGCCGCCGCATTGAGCGTATTGTCGATCATGCCGATGAATTTATTTTCAAGATAATCGGGCAGATCGTCAATGCCGCTGACCCTTTCGCTCGTTGGAACGCTTTCGATGTGAACATTGCCGCCGCAGATCCTGACCGTTCGGTAAAATCCCGGATATCCGGCAAGGGCAGAGGTCGAAATGTCGTAAAATATATTTCCGCTCGGCGAAAAATCGAACGAAATGTCATGCACATGGGAATGCCCCGTGAAAACAAGACTTATGCCGAGGTCGGCGAGAAAATCTTTTATTTCCTCATGCTCGCCCATCATGTCGTTTTTGCCTATCAGCGAATAAACCGGCGAGGGCGAAAGAATGGGGTGGTGGGTGAAAGCGATAACACGCTTGCCGCATTGCCTTGCCGCATTTGCGATCTTGGCTATCCATGCCTTGTGTTCGGCGGAATAGCCGCTTCTGCCCTTGCCGTTTTTGTCGGAATTGAGGGCAAGGAGAATGTAGTTTTCGTCAAGCTCGACTGCATAGGACATCTCGAATTGAGAAAACGCCTCGTCAAATCCGAAGCTGTGGTACATTTTCGCCAGCTCGTTACGCTTGGCGGACGGGATTTTCGTCTTCACATCGCCGGTGTAGCAGCTCGTCAACCCGTCGTCCTGATAGTCGTGGGTCGAGGTTATCGCAAAAACACGCTTGCCGCATTTTTTCAGGGCATAGAGCAGCTCGATGAACTCAATATGGCTGTCGTAGTCGCCGTCGCAGGTTGCGTCGCCGCAGAAGATTATGTTTCCGCAGCGGCTTTTGGCAATCTGAGCGAATGCGGCGGAGATTATTGCCGGGCTGTCTTTGACCGCCTTTTGATTGGTTGAGTCATATTTTTTGTAGGACGGAGTGTCCGTTCCGAGCTTCGGCGAATAATAATGAGCGTCCGTCATTACGATCAGGTTGAGCGGATATTCAAATGCCGTATCATTCATCGGTTTCAACAACTCCTCTACGCTTGATAAGCTCAAGCGAAATTTGCTCCTTTTTCTTTGCGTTGAGGTCGTAGAAAAACATGGGGATTATTTGAAGAACGACGAAGCAGGCGGGGATTATGGTGTAGATTATAAGGAATCTCGTCAGCGTGCCGTCGCTCTGAGCGGCATAGGCGACCGTTGCGTCGGTCGAGGGGAGGTAGCCCGACCACTTGAAAACAAGATATGTGCCGAGCGAGGTCGTGAATGCCGAAGCGATCTTGGAGAAAAGTCCGTAACCGGCATAGCAAAGTCCCTCCTGACGCTTGCCCGTTTTCAGCTCGATCTCGTCAACGCAGTCGGCGATCATAACATTCGGGGTGAGGTTCGTGTTGCCGTTTTGAAGTCCGACGAGGAAGTTGATGATAAGGAACGGAATAATAAGTTCCTTCCTGAATCCGATTACCATCGAAACGCCGAAAAGCAGCAGAAAAGCCGCCGCACCGTAGGCGCTGCAAGCGATGAAGGTGTTCTTCGTGCCGATGGTCTTGATAAGCTTTTTCACAACGAGCATACTGACCGCCGTACCGATTCCCATCGGGAGCAGCAGCGCAAGCTTGAGTCCCTTGTCGCCGAGGAGATATATCGCAATGTAAAGGCTTGCCGCACTGTAAACGCCTCTGCCGAAGCCGGCAAGCTTTGCGAGAGCGACCATGAGCAGGTTCTTGTTTGTAAAAACGAATTTAAGACTTTGGGCAAGATTGACCTTTTCCGTCGTGTAGGGGACTCGCTCACGGGTGTTTTTGAGCATGACAGCAAGGAAAAGCAGAAAGCCGATAACGCAGACTGCCGTTGAAATTTGCAGGTCAAGACCCTTGCCCTCGGCGGCTTTGAAGCCGTCCTTGCCCATTATCGCTTTCATCACAAGTCCGACGACGATGAGCACGACCATTCCGCCGGACTGACCTATCGAGCGCATTATTCCGGCGATCGAGATTGCGTCGCTTCGTTCGTCTGGGTTCGGTGTGCAAACCGCACCGAAGCAGTTGCCGGGGCTTTCAACGCAGACGAGCAGCATTACATAGGCGCAGTAAAGCGCAAACATCCACACCGTAGCAACGATGAAATTCGAGGTTTTCGGCGCAAGGAAAACGAGCATCGAGATCACGCCGAGAGGAACGCAGCCGTAAAGAAGCCACGGATGGATCTTGCCCCGCTTTGATCGGGTCTTGTCAACGAGTATGCCGATGATGATCTCCGCCGCCGCCCCGACAAAGCCCGCAACGAGGAACACCGTGGAGATGAGCGTTGCGAGAGCGTCGGAGCTGAAATTCTGATTTTTGAATGCGAAATCGGCGAAGTAGGTCTTGGCATATTCGGGCACCCAGCCCGAGAGCAGGGCGATGCCGAAAAGACCTATTCCGTAGGAGAGAGCCTCGGTCGGAAGCTTGAACTTCTTTGAACCTAAGCGCAGCTCCTTTGTTTTCAAGTATTTTTGCATTTCATGTTCCTCCCTGTGCGTGGAATATTGTTTATTTTATATATAATTTACCATATTTCTACAAGAATTTCAATAAAAATATTCAAAAAACAAGAGGTTTGACACATTGGAAATTTGTGATATAATAAACACTGGGTGATAGGTATGTTTGACTTCATAAGATTGGCGTGCGCCGTTCCCGATGTCGAGGTTGGCAACACGGAGCATAACACGCAGGAAATTATTAAATATATAGAGCTTAACAGGGACGCCGATGCAATAGTATTTCCCGAGCTTTGCGTTACGGGATATACCTGTGCGGATCTTTTTTTTCAAAAGGCTCTGCTTGACGGCGCAAAAAAAGGCGTTTCGGAGATAGTTAAAGCTTGCGAAACGGTCGATTCGGTCATTGCGGTCGGCGCACCGCTCGTTATCGGCGGTCAGCTTTATAACTGCGCCGTCGTGATGTCGCACGGAAGGGTGAACGGCGTCGCCGTAAAGACCTTTATCCCTACCTATAACGAATACTATGAAAAGCGTTGGTTTTCCTCGGCTGCCGAACTGAAATGCGCTTCGATCGGCTCGGAGGAGCTTGGACTTGACGACGAATATGAAATTCCCGTCGGCAACAGCCTTGTTTTCAATTGCTCAGGGGTGAAGCTCGGCGTTGAAATTTGCGAGGATCTGTGGTCGCCGCTGCCGCCCTCAACGCTTCTGACGCTTGCGGGAGCGGAGGTTATTCTCAACCTCTCCGCCTCCAACGAAACCATAATGAAAAGAAAATACAGAACCGAGCTTGTCGCTCAGCAGTCGGCGAGGAGTCTTTGCGCCTATGCCTATGCGAGCGCAGGAATGAACGAATCAACGACCGACTTGATTTTTTCCGGTCATTCGCTCATCTGCGAGAACGGCGCAGTCCTTTCTCAGAATTCCGAGCTGATCGACGGCGGATATTCGATAAAGCATGATGTTGACCTCGGCAGGATAAGAGCCGACAGAGCGGAGAACAAGACCTTTGCCGATTCGGCGTCGCTCTACCTTGAAAAGGGCGACTTTGTTGAGGTCAAAATCGGCGCACGGCTCGAAAGCGACGGCGAATGCTACGAGGTGAAGAAGCTTCCGTTCGTTCCGTCGGACAGAAAGGACAGGATCGAACGCTGCATGGACATCTTCCGTATGCAGGTTGCCGGGCTGAAAAAAAGAGCGTCGAAGGTCGGCGGAAAGATGGTTCTCGGCGTTTCCGGCGGACTTGATTCAACGCTGGCTCTGCTCGTCTGCGCCGAAACCGCCCGTCAGCTCGGTCGTGACCCATCAGATGTTATTGCGATAACGCTTCCCTGCTTCGGTACGACGAAGCGAACCCATTCAAACGCATGGGAGCTTATGGAAACCCTCGGCGTTCATGCGATGGAAATAGACATAAAAGAGGCCTGCACGCTTCACTGCCGTGATATAGACCACCCGACGGATAAATTCGATGTGACCTACGAAAATATTCAGGCTCGCGAGAGAACACAGGTGCTCATGGACTATGCCTGCAAGGTGGGCGGCTTCGTCGTCGGAACGGGCGATCTCAGCGAGCTTGCCCTCGGCTGGTGCACCTACAATGCCGACCATATGAGTATGTACGGCGTTAACTGCGGCGTTCCCAAAACCCTTGTGCGCTGGATGATCTCTGCGCTCATCGACTATAATGTTTTCCCGCAGAGCACCCATGTGCTTGAGGATATAATCGACACGCCGATAAGCCCGGAGCTTCTTCCGCCGGACGAGGACGGCAATATTTTGCAGGAGACGGAGGAAATAATCGGACCGTATGCGCTGCATGATTTCTTCCTTTATAATCTTCTGCGCTTCGGCTTTTCACCGTCAAAGATCTTTTTCCTTGCCGAGAAAGCATTTAAGCAGGATTTTGACAGGAAAACGATACTTAAATGGCTCAAGGTTTTTTACAGGAGATTTTTCACCCAGCAGTTTAAAAGAAGCTGCCTGCCCGACGGAGTGAAGATAGGCAGCGTCTGCCTTTCGCCGAGGGGCGACTGGAGAATGCCGAGCGACGCCTCGTATGCTATCTGGCTCAAAGAAGCAGAAGAAATAAAGATAGATAATTGATATCGGATGTTAGATTTTAGATATGCGTTACGAAAAATATAGCGTTTAAATTTACAGAGATGTAAAAGCAAACTCCCTCGGTGCGATGAGGGCATCGCACCATACGAGATTAGGTTTCTGCACTATATAATAGGTATTGATGTAATGCCGACAATATAGATGTTGTTTGCGAAATAAAGCAGAATTTAGTATGGTCTGAAATCTTCAGTCTAACATCAAAAAAACGAACCGGGAAAAGATTATGGAAAATTCAAAGAATAAAAATTTAACATGTGCGGCTGTTTTAACGGCGGTAATTTTTGCGCTCCAGGGTGCGGATCTGTTTCTGCTGCGAAGCGACGAAACGATTTTCGGCGACACCGTGGCGGCGAGAGTGCTGGGACTGGTTTCAGTGCTCGTCGCCTGCAAGATGATGAAGTTCAATGTCCGCCGACGCTGCTTCAACGGCTTCGGCTGGTTCTTTGAGGTCATTTACGGCGTCGGATTTGCGCTTGCTCCGATAGTCATTACCTATGCCGCAGAGCTGATTTATTTCAAAATAGAGGGCTTCTACCGTGATTTGGACATTTCGCTCATTCCGCCCAACGGCGAGGGTCACGGTCTTTTTGTGATGCTCGGAGTTTATTCGCTTGCCATGCTTGTAAATGTGGTGTTTAAGGAGATTTACAGGAGCTTCTTGCTCGACCGGCTTTTTCCTACGCTCGGCAAAAGAAAGTCGAACTATGTCCAGTCGATTATTTTTACGCTGATGTCGCTTTTTACCGTGCTGAAGGCATATTTAACCGGCGGATTTGCGGACAAGTCAACGACGGACAGCCTGATCACCGTTTTCGCATTATCTGCGGCTGTGTATGTCGGCTCTATGCGACGGGGATATTGCTACCGTGTCAACGGCTCGATATGGATGGCGATCGCCGAGCATTTTGTCAACACCGTCATTATGACCTGCGTTTATTTTTCGCCCGACCGTCTGCCGGACAAGTGGCTGCTGGTTAAGGCATTGGCAGTTCAGATCTTGACAACTGCGATATTCATTCCGTTCTATTATCGGCGCAGCAGGGTCAACGACGAATATGTTAAGGAAATGAAAACACGCCGTGAGTTGCTTTCGATCCTCAACGAGTCCCGAAAGACCGACGACGAAAAAACGGCTTCCGACAATTTCCTGATGATGCTCAACGAAACCGAGCAGGCGAAAAAGTTCGGCGAGATCAGGGATAATGAAATCGCCGATTTGGATAGAGAACCTAAGGAATTTTCAAAGGGCGTTTTGGAAACCGACATAAAAAAAGAACACGAAAAATCTCCTTCGCCGAGCGATGAGGTGAAGCGTCACCGCCGCTCAAGGAGCACGGAAAATGTTCCCGAAAACGCCGAGAGCATATCTAAGCTTGTTGACGAATATTTCAAAAAGCAGTTTGATAAAAATACATTTGATTGATGAAAGGGCATTTTATGAGAATCGAGAGGACTGACGGCATAAAGACCTATAAGGTTTTCCTCGCCGCCTTGCTGATATCTTTTTGCACCGTGCTGCCGATACTGATACAAAACGATTGGAATTTGTACCTTGTCGGCGATTATATGACTCAGCAGATCCCGTTTATTAAGGAAAGCAGAAGAATGTTCCTTTCGGGAACGCCTTTTTGGAGCTGGAACACCTTCCTCGGCGCAAATTATTTGGGTTCGTATTCGTTCTATGTTTATGGCAGTCCGTTCTTCTGGCCGCTTGTTGCTTTGCCCGAGAGGTTACTCGGCGTGGGCTTGGCTGCGATGTTTGTTCTCAAGCACGCCGTTGCGGCATGGACTGCGTTCCTTTACCTCAAGAGGCATGTCCGCTCCGGACTTTATGCGGCGGCGGGAGCGTTTATCTATGCGTTCTCGTTCTTTACGATGGATTCGTCATTCTACTATCATTTTCTTGATGTCATAGCGTTCTTTCCGTTGGTGCTTTATTTCACCGACGAGGCTTTGAACGGCAGAAAGGGCTATCTTCTTTTCCTCGTTTCTCTGCTCAACGCTGCGGTGAATTACTATTTCTATATCGGAACATCTGTATTCTTCCTGATATATCTTGCCGTCAAAATCCACGATTCGGAAAAATATAAATTAAAAGACGGTTTCAGAAGCCTTGTTTTCTACGGCTTCGGAGGTCTTGCGGCGGCGGTGATTCTTCTGCCGTCGGCGTTGACGCTTCTTGAAACGAACAAGGCGACCTCAAGCCACGACAAGCTGCTGCTTGCCGGATTGTACGCCATACCGCATATCTTCAAAATGATAAAGGGCTTGATATTGCCGAGCGAGGGCATTCTCGGCACGGCGGTCGGCTTCAATTATGCGCAGTATTGCTCAACGACGGCTTTCCTGCCCCTGTTCGGCGCATTCTTCTGGATAACCGAGTTTAAGGGCGAAAGCAAAAGCCGAAGCGCAAGGCTCATGAAGATCTGCCTTTTGATAACCGTGATCCCGTTCGGCAACGGTATTTTCAATCTTTTTTCAAATATGCGCTACACTCGCTGGTGGTATTGTCTCGTCCTTGTGCTCACGCTCGTTTCGCTGAATGTAATCGAAAATCTGCGTGAGAGCGGCGAAGATCCGACGGTAAAGTATAAATTCTCGGCTCGGATAATAACGGCGCTGACGCTCGTTTTCTTCGTTTCGCTCGGTGCGGCGAAGGCGGTCTATGTCTATCTGCTTCACTGCCCGGCAAAGAAAAAGGTGAACGAGATCATTCTCAATTATTTCAAGGGAAATTCGTTCGGCAGAAAATTTCTCATGCGAGATTTGCG
This sequence comes from uncultured Coriobacteriaceae bacterium, assembly GCA_963648385.1. Taxonomy (GTDB): domain Bacteria; phylum Bacillota; class Clostridia; order Oscillospirales; family Acutalibacteraceae; genus CAG-488. The sequence goes on along the minus strand of CAVJDU010000003.1, from coordinate 88,931 downwards.
ATATCTCCTTGTCCTGGCGGTTCTCGTTGTTCTTTCTTACGGCGTGCTCATGATTTTGATCAAGAAAAGGTTTATATTCGACCCGAAAAAGGTTGCCGTTACGACTGCGGCGGTCTGCTTTTTTAGCTATTCGCTTTACCTGCAAAACGAGCTTTATACCTACAGACGGGAGAATTACGACGCCGTTTCGTCTCAGGCGCAGACCGAGGAAACCGTATACTGCGCAAGAACTCAGAATGAAAGAAAATATGCCAACTACGGCATGATAATCAACGAGCCGACGATCTCGACCTTCAACAGCTTCAAGTCTCACGCAACCTCAGAATTCTGCCGAATTGCAGGCTATGAGGTGGGCGAAATGCCGACGACGAAGGCTTATTTCAATACTCCCGCCATTCAAACCGTGCTGAACACGGAGAGCGTCATCGAAAAGGACGGCACGCAGCACAGTGCGGAATTTTATGTTCCTTTCGGCTACACATACGATTACTATGTGACCGACGATGTGCGGTTCACAAAGGATAAAAAGGAGAACGACAGGCGAATCGAGCTGATGACAAAGGCATGCTATGTTACAAAGGAAAACGAGAAAAAGCTCGACGGACTTCTCAAAAAATTTGATGAAAACGAGAGCTTCGACTGGAAAGTCGAGTCCGAAAAAAGGAAGAAATCCGCCTGCACCTCGTTCAAGATGAATTCTTCCGGCTTCAGTGCAGTCTCGCAGGGCGAAAAAGCCCGTCTTGTCTATTTCAGCGTTCCGAACGACACGGGCTGGCAGCTGAAGGTCAACGGCGAAAAAGCGGAAATAATCGAAATCAACGGCAGAATGATCGGCGTTATAGTCCCTGCCGGAAGAGCCGACATAGAAGCGACCTTCGTCACGCCGGGACTTAAAGAGGGTGCGGCGATTTCGACGGCAGTTTTTGTCGGAATGACGGCTTATTTTTTGATTGACAGTCTTAGAAAGCGAAAGCTCAGTTCAGATAATCGTAAATAATACCTGCTATTGCCTCGGCGTTTTCGTCGAGGCTTTTGTCAAAGCTCTTGTTGTCCTCGTCGCAGGTCACAAAGCCGACCTCCAAAAGTATCGACGGCATATTCGTGTTGGAATTTACATAGTAATTGTTTCCGCTCGAATCCCGATAGCCCCGCTTTACGCCTCGGTTCGGCAGCGAGGAGATCTCGCTCAGCCTTGCAACAAGCTTTTCGGCAACCTCAGCTTCGCCGCCTTTCGGCTCTTTCGATATCCATGCTTCAAAGCCCGAACCGGAAACGGAGCTGTTTCTGTGTAGCGACAGGAAAAAATCGCACCGCTTTTTGTTGGCCAGCCTGCAGCGTTCCTTGAGCGTGATGTCGGAATCGTCGCTGCGAGTGAGAACAACGGTCACGCCCTTTTCCTCCAGCTTGTCTTTCACCCTGAGCGTCAGGCGAAGATTATCGTCCTTTTCAAGCCTTGAGCCGTTCGCCGAGGTTGCGCCGACATCGTCCGCACCGTGGCCTGCGTCAAGGCAAACGGTTTTAACGCTTTCGTAATGCTCCTCGACTGCGCCGGAAAGGAATTTGACCGCCGCAAGCAGGCTCGCCAGAACCAGCACGACGGCAATTATGAGAGATATTCCGCTTTTTTGCTTTGCAAAGTCCATTTTTCTTCCTCCAAGCTCGGTTTTTCTCGAATTTTGTTGACTTTAATTTCCGCTGATAGTATAATCAAATAGCCGCCGAGAACAGCGATATGGTTTATTCGGCGGCTGCCAAATAAGTATGTTTAAACGGAGGCTAAAATAATGCTTGATAAAAATTTCAAACCGTCTCTGCGATTCATGGTCGTCAGCGACATTCACCTTAAAGACGAGGATTGCGTTGAGGAGCAGCGCTTCGCTTCTGCGCTGAAATATGCTTATTCGATCGCTCAAAGCTCCGAAAGCTACAAGAAGCTGGACGCAGTTGTCGTTGTCGGCGACTTTGCCAATTCCGGAACCGAGATCCAGATGCAAAAGGCGAAGAATATCCTTGACGCCGGCATAAACGGCGACGAAACGCAGCTCATAATGTCGTTCGCAAGCCATGAAACGAACAATCCCGGCACGGAGACTGCGACCGAGAGAATGAAGCGTATCCTTTCTCAGGACCCCGATCAGCACAAGGTTATCAACGGCTTCCATTTTGTTTCGATTTCGCCTTCAAGCGGATGCAGCTACGACGACGATAAAAAGGCATGGATGGCTCGTGAGCTTTCCGCCGCCGCAAAGGACGACAGGGCGAAGCCGATCTTCGTTTTCCAGCACCCGCACAATACCGGCACGGTTTACGGCAGCATACTCTGGGGCGAGGACGAGCTTATAAGCATTTATATGAACTATCCTCAGATCATTCATTTTTCGGGTCACTCCCACGCACCGATAAACGACCCGAGATCAATTCATCAGCAGCATTTTACATCGCTCGGTACGGGAACTCTCAGCTATTTTGAACTGGACGAGTTCGACAAAATAACGGGAACGATCCCCGAAAACAAGGCGAAAGCGGCGCAAATGCTCATTGTCGAGGCCGATGCCGACAACAGGGTCAGGGTTTATCCCTTCGATGTCCTGACGGGCAATTTCTTCCCGCAGGTGCGCAGGATCGACGCTCCGAGCGAAATTGATTCGTTCATCTATACCGCCGAGAGATACAGAACAAAGGTTGTCCCGTACTTTGCCGACGACGCAAAATTGACCGTTTCCGATGTTACCGATTCATCGTTTAAAATCGAATTTGATCAGGCGAAAATCGACGAGGACTATGTTGACAGCTACGATATAATTCTCAGGGATTCCGACGGCTTCGTCGTCAGACATTTAAGTATATGGTCGGAATATTATTTTTATGATATGCCAAAGACGAGATCGTATGTTTTCACCGGTCTTGAGCCGAACACAAGCTATTCCCTGACGGTTAAGGCAAGCGGATTTTGGAACAATATTTCCGAAAACAGCCTTAAAACGGAGATAAAAACCTTATAAATTACATCGGGAGGGGTTCTCAATGCCAAAATTCAAGGCTTTTCTCAAGCGCAAGGACATCGAATTTTCCGCCAAAAGGTACGGAATCGACGCTCTCGGCGCAATGGCGCAGGGACTTTTTGCTTCCCTGCTTGTCGGAACGATCCTTTCAACGATAGGCTCTCAGTTTTCGATCGAAGCCCTCGTTACAATAGGCGATTTCGCTTCTGCGGTCAAGGGCTGCGCAATGGCGATAGCGATAGGTTTTGCTCTCAAAGCTCCGCCGCTTGTGCTTTTCTCCCTCGCAACCGTCGGCTATGCCGCAGATAAGCTGGGCGGCGCAGGCGGTCCGCTCGCAGTGCTTTTGATAACCATCGTTGCCGCCGAATTCGGCAAGGCGGTCAGCAAGGAGACGAAGCTGGATATCCTCGTCACTCCCGTTGTTACGATAACCCTCGGCTGCGTGCTTTCGATGCTTTGTGCGCCGTATATCGGCAAGGCGGCGAGCGCAGTCGGCAGTGCGATAATGTGGGCGACCGAGCTTCGTCCGTTTTTGATGGGCATTATAATTTCGGCAATAGTCGGCATTGCCCTCACCCTACCGATAAGCAGTGCGGCGATCTGTGCGGCTCTCGGCCTTACGGGACTTGCCGGCGGAGCGGCTCTTGCAGGCTGCTGCGCCCAGATGGTAGGCTTCGCCGTAATGAGCTTCCGTGAGAATAAATGGGGCGGACTCGTTTCGCAGGGACTCGGCACAAGTATGCTCCAGATGGGCAATATCGTAAAAAATCCCCGAATCTGGATTCCGCCGACCCTCGCTTCAATGATAACCGGACCGATAGCAACCTGCATTTTCAAGCTTGAAATGAACGGCGCAGCGGTTTCTTCTGGTATGGGAACCTGCGGCCTTGTCGGTCAGATAGGCGTTTACACCGGCTGGGTCAATTCCGTTGCCAACGGCACAAAGGCGGCTGTCACCGCATTCGACTGGATAGGACTTATCCTCATCAGTTTTGTTCTTCCGGCGATCCTCTCCCAGGCGTTTTGCCTCATTCTCCGCAAAATCGGCTGGATCAAGGAGAACGACCTCAAACTTGATCTTTAAGGCAATACCGCACGATTGGGGTGTTGCCTTGATCCCTCAACGCACAGCTTCGGCTGTGCATTTTTGTTATAAATTTTTGTCAGAAAAATACAAAAGCGGCTCTTGTTTTAAATATCTATGTTTCAAATTTCTAATGACAAGGATTGAATTTAATGATATAATAAAATAAAGTTAAGTCAGGGACGGTGATGTCATGAAAACCATTCGTTCATTTGCAATCTTGCTGCTCTCGGTCGTTCTCATAATAACCTCTGCGGCTTTTCCCGTATCAGCCCAAACCGATTCGGTCGAAACGATGGCAAACCTTGTTGTATTTGTCAAGTTCCCGGAGGATACGGCAACGGACATTGCGGATAATTCTCAGAAGATCGTAATGACATATAACGATACGACAAAGCTGTATACCGGAGTGAGCATTGATTTCTCATTCAAGAATTATATCTCGACAATATCGAGAGGAAAGCTCAATGTCAACAATGTTTTTCCTCAGCTTGACGGGGATACGATCGTTCCGTATACGCTGTCGGCATCTCACGAAAACAGCGACGATACAACCGTTTTGCAGGAGGTCATCGCTGCGTTCAATTCCGGCAAGATCGCTCTGCCGTCCGATAAGCTTGATAACAGATATTCTCAGTCAATAGACAACACGACGATAATTATTCAGGGAAAAAGTACGAGCGGCTCTGATTTCCTTTGGCCGCACAAAAGCGTTTCGCCCGTAACGACCATGATAAACAACAAATATTACATCGGTAATTATAATATAATTGATTCCTACACGCTGACCGGTGCGGTTTCGTCAAGTCAGGGCGTTGTTTCGCATGAATTTTTGCATAGCGTCGGACTTCCCGACCTTTACCGTCTTAACGGCGCTTCGGGCGACCCGGTCGGAACATGGGATATCATGGCGTCGAACAGCTTTTTCCAGCAGTACCCGCTGTCCTATCAGCGATACAAGATGGGCTGGATTCCGATGAAGCAGATAACTCAGAGCGGAACATATACGCTCGACCCGGTCAGCGACCCCGATTCGGACACGATACTTTATGAAATAAAAACGCCGATGTCCGGAACGGAGAGCTTTATGCTCGAATACAGAAAGAAAAAGACGGACGCATTTGCGAATTTGGGCTTTGAAACCAAGATACCGTCGTCGGGTCTGCTGATTTACAGGGTCAATAAATCCGTTCCCAATCAGACCAATGCGCAGGGACAGGACTACCTTTATGTTTTCCGACCGGATGAAACAAGCGCAACGGCGAGCGAGGGCGACCTCTTTAAGGCGGCTCTCGACCCCTCCGACAGCAGAACGAGCTACGGCTCGTCGGATTTTGACGCAGCGGTTTCCGACGGAACGATATTCTATTCCGACGGCTCAAACAGCGGACTCGTGATATCCGATGTTGCGTATAATGAGGATTCTTCGCAGATCAGCTTCCATGTTGAATTTCCGGATTATTCCTCGCTCGGTCTTTGGGATGTTGTCGCAAACGATATTGCGCTTGACGCAACAGGTATAAATATTGACTCCGACGGTGAGGGCAATATTTACGCCTGCATTATGGGCAGGGAAAACTGGACTCTTGTCTACAAGGTGTATAAATACGACGGCTCGTCATGGAAGGCTCTCGGCGATTCTTTTTCGAGCATTTACAGCATGACGATGAAGGTATACGACGGGATTCCGTATATTTTGTACAACAACACAGCGGGCAATCCGCAAATCGCAAAATACGACGGAGGAAAATGGAACACCGTTTATACCGACGCAACCGTTTCTTCCCCGAATGACATACAGCTTTTTTCCGGGGATTCAGGATTTTATGCCGCATGGACGGTTGACGGAACAAAGCTCGTTATAAAGAAGATCACCTCAAACGGCGTTTCGGACATTGACTCGTCGCTGACGGCCGACTATTTCGCAAATCCGAGTCTCGGAGCGGTAGACGACTATATCTATGTGACCTATTGCAACTTTGCTTTCGGTTCGGGAACGCAATATACGCAGATCAAAAGATACAGCATGACCGCCGGTCAGTGGGAGAATATAACGATACCGAACCCGCTCTCATCGTCAAATCTTCACAGAAGCATCGGCTACAACGGCGAATACTGGATGATATCCGCTGCGTCGAACCAAACGCCGATAATGGTAAAGGTTGACGGCGATTCAAATGTTACCCGGTACGAAGTTCCGACGACTATCACGAACTTCCTCGGTGCGTCAATGGATATTGCCGATAACGGCACGCTCTGCGCTTCTCTTATCACCTCCGGCGAGGACAGCCAAATTCTTTACCTCGACAGCGGAGAATGGAAGCAACTCGGAAGCAATCCGTGCTCAAACAGTCAGTCGGCGGACATGACCGTCAGCTCAAACAGAGTTTTTGTCGCTTCGGTTCTTTCAAATACGGGCGGAATAAGCCTTTCATATAAGGATCTGCCGGAAAGAGAGTTGCCCGAGCTTGTTTCAACGGAGCTTAACAAGGTTTTTATTTCCGACGGTCTTATAACCGGTTTGCCGCAGAAAACCGTAAATCTTAATCTTTACCTTGAGGCGACCAACGGCGGCTATTTTAAATATGACAGCGTGAGCACGGGCGGACGGGTGCTGCTTTACACCGAGGACGATGTGCTCGTGAAAAGATATGCGATAGTTATCAAGGGCGATGTCAACGGCGACGGAATTGCCGACGGCTGCGACGCAGTTGTCATAAACGCCGCTGCGGCAGGTATGCTCAGCCTCGAAGACTGCTTCAAAACGGCTGCGGACACCGACGGCGACGGCACGATAACGGAAAAAGACAGCGAATATCCGATAAATTGCGGATTGAATTTATAGAAAAGGGGAGGCGGCGCACTTGCGCAGCAAAAAGGCACTGCTGAATTCTGCGGCATCGCTGCTGCTGGAGTTCGTGACGGTAATCTGCGGCTTTATTGTGCCCAGACTCATTATCGGCACATACGGCTCCGAGGTCAATGCGCTGACTTCTTCAATAACGCAGTTTTTGAGCTATATCGCCCTTGTTGAAGCGGGCGTCGGCGGAGTTATAAGAGCTGCGCTGTACAAACCGCTTGCCGAAAAAAACAATGCGGCGATGAGCGGAATAATAAAAGCGACGGAAAATTTCTTTCGCAAGATCGCCTATATCTTTGTCGGATACATGGTTGTTCTGGCGGCGGTTTTTCCGGTGCTGGTCAACAATAATTTCGATTGGGCGTTTACCGCCTCGCTGGTTATAATAATCGGGTTGAGTACCTTTGCGCAGTATTATTTCGGCATGACCTACACCGTGCTCGTTCAGGCGGATCAGAGGAGATATATAACCTCTTTCCTCCAGATCGGGACGATCATTCTCAATGCGGTCATGGTCGTTGCTTTTGCCAAATTCGACGCAACGATCCATGTTCTCAAGCTCGCAACCTCGCTGATATATGTTCTGCGTCCGCTGATTTTGAATATTTATGTGCGTAAAAGATACCGGATCGACCGCAAAGCGAAGCCCGATAACGACGCCGTGGCGCAGCGATGGGACGGACTCGGACATCACATAGCGTATTTTGTCAACCTCAACACCGATGTTGTGATCCTGACGATTTTTTCAAAGCTTTCGGCGTCGTTTGCTCTTGCCGAGGTTTCGGTCTACACGGTGTATTATTCCATCGTAAACGGCATAATGAAGGTTGCGTCCAGTCTTTCTTCGGGCGTTGAGGCGGCTCTCGGCGATATGATCGCAAAAAAAGAGTACAAAAATCTTGACTTAAAGTTTAATCTTTACGAGTTCGCATCCTTTAATCTCGTGACGGTGCTTTTCACCTGCGCCGGGCTTTTGATAGTGCCTTTCATGAGCGTTTATATGAAAGGCATTACGGACGCAAATTATATAAGACCCGTTTTCGGGTATATTCTCGTGCTTGCGAATGCGATGTATTCGATAAGAATTCCTTACCACAGCGTTGTTTATGCCGCAGGGCATTATAAACAAACCCGCAACGGTGCATTTGCCGAAGCGGGGCTGAACATAGCGGTTTCCGCCGTTCTCGTTTATTTTTTTGGAATCGTCGGAGTTGCGATAGGCACGCTCGCCGCAATGACATTCAGAACGGTTCAGTATGTTTTTTATCTCTCGAAAAATATCCTGAAAAGAAGCGTGAAATTTTTCTTCAAGCGAACGGCGTTTTCGATTCTGACGGTCGTGCTTTCCGCAACCGTCGTGCATTTCATTCCCTCGTTCGGCTCGGACGACTATCTCGGCTGGGTGCTTTATGCCTGCGTTGTCGGAAGCGTTGTTTTGGCGATGACCTGTGCGGTCAATATCGTCTTTTGCCGCAAGGATTTTACGGAAGCGGTCAGGCTCATGAAGAACATGGCTTTTGCCAAGGCAAAAAGAAAAAGCAAAAATAATTTTTGACAGGAGATCATACCAATGGCAACAAAAAACAAGGAAAAAATCTACAAGCTTACTTTGACTGCGGTGCTCACGGCGCTGATATTTGTTCTGGCGTTCACTCCGCTCGGCTATCTGAAGATCGGCGTGGTTTCGATAACCTTCATCACGATCCCCGTTGTTATCGGCGCAGTTATCGGCGGTCCATCGGTCGGCGCCGTTCTCGGACTTATGTTCGGAATAACAAGCTTCATTCAGTGCTTCGGCATGGACGCATTCGGAACAACGCTTTTCGGAATAAATCCGGTTTATACCGCAATAATGTGCCTCGTGCCGAGAATCCTGATGGGCTTGCTCTGCGGCTTGATATACAAAGCCTTTGCGGCTAAGCACGCCAATATCGGAACGATAGTGACCTCGTTCGGCGGCGGATTTATAAACACCGTTTTGTTCGTCGGATTTTTGCTGCTTCTTTTCTATAATACGGACTATATCCAAAGCTTCGGCAACAGCGTTATTGCGGTTATTTCCGTGCTGATAACGATCAATGCCGTCGTTGAGTGGATCGCCTGCACGGTTATCGGTTCTGCGGTTTCGATCGCACTTTCAAAAGCGATGAAAAACCGACTTTGAATGACGAAAAACCGTCTTTGAAAAATTCCCGTTCAAAGAGGCGATTAAATCATTAAGATTTGATTAAAATTTTAATTTTTTGTGGACAAATCAAGTCTTAAGTGATAGAATGTATATTGGTCAAGGGAAAATAAAAAAATAATAAGATCCGAGCATATTGATATCCTTTGACGGGTGTTGATATGCTTTTTTTGTGCGGAAATTTTGAGAGTGAAGCGAATGAAAAATAAATTGAAATTGAATTTTAAAAATGAATTCCGCTTTTCGGAAATGGCGTTTGCGGATTGGTTTTTTCTTGTTTCCCCGTTTTTTATCGGTCTTTATTTCGACTGGCTCGGCTGCCTTTGTTCGGTTGCCTTTAGCGTTGTTCTTATCACAAAATATTATAAAAACAGGAAGCTGCTTTTGCCGGTCAACCTGACATCGGTAACGCTTCTCGTTATTGTTTTGGGCTACATATTGTCCTGCTTCTGGGCGATCGACAGCTACGAGGCGTTTTTCGGCGTTTTGAAATTTATGCCGATCGTTCCGTTCTATCTCATAGTCAGTCAGTATGACGATGAAAAGAAGGCGGGTTTCCTTGACTGCATACCTTATTCCGGGGCGATAATGGTCGTGATTTCCGCTGCGCTCAAGCCTTGGTATACATTCAGATATTATTTTTATAACGGCGGCAGAATGACTGGCTTGTTCCAGTATGCGAATGCGTTTGCAATTTTTCTGCTTGTCGGAATAATAATTCTGCTTCTTAACAGGCGGCTCAGCGTGATAAATATCGTCACGCTTATTGCGCTTATTGTCGGAGTTTTTCTCAGCGGCAGCCGAACAGTTTTTGTGCTCACGGTTTTGTTCGTTGCGGCGATAAGCGTTTACAAAAAAGAAACGAGAAAATTTGCGCTCCCGTCCTTTTTGGCGATCCTTGTGATCGTTGTCGCTGCGGCATTCATATCCGGCAAGACCGGCGTTGCGACAAGATTTCTTTCAACCTCGTTGGCGCAGAGCAGCTTCTTGGGCAGACTGCTTTATTTCAAGGACGCATTGCCCGTTATCATAAAAAAGCCGTTCGGGCTCGGCTATCTCGGGTATTATTATTACCAGTCCGAGTTCCAGACGGGACGATATATCGTCAGGTATATCCACAACGATTTTCTCCAGATTTTTGTTGATATCGGCATAATTCCGGGCGTGCTTTTTGCGGCGTCCGTATTGAAAAATCTTTTCTCCAAAAGAACTCCTGCGGCATACAAATTCGTGATTGCCGCAATTTCCATGCACTGTATGCTTGATTTTGACCTGCAATATCTTGTGAATTTCTTTATCCTCATTGCGGCGATGAGCTTCGATCGGAAAAAGGAGATAATTATCAAAAAGCCTTGGAAGCGCACCTTCTGCTTTTTCTCGGCAGTCAAGGCTCTCGTTTGCATATATTTTTCGGTTGCGCTCTGCCTTTACACCTTCGGCTTTTCGGAGAAATCATACGAGATGTATGATAAAAACACGGAGATTCAGATCGAAATTCTCAGGAATTCAACGACCGCTCAGGATATTTCAAGTGCGGCATACGACATACTTTCCCACAACAAAAATGTTGCGATGGCTTATGACGCTCAGGCGAGGGTTGCTCAGGCCTACGGCAAATATGAGCAAATGATCGAGCTGAAGAAAAAGGCTGTCAGCGTTGCAAGGTTTAACGCTTTTGAATATACGGACTTTTACAATCTTCTCAGGGAGTCGATCGAAGCGTCCGAAGAAAACGGAGATATTCGCAGCAGGGAGGTGTGCGTTGAAGCGATCAAGGAAATTCCGCAAATGATCCGTCAAACTCTTGACGAAACGGATTCTCTGGCATGGAAGATAGAGGAGAAGCCGAACATCGAGCTTGACGAGGAAAAGACGGAATATATAAATAATTTACATTAAGGAGGAAAACAAATGGAAAAGAAACTTATTTCATTGATTCTGGCAGTTCTCATGATTGCGTCGATATTGCCGATGTCGGCATTTGCAGCCGATAGCTTGCCGGAATCGGAGCACCCGTATACCGATAATTTAAAACAGCGGTGGACATATACGGGTAAAGAAGGTACGACGGCTCTTGCAATCAGATTTTCTGAAGAAACAGAGCTTGAGAGAGACTATGATTTCATCTATATTTATGACGGAGATGGAAACCTGTTTTACAAATATACGGGAACAGAATTATCCGGCGAAACAATATATTTGAACAGCAGCGGTTTTACATTGGTTCTTGAAACCGACTCAAGTAATACCTCGTATGGCTTTAAGATTGAGAGCATTAAAGAAATTGATTCGGAAGCCTACGATATGGGCATAATCCCGGACGAGTATTGCGATGTCGCTGTTGATTATGATTCGAGAACGATAACGCTTTCTCCCAGCGCAAAAAATGACGGAACTTACCCGTTGAATTTTGATGTTGTGGGCAATGTTTATTGGGCGCAACATGTTGTTATAAACGACGGCTTTGTCGGTGAACTCCCGAGCTTGAATTGCTTTAAACATGCAAATAGTTTCGACATTTGCGACGGAGTTTATTTTAACAGAAGCAATATTTACGAAACCGATTTCTACGAAGATTCCTCCAATTGGGAGAACGGCGGCCTTTATATCGACAATTATCTTGTTGATATGAACATGGGCACATCGGTTAAAAACGGAACGAAATATATTTGCGACGGAGCGCTTGACGGCGAATGCATTATTATTCCTGACAGCGTAACCTACATAGGCAGCGACAATCTGCCCTCATATGTTTTTTGCACCGTGGACTCATATGCGAGATCTTGGGCGGTAGATAACGCCATTCATTTCAATGCGGAAGAAGTAAAGGTCAAATTCAAAAGCCCGATCATCAATTCCGGAACTCCGCTTTCCTCGGCTATCGAGGTGTATAAGCTGACGGATAATTATGAGTGGGAAAGCGTGGGAAGCAATTATTCCGCAAGCGGCTATAAAGCGAACATGGTCGGCGTACAGACGGTAACGGTTAAGGTCGGCGAAAATTCCGCAACCTTATCGATCGGCATTTCAAAGGGCGACGAACAGTATATCAATTTCAGCGACCCGGTTCTTTGCAGCTTTCTTAGTAACAATAATGTTGATTCAAACAGCGACGGAGTTATATCCGTTGATGAAATGCAGGCTTATGAAGGATATATACTCCTTGCCGGTGTAAGCGATGTTTCGGGTCTTGAATATGCGAACCCGAATTCAGAGATTATTTGCAGCAGCTGTGCGGCTCCGGCAAAGGATGTTCTCGCCTTGCAGAGCTATAGCGATGTAACGCTGTTCGAAAATGCATCGAAAAGAATTGACTTATACGGCAGGTTCTTCATGAATTATTATCGTTCGGATATGAATTATTCATCTTCGAATTCCGAAGTTGCCGAGGTTCGTCACGACGAGTATAGCGACAGGATTTTTACAGGCAAATCGGGAACGGCAACGATAACCGTAACCTGCGAAGATGTTTCGCGTACCTTTGATGTTACGGTAGAATCTCCCGACAAGCCGATGGGTGAAAAAACGGATAGTGTTCCCGAATTGGTTTCAAAAGATTCATATTATTCTAACGGCAGCTTTTATGTTGGCAGTCAGAAGTTAAATATTGATTCAAAGGTATTGATGAACACCTTCTATCCGTCAAGAAACTACTACAGCACATATTATTTTACTGAGGACGGTTCCCTTTGGGCTCTTAGTGATGGCGCAATATACGCAAAAAAAATCGCTACGGACTTTGTAAAAGTTACTTCGGCAGGGGACGGCTGCGGCGTCGGTCTTGCTCTTGACAAAAACGGTGATTGCTGGGAGCTTACCGATTATGAACTGATCGCAACAAATGTTAAGGATATCAACGGTATGTTTTTCCTGACAAACGATGATGAGCTTTATCGTTGCTATACTTATTCATTTGAAGATAATTTTGATGATTATGAAAATGTTTTAGTTTCTTACGATGTAAAGTCAATAGTGAAAACCGATGAATACGGCAAATGTCTTTACAATACAAACGACGGTTCAATGTATTATGCCTATACCAATACCAGTTATTACTTTGACCTTGAAGTTGAACAGGAATTGATTTCCTCCGATAGATTTGCAACAGATGTGATGGAATATAGATCAAGTTATTACTATATTGACGAATATCAGACTCTTTGGGAATTCAACTCGAAAAATGGCGCAAGCAACAAAGTAGCGGATAACATCGTTCAGCTTAACACGGAGGGATACGGCTTCCTTGATAAAGGCGGAAATCTGTACTCGGTCACGGACTTAACCTGTGAAAACGGCGAATATAAGCTCGGTAAACCTTTGCTGACCAATGTTGAAAAAATCAGCGACAGATTCTATCTTGATAAGGCTAACAACCTGTATACTTCAATATACGATTACCGATACTCAATTTGCTGGGGAATCAGAAATGGCGAGATGCCCGTAAAAATCATGACAAATGTTGATGATTTCATAGAGCGTGACTTTTCAAGCGTGATCTTCACAAGAACGGATGGCTCTGTTTGGACTTGGGAAAAGTTCAACAATGAGGATTATTTCGAAACCCTTTTGGGAGCTTATTCGGAGAGGGATAAGACAATTGTCGACGAAAAAACCGGCGTTGAGATCGAGTTCAAGAATCAGTTCGATTCAGATGTGCAGTTTGAAGTAAACGAGGTTTATGATAACAACATACTCAATCTTATCGGCAAAAAGTTCGGTAATGTAAGGTCGAAGTTGTTTGACATTTCCGCAAAGAGTAACGGTGTAACGGTTCAGCCCAACGGCTCGATCACCGTAAGAATTCCGATTCCGGAAAGCTTTGATTATTACAACGGGGTATATGTATGCAGCGTTGATATGAATAACGGAAGCGTTGAAAAAATCGAACCGTTGATTGGCAACGAATATGTGATATTCACAACGGATAAGCTCGGAAAGTTTGCTGTTGTTCAGGATGTTATACCTTCGCTCGGCGATGTCAATGCCGACGGCGCAATAAATTCGACCGATGCATTGCTTGTCTTGCAGCATTCCGTCAACCTGATTCAGCTTCAGGGTGAGGAAGCCAAGCGTGCGGATGTTAACAAGGATAAGATGATCAATTCAAACGACGCATTGAGCATTCTCAGATATTCGGTCGGTCTGATTACGGACTTCAGCGAGATCAAATAAAAAACCACACGGCACGGTGAATTTCCACCGTGCCGTGTCCTTTAAGGCAATACCGAACATCTCAATTGTGCGGTGTTGCCTTTAATTTTTTCATTGATCTTGTGAAGTTCAAAAGAATTATCATCAGAATCGGGAAAGAAATGCAGAAGATAAGTCCAAATTTCAAGGGATCCATTGTGATCGACGGGCTTGACTGAGCTGCGTCCGAAAGTATTCCCGTTATCCAAGGACCGAATGCGCAGCCGAAATCGCCGAACATTGCAAGCATGGCGAACATTGCCGTGCCGCCCTTCGGGAAAGCCTTTGCCGAAAGGCTGAAAATTCCCGGCCACATTGTTGAAGCGGAAAGCCCGCAAAGTCCGCAGCCGATGAGCGAAACAAGCGGGATCGGAACGAGAGATGTCATGAGATAGCTGACGATGCAAAGCCATGCGCAAAGGCTCAGCACACGGCGAAGATTCAGCCTGTCGCCGAACGAGCCGTAAAGCACTCTGCCCGAGCCCATCAGCACCGCAAACAGGCAGGGACCGAGCAGGTCGCCCGTGAATTTGCTGACGCCGAGGCTTTTTTCGGCAAAGGTTGACGCCCATTGAGCCATCGCAATTTCGCTTGCGCCGGCGCAAAGCATGAGCAGCGCACAAATAATAAATGTCGGCTCTTTGAAAAGCTCCGTTATTTTCATTTCGCTTTCGCCCTCCGGAACGGGCTGAACAATGGGAACTTTTAAAAATGCGAACAAATTGATCGTCGGGATAATCGCCCAAAGTATCGGCATATAGATCCAGTTTTCCGTGCCGATGAATTTGACCGCAAATGTCGTGATCAGCACGACCGAAGCCTGACCCCAGCAATAGAACGAATGGAGAAACGCCATTTCGCCGGATTTGTTGCTCAGCGGCAGAGCCTCGATTATCGGGCTGATGAGAACCTCGACCAGTCCAGAGCCTATCGCATAAATGATTATCGGGATCACCAGACCGGCATAATGGTTGCCGAACGCCCTCGGCAGTATTCCGAGAAGAATAAGACCCGCAGCCGCAAAAACATGGGCGAAAACAATTGATATGCGATATCCGACCTTTGCGATTATTTTTACCGACGCAAAGTCAATAAAGATTTGCGAAACAAAGTTAATGAGTATCAGCCAGCTTATTTGAGAATAGTTCAGCCCGAATTCGTCCTGAAATATAACATAAAAAAGCGAGGCAAGGTTGTTGATGATCGCCTGCACGAAGTAACCGGTGTAGCAGGCGATTTTTGTTGAAGTGTATTTGCTGTTATTCGTCATCTTCAAGTATGTCCTCTTTTTCTGTGTTGTTGTCCTTCCAATACCACCAGCGCAGCTTTTTTTCGTCCGGCTTTGGAGTGTTGGCAAAATAAACGGCGGTTCTCATCTCGTAAAGAATGACCTTGTCGGCAACATCGCCGCTCTCAACGCAGTAGTCGAGATAGAAATTGTCGCCCTCCTTGCCGATAAGCTGCGAGGTATCCTCTATTTCAAGAACTCTAAAAGCCTCTTTTGCTTCGTCGGTCAGGAATTTCAGCTCGTCTATTCTGTAATTTTTTGGAGTTTTATCTTTCCTTTTGAAGAACATTTTCATCACCTCCGGCAGAGGTATTCTAACACAAGTGAATTTATAAGTAAAGAGTTGCAATAAAAATATTTATATGCTATTATTATAACCGAATCTTTCGGTTAGGATGAATAAAATGAAGGTAACACAAAGCTTTTTGAATACTCACGATTTTGTCGTTGTCGATATTGAAACGACCGGTTTAAACTGCAAAACGGACGATATAATTGAAATTTCCGCCGTCAAGGTTGAAAACGATACGGTTACAGACGAGTTTTCGCATTTGATTCGCACCGACAAGCAGATAAGTCCGTTTATCTTCGGCCTGACGGGCATAAACAACGCCATGCTTGAAAATGCCGACGATATTTCAACCGTCCTCTGCGAGCTGTTTGACTTCGTCGGAGATATGCCGATCGTCGGGCACAATATCGGCTTTGATATGCGCTTCATTTCTTGGAATTCGGCATTGATCTTTGGCGAGAAGCCGTGCAACGCAACGCTTGATTCGCTGCTTTTTTCAAAGGAGTTACTCCCCGAGCTGAGCAGCCACAAGCTTTCATTTTTGAAGGATCATTTCGGGATAAACGGTGCGTCCCACCGTGCGCTTGACGATTGCAGAACGACATATGAGCTGGTAGAGATACTCAAGAAAAAGGCGGCAGGGGAGTCGACGAAAATATAAGGGTATATCGCAGTTTTTTTTATAAAATACTTTACAAACCCGATTTTTGATGATATAATACTTGTGTTGTGTTTCCGCTTTCTCGGATTACGGGTTTTACCGCCATGCGGTGTTCACCTGCCGTAACCTGGGAGGTCGGCGCAAAATAATAATTTAATGAGGTGAAATTTATGACACAGGCAGAGAAGCAGGCTATCATGGCTGAGTATGCTCTTCACGAGGGCGACACCGGTTCACCGGAGGTTCAGATCGCTGTTCTTACAAAGAGAATCAACGACCTCACCGAGCATCTCAAGACTCACAAGAAGGATCATCACTCAAGAAGAGGTCTTCTGAAGATGGTTGGTCACAGGCGTAACCTTCTTGCATATTTGCAGAAAGTTGATATCGAAAGATATCGTGCTATCATTGCAAGACTCGGTATTCGTAAATAATTTCGGCATTATGAGGCAGACAGCATTTCTTTTACTGTCTGCCTCTGCGTCGATTTTAAAATGTATCTATTTGTCGGGCAGCTCATCGGCTTTAGCAGTGAATCGACCGCTTGAAATTCAAGCTGCGGATTTATTGCTAAATCCTTGCCCGGCGTAGAAATAAAATTTTACAGAGAGGTATAAAAAATGTTTTTCAAGGATTTCAAAAAGTTTGAAACAACTCTTGCAGGACGCCCGCTTGTAGTCGAGACAGGTAAAATGGCTCAGCTCGCAGGCGGCTCATGTCTTATCCGCTATGGTGAGACAGAGGTTCTTTGCACGGCAACAATGTCCGACAAGCCCAGAGAGGGCGTTGATTTCTTCCCTCTTTCGGTTGATTTTGAGGAGAAGCTTTATTCGGTAGGTCGTATTCCCGGCTCGTTCCAGCGCCGTGAGGGTAAGGCTTCGGAGAAGGCAACGCTTGCTTCCCGTGTTATCGACCGCCCGATCCGTCCGCTCTTCCCGAAGGATATGCGTAACGATGTAGGCGTTGTTGCAACGGTTATGTCCGTTGACCCCGATTGTTCACCCGAGATCACCGCAATGATCGGTGTTTCGGTTGCTATTTCAATTTCGGCTATTCCGTGGGACGGCCCGATCTCAGGCGTTTCCGTCGGTCTTATCGACGGCGAGTATGTCATCAACCCGACCGAGGAGCAGAGAAAGGTTTCTCAGATGGCAGTTACCGTTGCCTCAACCAAGGATCTTGTTGCTATGATCGAGGCGGGCGCAAACGAGGTTTCCAACGAGGATATGTTCGACGGAATCATGTATGCTCACAAGGTGAACCAGGAGATCGTTAAGTTCATCGAAGGTATTCGTGACGAGGTCGGCAAGCCGAAGATCGACTTCCCGTCAAACGATCCCGCCCCCGAAATGTTCGAGGCTATCAAGGAGTTCGCCATTGACGATGTTAAGGTTGCTCTTGACACGGACGACAAGAGAATCCGTGACGAGGCACTTCGCCCGATCTATGCCGCCGTTCATGAGAAGTTCGACGAGGTTTATCCCGACGATATCGCAAAGATCGACGATTGTATGTATAAGCTCCAGAAGTTCATCGTTCGCCGTTGGCTTCTTGACGAGGGCAAGCGTGTTGACGGACGCGGAATCGACGAGATCCGTCCGCTTAACGCAGAGATCGACCTTCTCAGCCGTGTTCACGGTTCGGGTATGTTTACCAGAGGTCAGACTCAGTGTCTTTCAATCACAACTCTCGGCCCCATGAGCGACGCTCAGATGCTCGACGGTATCGACAGCGAGAAAGAAAAGAGATATATGCACCACTATAATTTCCCGTCATACTCTGTCGGCGAGACTCGCCCGAGCAGAGGACCGGGACGCCGTGAGATCGGTCACGGTGCGCTTGCGGAAAGAGCGCTTCTTCCGGTTATTCCGTCGGTTGAGGAGTTCCCGTACTGCATTCGTGTCGTTTCGGAGGTTCTTTCCTCAAACGGCTCGACCTCACAGGGCTCGATCTGCGGCTCAACCCTTTCGCTTATGGCAGCCGGTGTTCCGATCAAGGCTCCCGTTGCCGGTATTTCCTGCGGACTCATCACCGAGGGCGACCGCTTCATGACGATGGTTGATATCCAGGGTCTTGAGGATTTCTTCGGCGATATGGACTTCAAGGTTGCGGGTACAAAGAAGGGTATTACAGCTATTCAGATGGATCTCAAGGTTCATGGCCTTACTCCGGAAATCATCAAGGAAGCCCTTGAAAAGACCTATAAGGCTCGTATTTATATCCTTGACGAGATCATGCTTCCGGTCATCTCCGAGCCGAGACAGGAGCTTTCAAAGTATGCTCCAAAGATGCTCTCAACCAAGGTTCCCGTTGACAAGATCGCCGAGGTTATCGGTAAGCAGGGCAAGGTTATTCAGAAGATCTGCGCAGAGTGCGATTGTAAGGTCGATGTTGAGGAGGACGGCAGCGTATTTGTTTGTGCTCAGGATATCGAGAACGCAAAGCGTGCTATCTTCATGATCGAAACTATCGCCAACGATCCCGAGGTAGGAGCTATCTATAAGGGCGTTGTAACGAGAATCATGGACTTCGGCGCATTCGTTGAGATCGCTCCGGGCAAGGAAGGACTTGTTCACATCAGCCATCTTGATGTCAAGAGAGTTGACAAGGTAACGGATGTTGTCAATGTCGGCGACGAGGTTATCGTTAAGGTTCGTGAAATCGACGATCAGGGCAGAGTCAACCTTTCTCGCCGCGAGGCTCTTATCGAGGTTGAAGGCCTTGTTCCCGAGAATGAGATCTCGGACGCTCCGAGACGCCCGTCTGGCGACCGTCGCAGAGGCGGCCCGAGAGGCGGAAGAAGAGATCACAAATAATCAATATGCAATAATTGAGGCTGTACCATGGCTGTTTTCAAGCTATGGCGCAGTCTTTTTTACATCTTTATGGCTGATTTCAGAATGATTGATCGCCTTAATTCATTTGAACAAAACTAAGCAGCCGCCGGTTAAAACAGTAAGCAATTATCGGCGAAAAAGTTTGTTGTATAAAGTGCAAAAAATGCAGGCAATACTCGTTAATGCGTCAAGTATTGCCTGCGCCTTAGATGGAAAATAACCGTTTAATTTGTACTGTCAGGGATAAGAATGTTTTTAAGACTTGTATCTTCAAGAAATGTGTTGACATTATATAAAAACATTAAATGTGTAAAATCGCCATCGCTTACAACATTATTTATATCGTCGCTAAAAAAGCGTGCATCGATAACGGTGATTTTGGAAAAGAAAGGAGTCATCATAGGTAACATACAGTTGGCATAAGAATCCTTAAAAATCAAAAGTTTGTTTTCGGTTTTACTTGTTGTTGTTATCGTTAACTTTGAAAAATTTCCGCCAAGAAAGACTTCATACTGATTGCTGCTTTCTAATTTTGATAAATCAAACATTGAAGCGCTTTTTGTCTTTTGCGATGAATTTTGTATGATATAAGTACCGGCACTTTTCTCGGGTATTATTGCTTGAATAACATCCGGCTGTTCTTTTATTCCGATGGATGAGGAAAGCGTTCCGAAAAAGGAATCCGAGAGAGTGTAAGTTTGATATTTAATTTCATTAGTGTCAAGTTTCCAAGTTTTTGCAATTAGATCAAATGTTTCTTTGGCGGCATAGCTTGTCCAGTGATGATCGTTTTTATAGAAAAGCTTTTCTACATTTTCTTCTTTTTCCATCATTTGTTCTACATCAATACAACTCATATCTTTGGACATAGTGGAATATATTTTTTCTATTTGTTTTTTCTGACTATCAAATGAAAGCTGATACGGTAATTTACTATATACAATTTCAGTTGAATTAGGAACGAGAACAAGCATAAGGTTATCTATTTTACAATTTTTACTGAAATTACTGATGGCGTCAGTTGTTTTTGCAAGCCTTTTTTCGTCGTATTTGGTTGGCTTTTCAAATAGCCATCCATCTTTTCCGATATATATCCCATTTTGATCATTTTTTCCCATTGTCCGGTTCAGAAAAGTTTTTAACGACACAAACATATCTCGTCCCCAGATTTGATCCGACATATACTGTTCAAACTGAGTCATATAATCTCCCGAAAAAACTGATGATGCCGTTAGATTTGGAAGTTGCGTAAGAGAACGATTTTCTTTTTCTGATAATTCTCTGTCAGGGGAGACGAAGCTTCCTGTAAGAAAAATCGACGGAATAAGAAAAAATGCAACTATCTGAAATATTTTTATTGTATTTGATTTCACTTTTTTACCTCCAAAATCAGAATCTGAAATAAAGGAAAGGATTATATGTATCTGCGACTAACCAAACGAGACTAAGAGAGAGCAGTAATACTGTAATAAAGAATTTGATTTTGTTTGATTGATTCTCTTTAACGATATTTAATTTAAAAATGGGCGTTGAAAAGAACAACATTAAAAGCATCATAAAGAGATTTGATATAAACAAGTATGATGACATATTATCAAGAAAAGAATTTGCGCAGAACAGGCAACTGAAAAACTTTCCGATATCAGAAAGCTTTTCGCATGAAAAGATAACCCATCCGAACAGAATCAGAATTATAGTCATAAGATGCCGCAATATTTTTGGCATTTTAAAAATAATATTTTTAAAGACATATTTTTCGAGAATAAGAAGAACAAAGAAATACATGCCCCATAAAATGAAATTCCATGAAGCACCGTGCCAAAGACCAGTGAGAGTCCAAACAACAAAAAGATTGAAAATGGTTCTGCCTGTCGAGTAACGACTTCCTCCAAGAGGAATATATATGTAATCTCTGAACCATGAACTTAGAGTAATGTGCCATCTACGCCAAAAATCAGTGATGCTGTCGGCAATATATGGATAGTTGAAGTTATCCGGAAACTCAAATCCGAAAATAAAACCAAGCCCTTTTGCCATGTCAGAGTATCCGCTGAAATCGTAATAAATCTGAAAAGCAAAAAATATAATAGCACACCAAGCGCCTGTAAACGACAGGGCGTCATAGCCTATAGAAATATATTCGTCGTAAATCGCACCGGCAGAATTGGCGAGAATGGTTTTTTTCGCCAGACCTATTGTAAACAGGTAAATTCCTTTTGAAGTAAGATTGAGTGAGCTTTTTCTGTTTCTAAGTTGATCGTCGATGACGCTGTATTGTACAATCGGCCCTGCAATCAACTGCGGAAACATTGAAATATATAAAATAAAATCGATTAGATTTTTTTGTACCTTGACCTTCCTTTTATAAACATCAATAATATATGATAATATTTGAAATGTATAAAAAGAAATACCGATCGGAAGAACAAGTTCGGGGAAATTTGAATCGATTTTAAAAATTGCAGAGATATTTTTAACAACAAAACCGCTGTATTTAAAGAAACCGAGCATACCGATATCTATAATTACAGCCATAACAAGCAAGAACTTCCTATGGGTAGAATTGTCGTTATGCTTTTCCATATCAAGCCCGATGAAGTAATTCAAGCTGATGCTTAATAACATAAGGATGACATTTAGCGGTTCACCCCAAGCGTAAAAGAACAAGCTTGCGATCGTTAGTAATACATTGCGGTATAAAATATTATTTCTTGAATTAAAAAATGAAGGCAAATAATACAAAAAAACAGTAAGAGGAAGAAATATTAATAAGAATGTCAAACTACTGAATACCATGGATTTTCCTCCGATTAAAATGAACGATTGAATGCGTCAAGAGCTGCTTGTTCATCGTCGCCGATGTACATGAAAATAACATTGCCCTTTTTCTCTAAAATACGATTCTTTAGTTGATTGCCCTGCTTTGGCGCATATGCGGCATAGATATCATAACGGGAGCTTGTGTATTCTTCAAGTTGCTCATAAAATTCTGAGGAAGGAGAGTTATCGCCAAGCTTGACTACAAGTAATTCCGAAACATTCATAACATCATCGGATGAATAATATGCAACGCTTTCAAACACATCCGATTGCTGCTCAAATGTTTTGTTGAAAAATTTAATGTCCCTCTCCGACAGCTCAGAAATACCGATTTGTTCTATTATTTCTGCACTGATTTCTTTTGCTGATTTTTCGGTTTTTGTGTTCGTTGATATCGAAAAAACAATAAACAAAATTATCGATATAACACAAAACAATTCTGCTAATTTATATTTCATTATCGTGCCTCCGAGTAGGCTTTATTATATAAGGTTTAGTTCACAGGCAATAAAGGGTAGCCAGTAATCGGTGTAAAAAATCTTTTTTAAATGAACACCGTCCGGCTCGTAAAAATCGCTGTCTTTTGAAAATAATGAAGAATTGTCAAGATACTCAACATTTAATTCTTTGCACATTTTATTCAAACCTTCGTTAAACGAAGGGATGCTTTTCAGGTGAGGCGACGAAGCCAAACCCTGATCGTTTGGCAAGAAAATACTGCTTATGACAATTTTTGTGTTTGGCAGCTTTTCTTTGAAATTTTCAATCAAAGAAGTGTAGAATGTAATAAAATTATCTACATATTCCTGTGAATTGCCACCGACATGATTTTCTCCGTAGTGAAGAATCAAAGTATCCGGATGATTTGAAATAATCTTGTCTGAAATTGCCTGAAGTTCATACAAGGAAGCGCTTACCTTTCCCATGACATTTTCCTCATTCAAAATGCTATATTGCGCTAAGGCTTCAACAAGTGAATCTCCGGCAATAAGAGTGTTTTGAAAAATTTTTGAATAACTTGTTTCACCTGATTGAACTTTTTTTAGAACTTCATCTGTAGAATGATTGCTTTTGGCTTTGCTGTAATCAGATGAAGAAGTGTCGTTGTCAACCGTGAAATCGTTTTCGGATTCAGAAATGTTGATGAGTTGCTGTACCTCTCCGATGTTTGAATCATCTAATTTTTTAATTTCAGACAAATCGGGATTCGTTTGAAAATTAAAAATATTTTTTGTTACAAGCATTCCGCATAAATTGTATGCCGGAATAATCAAAATGCAGATTATTGCTATTATTCTGATCATTGTTTTTTTGCTCATATTTTTACTTCTCTCCATCATGGAATTTATTTATACAAAGAACGATACAGCATCATGTTAACACCGCTGTAGTATAAGGAAAATAAAGCGTCTGACTCGGTTGAGGTTGCGCTATGAACCAAGTCAGACAGCTTTTGAATATTATTACTTCTATTGCCTTTCAGCTGACAGATAGAGAATAATAAAACCTTTGATTTTAATGAATCTTATTAATGGTAGTAATTTGCGTTCCACGAACGGTAAATACATCCCATGTATATCCCTCTCCGGATGTCGGAACATCATAGGAGGCTATTTGTCTGCTGCCTGCATAAACAATAACATGTGCGTTTGATGTTGTTATACTCGGACTTCCGGAGAAGTTATATACGGAATAAGTATAGGTAGTTTCGCTTGGCTTATATATTGTGACGGTTTCCGGTCCGAAACCATTTTGTTCGTCATTATCAAGTTCTGCAATATTTTCACCGTTATGACTTGCAATTAGTTGATAAAAACATACATGATAAGCGGAATCTCCGTAGGCAAAGTTTAAATGAGAATCCAAATCGTAAGGAATTGAATCCCAAGTAAGGACTATTCTCAATTCATCTGCATTTAAGTTGTCGATAGAAAGAGAGATGGAAGCAGTAACATTTGAGCCGTTTACGGTAATATTAATATATGTTGTAATATAACCGCTCTTTGAACCCTCAAGAGTATACTTACCATTTGCAAGTCTTATTGAACTTGTTCCGTCGGAGTTTGTTGTAATTGTATTTTTTACAGCACCGGTCTTATTGTTTGAGCCACTGCGAATTTTAACTGTAACACCGCCAAGAACATTACCGTCAAGAGCGTTTGTGGTTTTGATATTGACCGTTGCGGCTGTTGGCTGTGTTGTCTTTGTAGTGGTAGGTTTTGTCGTAGCCTTTGTGGTGGGCTTGGCAGTGGTCGTGGTTGTTTTAGCTACCATGAGCACAGTTGAAATGGATGTGTTTTTGTTGATATTTACACCAATGCTCTTATTCGCATCATTATAATCTTTGTGTGCGAATTTGAGAATATAACTTCCGATGGGAAGCTTTGCACTGTATTGACCTGATCCATTTGTTTTCACGGTCTGATAAACAACATTTGGGGATGATGCTTTGCAGATATTTACAGTTACATTGCTGATTGCTTTGCTTGATTTACTGTTAACAACAGTACCGGAAATTGTTCCGTATGATATTGCGGTGGTTGTTGTTTTTTCGTCCAGCTTTAAGGTCGAAACGGTTACTTCTTCATCGTCAACCGAGACATCTTTATCTATATCGTCATATTTTTCATGGGATATCTTGATCGAATAGTCGCCTGGTACAAGTTCGGTACTGTATTTACCGTTTTCGTCAGTAACAAGACTTGTTACGACAGAATTACTTGAATCAGCTTTTGAAATAATAACCGAAGCATTTTTTATCGGGTTATTTGTCTTTTTGTCAACAACCTTACCTTCAACCTTATACTTATCGGAATTTGAGGTTGGCTCTGCGTCTTTTGCACAGTTATATTCTACGGTAATTGTGCTGTTTATTTCGACAAGTTCTCCGCTATCAACCGACTGAGTTAAAACCAGATTTTCAGCAACATTCGGATCGTTTTCTGCTTCTTTTAAATCTGCCTTTAGATTAGCTTTTTTTAGTCTTGATTCTGCGTCTTCTTTGTCTAAATATACAACATTCGGAACTCGAACCTTTTCTTTTCCGAGGGAGATCGTTACATAAACATTTTCTCCTTTATTAACGGTTGAGCCGGAGGATTTTGCTTGAGACATAATAACATTTTCTGCATATGAATCATCATATTTAGCTTCTTCGATAAGAAGGAATACTCCCTGCTTGAGGAGTTCTTTTCGTGCGGTTTCAAAGTTTTTGCCTTTAAGATCGGTAAGTGTAACAGTACCGCTCTGAGTGTTATTCTCCGGTCCCTTTGAAATAACGATTTCTGATTCTTCACCTTGGAACTTACAGGTATTCTTCTTGTCGCTTTGTTTGATTACGCCGCCTTTACCGACAGTGTCGCTATATTCCTCTTTAACAGACACTTTTAGGCCTTCATCTTCAAAGCTCTTTTTAGCAGCCTCTTTGGTATAGAAAACAGTGTCGGGAACATATCCGACCTTGGGATCACTGAGACGAACTTCAACTTCGCTGTTTTTCTTAATTTCAGAACCTGCTTCGGGGTTTTGCTCACAAATAAGATCTTTTTCAATTTTTTCCTCAACTTCTTTACGACCCACAATAAGCATATCCAGGTCTTTATCTTCCAGGATGGTTTGAGCGTCTCGCTTGTTTTTCTTCAAAACTTCCGGAACACGAACACAGCCTTTTGACACCGGAGCTTCAAAAATCAACCTACCGTCAGACATTTTAACGATTCCGGTTGCAAAAAGAACAACAACAACCAGAATGAGAGAGGCAAGTGATGCAGTTAAAACTTTGAGCCATGTCGGGAATTTGGCAGGATCCTTTTTCGTAATATCATCAGTTCTGGCTGTTCCGTTCAGCAAGCCGTAAAGCAACTCGTCTGCACTTTGCGGACGCTTCTCGGCGCTAAGATTTAATGCGTTCATGAGCGCATTCTCGTTCTCCGGGCTGATTGTGACACCCATTGATGACGGAGGCATAAGTTTGTCATCGGTGACTCTTTCCATTGAGTCCTCCGGTGTTGCTCCGGTTAGCATTTTATAAAGTGTAGCAGCGGTAGCGTAATTATCAGTCCACGGCCCTTGCTGACCATGACGCTGATACTGTTCCGGAGGAGCGTATCCTCGCTTGACGATGACAGACAGACTCTTTGTGTTATATGCGGTTGCATAACGGGCAGATCCAAAGTCAAGCAGCTTAACCGTTCCGTCGGTTGTAATAAATATATTGTCCGGAGAGATGTCGCGATGGATTATTCCCGCATTATGAACCATAGAAAGTGTTTGCAGGACGGGAATGATAACATTCATTGCTTTTTCATATGTAAGAGGGCCAGTGCGCTTTAAGTAGCTTGAGAGAGTTTCACCGTCGAGATATTCCATGACGATATAGGCGGTATTGTTCTCTTGAAATGCATCGTCAATTCCTACAATACCTTCGCAATTGAATTTTGCAAGTCGCTGTGCTTCTTCAATGAAGCGTTGCAATCCGGAAGAAAAAAGTTGCTTGCTCTGTTCTTTGTTGTAAACACTTACTTCCGTATGACCGGGAATACGAGTAGCAAACTCAGAGGGCAGATATTCCTTGATCGCAACTCTTTTATTAAGAACAGCATCCCAACCAATATAGGTAACACCGAAACCTCCGAATCCCAAAACCTTGCCTACAATGTACTTCTTGTGAAGAATTGTCTCAGGCTCCATATGATGCGGTTCAGCTGCTTTTGTGCCGCGAACATATCCGCAATGTGGGCATACGGTAAATTTTTCGTCATATAAATTCATACATGACATACAACGAGTATCCATTTTCATACTACCGGCAACTCTGAATCAAGTTGCCTTTTTCCTTTCCTTGTTTTTATATTATTATAAGTCAATTGCAAAACCATCAACGATAGAGGCTTTGCTTAACATATAATGCGTTGCTGTTTAAGTAATCACTTGATTAAATTGTTATATGCTTAGTTTAGTAAACAACCGTTTTGCCAATCAATCAAAGTCTACTTGATTGGTATCATCATAATTATCGATATCATCATTGATATTTTCGTCAGGATATTTATCACTCTTTTCAAAGTCACGAAAAGCATTGGTATCTGTTTCGTAATCATATTTATCATATGAGTTTACTTTTGGCTTTTCGTTTATTGAAGATGTAACATCGGTAAAATCTTTTTCAACCGTAGAAGTGGTTTCTAACTCTTTAGTTGTTGAAGATTTGCTTTCGGATTCTCTGTCCGAAAAATACGATCTAACCGTAGTTGTTTCGATATTTTTATTAAAGGGTAAGATCGTTTTTCCGAAATAGGTCATAACAATAAAAGATACGAGTATAACAAAAGAAATTGCAGCCAGAAAATATTTAAATGGAGATATCCCTTTTTCGTTTATCTCGGAGTCCTCAAACGACATATTGTTATTGTCGATATCAGCAGTACTATTCATTTG
The DNA here is from genome assembly GCA_963648385.1 of uncultured Coriobacteriaceae bacterium. Taxonomy (GTDB): domain Bacteria; phylum Bacillota; class Clostridia; order Oscillospirales; family Acutalibacteraceae; genus CAG-488. Next base: position 61,276 of record CAVJDU010000003.1, on the reverse strand, counting down.
ATTGTCACTCCTCTGAATGTGTTGATTATTTAAAATATTTTTTGGCAAAAACATCGATTTCGTCTTTTGTATTCTTCTTTTTCCCTTGTTCAATAAAATCTTTTGCGAAGGTGATATCTTTTGAATCCGTTGGGAGAATGGTTATATTGTCAATGTCTTCCGGCAGTACATTAATAAATGTACTTTCCACTTGATCGTTCCAGACTGATTTGTTCATAGAAAGCACAGATTCCGGCTGAAAGTCTGTTACAGCGGTTGTTACAAACAACTCATTTTGAACATCTTCACTGAAGCAGTATCTTAGAAAAAGAATAGCGGCGTCGCGTTTGCTGTCGGACACATTGTCAGATATACTCCATGTCCAGTCAAATCTTCCATACCATTTATCACCGCACCCGATAACATTATGTGCACTGACATATAAAAGTAATTCTGAATTTTTGATTGAAGCGGCATCCTTTGTCGTTCCAATAAAGGTGTCGAATTTTCCGTTAAAGGTTGATACAGCTGAGTCAATATCAGGAAGTTTTCCGTCTATCATAGTTCGAAAAAGAATATCGGAGGCCAAATCGCTATTTGCGCTGTCATCTTTCAAAGATTGATATAGGATTGGAACTGCGTCCCTTGATAATACAAGTGTATCTGCGGCATCAACTTCGGTCGAAAAGTCATTCCAGGATTTAATGTTTTTTATGTCAAATATATTATTGTTTTTTATGTACATCATATAAACATAAAAGCCCATTGGAATTTCGTTATATGTCGCACCATACATTTCTTTATATTTGCTATAGAAAACGAACTCATTTTTAAAGGATTTGTCATTTACAAGAGCCTTCAAATCGGCTTTTAGTATATTTGAGATTTCTCCGATATCGGATCGGAAAATACATGCCTCTGATGAAGTTCCCTTGCTTTCGCTGACTTTTTTACAGTATAAGTCTTTTTCTATATAATGCGGCTTTATGTTAATATCTTTTCCAAAGTTTTTCTTTGAATATTTATTAAAATTTTCTGCAATTTGGCTATAATCAGACTTAAGTTCCTCCATTTCGGCATCTGAGGAATATGGCAAATACAAATCAACGGTTTCTTGGGAAGCAATTACCGATTTCATTGGTTTGAAAAGGTTATCGCTGTGCTGAGTTAAAAATATGACTGTAATAACCAGTGCAATTATAGCCGTAAGCGATGAAACAACAAGAGCGTTTCTTTTTGTGATCCTGGTATGTTCTTCGTTTTCGGGATAATCATTTTTGCTGTCTTTATCACACAATGCAGACAGCATATCGTCTGTTGTCTGAAAACGCTGTTCGGGTTTTAATGCCATTGCTTTCATAATGGCAACATCGATATTTTTAGGTAGATTTTCAATGAACTCCGATGGCCTTTTCAAAACATCTTCGTTTTGACGATCAGTTGCGTCAATCGGAGTTTCTCCGACAATAATTTTGTAAAATGTTGCGCCGACGGCATAGATATCCGTAAATGCACCTTGAACGCTTTTTTCTGTATATTGTTCGGGAGGGGCATATCCACCTGTAACAACTTTTGAATATGCATTTTCACTTTCATTAAAAAATCTTGCATTTCCGAAATCAATCAACTTAATTTGATTATCGCCGTTCATCATTATATTTTTTGGATTTATATCTCGGTGATAAATATTGTTCGCATGAAGAACAGAGAGAGCTTCCAGAACAGATTTTATAATGGGAACGGCATCCTCATATGGAAGAACTCCTCCCTTCTTTTTTGCCATTTGTTCAAGAGTTTCGCCACTTAAATATTCCATTACTATGTAGGCAGTTCGATTTTCACAGAAAAACTCAAGCACATTGACTATATGTGGATCGTTATCAAACCTTGCCATATTGCGGGCTTCTTCAAGAAAACGATTAAGGCTTTTGTTATATTCGGAAATTTTATCGCCTGAAAAAATGGATACTTTTAATTCCCCCGGAACTCTGGAGACGAGGCTTGTAGGAAAAAACTCTTTTATTGCCACGATTCTGCTAAGCTTCAGATCAAGAGCCATATAGATAATTCCGAATCCTCCGAACCCGAGTACTTTTCCGATAACATATCTTGCATTTAGAATCGTACAAGGATTGAGATGATAGGCTTCTTCGGGCATAGGTGCACCGATCTGACCGCAATATGGACAGACTGTGTTTTTACCTTTTAGTCTGAAACAGTTTGTACATAAAGTCGAAAAATCCAAAAAAACACCTTCCGTTTTCAATTGAAATAGTTAGTTATTTTAATCTAAAAGAGTTTTCTTTGTTTCCGATAGAAATAACAGAACCTATAGACAGATATATATCTGCACCCTGTGAAAATCTTTCCTTTTCATCAACAAAAATACCGTTGGACGAATAGACTTTTACCCTATATTTTCCGGAGTCCTCGTAGCGAATGCCACAATGTTTTTTACTGACATAAACATATTTATTGTCAATTATGATATTTGACTGGCTTGCATCTCTTCCGATAACAATTTCTTCGTTGGCGGAGATAGGGAAACATATTCCCTTATACATTCCGGCAATACATTCAATGGTACCGCTTTTTATTTGTTCTTTTTGAAGATTGTTTGGATCGTTGTCAGAGTTAAATCCGGGAAGTAGATATCTGGGAACATATTCCGTCGGTTTATCGTCGTCAATTATGTTACCCGCATTGCCTCCGACACCATTTGAACTGTTGTCATCATGTTTATACTGCGGGATACGATTCTCAGATTGATTGTTACCGTTTAAATAGAATGATCCATTGCTTTTGTTAATGTAATTCTTATTGCCGTGCTGATGAACAGTGGTACATTGTTCATCCTTGAAAAGGAAAAACATGACAACTGATGCAATGGCTGCGATGATGAACAACGCAAGACCGATATTTGCCGCCGGCTCAATCGAGAATATGTTGTTTAAAGAAATTGATTTTCCAAAAAGGTCAATTTTGCTTTTTGAAAGAAATACTCTCAAAAGTATATTCATCAATGTTCCTATGAGTCCTGCAACTCCGGAGGTTATGCTTGCAATTTTTGTGTTCTTTAATACTGCAATGAGAACAACGCTTACAAAGGCAAGAACAAAGGGGACAACGAAGAAGAAAACAGATTCGATTAAGAGATTTTGAGTGTCAATAAAATCGGGACTTTTTAAGCAAAGCTTTAGAATTTCCACCGGAGAAAAAGTAGTATATTTGGAAAAATCTTCGCCAAATATATACTCTGTAATAATATCGGTGTCTAATGTTCCAAAAGAGGTATTGATGGTTAATTTAAGATAAGGAAAGAAGAAGCAGACTGCGCTTGCCAGATAAGACAATGATAAAAAAATCTTATATAACACTTTCGTATATTTCATACAATCATTTTCTCCTTCTTTTCAATCAAATTAGTCTTCTTCGACGATTTTCCAAGTGAACTTATCTGAACAGAACGGAACAAAGATAAGTTTTGAGGCACCAACCTGAAGTACATCATAAGGCTTGAGCTCAACAGGGGAGAGAACAAGAGATTCATTATGATACGAAAGCTCTTTTGAATCGCCGGCTTGAACAATAAAGATATTGTTGCTGGGATCATAAAGAACAATAAGATGTTTATCTCTTGAAACAGAGGTATCTCCGCTGAGACAGATATCCATTTCCGAAGATCTTCCAATAAAGTTTTTTCCTGCCTTGAGTTTAAAATCCTCGCCAAAGTGATTGCCTTCGACACATACGAGCCAACCTACAACGGGATTCGAACCGAGTGCAGTTTCGTAAAACCCTTTTGTAACATCTTGATCGACATCGGTTTCGCTGCCGTCAAGTGAACCTAAGATTGAGCTTAAGCTTTCAGTTTTTGTGTTAGCGTCATCGCTGTATGAATTTGCAGACGACAAATTCGATGAATCGAATGGTTCAAGTCTCTCGGTTACCGAATCATCATAACCTTGAACAAAAGAAACAGCACCGGCAGTATTCTGCGGGCTTTTGTTGCTTGTACAGTGAGGACAAGTCGAATAAGTGTCCCCATCATAGAAATGTCCGTAATTGCATCGTTTAAGATCCATAATAACAACTCCTGTTTTTTAAAATTATTATAAGAAAACATTTCGTTTTCCTTTTTACTTTGTTATGCATTGTACTCAATAAGAACAACAGTTGTGTTGTCTTGAGATTTTCTTTGTTTCATCATTGTTGCGGATGTTAATGCGGTTGCGATTGTGGCAACATTGTTATTGCAGACGGATGCGATATCATATATTTCATGATCCGAAAGTGCTTTATATAAGCCATCACTGCAAAGGAGAATTAAATCACCGGATTTAAGCTGTATCGGTTTTTGATTTCCTCCTATTTCACCATCGCGACCCAATCCGATGTAACTGATCAAGGCCTCACCCTTCGGGTTGTTTTCCGCCTCTGCGAAAGAAATTATACCGTTTTCGGCTTGTTGCCGAAGAAGGTAATAATAATTGTGATCGGTGGTTATTTGCGCCATTTTGTCGCCTCTGATCAAATATATTCGGCTGTCGCCAACCGACACCCAGTACATGTTGCCGTTTTCAATTGCAACACTGACAAGGGTACTTCCGGAATTGAGAATTTCATTTTTTTCGTTTGTTAATCCGGAGATTATTTTATCGAGTTTTCTTACTTCTCTAAGAAAAAAATCAGGAATATTGGTTGGAGATGTTTTCATATAATCGTCAAAAAGCGTTTTGGCAGAAATAGCACTTGCAATATCCCCACCCTCCATACCACCCATTCCGTCGCACAAAACAGCAATACATTTTTGATAATTGTTTTTGCGCATTGTATCATCATCAATGGTGATTGCGGAATCTTGTTGGTACTTTCGTGTTCCGATTATACTGGAAAGACCTATTTTTATAACTTCAGGGTTTGAAGAAATACTCCTGGTGGCAACTTCGTCTTTTGGAACAGGCGTTTTTTGTGAGCTGTTATCGGCAACATCATAATTACGGAGAGAATGCACAGCTTTTTTATCAGTTTTCATTTTCTTTGAAAAATTAGACATTAAAAGTATAATAAAATAAATAAGGTATACCGCAGATAAAACAGCCGCAATCAAATAGGCTGTATTCCCGATATCAACTAAACTTAAGCTGAAAGAAGGTATCTTCATGCTCATTCTATCACCACTCTTATTGCAGTATCTGTTGTTCCGAGATAAACAATTGAATTTGCACCAACCATTTCAAATTTATCGCAGGATAGCTTTGCGTTATTGCTAAGATATGTACCGTTTGCTGAAATGTCTTTGATGTAGAAACAATTATCCTTTGGTATATGAACAATAATGCAATGCTGACGGCTGACCCAATCAGCCATATCGACAACTATATCACATTTTTTCACTGATCTGCCTATATAATATTTATGGTAGCTTTCAAGTGCAATTTTTCGTTTCTCGATAGTACCCGAATGGCTTTTCTCGATTATTAAAAATGCTTTAGTCATTTGCTCTTTATCAACCGGTGCGGCTGCGGTGGCATCGGAAGCCGTATCGTGTATAGGCTTTATCGGTTTTTTCTGAGATTGTTGAGAATCAACATTTATATCTCGAATCAATTCCGAAATACTTTGATATCTTTCTTTGTAAGATATTTTGAGTGATTTTTCAATAATGTTTTGCCAATCCTTCGGAATGTCCGGACATAATTTTTCAATTGGTACAAGCGAATCGTTTTGAAGTCTCTTTGTTGCTTCCAAAACCGGAATGCCGGTAACTGCGAAATAAAATGTACTTGCCAATGAGTAAATATCTGTCCATGGACCTTGGTTTCCTTTGCTTGAGTACTGTTCAATCGGTGCTGTTCCGGGTTTTAACATGATTGAAAGACTTTTGTCTGAATCAGCTGAAACAAAGCGCGCCGATCCAAAATCAATAAGCTTAACCTCGGCATTCTTTGTTATATAAATATTTTCAGCGCTGATATCTCTGTGAAGAACATTTTGAGAATGGATATCTTTAAGTGCATTGGCAACCTTTAAAAAAACTTCTTTGGCAACACTAAAAGAAACTTTACCGCCATTTTTATTGATCAAGGTACGGAAATTAACCCCATCTAAAAATTCCATAACCAGATAAGCTGTATTGTTGCTGGCAAAGAAATTTTCAACTTGAACAATGTTTTTGTTATGTGAAAATTTATTAAGCATTTTGGCCTCTTCGAGGAAACGCTTCTTTCCATGCTCAAACATTATTTTCTTCTGTTCGCTTGTCGGACAAACTTCGTCATCGTTTCTGTAAATCCAGTTGAATGGCAAATATTCCTTGATTGCATAGATTTTTTCATTAAGAAGGTCTTTTGCAATGTAAGTTATTCCGAATCCTCCTGATCCTAACACGCGACCGAGAACATACCTTTGAGCAATTACTGTCATTGGTGGCAGGGCATAAATATTTTTACTTTTTTGGTATAAAACATAGTTGCAATGTTTACAGCTATTATCACTTCTGTCAATAGGTTTAAAACAATTTGGACATAGATGAAAATCTTCCGAGTACAAAAAGTATTACCTCACTTTCAATAATAATGAGTTGATATTCATTGCATAATTTATGGATGTGCAATGCACTGATGAAATTTACCATAGCTTATATAATGACTGATTGTGGTATGATTTTCAGTGACAAAAATTAAGAAAATGCCACATAAATTGAAGTGCGCACCTTGTTACTCAATTCGTCCACTTTAATCATGCGGCATCGCCTTAACAAAGCTTGAATATAAACGAAAAATATGCGCATTATTTTTCACAAAAGAACAATGAATGTAGCCTGTCCTGCAACAATAACATCATTTGTTTTAAGTTTGCGTCTGTTTGTTATTTTTATATTGTTAAGAAAAGTTCCGTTTGCCGAATTCAGATCATTTATCCAAAATTCACCGTTTATTAGCTCAATTTCAAAATGGAATCTTGACATTTTGAGATCGTCAAGGTAAATATTGCATTCATCTGATCTGCCAACAATGAATTTTCCGGATATTGTAGTCTTTACAGTTCTGATTGTTGATTTTCCGTCGTTAATTTTAAAAGTAATAGGTTTGCCGGAAGGGCTGATTATATGATGCTTTTCCGTTGAGTCTGGTGCGGGATAGTCATAGTTTGACTCGATCTTTGCAGGAAATTCCTGTGAAGCGGTAGCCGCTTCAATATTTTGAATGTTGTTATTTTGTTTTTTGCTTTGAAAAAATTTTTTGAAATACAGCAGCAAGCTGAATGAAATTGCAGCCAAGATTACAGGTATAAAAATAATCCAAAGATTATTAATTATAAAAATGATCAAACCGGATCTTAGACCGAGACTAAATTCGGAATTGTCAGTTGAAAGAATATTTCTTTCATTTGAACTGTCGGTTATATTTTTTGCAATGATTATATAATCATTATGTTTAGGCAGCTCTTTTTTTGAAGTAAGAACAGTATAGTACTCTCCTTCTTCAAAAAAATATTCTGCATCCGTAAAAGTGTATTCCGTTTTTTTGTTTTTACGAGAAACAACGAAGTTTTCAGGATTATCTGCATTTAAAACATTTTCTGAGAAGTAAATATATTGTTTAATATTACCGTTGTCGTCTTTAATGCTCTCTGTTTTTATAATTGTAGGTTCTTGTTCGTCTTTAATCCAACGGGTAGGTTTAATATCAACGCTTGTACTTTTATCTCCGAGTCTAATCATAAGTGCTTTTTGATTTCCGTTTGAACCTTGGTTAGTCGTAGTGCTTGTTGAAACAAGATAGACATTTTTGGCATCGGCAATTAAATCGTCAAAAGAAGCACCGGTTTCCGAGGGGCTGTGCGCAGTGAAGATCTTTCCGCCGGATTTTCTTGCCAAAGAGCCAAATTCGGCGGCGTCGGAATTACTTGCTCCAACGCAAAGTGCATAAATGGGCAATCCGTGGCCGGATACCGTCTCAAGAGTTTCTTGCTGTGTATTGCCACCGTCTGTTTCATAGTTTTCACCGTCAGAAATAACCACGGCATAGGATCTGTCATATGAAACGGATGTTTCCGATTGAGATAAATCAACGGCACATTGGATCGCATTTAAAAGGTTCGTTTGATTTTCGTTTACGGTAAGAGAACTGATTTTTTGTTTTCTTACATCTTTGGTTTCATTGCCGCTGAGAAGGGTTTTGACATCAAGACCGAATGAAATGAGAACCATTTTCTCGTTTTCCGGAAGATTATCACTGTATGAGATAAGTTTTCTTTTTACTTCATTTAAGTAATAGTTGCTGATCGAATTCGAACTGTCAACCAAAAAATAAACTGTACTTTTATGTTTTGCCGAATCGAATTTTTCCATGCTTTTTACAGTAAGGCTTTCATCACCGAATTTTGCGAAAAATTGATCCTTGTTGATTGTTTCATTTGTTGAAAGCTCAGGCTTTATTACAATATTAATTTCAGGAATAACAGGCAAAATTTGTTCGATTTTTACCCCGTTTACTGCCGAAGCAGAGAGCGCAAGAGCTTGAATGATAATTAAAACAAAAACAGCAGAAGCAATTATTTTTTTCAAGTCCATTCACGCCCTTCCTTGCAATACGGAATCATTCTGAATTTAGATTTTCCGATTAAGATTTCATCGTTGTCCGATATGCACACTGCTTCTGTAAGAACCTCGCCGTTAATGAGAGTTATTGAATTTTTTGATGGCATGAGGTAGAAGCTGCATGTTTTAGGTTCAAAAATAATTGAGCAGTGTTTTTCTCTTGAGACATTCGGGTCGTCATAAATGACGATATCCGATTTATACGAACGACCTATAAAATTTCTACCGGAAGTAATTTTATAGCTGCTGCCGCGTTCAGGACCGCATTCGCATACAAGCCAACCAACAACCGGTTGGCAACCGTTAGCGTCAAACGATAATCCGATTGTTTTATCGTTTTCATCGACTTCTTCAAAGTAAAGCAATGTAAGCTGTTTTGCAAGTTCTCGTTCGTTATTTATTTCGTCCATTACAGTAAAAAGATTATGAATATCTTCCGAGCCATTATCTTTAAATTTGGAAATATTGCTTTCAAGAGAGGTTTGTTGCTCACAAAAAGGGCATGATGAATATTGTTCAGAGTCATAGTAATGTCCCATATTGCACTTCATAACACTCAAATTTTGTCACCTCTACTGTCACTAAATTTTATTGCGATTGCGGAAAAGTTATCCATTTTGCCGGTTTTTCCTTTTTTTTGAACGATTTTTGCCATTTTTTCAAGCCAATTACCGGCACTCAAGGACACTCGATAACAATATTCCATTTGGTTTTCTTTAATCCATTCCCAAAATCCATCGCTGCAAAGTAAAAAACCGTTTTTATTTTTCACTTGAATGACGGTGGGATTGATTTCAATTTTAGGTATACTGTTATCCATTCCGAGTGCACTAAGCAATCTGTTTCTGTCTGGATTGCCTCGGATATTTTTTTCTTTTATTTCTCCCATAAAAACCATCATTTGAGGTACACTATGATCTTTTGTGTGTTGGGAAAATCCCAGTCGATTAAAATGGTAAAGTCTTGAATCGCCGACATGTCCGTAATAAACAATGCCATTTTCGATCGCAAGGATAACCATTGTCGTTTTTAAACTGCCGATGGCGTGCTCGTTTTTTTGCATTATTTTGAGTTGATTATGCGCTCCGATAAAGCAATTGTTTAAAATGTTATTGTCAATGTGTTTACATTGGGTTAGAATGTTTTTTGCATAATTTACGGCGGTGGATGAGGCAATTTCTCCTTTGCCGTGACCGCCCAATCCATCGGCAAGTATAAAGCATTTTCTCTTAGGCATATCAACGATTCCAATTTGATCTTCGTTTATGTCGCAGTCTCCGGGAAAAGATAAATAACTGTAATCAATCATAATGATTTGGATGAAATCAATTCATCTATACTCCTCTCGCACAATTAACCTAATCTTATTTGAAACATACGGTGAAAACTAAGCATTGGCAATGGTTGAATTTGATATGCAATTCGAATGTGTCGATTGCATGATATTATCTCATTATCGCTTGTCATGTTTTACACCGGTAAGAATAAATCCGCTTATGATTGAGCATGCTATGACAAAAGCAAAAAGAATTAGCCAAAGTTTAAGAAGATTTGACGCTGTTGCAACATATAGATCTTTGATTCTTGTCATGTCGTCTCCCATTTGAAGTGAAAGTTCCGGATTTTTCATAACCATTGTTATGCGACTTTCATTTAATCTGTTAGTTGCGGCAAGAGCGCCTATGCCCCATTTGCTTATCATTATTCCGGCAAAGGTATCAAGTGTTTTTCCAAGATCAAAAAGAACTCCGGAAAAAACAATTTGAACAATAAGGATAATAGGAATAAAAGTATTGGCGGTTGAACTCGTTTTAACTATTGATGAAATCAATAATGCAATTGCGTCCGAAGCATATGTGAGAAGAAACATTGTTACAAATACCTCAAGCTTTGAGTTCGGGAAAATTATGCCGTTTGACGGATAAACCTTGTCGGTAACCGATAGGTAGAAAATTATAAGAATAACAACGGTCTGAACAGCACAAATCATTCCTTGTACGGCTAATTTGGAAATCATGTATGAACTGAGTCGAAGATTGGTCATATATTCTCTTTTAAGTATATTGCGTTCTTTGCATATCTCCTGAATGGAATTGCATATACCAACAAAAATTGCAACACAGGCAAGCATGAACAATCCTGTTTGTGTTCCGCCGAAGTTTGCAAGCTCACCGTCATTTTTAAATGTTCCGTTTTCTTCATCTTCTCCGATATCGCAGTCAAGTTTGCGTATCAACGAGGCGTTTTGCTGAAGTTTTTTTGTTGTCCAGCCTTCAAGGTTGGCATTTTTTAAGTCGCTGCTTTTATTGTTTTCAGCTCCGATAGCTTTAAAATTGTTACATACTTCGTTGTCATATATTCCATAGAAAGAATTTTCTTCATCGTCAAGGCAACCGGCTATCCCTCCAAAATATTTTGTGTCAGAGCCGTTATCTTCCAATGTGCCGGCAAAGTAAATATATTGCAAATTGCCGCCTTTGACTGTGCCGGCAATACCGCCGACATTGTTGCCGTTAACGCTGATGTCGGCACGACTGTAGCAATTCCGAACGGTGGAATCCGAGCCGCTGACTGTTCCGACAATGCCTCCGATATTGTTGCCGCTCAAATCGATTTTACATTTGGATGTGTAACAATTTTCAATGACGGCGTCATCTATCTTTCCGGCAATCAGGCCGGAGTTGTTACATTCTGTGTTTCCTGTTATTTCTGCATCTTCAATGCCGAGATTACATACCTTACCGTTTTCGGCAATTTTGCCAAAAAAACCAACGAAGCCGTTTTTTGCGTCGATTTTGAAATTTCGGATAATATGACCGTTTCCCTCAAAAGTTCCCGTAAAGGGTTCGCTGTCAGTACCGATCGGGATTATTTCATGGTCATTCATATTTATATTGTTACTGAGGTAATATGTTTTCTTTAACCACTCACCCTTAAGCTTGGCAATAAGCTGAAGGTCGCCGGGAGAACTGATATAATATTCATTTCCATCAGAGTCTGCAGGCATCATCTGTGTTTTCTCGGGGATTTGCCCATCCCAGTCTTTTTCGGAGCTTTCTTCATTTTTTTTGTCGGTCTCGTCTTCATTCTCGTCTTTGTCAAGTTGATAATCGACAATTTCCCAAGAAAGAATAGGGTATCCGTCATTGATTTGTATATCTTTATCTGTTTTTGTGGCAAACATATCATCAGAAGCGACAAGGCAAACGATAAGAATTGTAAGGAGCGGAATTGCTATTGTAAGAGCGAGATTTTGCTTATCGTTAAAAAAGATTTTCAAATATCTTTGAATAAGTACCTGCGATTGCTTTAAAAAACCGGTTTTCTTCAATTAAAACACCTCATTGGTAAAATACTGTATATTTATTGTTTCATCATTCTATATTTGCTTACATACTTATTTGTATCTTCAGATATTTTTTCGTAAGCATCTGCAAGGTTATCAACTTCAAAGAATTCCGTTGCTTCGTTTGGAGAACCGTAAAAGCATAGCTTCCCGCCGGGAGCCATAAATATTATTTTGTCAAATAAATGTATATTCTGTAAAGTATGAGTAATTACAATTGTGGTTTTATTTTTCTGAGATGAAAGCAGTTTAAGCTGTTTCATCAAATTTGTTTCCGCTTCCGGATCAAGACCGGAGGTGGGTTCGTCAAGAAAGAATAATGATGGGTCGGAAATAAGCTCAACTGCAATTGAGGCACGCTTTTTTTGACCACCGCTGAGCTTCTTTATAAGCGTGTATTTTTGTTTTTGCAGAGCCATCACATTAAGAACATCATCAACACGGCGAGATATTTCTTCCTTTGAATAGTCACCGGGCAGTCTGAGCTTGGCAACAAATGCAAGCATATCATTCATGGTTAAATTATCATAGACGATATCTTGCTGGGGAACATATCCCATTTGTGATTTATATGCCTGATAATTTTTATAAAGATCATTGCCATTAATATATACTTTGCCGCTTGTTGCGGGCTCAAAGCCGTTTATTGCGTTCATCAAAGTTGTTTTACCTGCACCGGAACCACCAAGGATAGCGACGAGTTCTCCGGGATAAATTGTAAGAGATACATCGTCAAGAATGTATTTTTTATCTCCGCCGTTAAAGCCGGTTCCTTTTTTGCACGGAACAATTTTAGAAAGGTGTTCAACTCTAAGCTCCACACCGCTTTTTATGTAGTGCTGAGAATTTGACAGATATGATAATTTCCTTGAAAAAACTTGACCTTCTGAAATCGGTGTACTATTTACCCGTATGGATTCACGAGATTCAGGTTGAGGTTGATCAGATTTTTCATTTTGTAGAGAACTGTTATTTTGATTATAAATAATAACATTTCCAAAATGGATTATTTTGACTGAACCGATTGTGATGATATCACGCTCTTTGAACAATGTTGGCGATTCTGCTTTCAGAAGGTTTCCGTTAAGCAAGGTGCCGTTGACGCTTCTGCAATCTTTAACATAGATTTCACCGTTTGCTTCTTTTGTAATTTGAGCGTGCTTTTTTGAAACAGTTGTTTCCGGAACTAAAATATCGGCAATTCTGCTGTCTCGTCCAATTATAATAGGGGATTTAATAGATGAAATCGGAATTGCATTCCAGCTGTAATTATCACCGGTAGTTGTTGAAAACAGTATAAATACAGTCTTGCTTTTGGAAATATTTGTCAATCCGATGGATAAAATATCGCCGTCACGCAATTTTTGTGCGGGTGACGGCTTGCCTGGTTCTTTTTTTACTTTTTCTCCGTTTATAAATGTTCCGTTGACATTTGACGCATCGTCAATATAATAATACTCACCGTTATAAAAAACAAAAGCCCCATGAACTGATGAAACAAGCTCTGAGGACAACAAAATATCGCAGGTGCTTGTCGGCTTATTGCGACCGATAGTAACCTGCTGCTGATTGATATGAATAGTTTTAATAACACCGGTACGGTCATAAATTACCAATTGTGCCGGCTGGATAGTATTCATTTTCATTTTCGTCCTTTGTAAATCAGATGATGATCCGATATCCTTCCCTAAAAATTTACTACATTCCCTAATTTGCACTTCAACAATCAAAATCAGAAAGCATTGCCCACTAAAAAGTGACACGATGCGCCCCAAAATGACCGATTTCAAAATTTTTTCTCAAATTTCTTGGACAATTATACATTGAAATGTCATAAAATGCAACCCCTAAAAGCAAATAAAATGTCACAAAATATAAAACAATTTATATGAAATATGCACAATACCGATATTTGCATCTTGAAAAACAACAAGGTCTATCAAGCATAAAAAGCTAAATTCACTCAGAACGGCAAGAATAGGACAATTTTACACACACATACATATTAAATACATAACGAAAATAAGACATAAAAGGAGGCTGTCGCTTCTTCGTTTTTACGATTGGAGACAGCCCCTTTTTGTGTTTGTGGGATAATAAGAAATGACTGCAACACGAACAATTTTCAACGATATTGCAACAATAGTAAAACACACACTAAAAGCCAAAAACGATGCAAAATCAACATTTTCAAGCTTTTAATGTGTGTTCGTGTGTGGGTTAATCACCCTTATTCTGGTGCCGGTGACCGGGGTCGAACCGGTACGGTATCGCTACCACCGGATTTTGAGTCCGGCACGTCTGCCAATTCCATCACACCGGCACATAACGCTGACTATTATACAATAAAATTTTTTAAAAATCAAGTCTTTTATCTGATTTTCTGAAATTAGTTCGTCATTAGTTTCTCCGTGGTTTGTTAATGCGTTTATTTTGTTTGACGATGATGCTCCCGGCATTTCCCCAGGCAAAACGGCAGCTGAGAATTCTGCGGCGTTGCCTTAGTTAAATTTTTGTCGAAATTACTGCTTTAATGCTTGACAATCAAGCGTAAAATGACCTATAATAAATTGAAATAAATTAGGTTGCCGCCGATAATTTTACTCCGGCTTGATCAGCGGCCACTTATAAATTGGGAGGATTATGATGAGCAAAAAAACCGTATTTTTGACCGGCGCATCCGGCAACATGGGTTATGCCGGCTTCAAGGAGATCTACAAGAGAAAAGACAAGTATAATCTTGTGCTCCTTCTCAGAGGAAGCGAAAAAAACCGTCTCAAGTTCAAGGATTATGAGAATGATCCGGCAGTTAAAATCATTTGGGGCGATCTTACGAATTACGATGATGTTCGCAAGTGTGTAACAGGCTCGGATATCGTTCTCCATGTCGGCGGAATGGTTTCTCCGGCTGCCGATTATTTTCCGAAGCGTACCATCAAGACCAACACGACCGCAATGCAATATATCGTTGACGCCGTTAAGGCTCAACCCGATCCGAATGCTATCAAGGTCGTTTACATAGGTACGGTTGCCGAGACGGGCGACCGTAATCCGCCGATCCATTGGGGCAGAACCGGCGACCCCATCAAAATCAGCATCTATGACCACTATGCGGTCAGCAAGGTAAGAGCCGAGCATATCATTGCAGAGTCGGGACTCAAATATTGGGTATCGCTCCGTCAGTCGGGCATTCTTTATCCCGCAATTCTCAAGAACATTGACCCGATCATGTTCCATGTTCCGATCAACGGCGTTCTTGAGTGGGCAACCATTGAGGATTCCGGACTTCTTCTTGCAAATGTCTGCGACGACTCCGTTCCCGAGGATTTCTGGAGAAAATTCTACAATATCGGTTCGGGCGAGCAGTATCGTATCACGAACTTTGAGTTTGAGGAGTACCTCCTCGGTGCGATCGGTATGGGTTCACCGAAGAAGCTTTTCGCTCCCAACTGGTTTATTCTTAAAAATTTCCACGGTCAGTATTATGCAGATTCCGACAAGCTGGACGATTATCTTCACTTCAGACATAATGTTCCCATCAAGAAGTATTTTGACGATATGGCAAAAACTCTTCCGAAGTTCTACAAGCTTTCAAAGCTTGCTCCGGGCGGACTTGTCAAGAAGTTCCTGATGGAGGGACTTGCCAACAAGGAAGTTTTCGGCACGATGAACTGGATCAAAAACCGAGTTCCCGAGCGTATCAGCGCATACTACGGCTCATATGAGGATTGGAAGAAGATCCCCAAGACATGGGATAAATTTGAGATCAAGAAGGCGTCCATGACCCCGACATATCTTGACCACGGCTATGACGAGAAAAAGCCGCAGTCGGAGCTGGATATTGCCGATATGGAGCAGGCCGCAGAATTCAGAGGCGGCAAGTGCCTCAGCGAGAGCATGACGAAGGGCGACCTTTACACTCCGCTCAAGTGGGAATGTGCATTCGGTCATAAATTTGAAATGACTCCGAATCTTGTTCTTAACGGCGGACACTGGTGTCCCGAGTGCGACCCGATCCCGTGGAACTACGACGAAATCGCAAAGAAGAATCCGTTCTTCGCTCAGGTTTGGTATCCGAATCATACAAAGGACGAGCACAATGTTTACGGCATGGAGATCTTCAAGGATTTCGGCGAGAAATGATAAAATTTGAGGAGTGATATTTTATGAAAAAGACAGTAGTTACCTGCGTTACGGCATTTCTCTGCGTTGTTGCGGTCTGTGTTTCTTCGGTTCTCGGAACAAACAAGCTTGCCGACGCTAAGATAGAGGCGGCTAAATATGCTCCGGCTTCGTCGTCATCAAGCAACGGCGGTAGTTCTTCGACCGAAGGCGGTTCGGGCGAGGTTGCTCCGGTTGACCCAGCGGTTGATCCGGAAGTACCGACGGACGCTTCGACAGGCGAGCAGGAAACCTCGGCGGCAAGTGCAGACAGCGGCAGCTCCGCAAGCTCCGGCACGAGCGGCAATTCCGGCAGCAGTGCCTCAACAGGCAAGGCGGCAGCTTCAAAGCCTTCAACTCAGGCCGAGATCCTTAACTATTTCAACACATCGGTTAATAAGGTCAAGACAAGTGCCAAGGGCGGAGTGAAGAACTACGAGAAGAACACTCAGGCGGGTTCTTTCACGCTCGGCGGACCGTTCAAGGTTTTCACAAGTGTTATCAATTCCCTTGTTGACAAGAACATGGGCGAAAAAGAGGGCGACACAAACCGCAAGCTCTCAAAGGCAGACCTTAAAAAATATTTCCCGGTCGAGGACGAAAGCTGGTCGTCAAAGCTTACAACGGCTAACATTTCGAGCGCAACCCTTGCCGAGAAAAACGGTAAGTATGTTATTACGATCAAGGTTAAGTCCGACGCTCTTTCAACCAATCCGACTCACGGAAGCGGAAACCACGGCAAGGTATTCAGCATCGTTCGTGTTTCAACGATTCTTGAAAATGCAGGCGGCGCAAAGTCCCTGATCGAGGGTAACACACAGGTTGGCTACCGTGACGGCAAAATTGTTGCCACGATCGACCCGTCAACAGGCAATCTCACACATATCAATTATTACTATGTTTGGGAGCTGAATGTTACAAAGGCAGGCACGACCGTTAACGCTCCGTTCGGCATTGAGTCCGACTTCACGATCAACTGGTAAATCAAGAAAGGATAACGGGGCGTCAGAAATGATGCCCTGTGGGTGTATATTATGAAAGTGTTTATGATTGGCGGCACAGGTTTGCTGGGTTCGGCGGCTGCCGCAGAGTTTATTAAAAGAGGTCATTCCGTTAAGTCCGTTGCCCTGCCTCCGCTTCCCGAGGGAGCGCCTATTCCCGAGGAGATGGAGCTTGTTTTCGGCAATTATCTTGAGCTTTCCGACGATGAGCTTGTAGAAATGATGACTGGCTGCGACTGCTTCGTGTTTGCGGCGGGCGTTGACGAAAGAGTTGAATTCCCCGCTCCCGTTTACGAGGCTTACAGAAAATACAACATAGAGCCGGTAAGACATCTTCTTACCGTCGCAAAGCAAGTCGGTATTAAAAAGAGCGTTATCCTCGGCTCTTATTTTGCTTATTTTGCAAAGGAATTCCCGGAGATGGAGCTTACAAAGAAGCACCACTACATCAGAAGCCGTATCGAGCAGGAGGAGGTTGCTCTTTCGTTCGCAAAGGACGGCGAGATGGATGTTGCAGTGCTTGAGCTTCCGTATATTTTCGGCACTCAGCCGGGCAGAAAGCCGGTTTGGGTAATCCTCATTGAGCAGCTTTATAACATGGGCAAGACCACGATGTACCCGAAGGGCGGCACTGCCATGGTTACCGTTCGCCAGGTTGGCGAAGCAATCGTCGGCGCAGCGGAGAAGAACGAGGGCGGCAACGCTTATCCCATCGGTTACTTTAACCTCACATGGGACGAGTTCCTCCATATTGTTCACAGGGCAATGGGTCAGCCGAACAGAAAAATTATTCACATCGCAAACTGGATGTTCAAGGCTTTCGGCGTTTACATGATGAACGATTACAAAAAGCGCAATGTCGAGTCCGGCATCAACGCCGTTTACCTTGCAGATATCATGTGCATGAACACCTTTATCAATAAAAAATGGAGCGTTTCTCTCGGAGTACAGAATGACGATATCGAGTCCGCTATCTTTGATTCCGTTAAGCTTTCCGTTGACGCTTTCACGGGCAAGCAGAAGCTTCTCGAAATGAAGGGAGAATAAGCGATGGAAAAAATAAGTCTTATCACGGGCGCAACCGGCCATATCGGTTATGCGCTTTTGAAGGAGCTTGTCGACAGCGGCGAAAAGGTAAGGATTCTTATCCGCAAGGATGTTCCGGTATTTGACGGTATCGACTGCGAAAAGGTATATGGTGATGTTACCGATTCCGAGTCGCTCGATAAGGCATTTGAGGGCGTTGATGTTGTCTATCATCTTGCCGGAGTTATCGACATCAATCCCGGCATGGAGGATCTTACATGGAGGGTCAATGTCAACGGCACAAAGAATGTTGTCAGAGCCTGCCAAAGACAAAATGTCCGCAGACTTGTTTACGCTTCGAGCGTTGACGCATTTCCGCCGCTTCCCGATAATCAGGTTATGACCGAGCTTGACCGTTTCAGTCCGAAAAATCTTGACGGTACATATGCCAAGACCAAGGCGATCGCAACCCAGTTCGTTCTTGACAATGTTCATGCGGGCAAAATTGACGCTGTGGTCGTTCATCCCGGTGCTTGCATCGGTCCGTATGACTATAAGGTTTCAAATGTCGGCGAAATGGTTCGTATGTTCATAAAGGGAAGCTTCCCGTGCTCGCTGAGCTTCGGCGCATACAATTTTGTCGATGTCCGTGATGTTGCAAAGGGAATGCACTCCGCTGCTCAGAAGGGTAAGAACGGAGATTGCTATATCCTCTGCGGCGAAATGATCTCGACCGACGGCTTCATCAAGGCGGTCGCAAAGGCCTGCGGAAAGAAAGCCCCGTCGATCAAGATGTCCTACGGTATGGTAAGACCATTTGCTCCGCTTATGGAAAAGTATTATTCCGTGACCAAGACAACGCCGCTTTTCACCCGCTATTCGATAAGAAAGCTTATGTCTAACTGCAATTTCTCGATTGAAAAGGCGAAAAAGGAGCTGGGCTACAACCCGATGAGCGTTCAGCAGTCCGTTGACGACATGGTTGCCTGGATCAAGGAATACGAAAACAGATAATAATTTTATGCGGCTTCTTCGGAGGTCGCATTTTTTTGATTTTTATGTTGAAATTAAACAATAACCATGTTATAATTTTATGTAAAATTTTAGGACAAAGTTACCGTTATGATGATTGACAAGAAACTGTGTGTATACTATTATAGAATATATATATTATAGAAAAGTTAAAAGATGGGAGAAATGATATGAAAAATTTTGATGCACCATCGGTCAGAGAACTGCTTGACAACGGAGCGGAAAAATACGGCGACGCCACATTTATAAAATTTATCAGAGATGATAAGGTCGAGGAAAGAAGTTTCAAAAAGGTCAGAAGCGACAGCCTTGCCGTTTGCCGTTGGATCAGAAGTCTTTCCAAAAAGAGAATGCATGTTGCGTTTATCGGAAAGTCGAATTACGAATACATAACCTGTCTTTCAGGCATTCTTATCAGCGGCAATGTTGCCGTTCCGTTTGCTCCCGATATCTCGGTTGAAGAAGCTGCGGAGCTTTTTAAGCGTGCCGATATCGAGATGCTTCTTTACGAGGCGGAGTTTGCCGAGAATGCGGAAAAGCTCAAGTCTCTTTGTCCGTTCCTTAAATTTGCTGTCAATCTCGGCAATCTCAACGAGTTTGACAGAATATACAGCGAGTATTCCGACGATTCCGAGTATGCGGCTCTTTCGGATATCGAGGTGGACAAAAAAGCGTGCTGCGTTATCATTTTTACATCGGGCACAACGGGAGTCAAGAAAGGCGTTGAGCTTTCAACGCTGGCTCTGGTCGGAAACATCATGTATCACGACTATTGCACCGATATTTTTCTTCCGAACGATGTTTCGCTTTCGGTTCTCCCGATGTATCATATCTATTGCTTCTCCGGCGACTACATCAAGAACCTCAAGGACGGCTTGCAGGTTTGCCTCAACGGCTCAATGATGGATTTGCTCAAGAATTTGCAAATATTCGAGCCAAAGGTTGTCAGGGTCGTTCCGATGATCGCCCAGACGCTTTTGCAGCGCATTAAGGCAATTCTTGCGAGACACCCGGAAACCTCCGTCAAGGAAGCGGTCACGCAGGTTTTCGGCAGAAATATAAAGTGGCTCATCTCGGGCGGTGCATACCTCAACCCGGAGCTTATTGACGAATACGAGAAACTTGGAATTTTCCTCAGACAGGGTTACGGTATGACCGAGGCGGGATGCAGAATTTCCGTTCCCGACAACACGGCGTCGAGAGAATCCGTCGGCAGAGTTACGGATGTTTGCGAGGCTCGAATTCAAAACGGAGAAATTCAGGTCAAAACGCCGACGGTTATGATCGGCTACTATAAGATGCCGGAGGAAACGGCGAAGATGTACACCGAGGACGGCTGGCTCAAAACGGGCGATATCGGCGAACTTACTCCCGATAATCAGCTCTTTATCACGGGTCGTGTCAAGAATTTGATAATTCTTTCAAGCGGCGAGAATGTTTCTCCCGAGGCTATCGAAAAGAAATTTGCCGATAACCAACTTGTCAGCGAGGTTCTTGTTTACGGCGAAAATGACAGAATCATTGCGGAGATATACCCCGACTATGAATACGCAAAGCTTGAGGGTATTGACGATATTAGGGGCGAGCTTGAAAGTGCGGTTGACAGAATGAACAAGACTGCCAAGGCTTCGCATATTATTTCCGAAGTGCGGGTACGCACCGAGCCGCTCGAAAAAACGGGCAGCGGCAAGATAAAGAGAAAAGAAACGAAAATATAAGGGGGCATTTTTGTGAATTCCGTAAACAAGCCTGTATATCCGCTTATTCCGCCGCAGGAAATGATCCAGTTCATGCTCAAATACAGCTTCTTTCACAAGCAGGTCACGCAGATTCCCGACTCGATAATCGTGTCGCAGAAGATTGATTTTGATGTCATGACAGAGGCGTTTAATATCGAAATCGAGCGTAACGACTGCCTGCGCCTTGTTTTCTTCAAGCAGAACGGCAAGATAATGCAGTATTTCCGTGACCCGTACAGGATCGGGAATGTCCCCGTGCTTGATTTCAAATCGGACGAGGAGCGTGAAAGAGTGCTCACCGCCGATGCGCAGAAGCCAATCAAGATGCTCAAGGGCGAAATTTTCAGGCTGAAATATTTCACGACGCAGGACGGAAGATACGGCGTTTATATCAATATTCACCATCTTGTGATGGATAACGCCGCCGTGTTTGCTTTTTTCAATGACCTTTTTGCCGTGTATGACCACCTCAAAAACGGCAAGCCGATGCCGAAACCGCTCGGCAGCTATGAGGATAGGATCAAGCGTGAGCTTGCCTATGTCGAAAACAAGGAGAACCTTGAAAAGGACAGGCAGGCTTATGCCGAGTATATAACGAAAAACGGTGAACCGCTTTACCTCGGAGTCGAAGGTCCGAAGCTTCTCGAAGCCGAGCGCAAAAAGAAAAAAGACCCGAGTATCAACGCTCCGTCGCTGTTTGACCCGATCCATGACAAGGCGGAACTTACCAGAACGACCGTTTCGCCGGAGCTTAGCAAGAAATTTTTCGATTTCTGCGAGAACAACAATGTAAGCCCGGAATGTCTTGTCCAGCTTGCGATGAGAATGCACCTTTCAAAGATAAATAACGGTCATCTCGATTCATATTTCATCTGCCTTTGCACAAGGCGGCGCACTCTTCCGGAGAAGCGTTCCGGCGGTACCGTTACCGCTCCGCTGCCGTGGAGAGTTCATCTCGAGGAGAACGATACCTTCATGAGTGCCCTGGACAAGATGGCAGATGCTCAGATTTGGGCGTTCAGGCACATGGATTATCCGTATCTTGAGTACCGTGACCTCCAGCGTGAGCTGTTCAATTATTCGGCTGCCGCCGGTGCGTCAACGATGATGTTCTCATGGCTGCCGATTAACGAAAAGTCCATCAACGGCTGGGAGTACGAATATGTCGGCTACGGCCTCGGAAGATACATAATGGTGCTTTATACCTTTGCGATGAAGGACGCTCACAGCGGCTGCCTCAAGATAAGCTGTCTGCACAGAACGAAATTCGTAAGCGTTGAGGATATAAATGCGCTGTTTGACGGCACGAAAAAGGCGCTTGAGATCGGGCTGAGCGATCCGAACATCAGCATGAAGGATATGCTTGAAAAAATGTAAGAGAGGGTTTATGAGATGCTTGAAACATTCAGAAATATAATTTGCAGTTACATTGATATCGAACCGGAAAACATAACCGAGGAGTCGAAACTTCGTTCGGATATCGGACTTAACTCTTTCGATATGGTCAATGTCGCGGTCGATCTTGAAAACGAATACGGAGTTAAAATCGACAGCAAGGAATTCGGCGGTATGAAAACCGTCGGAGAGCTTATGAAATACATCGAGTCCATTAAATAATAAAAATAAAAACGGGTAGCTTGAACGAGCTGCCCGTTTTTGCAAGGCAATACAGTACACACCCCAATTGTGCGGTATTGCCTTAAATGTAATCGCTGATTTGATCGGCGGTTAAAATGTTTTTTATTTCCAGATGAGCCAGATGAGGAGATAACCTGTCACAACGGCGGAGAGGGTAAAGGGCACGCCGTATTTCATGAAGGTCGTAGCCTTGACCTCGTAGCCCTCTTTCTTGAGGATTCCGATACCCGCAATGTTTGCGCTTGCGCCGATCGGGGTGAGGTTTCCGCCGAGGGTTGCGCCGCAAAGCAGGCCGTAGTAAAGGAGCTTGGGATCCATGCCCATGTCTGCGGCGATTACGGGAACAATGGTAAGCATGGTCGCCGTGTAAGGAATATTGTCGATGAACGCCGAAAGAATAACCGAGATCCAAACGATGATCGTGTAAATAATAAATTGTGAGCCTGAGCCGAGCTTTGCGATTCCGTTACCGATAACATCAATAACGCCTGCGCTTTTGATTCCGCCGATGACGACGAAAAGTCCCGTGAGCAGGGCAATCGTGTAATAGTCGATCTCCTTGAGGCTCTCTTTGACGATTTTATAGTTCTTTTTGAAGATGATCTCGCGCAGAAGTCCTATCAGGAAGAAGCCGATGCAAATAAGACCGTTTGTGATGTCCGGCTTATAGAACTGACCCTCGGCTGCGCTGTCCTTATAGGGTATGAATGAGGCGGCGATCAGAAGAACGATCGTGCCGACGAGGAGAAATGTGGGAAATTTATCCTCAACCTTTGTTCTTGAATTGAATTCGATTTTTTCGTTTTCCTTGCGGAACATGAAAAGGATTATGAAAGCACTGGCGATTGCGCCGGCCTCTACGACCCAGAACATTCCGACATGCCCGTTATCAACAAAGAAATCGGAAAAATCAAGGTTTGCCGCTTTGGCAAGAAGTATTGATGTCGTGTCGCCGACAAGCGTTGCCGCACCCTGAAGATTCGAGGAAATGGCAATACATATAATTGACGGAACAGGGGAGATGTTGACCTTCTTGCAGAAGGCGAGGGCAACCGGAGCTATCATGAGCACCGTCGCAACATTATCGACAAACGCAGAAACAATGCCTGCGAAAAGCGAAAGGCAAACAATAGCCCACTTGACATTCGGCATTTTTGAAATGAGCACATCGGACATGAGCTGCGGCATCTTTGACTCGATAAAAAGATAAACCGTTCCCATCGTACCGGCGATCATCATCAGCACATTCCAGTCGATTTCTCCGAGAGCCTGCTTGAAGCCGTAGGAATACGACGCTTCTCCGACGCTGAAAAAGCCGCTGCCCAAAGCATCGGGTGAAAGCGTTGCGACCGTGCCGAGTATTACAAAAATGAGAGCCGAGCCTATCGCAACATAGGGTCTGATCTTCTGAAATGCCAGCATCAGTATGTAGGTGACGGCAAAAAGTACCAGGGCGGTGATCGTGATTGGGTTCATGGTCTGACACTCCTCCTAATTTTTTGTTGAGTGAGTTGTTACCCTAATTATAGCATGACTATGCGTGAAGTCAAGTAAAAATGTACAAAAATTTATATTATCAGAGCAAAATTATTGACAAAATGTTATCAAACTTAATTTCCATTCTGTCGTTCAAAATCAGCTTGCGCTCGATTTCGTCAATTCGTCTGGCGGAACAGCAACGGGTGATTATCGCTCCGCCGTCCTTTTTGCCGTCGGGGAGGAAAAGCGTTAGCTCAACCGCCGTTTCTTTTTGAGGGTTATCCCTGATTGCAAGAAGAACACGGTTGATTTTTTCTTTTTCGGCTTCCTCAAGCTCCGGCTTTGCGTCCGTCAACCTTGCCGTTTCCTCCAGCTCGTCGTCAAGACCGACGACTGCGGCAAATGGAGCGAACTGCGCCGCCCGTGCCGAGCGTGGCATATGCGGTCTTTTCCGTGACCCACGGTGAGGTAAATTGATTATATCGTCATACTTTCCGCTCATGCCTTGTGACCTCCGATTTGACGGTTTCTTTCAAGCGCAGTTGCGCCGTCCTTCAGGTTCATACCCTTGATTATGGAGTTTTTGCCGTACTTGTTTTTGATTTTCAGTATCGCTTTTTGTATATCCTTTTCTTTTTTCAGTTTATTTTCCTCGTCCTCCAGCTTTTTTGCGTCGGTGAAAAAGTTGAGCTGAACATATTCGCCGTCTTTTTCCGCAGCTTTTTCGCCGATAATATGATTGGCGACGATGTACATTCTGCGAACGAGCAGGTTCTTGTCAACTATCCTGTCAAAGAGTTTCATGGCAGTCTCGCAAATAAGCTTTGTTGAAGATGTATATCTTCCGACATTTTCGCTCGAATGAGCGGTTTTCGGAACTTTTCTGCCGTAGCGGTCGGTTTCGATTGCGCCCGTATAGCCGTTATTCAGGCTTTCAATGTCATAGCCGACGGTCAGAACTATCTGATTCGTAACAACCCTTTTGGAAACAAGCTCAAGGGAGAGCTGATCCGCCATTTCCTTGAGAATGAGCCGAGCCTTTGAAAATTCATAAGGATATTGAAGCACCTGCCCGGAGCTGAGACTGTTGTTTTCCGGACGATAGGCCTTGATGTCGGCGATTTCTGTCGGTTCTCGACCCCATGCATGGTCGATGAGCAGCTCGGCATTGACTCCGAAAAGCTTATAAAGCAGATCCTCGTTATAGTATTCGTTCTCGCCGCCGACCGAACAGCGTGCAATATCACCCATGGTGAACAGTCCGTAGGCTTCAAGCTTTTTCGATATGCCCCTGCCGACCCGCCAAAAATCCGTCAGCGGTCGGTGATCCCAAAGCACTCTGCGATAGCTCATTTCGTCAAGCTCGGCTATTCGCACGCCGTTTTTGTCAGGCTCACAATGCTTCGCATAGATATCCATTGCAATTTTGCAAAGATAGAGATTCGTCCCGATCCCCGCCGTTGCCGTGATACCCGTTGTTTCGAGCACATCGAGCACCATTTTCATCGCAAGCTCTCCGGCAGTCATATTGTAGGTCTTGAGGTATGCGGTTGCGTCGATGAAAACCTCGTCTATTGAATAAACATGGATATCCTCGGGAGCGATGTATTTTAAATAAACATTATATATCCTTGCGCTGACCTCCATGTAATGCGCCATTCTCGGCGGTGCGATAATAAACGCAAGCTCTGCCGAAGAATCTTTCTTCAATTCGGAATTAAAATGCGATTCATGGGTAAAGCTATGCTTTGGGGCATAATATTTTCGCTGCGCATTTATTTCGCGAACCTTTTGATTGACCTCAAAGAGTCTCGCTCTGCCGGGGATTCCGTAGGATTTCAGCGAAGGGGAAACGGCAAGGCAAATCGTTTTCTCCGTCCTTGTCGGATCGGCAACAACAAGATTTGCGTCAAGCGGGTCAAGCCCCCTGTCAACACATTCGACGGAAGCATAGAATGATTTAAGGTCGATCGCTATATACACTTTGTTTGCCGTTGAAATCACCGCCTGCCAATGTAAACTTTGATTTATCATACACATTATACAACGAACAAATGTTCAGGTCAAGAGAAAATTTTTAGAAATCGCAGTTAAAATTATTTTTAAATTGTTCAAGCTATTGTTCTGTTTAACACTTTAAAATGTGATGAATATTTAACAATATATACGAACAAACGACATAATGCACAAAAGAGGATATCTTGAATTGTGTAATTTGTCGTATAAAAACTTGACATTAAGCCGAAAAACAATTATAATATCGTTATAACAGCCGCTGATCAAATCAACGGTTACAATATTTTTGATTTTGTAAACGACCGTTGAGTCATCGCTTTTGCGATGAAACGGTTTATTGTTTACCGAAAGGGTGTATCGCATGAATGAATATATCAACAGAGTTCTTGCCTCGGTCAGAGCGAAAAACGCTTCCGAGCCTGAATTCGTTCAGACCGTTGAGGAGGTTTTGACCTCCATTGAGCCGGTTATCGAAAGACATCCGGAATATGAAAAGTGCGGTCTTCTTGAAAGACTTGTCGAACCGGAGCGTATGTTCTCGTTCCGAGTTGCATGGGTCGATGATAACGGCAAGGTTCAGGTCAACAAGGGCTATCGCTGCCAGTTCAACGGTTCAATCGGACCCTATAAGGGAGGTCTTCGTTTCCATCCGAGCGTTTATTCGGGAATCGTTAAGTTCCTCGGCTTTGAGCAGATTTTCAAAAACAGCCTTACCGGTCTGCCGATAGGCGGAGCAAAGGGCGGTTCGGATTTTGACCCTAAGGGTAAGTCCGACGCCGAGGTTATGCGCTTCTGTCAGGCTTTCATGAGCAATCTTTACAGATTCATCGGTCCGGATATTGATGTTCCGGCAGGCGATATCGGTGTAGGCGGCCGTGAGATCGGTTATCTTTTCGGTCAGTACAGACACATTAAGGGCGTTTTTGAGAACGGCGTTCTCACCGGTAAGGGTCAGAGCTACGGCGGTTCAAACATTCGTCCCGAGGCTACCGGTTACGGTGCGGTCTACTATGCCGAGGAGGTTCTCGCTCACTTCGGCGAGAGTATTGAGGGCAAGACAATAGCAATTTCGGGCTACGGCAATGTTGCATGGGGCGTTGCGAAGAAGGCTGCTCAGCTCGGCGCAAAGGTTGTTACGATCTCGGGTCCCGAGGGATATATTTATGATAAGGACGGTGTTTCGACAGACGAGAAGATCGACTATCTTCTTGAGATGAGAGCCGATCCCAACGGCAATATCAAGGATTATGCAAAAAAATTCGGCGTGGAGTTCTTCCCGGGCGAAAGACCGTGGGGCGTTAAGGCGGATATCGTAATGCCGTGCGCAACTCAGAACGAGGTTGATCTTGAGGACGCAATGAAGATCGTGAAGAACGGCACGAAGTATTATGTTGAGGTATCCAATATGCCAACAACAAACGACGCACTCGAATATCTCCATGCGAATGCCATCGTTGCTCCGTCAAAGGCGGTTAATGCGGGCGGCGTTGCGGTTTCCGCTCTTGAAATGAGTCAGGACTCCATGCGCTACAGCTGGTCTGCCGAAAAGGTTGACGACAAGCTCAGAGATATTATGAAGAATATTTACTCAAGCTCGGTCAGGGCTGCCGAGGAATACGGTTGCGGCTATGACCTTGTTGCCGGCGCAAATATCGCAGGCTTCCTCAAGGTTGCGGACGCAATGCTTCAGCAGGGTATATTCTAAGCCAATCAATTTAAGAATAGGGGGGCGGATCATTTTCGTCCCCTTTTTTGATTTTTCGGTCGGCTTTGTAACCATTTGTTATTGATTTATTTTCAAAACTTGCTATAATAATGCGGAGGTGAGGTTTAAATGAGAGGAAAGCTGATAGTTATAGAGGGCTTGGACGGAAGCGGAAAATCAACTCAAATCGAGTATCTCCGTCAAAGGCTTGACGGTAAAAATGTTCATCAAATCAAGCTGCCGGACTATGACAGCGAATCGAGCGCACTTGTAAAAATGTATCTGAGGGGCGATTTCGGAAAAGAGCCGGGCGATGTCAATGCCTACGCAGCCTCGGCGTTCTATGCCGTGGATCGCTTTGCGAATTATAAGATGAAGTGGAAGTCTTTTTACGACGGCGGCGATATAATTATTTCCGACAGATACGCAACCTCCAACGCTTATCATCAGGCAACTAAGATCGAAAAAGGCGAGAGAGCCGAATTTTTTAAATGGCTTGAGGACTTTGAATACGGTCTTATCGGTGTGCCGAAGCCCGACGCCGTAATATACCTCGATATGCCGATTGAAATTTCGCAGCGCATGATGTCCGAGAGATATCACGGCGACGAAACCAAAAAAGACATTCACGAGAGCAATCTCGAATATTTATATAAATGCAGGGACGCGGCTCTCGACGCTGCGGAAAAAATGGGCTGGTATGTTGTAAAATGCAACGACGGCGACAACCCGAGAAGCATTGAAGAAATAGGAAATGAAATCTATAATATAATTTCTGCGGAGGTTTTATGAATTGTTTCTTTCACAAGCCGAGCTTTGAGGATATAGATTTTATAAAGAGCAAAACGGGAGAAAGAAGAACGGAGGGCTGCGACTTTACCTCCGGAAATCTCATCGGTTGGAGCAGGTTCTTTGACGGGGAGATCGCCGACATCAAGTCCTGTCTTGTCGTTCGGCTCAATAAATTCGGCTCATATTCTTTCCCGAAGGGGAACAATTACGCCGAAGCTCTTGAGTTTATGCTAAAAGAATTTGATTACCCCGAGTTTTCCGTTCTTGAGAAGCATGAAACGGAAATTGTTGAAAAGCTTTTTCCCGGAAAATATGAATTCGTTGCTTCAAGAAATAATTTTGATTATGTTTATTCAAGAGAAAAGCTGTCGACGCTCAAAGGGAAAAAATATCATTCAAAAAGGAATCATATCGCTTACTTTGAAAAAAACTTCAATTGGTCGTTTGAACCGCTGAGCCGAAAAAACCTTGACGAATGTATAGCCATGAATGAAAAATGGTATACGCTCAATGTGGAAAAGGACAGGGAGAGCATCGAAGACGAGCGTGAGGTTCTGCGGCTGAATTTTGCTCATTTTGAGGAGATCGGCGGGATCGGCGGCGTGCTCAGAATTGATGGCGGTGTGGTTGCCTTTACCTTTGGCGAAAGGCTCAATGAGAACACCTTTGATACACATTTTGAAAAGGCGTATTCCGATATCAGAGGGGCTTATCCGATGATAAATATGCTTTTTGCCCGGAATATGCTTGCGGATTATGAATTCGTAAACCGTGAGGACGATGTAGGCTCAGAGGGCTTGCGGAGCGCAAAGCTTTCGTACCACCCCGAATTTATGATCGAAAAATATTCGGCATTGCCGAAAAAATAATAATCCGAAAGGCTTGCAAACGGCATGAATCAAATCGTTGATATCGCAAAGAACAGAGACGATATAATTGAATTATGGCATGAATGTTTCGGCGACGACAGGGAGTATGTCGAGTTTTTCCTCGATAATTGTCCGAACAAGCTTTGCTTCGGCGTTTTCGAGAGGGGCGGTCTTGTTTCAATGCTGTTCCTTTTGAACGGAAACATCGACGGGCTTTCATGCAGGTATATTTATGCCGCCTGCACGGCTCAAAATTACCGTGGCAGGGGACTGATGGGCGACCTTATCGAATATTCGAAGAATTATTGCGCCGACAACGGAATTGATACACTTTTTCTTGTTCCCGCCGAGGACAGCTTGTACGGTTACTATAAAAAATTCGGATTTATTCCGAAAATGCGCAGAGCCGAAATCGTATTAAAGGGCGGCTGCGAGAAATTTTTTGATGAAGAAAAAACGACGGATATAAGGAAAATCGCAGAGAGAAGAATCAAGCTTCTTTCTTCAGTGAAGCGTTTTGCGTTTGACCTTGCGACGACGGAGTATACCGTGGCGGAATTTTTGCACACGGGCGGCGAAATATATTCAAACGATAGTAAAAACGGCTTCCTTGCATTTGTTCGCAAAGAAGGGGAAAATGCGCTCGTAAAGGAGCTTTTGCCCGCTTTTGACACTAATTTTACAATTATTTTGGAATTATTTGAAAATTTAGGGGCGGAAAATGTTTACATTCATGCTCCTTTAGTGTATAATAATACAGATATGGTGGGCGCAGCTACTAAATGTGGTATGCTTTGCCCGATTACAGATAAAGCAAATGATTATATCAAGGATGAGGATGCGTTCTATTCGGGAATGTATCTTGATTGAGAGGTAATTATTTATGATTTATGTTTTTCTTGCAAACGGATTTGAAGAGATCGAGGGATTGACGGTTGTCGATTTCCTCCGCAGAGCTGAGCTTGAGGTCTGCACCGTCGGCGTCGGCGGAAAGCTCATTACCGGAGCGCATAATATTCCGGTTTTCTGCGATCTTGACGAATTCGAGGTCAGACTCGACGGGGAGCTTGAGGCGGTTGTGCTGCCGGGCGGAATGCCGGGAACGCTGAACCTCGAGAAGTCGGAGACTGTAAAAAACACGGTGAGCTACTGCGCCGAAAACGACAGGTACATTTGCGCAATTTGCGCCGCACCGTCGATACTCGGACATATGGGCTTGCTCAAAGGCAGAAAGGCCTGCTGCTTCCCCGGATTTGAGAATGAGCTTGAGGGCGCAGAAGTCAGCGGGGAGTATGTTTGCCTTGACGGCAGATTTATTACCGCTAAGGGTATGGGCGCTGCGATTGATTTCTCCGAAAAAATCACAGCCTGTCTTATAGACGAAAAAAAAGCGAAGAATATAAAAGACTCTTTACAGTGTCCCTGTTGATTGAAAAAGGAGGACGAGTATGAAAGACGAGAACGGCAGAGAATATTCCGATTACGATATTGACAAGCTTATCGAAGAATACGCTCATATCAATCGGAAGGACGAGCCGGTGCAGACTCCGCAGCCGTCGGAGGAAAAGAAAAAGTTCGTCGTTCACATTGACGAATCGCTGATCGATTCGCCGCAGAGCGTTGAGCCTAAGCCTCAGTCCGGCGGAATATATTTCTCGAATTATCCCAAGCACCACAAAGCTCCCGAGGAGTCGATCAAGTCCAACGCTCGGAAGGAGAATAAAGCCCCCAAGGCTAAGCGTGAACATAAGGCAAAGGTTAAAAACGGCATTGAAAGAGTCGGCGGCAGGGCTGCTGTCGGATTCCTTTCGTTTATTCTTATTTCTACGATCTTGCTTTCCTATGTCGGAATAACCTGCCTGGGCGATATGCTCGCTATAAACAGAAGCGACGAGAACACGGCGGTCGATATTCCGGCGGACGCAACATACAGCGAGATCATTGATATTCTCAAGGATAACGGGCTTATCAAGCGTAAGGAATTCTGCAAGCTTTTTGCAAAGTTCAGAGGCTTTGACGGCGAGACATATCTCAGCGGTCAGTATTATCTCAACAGCAAGATGGGCGTTGAGGGTATGCTCAAGGATATAATGGCAGCCCCCGTTACTGCGGAATCAATTTCATTGAGCTTCCCGGAGGGCTGGACGGTAACACAGATTCTCGAAAAGATAGAGAAATACGATGTTTGCAATTCCGCAAAGGTTCTCACCGCAATGAAAACCGGTCAGTACAGTTATGATTTCCTCAATGATATCACGGATAACAAGAGCAGATACCTCAAGCTTGAGGGCTATCTTTTCCCGGATACCTATGATTTCTATGTTGACGCAGACCCGAACTATGTTATCACAAAGTTCCTTGACAACTTCAAATCCAAGTGGGAGGACGAGTACGATAAGCGTGCCACCGAGCTTGGCTTTACGAGGGACGAGATCATAACGATCGCCTCCATTATTCAAAAGGAGGCTGCCAACACGGAGCAGATGAAGGTCATATCCTCCGTAATTCATAACCGTCTCAATCATCAGGCGGATTATCCGACGCTCGGCTGCGACAGTACGGCTCTTTACATCAGCAATTATGTAACTCCGACCGTCGGCGAGGCGCAGGGTGCCGTTTATTACAACGCATACGACACATCGGCGATCAAGGGACTTCCTCCCGGACCGATCTGTAATCCGGGCATCGACGCAATCAGAGCGGCGCTCTATCCGTCGGATACCGACTATTATTTCTTCGCTCATGATAAGGCGGGCAATATTTACACCGCTTCAACCTTTAAGGAGCACAAGAACAATCTTGTTCTTATCATCAAGGCGAACAGCTCAACGGACTGAGAGGATTATGAGTAAAATTAAAACAGCTTTTCCGGAGCTTCTCTCTCCGGCAGGAGATATGGAAAGATTTCAGCGTGCCCTCTATTTCGGCGCAGATGCGATCTATCTCGGCGGTTCGGCATTTTCCATGCGAGCCGCACCTGCCAATTTTACCGCAGAGGAGCTTAAGGCGGCGGTAGACGCCGCACATAAAAGGGGCGTTAAGGTCTACCAGACCTGCAACACCGTGCCGAGAAATGACGAGATAGACAGACTCCCGGATTTTCTTATGGAGTCCGCCGAAACAGGCGTTGACGCCTTCATCATTTCCGACCTCGGCGTTATGACGCTCGCCAAAAAATACACGCCCGATGTTGATATCCATATTTCGACCCAGGCAGGAATCACAAATTATGCTTCGGCGAACGAATGGTACAATATGGGGGCAACGAGAGTTGTCACGGCGAGGGAGCTTTCCCTTGATGATATTGCAACTCTCAGGGCAAAAACTCCGAAGGAACTTGAAATAGAGTGCTTCGTCCACGGCGCAATGTGCGTTTCGTTTTCGGGAAGATGCCTGTTGTCAAACTATCTTGTCAACCGTGATTCCAACAGGGGAGAGTGCGCCCAGCCTTGCCGCTGGCAGTACAGCCTGATGGAAAAGACCCGTGAGGGCGAGTATTTCCCGATCGACGAGGACGAGAACGGCACTTATATTTTCAATTCCAAGGATATGTGTATGATAGAGCATATTCCCGAAATGGTTAAGGCGGGAATATCAAGCTTTAAGATCGAGGGCAGGGCAAAATCAGCCTACTATACCTCGGTTATCACCAATGCATACCGTCAGGCGATCGACGGATATTTAAAGAATCCGACTGATGATTATATGCCCGAAAAATGGGTCGTTGACGAGATGTATAAAATAAGCAGCCGTGAGTATTGCACGGGTTTCTACTTCGGCCACCCGAGGGAGAATGCTCAGATCTATTACGACGGCGGCTACAAGAGGGACTGGAGCGTTATGGCGGAGGTTCTCGGTTCGGAGAACGGACGGGTGCTTTGCCGCCAGAGAAACAGGTTTTTCGAGGGAGAAAAGCTTGAGGTGCTTCAGCGAGGGGTTGAACCTTACGAGGTCACGGTTACCGACCTGAGAGACGAAAACGGAGAGAAAATAGAAAAAGCACCGCATCCGATGATGCAGGTGAGCTTTGAATGTGAAAGAAAAATACCTGCCGACGCTTTGTTGAGGAAAGCGGTTTGAGCTTTGATTTACACATTGTTTATTTATTTCTCGGAGGGTCATAATGCTTTTAAGTGATATTCTCGAATGTATTGATTATTCATGCGGTAATTTTAAGGATATTGATATTAAAGATATTACATACAATTCAAAAGACGCAAGTGAAAGCAAGTGCTTTTTCTGCATTTCGGGAACAATGACGGACGGTCATAAATTTGCGCAAAATGCCTACGAAAGAGGTTGCAGATGTATTTTTGCCGAGCATCCGGTCGAGCTTCCCGAGGACTGCATTCAGATAGTTACGGACGATACGCGCCATGCCCTTGCGATTGCTTCGGTAAACTTTTTCGGCAGACCGTGCGAAAGCATGAAAATTGTCGGAATAACGGGAACGAAGGGCAAAACAACTGCCGCTCATATTGTCAAGCGCTTTATTGAAGCGTCCGGCAAAATGTGCGGAATAATCGGAACAAACGGCGTTTCCTACGGCGAGGTTCACCGTGAAACAAAAAATACAACTCCCGAAAGCTATGAGCTTCAAAAGCTTTTTCGTGAAATGGTTGACGCAGACTGTGAATATTGCGTTATCGAGGCTTCCTCTCTCGGACTCAAAATGCACAGAACCGACGGTATTCCGTTTGATACGGCGGTGTTTATGAATCTTGCTCCCGACCATATTGGCACAATAGAGCATCCGACCTTTGAGGACTACAAGAACAGCAAGAAGATGCTTTTTTCAATGTGCAGGCACGCCGTTGTCAATATTGACGATCCCGCATATGAGGATATGCTTGAAGGTTCGTCGGCAGCCGATGTTATAAGCTTCGGACTCGCTGACGCTGATATAAGAGCCGAAAATGTCGAGCTTCTCAGAAGCAAGGACATGATGGGCGTTTCGTTTGATTGCATTGAGTCGGGCAGGAGGGTTCGTATCGACGCTCCGATCCCCGGATATTTCAATGTTTATAATGTCCTTGCCGCAATAGGCGTTTGTAAGGTTCTCGGCATTGAGATCGAGGATTACAGCGCTGCGCTGAAGGGCTTCAGCGTTGAAGGCAGGGCTCAGCTGATCCATGTCAGCGATGATTTTGATGTTATTATCGACTTTGCCCACAACGGACTGAGTATGCATAATATTATTTCCACGCTCAAAACCTATCCGCACAACAGGCTCGTGATGCTTTACGGCTCTATCGGTGAAAAAAACCAGATCCGCCGCAAAGAGCTTGGCCTTGTTGTCGGCAAGGAAGCCGATCTCTCGATTTTGACATCGGAAGATCCCGGCAAGGAAGATCCCCGGAAAATTGCCGAGGAGGTCGCCGGTTACATTCGTCAGGTCGGAGGAAAATATATCATTATAGAGGATCGGAAAGAGGCGATCCGTTACGCCCTTTCCCATTCGCAAAAGGGAGATATACTTGTTTTGGCGGGAAAAGGAAACGAGAGCTTCATGAAGCTCAAGGACGGAACACATCCCTATTCCGAGCTGGAAGAAGTTAAAAATTATATTAAGTCAATCGCCGATTAAATCGGAGCGTGATTATCGGCGAGACGGCTTTTTACCGAAAGCACAAAAATGCAGGCGATACTTGATACGAGTATTTTCGGTGAAAATTCAAGGAGGTAGTTATATGCCGCAAAAAAGATCGGGAGCAGCAAAGAAAAAAAGAAAGAGACTTAATGACCTGTCAAATGCAGGAGCTTTCTTCATATCCTTGCTCGCTATCATCTGCTTTACGATCATAATCTGCGTGGGCTATGTTTTCATCAACGCAGTTACGGTTGTTGCGGGCGACCCCGTCATCAATCTTGAAAGTGCAAAGAACAATCAAAACCAGACATCGTTCCTTTATGCCGAGAATTCCGACGGAGAGCAGATCGAGGTTTTGCGTCTGCACGGAGAGGAAAACCGTATTTGGGTCGATTTTGATAAAATCCCGAAGCAGATGAAGGACGCTTTCATTGCGCTTGAGGATAAGAGATTTGAATTCCATCACGGCGTTGACTGGATTCGCACGATCGGCGTTTTTATTAAGCAGAACGATCAGGGCGGTTCGACTATCACTCAGCAGCTCGTCAAGAATGTTACCGGTAACAATCAGGTCACCTATGTCCGAAAGTACAACGAGATTCTTTCTGCGCTTAATCTTGAAAGAAATTTCAGCAAGGACGATATTCTTGAGGCTTATCTCAACACGATTTATCTCGGACAGGGCTGTTACGGCGTTGAAACGGCAGCCGAAACATATTTCGGAAAGTCGGTCGATGAGCTTACCCTTGCCGAATGTGCGGTTATTGCTTCGATCACGCAAATGCCATATTCCTATGACCCGATAAATAATCCGGATAATAACAGAACGAGGCAGGTTTATTGCCTTAATGAAATGCTCAGTCAGGGTAAAATAACTCAGCAGGAATATGATGACGCCGTTGCGTACAAGCTTATTTACACCACGGACGACGACTATGTTCCGAGCGAGGCGGAGATCGAAAGGCAGAAGAACGAGGAGAACGCAAAGGCTTCCTCGGAGTTCCAGAGCTTCTATGTCGATTTCGTTATTGACGATGTTATCGACAGGCTTCAGAGCGATCTCGGCTATTCCTACAATGAGGCTCGTGACGCAATCTACGGCGGCGGCTTGAGAATTTACACAGCCGTTGATCTTGATGTTCAGAAAACCACTGAGGATATTTATGTAAACCGCAAGGGCTTCGAGGATACTAAGAATGCCCAGTCGGCAATAACGATCATGGACTACAAGGGCAGAGTCGTTGCCATTGTCGGTCAGGCGGGCGTCAAGGAGGGCAACCGTGTTCTTAACAGAGCAAGCTCCTCCCCGAGATCACCCGGTTCGTCGATTAAGCCGCTCACATCTTACAGCCCGGCAATCGAGATGAACCAGATCACATGGTCGTCATATCTTCTCGATTCGGCTGTCAGCTACGGCGGTTGGAGAACACGAAACTCCGACGGCGGCTACGGTTCGGGATATAATGTTACCGTTCAGAATGCAATCGCAAGATCGCTCAATACAATACCTGCACGAATCGTTATCAACATGATAGGTATTGATGAATCATACAACTATCTTGTAAACAAATATCATATCACGACCGCAGTCGAGGCGACCGACAAGAGCGCAGCTCCGCTTTCCATCGGTTCAATGACATACGGTACAACATCGCTTGAAATGACGGCGGCTTACGCTGCGTTCGGCAACGGCGGCTACTATTACAAGCCGTATTCGTTCTATTACATCGAGGACGCAAACGGCAAGGTTCTTATCGACAACAGGAACAACAAGGGCGAGCAGATCATTTCCACCGGCACTGCCGAGGTTATGCGACACCTGCTTATGACCGTTACCACCAGCTCATACGGTACCGGCTCAAGCTACAAGACCAGCGGCTTCGATACCTTCGCAAAGACAGGTACGACCGATGACAACAACGATAAGTGGTTTGTCGGCGGAACGCCATATTATGTCGCAGCCGTTTGGTACGGCTATGATATTCCCGAATATATCAGCACATGGGGTAACCCAGCAGGTGCGGTTCATAAGACGGTATTCGATGCGATCCACAAGAATCTTCCCGATAAGGATTTTGAGGATCTTGACGGAGCGGTTCAGAAGGAATACTGTACTGATACGGGTAAGCTTGCTTCGTCGGGCTGCTATTCAACGGCTACCGGTTGGTACAAGAAGGATAATATTCCGGAGTATTGCACGGGTCACTATTATTCTTCGTACTCCGACGATGAAGACGAGGAAGAGGAAGAAGAAACGCCGACAAGAAAATCAAGCAGGTCGGCTTCAACGGCTGCCGCAGGGGAGAACAACGACGGCGATTAAGCAGCGGTATTGCCATAAAAAAACACGGAGGCGGTTGCATGGTTATTATGTCTGTCGATTACGGTGATGCAAGGACGGGCATAGCGCTGTGCGACCGCCTTGAAAGTCTTGCGCATCCCGTTGAGGTCATTAAGCAGAGCTACGAGCCGAAGCTGCTCGAGAGGATCAACGAGCTTGTAAAAATTCACAAGCCGGAGCTTATTGTTGTTGGCTATCCGAAAAACATGGATTCCACGGCAGGCGAGAGGGCGCAAAAGTGCGCTGAGCTTGCGAAAAAAATCAATGAAATGACGGAGCTGGAAACCGACCTTTGGGACGAACGCCTCACGACCGTTTCGGCTCATATGTATCTGAGCAACAACAATGTCAGAGGAAAAAAGAGAAAGAATGTTGTTGATGCGGTTGCGGCTGTAATTATTTTGCAGGACTATCTTGACTACAGGAGAAATACAAATGCCGGTAAAATCCGATAACATGATAAAAACGCTTTTGTCGGGAGCTTTTTGCACAGCATATATGCTTTTCTCGGCTTATATCGGTATGCAATTCACCGGCAGATTGGCGTTTCAGATTTTATTGACATTATTTTCTTCGCTTGTTTTTACCGCAATTGCGGACGCTTTAAAAATAAAAATGTCCGCTTTTTCCTTTGCGGCGTGTGCCTCGGCTGCTTTTTGGGTGATCTATGCCGTTATAGCTCAAATGCTTGCAAAGGGCACATTTTTTATTTTTAATTCCGCATGGGAATATATGTTCTATTACGACAGTATCGGCATGGTGTTCATTGTGCTCATCGCAGTGACGGCATATCGCCGGATCAATGCATTTATAAAAAAGGACGCAGAAATAACCGAACAGTACGAAAAATTCTATTCGGTCGTTTCTGTCGCTTTTACTTTATTTTATATTATTGTTTTGTTTTATTGCTTCTTCCTTTGCCGAACTCCGGGTACGGACAGGAGCGAACCGAATTTTGACCCGTTTGATGTTTTCAGGGTCACTTTTTTCTCCGGCTGTTTGGATTATGAAAGGCTTGTGCTTTTCTTCGGCAACATTGCGATTTTTATCCCGCTCGGCTATTTGTTTTGCCGCATACTGAAAAGGGGACGGCTGAAAATCATTCTTGTGCTTTTCCCCGTTGTTCTTAGCTCGTCAATAGAGCTTTCGCAGTATTATTTCGCTATGGGTCATCCCGATATTGACGACATAATTCTTAATGTTGTCGGATTTTATATCGGAGCTTTGCTGAAAGTTTTGTTTGATAAAGTATTCGATATAACGCCCCAAAATTGAGTTATGCGCAATCCGCAAGGCATTGCGTCACGCTCACTTATCTTTTGACGGTAAAAAAAGATCCTTTGCGCCGACGGCGATAAGAATAACCGCAAAAATTATTCGCAGCGTCTTATCATCAAGGCGATTGAGCAGTAAAAATCCGAGCGCAACGCCGATAAGACCGTAACCGATGTATATCAAGGCGGCTTTTTTGTCTATCAGCCTGTTTTTGATATGAAAAATAATTGCCAATACGGCGGACGGAATGAAAAATAAAAGGTTGATTCCCTGCGAAGCCGCCTGCGGCAAATCCTTATAAAGCGTGAGGTAGAGGATAAGCACTCCGCCTCCGCCGAAACCCATTGCGCCGAGAATTCCGGAGACGATCCCGGCGATAATATCAAGCGTCATTTCATCAGCATCCTGACTCCGGCATATATTATGAATATTGAAAACACCTTGCTCAACACATTTTTCGGTATTTTCGGCAGCAAAAGCGAACCTATCGCCGACCCGATAAGACTCGGCAAAAGGTAAACAAGGCTGTCGCCCGCTCTGACCTGACCCTTTATCAAATATCCGGCTGCGCTTATCATCGACAGCGGCAGGATTATCGCTATTGCGGTTGCGTGCGATTTTGTTTGATCGATTCCTCTGAGCTTCAATGTCTCAACGGCGATTATTCCGCCGCATGAGCCGATCAAAATATTTACCGTGCCGGTCAGTATACCGAGCAGGGGAGTTGTTAATGCGGCACGGCGCACGCCTTGCTTGCATCTGTAAATTTTGCTGCGCAGTTCGCACATGATCGTGCGGCATTGCTTTGATTTTTTCATAGTTCATTCACCGTCTGCATATTTTATGTATGAGGTGGTAATGTGAAAAATCGTCGAAAAATAATTGCGGTTACAGTCGCTTTTCTTATAATATTATCTGCCATGCTGTATCTGACATTCATGGCTAATTCTTCCGCAACCGAGGCTTCGGCAAGTCCGATCACGCAAAAAACCATAATTGTTGACGCAGGCCACGGCGGCGAGGACGGCGGCGCAATAGGACTCGACGGCACGGTTGAGAAGGAGCTCAATCTTGATATTGCGCTGAAGCTGGAAATGCTTTTGAAATTTTACGGCTTTAATGTTATAATGACAAGGACGCAGGATGTTATGACCTGCGACGAAGGTCTGGATTCCTTGAGAAAAAGAAAAATTTCCGATATACATAATCGTTTCGATCTGATGCAAAAGAACCCCGACGCAGTTTTTATAAGCGTGCACCAGAATAAATTTGAGGATTCCTCACAGCACGGAACGCAGGTGTTCTATTCGGGAAACGACGAAAAAAGCAAGACGCTTGCCGAGTCGATACAGAGCTCGGTCGTCAGTTACCTCCAGCCGAAAAACGACAGAGTGGTGAAGAAATCCGGCTCGGGAATCTATCTTTTGTATCATGCGAAAATTCCTGCCGTGCTGGTTGAATGCGGCTTTATTTCAAACTCGGATGAGCTGAACAAGCTAAAGGACGAGAGCTACAGAATGAAGCTTGCAATTTTAATTGCGGACGGATTGATAAAATATTTGATGAATGGGTGATCAAATGGCAACAAAGGCCAAAACATTATATGTTTGCTCGGCGTGCGGACACGAAAGCGTCAAATGGTTCGGCTGCTGCCCGGGCTGCGGCGAGTGGAACACAATGGACGAGGTGTTCAAAACCCCCGAAAAAGCAAAAAATTCCGGCAGGACTGCTCCGGTCGGCTTTACCTCCAATGTTCAAATGATAAATGACATAAGCTGCGACGGTGAGGTTCGGCACAAAACGGGTTTGGAGGAGCTTGACCGCGTCCTCGGCGGAGGTATAGTCAAAGGCTCACTTGTGCTGCTCAGCGGAGACCCCGGAATCGGCAAGTCAACGCTGCTTTTGCAGATTTGCCAGTACCTCGGCAGAACGCTGCGAATCCTGTATGTTTCGGGCGAGGAATCGGCGCACCAGATAAAGCTCAGGGCGGACAGGCTCGGAGTAAATACCGAAAACTTATTTGTTCTTTGCGAAACCGATGTTCAGATCGTTGCCGAGCATATGAGGGCGTCGAAGCCCGATCTTGTTATCATCGACTCGATTCAGACGATGAATGTGTCGGAGCTTAGCTCGTCGCTCGGCAGCGTGGCGCAGGTCAGGGAGTGCACAAACTGCCTCATGCAAACCTCAAAAAGCCTGAATATTCCGACGATCGTCGTCGGTCATGTCAACAAGGACGGCAATATAGCGGGTCCGAAGGTGCTGGAACATATTGTTGACGCAGTGCTCTATTTTGAGGGCGAAAGGCATCTTTCCTACAGAATTTTGCGAGCGGTCAAAAACAGATACGGCTCGACGAACGAAATCGGCGTTTTTGAAATGAAGGATAACGGACTCAGCGAGGTCGAAAATCCGTCGGAGATGATGATATCGGGCAGACCCAAGAATACCTCCGGCTCGTGCGTCGCCTGCCTTATGGAAGGATCACGCCCGATTCTTGCCGAGGTTCAGGCTCTTGTCAGCACCTCAGGATACGGCAACCCGAGACGAATGACGAACGGCTTCGACTATAACCGTCTTGCGATGCTTGCCGCCGTGCTCGAAAAAAGAGCCGGATTTTTCCTGAGCAATTGCGATATTTATATCAATGTTGTCGGCGGATTGAAGCTGGACGAGCCTGCGTCCGACCTTTCCGTTGCGCTTGCGCTGATATCGAGTCTCAAGGATACCCCGATTCGTGATGATGTTATCGCATTCGGCGAGATTGGACTCGGCGGCGAGATACGCTCGATCGGCAGCTGTGAGCAGCGCATAAAGGAAGCGGCAAGGCTCGGATTTAATCGCTGTATCGTGCCGTACCATAACTATAAAAACCTGAACGAAAAAATAAAAGCCCTCGTTGAAATCGTTCCGGCAAGAACGATCAGAGCGGCATTTGACTCGGCAATATAATGAAAAAGGCCTCTCCCAAAATTCACGGGAGGGGCTGATTTTTTAATGCGATTCGATAATTCGTTTTAATGCAATAGGACTGCGACGGCATATGCCGCAGTCCTTATTTCGTCTTGCAAGCAGACCGAATGTTTAGTCGTTCTTCTGCCAGTAGCCGTTGAGGAAGTCGCCGATGTCACGGATCGCCTTTGCGATTTCATCCGGTTCGGGGAGCATAACTATTCTGAAGTGATCCGGCTCGTTCCAGTCGAAGCCCGAACCCGGAACGATGAAGATGTGCTTCTCGTGGAGAAGGTCAAAAGCGAACTTCTTGTCGTTTGTGATGTTGAATTTCTTAACATCAAGCTTCGGGAACACATAGAATGCGCCGTGGTTCTTGACAACCGAAAGTCCGTCGATCTTGTCGATCTCACGGATAACTGCCTCTCTCTGCTCATAGAGTCTGCCGCCCGGAACAAGCATGGCCTGTGTGCTTGCGTTGTCATCAAGAGCCGCAGGAATAACAAGCTGAGTGAGCGCATTACCGCAAAGACGCATGGCAGCGATCTGGAAGATACCCTCAACATAGTCGTCAGCCTTGCCCTTGTAGCCGCTGATGCACATCCAGCCGCAGCGGAAGCCGCAGACGATGTGTGACTTTGAAAGACCGTTCATCGTGATAACCATTCTGTCGGGAGCGAGAGCGGCGGTTGAATAATGCTCAACGCCGTCCATAACAAGTCTGTCATAAATCTCATCGGAGAAGATGAGAAGGTCGTTGTCACGGGCAACCTGAATGATGTCCTCAAGAACCTCCTTCGGGTAAACCGCACCTGTCGGGTTGTTCGGGTTGATGATAACGATAGCCTTTGTCTTGGAAGTAACCTTGCTCCTCATATCGTCGATATCGGGATACCAGTTGTTCTCCTCGTTACATTTATAGAAAACGGGCTGACCGCCTGCGATGTAGGTCGAGTTTGACCAGAGAGAATAGCTCGGGGAGGGCATGAGAACCTCGTCGCCCTTGTTAAGCAGCGGAAGAAGAGCCATAAGAACAAGCTCGCTTACGCCGTTGCCGATATATATGTCGTCGGGAGTGATTCCCTGAACGCCCTTGCCTTTATGATAGTTGCAAATCGCCTCACGAGCGTCGGGCATACCCTTGAGGTCGCAGTATGCAACAGCTCTGTCTGCGTTGTTGAGGAGCGCATTTCTTACGCTGTCGGGCATTCCGAAACCGAATGTGGCGGGGTTACCCGTGTTAAGGCGAAGAACCTTGATACCTTCCTTGTTCATTCTCTGGCTTTCAAGATAAAGAGGGCCTCTGATGTCGGAATGAACCGGCTGTAAATTTTCTGAACGTTTGATTTCCATAGCAAGCTCCTATCCGCCGCCGAAAAGCGGCAATTTTTATCTCATACAATATAGCACAGTTTGATGTATATTTCAAGAATAAAAATCAATAAAAAATGAATAATATTGAATTTGACCAATAAAATACGGCAGAAACGGTTGAAAGGTGTATATTATTACATCTTTAAGGCAACACCGCACAAATTGAGGTGTGCGTTTGTCATTCAGCTCAAAAAATGAATTCTGCCGATTTTTATATGGCGCACGGCGGCTGCTAAAAACCGACCTTATATTGTTCCGTTTTTTGTGCAATATTTTTTCTTGACTTTTGCGAATTGTATTGTATAATAAAGTTACAAAAGTGGAGTGGATTTACCCATAAAACCCACGAAGTGGAAGAAATTTACGAAAAGGAGGCAGCTTTTATGCAGTTCAACGGCTATTATGACCGTACTCTTGACGCTAAAAAAAGAATAGTTATGCCTCCGAAAATCAGAGATATGATCGGCGGCAAGGAGTTTGTCGTCTTTGCCAAGCCTGGCGAGCAGTTCCTCAGAATTTATCGTGAGGAGCAGTGGGA
The DNA here is from genome assembly GCA_963648385.1 of uncultured Coriobacteriaceae bacterium. Taxonomy (GTDB): domain Bacteria; phylum Bacillota; class Clostridia; order Oscillospirales; family Acutalibacteraceae; genus CAG-488. Next base: position 17,818 of record CAVJDU010000003.1, on the reverse strand, counting down.
GGAGATCACCAACGAGCTTTTGTTTGTCAATGACGGGGTTGACAGGACTAAGCTCCAGCGAACGATTTTTCTCAATAGCGAGAATTGCGAGATGGATTCGCAGAGCCGTGTTGTTCTGCCGGCAAGATTTATCGAAAAAGCAGGAATTGTCCGTGATATCGTCATTATCGGCGTCGGTCAAAGAGCCGAGATTTGGGCGAAGGATCGCTTCGACAAGATGATGAGCGAGGATAACGAGCCTGTCGATTTCGTTGTTCCGTTCTGATGAGCGAGTTTAAGCATATTCCCGTACTTTTTAACGAAACTATAGAAGCCCTCAATGTCCGCCCCGACGGAATATATGTCGATTGCACAGCCGGCGGCGGAGGACACTGCGCCGCAGTTGCCGAAAGGCTGACGACGGGCAGGATAATTGCGATAGATCAAGACCCCGAAGCCATAGCAAATTTGCATGAGCGATTTAAGGATAATAACAGGGTGACGATCGTTCACGATAATTTCGTGAATATATCGTCAATACTCGAAAATCTCGGAATTGACGGCGTTGACGGAATCATGGCGGATCTCGGCGTGAGTTCGCATCAGCTTGATACAGACGAGCGTGGATTTTCTTTCCATAAGGACGCTCCGCTGGATATGCGAATGAGCATGGAGGGCATGAGCGCAGCCGAGCTTGTCAACACCGCTTCGCAAAGCGAGCTGCAAAAGATCATCTATACCTACGGCGAGGAGAAATTCGCCCCGTCGATCGCAAGAAATATAGTTAAAGCGAGAGAGCAAAAGCCGATTGAAACGACCTTTGAGCTTGTTGATATAATCAAAGTGTCAATGCCGATGAAGGCGAAGCGTGACGGACACCCGGCACGCAGGACATTTCAGGCGCTGAGGATCGAGGTCAACGGCGAACTGGACAAGCTTGAACGATCGCTTGACGATATGTTTGAAGCACTCAATCCCTCGGGCAGGATAGCGATAATCACCTTCCATTCGCTTGAGGACAGAATCGTTAAAAGAAAGTTCAACAAATTCTGCGAGGGCTGCGTTTGTCCGCCGGAATTCCCGGTTTGCGTTTGCGGAAGAAAGCCGAGAGGCAAGCTTCCGTTCAAGTCGAAAGCACCGACGCAGGACGAGGTGGGCGAGAATTTCAGAGCGCACAGTGCACGGCTCAGGGCTGTTGAAAAGATATAATCACACAAATATAAGAAAGATAAATCAAAAAGATGTTAAATTTTGAAAGGAGCTGACGAATATGGCTGATCTTAACGAAGGTTTAGCCCTTGATCTCGACTTGTTCGATAACACTAAAAACGGATATGTTCCCGTTGAACGCAAAAAGAAGAAATTTGAAGCTCCGAAGCTTATTCAAACAAAACCGATCAGCTATGAACAGGCGCAGTCGGAAGTAAAAGCCAGCAGGGTCGCCGCTCTCAGAGCCGGCGTCATCGCAATAGTCGCTTTGCTTATACTCGGATCTCTTATTTACAGCAGGGTTATGCTCACGAATTATCAAAGTGAGCTTGCGGATCAGAGAACTGCGCTCAAAACCGCACAGAGCGAAAATGTTCGCTTGCAGATGCAGTTTAATTCGCTGATGTCGATGGATAAAATTGAGGAGTATGCTCAGTCAAAGCTCGGAATGGTTAAGCGTGAAAGCTATCAGGTCAGATATTTTGATATGTCAGAGGATGATAACGAAACAAAGACGGCGCAGAAGGAAACGAATCAATGAATATAAAGCGGGTATCGAACATATTTATGATATGAACATTGAGGGCGGATTTTTTTATCCGCCCTTAGAGTGATTTTAAGGCAATAGTTAAAACAATGTCGCACAATTGGGTTGTGTGGATTGTACAGTAAGATTTTTCGTCAGGTTACACAAAAAAATACATGCCTGTTGTCGCAAGTCAAGGGCTTTTATGCAACATGACGGGAATATATTCAGGCAAGGCGTGCGCCTCGATTGTGCGGTATTGCCTTGATTTTTAAAAATTGATTCGCTGCCGTTGCTCGGCGGTTGCTTTGAAAGGATGATAAGGTTGCAGCGAGGCAAAAACGGTTTTTTCAAACCCAAAAAAATTATAATGAAAAATCTTCAAAAAAGAACCATGTGCCTTCTTGCGGTCATAATCATTCTCGGATTCGGATCGACAATATTCGGCATGGGCTATACTCAGCTTTATAAGGGCGAGTTCTTTAAAACAAAGGCGGAAACTCAGCAGCTCAGCGACACCGCAATAACCGCACAGCGAGGAGTTATTTACGACGCAAATATGTCGGTTCTTGCTCAGAGTGCGTCCGCATGGAAAATTTCGCTTAATGCAACGGCTTTTGCCAAGATCCCGGAGCAGGCTCAGGAGCAGGTGTATTCCGCATTGACGGACGCTCTCGGCGTTACGAGAAAATACCTTGAGGATAAGGCTTCCTATAGTCAGTACAACAGCGTCAGCATAAAAACAAAGGTTGAAAAGGAAGCAAAAGATAAGCTGGAAAAATTTATCAAAGGTACGTTTGTTGACAATGAAGGCAAGGATCAGAGCTTCGGCTCAATAGTGATGATAGACGAGGATGTTAAGCGGTATTATCCGTATTCGACCCTTGCTTCGCAGATCCTCGGCTTCACCGGAACGGACAATAACGGACTTTCGGGACTCGAATCCTACTATAACAGCACGCTGACCGGCGTTGACGGTCGTGTGATCTCGGCAAAGAGCAATTCCTCCACGGCGCAGGATATTGAATATAAGTCGGTCTATGAGGCGAAGCAGGGCACAAGCCTTGTGCTGACCGTTGACGAAACCATTCAGCGATATCTTGAGAATGCGCTTTCCTCCTGCTACGAAACAAGCAAGGCGGCAAGCTGCACGGGTATTGTCATGGATGTAAAGACCGGAGCGATCCTTGCAATGTCCTCCAAGGGCGATTACGACCCGAACGATCCGTATACCGTATACGATAAAAGGACGGTCGAGTCCATCAATAAAATTAAAGATACAAAGGAAAAGGACGAGGCGGAGCAGAACGCAATGTATGCTCAGTGGAACAACCGAGCACTCACCGATACATATGAACCCGGCTCGGTTTTCAAGGTCATCACCATGGCGGCCGGTCTTGAGGAAAATGCGGTCAAGTATGACGAAAAATATACCTGCACCGGATCGATCACCGTTTCCGACAGAGTTTATTCCTGCCATAATACGGCGGGTCACGGAACTCAGACGCTCACAGAGGGCCTTATGAATTCCTGTAACCCGTATTTTATCACCATCGGACAAAGGCTCGGAGTGGATACCTTCTATAAGTATTTTGAGGCGTTCGGCTTTACCGAAAAGACAGGCATCGATCTTCCCGGAGAGACAACGCCTAAGGCGGGCGTAACCTACTTTGAAAAGGACAAAATGACGAAGGTAAACCTTGCCAGTTCATCGTTCGGTCAGTCGTTCCAGATAACGCCGATACAGATGATAACGGCAATCAACGCAATAGCGAACGACGGCAAGCTTATGCAGCCGTATGTTGTCAGCAAAATGCTTGACAGCGAGGGAAATGTTATTTCGCAGACCCAGCCGATTGAAAAAAGACAGGTCATTTCCGAATCCACTTCGGAAAAAATCATGGCGTCGATGGAGCAGGTCGCTCTTAACGGAACCGCCAAAAACGCATATGTAGCCGGATTCAGAGTCGGAGGCAAAACAGGAACTTCGGATAAATTGAACAATGTCGGCGAGGTTGCCGCATCGTTCGTCGGAGTTGCTCCGTCAAATGATCCGCAGATCACGGTGCTAATCGTCGTTGATGAGCCTGAAGGCGCAACGGGCGGCGGAGCTGTCGCAGCTCCGGTTGCAGGCGAGGTCATTGAAAATACGCTCACATATCTCAACGTTGAGCGTCAGTATAGCGATTCGGAAAAGGCACTGCTTGATGTGCAGGTTCCGAGCGTGACCGGAGACGCCGTTGACGAAGCGAAGTCATCGCTTGAGGAAAGCAAGTTCAGCGTTCAGGTCGTCGGAAGCGGAGATACGGTGCTTTCGCAGATGCCTGCGTCGGGACAGTACATTCCGCAGGGCGGAGTGGTCGTGCTCTACACTGAGGAGCAAAAGAAAAAGCTGAAAGCAGTCGTCCCCGATTTTACGGGAATGACGATAACAGAGGCAAATTATGCCGCTATAAACGCCGGAATAAACATAAAGGTTTCGGGCAATTCTCTTTCCGAGGAAAGCCTGACCGCCTATCGACAAAGCTCCTTGAAGGGCACAGAGGTCGAGTCCGGCTCTACCGTAACGGTATATTTCAGAACAACATCGGGAATCTCGGATAACTAACGGAGGTATTTATGAAGCTGCAGGAATTGCTTGACGGAATTGAAATAAAAAACGGTTACAGTCTTAACCCTGAAATCGTGAATGTGACCGACGATTCAAGAAAGGTAAGAAATTCAAGCGCTTTTGTATGTATAAAGGGAAACAGAAATGACGGACACGATTATGCACGCAAGGCAATTGAAAGAGGAGCTGCGGTCGTTATATGCGACCGTGATATCGGAATAAAAAACTGTATTGTGGTTGAAAATACCCGCAAGGCATATGCTCTGATGTGTGCCAATTATTACGGAAACTGCCACAAATCGCTCAAAATGATTGGCGTTACGGGAACTAACGGAAAGACCACAACAACTTTTATCATAAAAAAGATTCTTGAAGAAAACGGCTACAAGGTCGGCGTTATTGGTACGGTGGAGGTAGTGATAGGCAACGAGAGATATCCTGCCGATTACACAACTCCCGACCCGTCCGTGCTTCACAGATATTTCTATATGATGAAGCTGGCAGGCTGTGATGTTTGCATTATGGAGGCTTCGTCGCAGGCACTCGCTCAGCTGAGAACCTACGGCATAAACTACGATATAGGCGTTTTCACCAATCTTTCCCGCGAACATCTCGATTACCACGAAACTATGGAGAATTATGCCGAGGCAAAGGCGATCCTGATGAAATGCAGCGACATCGCCGTTATAAATGCGGACGATGAATATGCGGCGTTCATGAAGAAAAATGCCAAGGACAAGACGATCACCTATGCCATTGACAACAAGGCGGATGTCAAAGCGGAAAATGTCAAGCTTCACCATGACGGAGTTGCGTATAAGCTCACATCAAAAAGCGGAAGCTATGATATAGCCTATAATGTGATCGGTCGTTTTTCGGTCTATAATTCCCTGGCGGCGCTGACAGCCTGCATGACAATGAATGTCGATATGAAAAGGACGATAAATGCCATTGCCGAGATGCAGACGGTAAGAGGAAGAATCGAAAAGGTCAAGAACGACAGAAAAATACATATACTTATTGATTTTGCGCACACTCCGGACTCCCTGGAAAATGTGCTCAAAACGGTAAAGAATATATATGACAAGCGACTTATTACCGTGTTCGGCTGTGGCGGCGACAGAGACAAGACCAAAAGACCGATAATGGGCAAAATCGCCTGCAAATATTCGGATCTTGTTTATGTAACCTCGGATAATCCGAGAACCGAAGACCCGGATCTGATAATCAACGATATCGTTAAAGGTCTTGACAAAAGTTCCTATGTTCGCATTACCGACAGAACGCAGGCAATAAAAGAGGCGATTGTTGAGGCAAAGCCGGGAGATGCGGTTCTCATCGCAGGAAAGGGTCATGAGCGGTATCAAATCCTCGGAACTGAGAAGATACACTATGACGAGCGTGAGATCGTGAGGCAAATACTTGATAACGGAGCGAATTTTGAAAAATGAAAAAGCTTAATTTAAAGGAAATTGCCGAGCATATCGGCGGAGTATATAATAGGGATGCGGAAATAACGGAGGTTTGCATTGATTCAAGACTTTGCAAGCCCGGCTGCGTCTATATCGCAATAAAGGGCGAAAACTTTGACGGACATGATTTCACCGCCTCCGCATTCGCAAACGGCGCTTCGGCGGCAATCGTAAGCCATGATGTTGACGCCGACGGTCCGATGCTCAGAGTCGAGGATACCCACAAGGCGCTTATGGCTCTTGCACATTGGTACAGGACAACATTTGATATTCCGGTTGTCGGCCTGACGGGCAGCGTGGGCAAAACGACCACAAAGGAAATGACATGGTTCGTTGTTAACGAAAAATACAATGCGTTAAAGACGGAGGGCAACCTCAACAACAATATCGGATTGCCGAGAACCCTTCTGAGAATGGAGGAGGACACGCAGGCGGCGGTCATTGAAATGGGAATGAGCAGCAGGGGAGAGATCTCGGAGCTTTCGCTCATTGCCGAACCGACAATTGCGATAATCAGCAACATCGGCGTTTCGCATATGGAAAATCTCGGCTCGAGAGAGAATATTCTCAAGGCAAAGTTGGAGATTCTTGACGGACTCCGTGAAAACTGCCCGATACTGCTTAACGGGGACGATCCGTACCTCGCAGGAGCGGTGATCGAAAATCATCCGGTGATCTATTACGGAATTGACGATAAGATCTGCGATTTCAGAGCGATGAATATTGAGCAGAACGATGAAACCACGGAATTTGATATAGCATATGACAACAAAATTCAGCATACGGTTATCCCGACGATCGGCAGACATAATGTTTATAACGCTCTTGCCGCTTTCGCAACGGGAATGCAGCTCGGCGTTACGCCGGAGGAAGCGGTCAGAGGTCTTTCAAAATATACGCCGTCCGGCATGAGACAGCGCATGAGAAAGGTCAACGGAATAAAATTTGTTGAGGACTGCTACAATGCAAGTCCCGATTCGCAGCGAGCCGCCCTTAAAATGCTCTCGGAGATGAAAGCTGACAGGAGAATAGCGGTGCTCGGCGATATGCTGGAGCTTGGTACGATCAGCGAGGAATCCCACAGGAATGCGGGACTGCTTGCGGCAAAGGCAAAGGTCGATATTTTTATGACCTACGGCGAAAGGTCGATCGCCTCGGCTGAAAAGGCGAGGGAGTGCGGCGTGCCGGAGGTATACGATTTCACGGATAAAAAGCAGCTTGCCGACAAGCTTTTTGAAACGCTCAAGCCCGGCGACGCAGTGCTTTTCAAGGCGAGCCGAGGAATGGCTCTTGAGGATGTTATAAACGATCTTTACGGCAGAATGAAATAATCAAAAGGGTTGAAAGGATACGGGTGAAACAAATGAACAGCTATCTTGCACTTATACTCAGCGCAGTCGGCGCATTCGCAATAACCGCACTGCTCGGCTATGTGATTATCCCATGGCTGCACAAGCTTAAATTCGGTCAGACGATTCTCGATATAGGACCGAAATGGCACAAGAAAAAGCAGGGAACACCGACAATGGGCGGAATAATGTTTATAATCGGCATATTCTGCGCCGCAGCCGTTGTGCTTGTCTGCTACTCGTTGACAACGGGCGGCTCGGCACTCGATTCGAGCGAAAAAACGAAGCTTTGGGCAGGACTTATCATGGCGTTGATGTTCGGTGCTGTCGGCTTTGCCGACGACTACATAAAGGTCGCCAAAAAGCGCAATCTCGGCCTTTCGATTATTCAGAAAACTATTTTGCAGCTTATCATTTGCGCCGCATATCTTACAAGCCTTTACCTTGCAATGGATAAAGACCCGTATATGTTCATTCCGTTTGTCGGCAATATTTCGCTCGGCATTTGGTTCTGGGTTCTCGGTGTTTGCGTTCTCTACGGCGCAATAAATGCGGTCAACTTTACCGACGGAATCGACGGTCTTTGCTCGTCGGTTACGGCTACTGCGGCGATAAGCTTTATCATCATGGCTGTCGTTCACAGGGCATTTGGCATCGGCATAGTTTCCGCTGCGCTTCTCGGCGGCTGCATAGGCTTCTTCGTTTGGAACAAATACCCCGCAAAGGTATTCATGGGCGACACAGGTTCAATGTTCCTCGGCGGTCTTGTCGTTGCGATAGCTTATGCCTTTGATTGCCCGATAATTCTTATTCTTACGGGTATCATATATTTTATTGAGGGACTTTCCGATGTTATTCAGATCGGATATTTCAAGATAACCCACGGCAAGAGAATTTTCAGAATGGCTCCGATTCACCATCATTTTGAGATGGGCGGCTGGAGCGAAAAGAAGATAGACACTGTTTTCTGCGCAGTTAACCTTGTCGGCGGAATACTCGGCGTTGCATTGATGTATTACGGCGGATTTTCAAGATAAAAATTTAAGCAAGTCAAGGAATTTTTATACAGCATGACAGAGATATATTCAAACAAGGCGTGCGCCTCAATTGCGCAGTGTTGCCTTTAAGGTGATTTAAACAAAGGGGGATACGGAAAATGTCATCCGAACAGCTCAGACAGACGGCGGGAAGAAACGCTGCGGCTGCAACAGAAAGAAAATCGAAAAGCAGGTTCAGATTATTTGACCTTGATGTTTTCATTGACGGCGGATTTGATATCGTTTATATGGTGCTTGTTCTGATGCTTCTGACCATCGGACTTGTTATGATGTTTTCCGCCAGCTATATCAGCGCAAAATACGACGCTTCGACCGGCTATGACGCAATGTACTATATAAAGCGTCAACTTGGATTTGCCCTTGTCGGCGTTGCGTTAATGTTTATTGTTTCAAGAATAAATCCCGAAATCATGAAAAAAGCAACTCCGCTTATTGCCGGAATATCGCTCGCTTTATTGATATTGGTGCTCATTCACCCTTACAGGATCGAGGGCAAGGAGGATTTTAGGCGTTGGCTGAACCTCGGAATCGTATTCCAACCCTCCGATGTTGCAAAGCTCGGCATCATAATGGCTTATGCGTGGCTTTTGGAAAAGTACAGACATCAGATAGAAACAAAATGGTGGGCTGCGATTCTGCTCTTTTTGCTGCTCGCATTCCTCTGCGGACTGATCTATCTTGAAAAGCACCTTTCGTGCACGATTCTTGTTCTGTTTATCGGCGTCTGTATGCTTTATCTCGGCGGAGTTGATATCCGATGGTTTATTATCGGAGCTGTCGTGGGAATAGCGGTTGTATCGCTTGTTTTGGCTTTCAGACATGAAATTCTCAGTCCCTATCAGGCGGAAAGAATCGACTCGTTCCTTTATAAGGACTATGATGATACGGATAAACGCTGGCAGACCAACCAGTCGCTTTTTGCCCTCGGATCGGGCGGATTTTTCGGTCTCGGACTCGGTAATTCAAGGCAGAAATATCTTTATATGCCCGAACCGCAGAACGATTTTATCTTTGCGATCGTCGGTGAAGAACTCGGATTTTTCCGCAGCGTGCTCATCATTCTCCTCTTTGCGGCACTTGTTTTCAGGGGCTTTGTTATTGCGTCGAGAGCCAAGAGTATGTTTGAGCGTTTGCTCGTCCTCGGAATTTCACTTCAGGTCGGCTTGCAGACAATATTGAATATTTTGGTTGTAACGGATCTTATGCCGAATACGGGCATTTCACTTCCGTTTTTCAGCTATGGCGGAACAGCGCTTGTTATGCAGCTTATTGAAATGGGACTCGTGCTTGCGGTTTCAAGGTCGGGCGAAAGAAAGAGGAGGACAAAGGCAAATGCTTAACGGAAAAAGGATTTTATTCGCAACGGGCGGCACGGGAGGACACATTAACCCTGCGCTCGCCGTTGCCGGTTACATAAGGGAGAATTATCCGAGAGCGGAGATACTCTTTGTCGGTACTGCCGACAGAATGGAGGCTCAGCTCGTTCCGAATGCCGGATATAATTTTAAAACGATAGAAATTCAGGGCTTCAGCCGTGAGCTTAACCTTGAGGGCTTGAAGCATAATTTTAAAACAGTTGAGCTGCTGATGAAATCCGAGAGTCAGGCGAAAAAAATCATTCGTGATTTCAATCCCGATGTTGTGATCGGCTTCGGCGGCTATGTCAGCGGCCCCGTGCTCAGCGTTGCGGCAAGAATGGGTATTCCGACTGCAATTCATGAGCAGAACGCTTTCCCCGGCGTTACAAACAAAAACCTTGCCAAAAAGGTTGATGTCGTAATGCTTACCGCTCCCGAGGCAGAGAAGCTTCTCAAGCCGAAAAATCCGTGCGTCGTTACGGGACTTCCGATCAGGGGAGAGATAATCTCGGCAAATAAAGAGTTTGCAAGGTCGGAAATGAAGCTCGATTCCCGCCCGATGCTTCTTTCAATGGGCGGCAGCCTCGGTGCAAGAGCCATAAACGAAGCCGTTGAATATCTAATCCTCAAAAGATACGAAAAAAAGGATTGCTATTATCTGCACGCAACCGGCAAAGCAGGCGTTGCAATGATAGATGAAATCGGCAGCAAGGTTGACCTTGCCGCTAATCCGCAGATAATGCTCAGAGAATATATAAACGATATGGAACGCTGCTTGGCGGCGGCCGATCTTGTAATTTGCCGTGCCGGAGCGAGTTCGCTGAGTGAGATTCAGGCGCTCGGCAAGCCGTCAATACTGATTCCTTATCCGTATGCGGCGGAGAATCACCAATATTATAATGCCAAAACAATGTCCGACAGGGATGCGGCGATTCTTATTGAAGAAAAGGACTTCACGGGTGAAAGGCTTCTCTCGGAGGTCGAAAAGCTGCTTGCCTTGCCGGAGCGACTGCAAGAGATGGGCAAAAATGCTAAAGCAATGGCTATTCTCGACGCATCGCAGCGCATTACGGAATGCATTTGCGGGATAGTTTTTAGACGGTAAAAGTCGGATTGCGGTTTTGAGATGAAATTAACACTTTTCGGAAAGCATCATAAACTGAGAACAGATTGATGTTTTCCGAAAGGGTGCGATATATGGGACGCTTTATTATTGAGGGTGGCGGAAGGCTCGGCGGCAGGCTGAGGGTGCAGGGTGCAAAAAACAGTGCGCTACCGATTCTGGCGGCAACCGTTGCCGTAGGCAGACCGTGTGTGATACATAATTGTCCGTCGCTTACGGATATCGACTCAACGCTCAATATTTTGAAAACGCTCGGCTGCGAGGTGCACAGAAGCGGGAGTTCCGTCTCGGTTGACGGCAGCCGCATGAATTTAAACAATATTCCCGACGATCTTATGCGTGAAATGCGCTCGTCGATAGTTTTTCTCGGCGCTTTGATCTCACGAACCGGCGAGGCTCATATCTGCGCACCCGGCGGCTGCGATATCGGTATGCGACCGATCGATCTGCATCTTTTCGCAATGAAGAAGCTCGGAGTGAGCCTTTTGGAGGAGTTCGGCCACATCTCGTGCAAATGCCCGAAAACAAAGGGCGCAAAGATAACGCTCTCTTTTCCGAGCGTAGGAGCGACGGAAAATATTATGCTTGCTGCGCTCAGATGCTCTGGCACAACGACGATAATAAATGCCGCAAGAGAGCCGGAGGTCGTTGACCTTGCAATGTTTCTCAATTCCTGCGGAGCAAGGATTGGCGGAGCGGGCGAGAGCACGATTTATATCGAGGGCGTAGAACGCTTGCACGGTACGCAGTTTAGCGTAATGTCGGACAGGATCGCCGCTTGCACTTATATGGCGGCGGCTGCGATTACAGGCTCGGATATCCTGCTTGAAGATGTTTTGCCGAGTCATATTATGCCTATCATGCAGTGCTTCGAGATGAGCGGCTGCAAAATTACGGCTTCACAGAACAGGCTGAGAATAATTTCGCCGAGACGGCTCGGTGCAATGGGAACGATAAGGACGATGCCTTATCCGGGCTTCCCGACCGATTGTCAGGCTCTGATAATGGCTATGGCGGCGGTTGCGAACGGAACGACCGTGATCTGCGAGAATATATTTGAAAACAGGTTTCGCCATGCAGGCGAACTGAACCGAATGGGCGCAGAAATAAGCGTTCACGATAAAATTGCCGTCGTCAACGGCGTTGCCGGATTGCAGGGTGCGTCGGTTTGCGCTCACGACCTCAGAGCCGGAGCTGCGCTGACTGTTGCAGCCCTTTGCGCCGAGGGCAGATCGACGGTTGAAAATATTCATTTTATAGACAGAGGTTATGAGGCTCTCGAAAGGAGTCTCGGTTATATAGGAGCAAAAATAAAAAGGATTGACTGACGATGAAAAAGCTGACGCCGAGACAGGTCGCTTCTCTTTCGCCCGAGGTTAGGGAGCGATACGAAAAGAAATTGAAAAAGGTAACACGCAATCGCAGGATTCTTGCGGGGATCATTGCGGCTGTTGCCGTTGCCGCAATTTTTGCGGTGCTTTCCGTAACCGTGCTCTTTAATGTCGGCGAAATAAAGGTGACAAAGACAGGTGAGCATTACACTGCCGAGCAAATTCTTGATGCGGCGGGAGTTGAGGTCGGCGATAATATGATAACGACCGATTGGGACAGAGTTAAGTCGAGGGTACAGGAAAAACTTCCGTACATCCTTTCGCTTGACATCAATAAAAGCCTCTCCGGAACGGTCACATTTGCCGTGAAGGACGATGAAGCGGCGCTGCTAATTAAGACCGCCTCAGGCGGGTACGCAATAGCCGATTCAAACGGAAAAACGCTTGAAATTTTGACAGAAAAGCCGAAAAGCAGCGGACTCGCCGTTCTTACCGTCAAGAATAAAATCGAGGCGAAATCGGGCGAAACCATAGCTTTTGCCGATGAGGACGAAGAGAATCTATACTTCAGCCTTGATTCGGCAATAAAGACTGCGGATTTGCAGGGCATAACGGGTATAGATATTTCTGATTCGGATAATATCTATCTTGAATATCAGAGCAGATACAGGCTCTATCTCGGCGACGGCAGCGACACGGAGTATAAGCTCAAGGAGGCTAAAAAGGTTATTGCCCAGGAGGACGAGAACGACCCGAATCAGATTGGCGAAATAAATCTTTCAATTCCCAAAAAGGTCTATGTTGAGCCGCTCGAAACGCTCGAAAAAACGACTGCGGCGGTCACTGAGGCGGCAAAAAAAGCCGAAAAATCTACGCAGACCGACAAGCCGCAGGACGAGGAAAGTACGACCGCAGCAGAGGAGGAAATCGAGACTGAGGAGGAAACGACAATGCCGCAGGACGAGGAAGCAGACGAATAAATCCGCAAGGTTTTATGCAAAAAAGCGGGTATAAACGGGCGCAAAAGCCGATGGCTTGTAAATACAGAAAAAATTCTCATATTTTTGCATATTTTCGTGATATTTGGTCTTGAAATTGATAAAAAAATATGATATCATAGCAGATGTATAAAACTTGGAGTAAATATGACTTATAAAACGGAGGTTTTTAAAATGGCATTTGAAATTGATAACGATTTCGAGAGCACCGTTCAGATCAAGGTTATAGGCGTCGGTGGCGGCGGCGGAAACGCAGTCAACACAATGATCGCTCAGGGTATGCAGGGTGCCGAGTTTATCGTAGTTAACACGGACAAGCAGGTGCTTGTCAATTCCCAGGCAACTCACAGAATTCAGATCGGCGAAAAGTCCACAAGAGGACAGGGCGCCGGCGGTCGTCCCGAGGTCGGCGAAAAGGCTGCCGAGGAGAGCAGAGAGGAGATTTCCTCGATCCTCAAGGGAACAGATATGGTATTTATCACCGCAGGTATGGGCGGCGGCACAGGTACGGGCGCAGCTCCCGTAATCGCCGAGATCGCTAAGGAAATGGGCGTTCTTACCGTCGGTGTTGTTACAAAGCCTTTCAAGTTTGAGGGCAAAAAGAGAAGCACACTCGCCGAGCAGGGTATCGCTCGTCTTTCGGAGAATGTTGACAGCCTCATCGTTATCCCGAATGACAGACTGAAGCTCCTCAGCGATCGTTGCAAGACTCTTTCCGAGGCATTCCTCGTTGCCGATGAGGTTCTTTCACAGGGCGTTAAGAGCATCTCCGAGCTTATCAAGGTTCCGGGCTTCGTTAACCTTGACTTTGCCGATGTTTGCAGCGTAATGAGAGACGCAGGCTACGCTCACATGGGCGTCGGCACCGCAAAGGGCAAGGACAAGAGCCTTCAGGCAGCGGATATGGCTACATCAAGCCCACTTCTCGAAACATCAATCGCAGGCGCAAAGGGCGTTATCATCAGCATCACTTCCTCGCCGGATATCGGTCTTGAGGAAATCGAGAACGCTTGCGAATCCATCACGGAAAAGGCTCATCCGGACGCAAACATCACATGGGGTGTTGCATTCGACTCCAAGCTTGAGGATGAGATCATTATCACCGTTATCGCTACGGGCTTTGACGCAAAGTCCTCCGATGATTTCGGCTCTATCCCGACCTTTAAGGCAACCTCAAACGCAGGTGCGCCCATCCGTTCAACCGCTCCTTCTTCGGTAAACGCTCCGATCGAGCCGCCGGTTGTCAACAGCTCAAAGCAGCAGGCAAAGAGCGGCGTTGACGATGAGGATTTCTATGTGATCCTTAACGACATCATCAAGAAAAAGGGCGACAACAACTGATTGTCCCACCGGTAAATAATTAAGACCTCGGCTGAAAAAGTCGAGGTCTTTTTGAGTATGATGGTGTTGCCTTAAATTTCCGTAACGCTGTAGCCAAGATTTTCAACGGTTGATTTGAGCGTTTGGCTGTCGATATCTTTTTTGAGTTTTACCGTCGCCGTTTTCTTCTCGAGGTCAACCTTAACATCCGCAACCCCGGAAAGGGCGGCGAGTGCTTTCTCAACCTTGGCGGCGCAGTGAACGCAGCTCATTCCGTCAATGTGAATTACCTTTGTGATTTTTTCTTTTCCGAACAGCATAAAAATCCTCCTTATTTTGTGCGGTGTTGCCTTGCCCCTCTCAGGCGCAGCGCATTGAGTATTACCGTTAAGCTCGAAAGCGTCATTGCAAGGCTTGCGATCATCGGGTTGATCGTTATGTCAAAATGCTTGAGAGCGCCGATGGCAATGGGTATCATCAAGCAGTTGTAGAAGAATGCCCAGAACAGATTTTGCTTGATGTTTCTGACCGTCGCTTTGCTTGTGTTGATAAGCTCCGGAATTTTCATCAAATCGTCGTTCATCAGTATTACATCGGCTGAATTCATCGCAATATCCGAGCCGCTGTTAATGCTGACGCCGATATCGCTCAGCGCAAGGGCAGGGGAATCGTTGATTCCGTCGCCGATCATCATGACCTTATCGCCCTTGGCATTAAGTTCTTTTATAACATTGCCCTTTTCGGCAGGGAGAACACCTGAAATAATATGCTCTATGCCGGCCTGTGCGGCAATTTTTTTTGCGGTCTGCTCGTTATCACCGGTGAGCATTATCGGCTCTACATGGGCGTTGTGCAGCTTTTTTATAAGCTCGTCAACATCATCCCTGATAACGTCATTGATGCCGATGATCGAAAGTATCTGCTTTTCGTCGGCGACATAAACAAGTGTGTTCCCCTCGTCTGCGAGAGCGTTCGCATCGTCGAGACGGTCGTTTTCAACGCCGTATTTTGCAAGCAGCTTGGCGTTTCCGAAATAGTACGACCTGCCGCCGATAACGGTGCGGATTCCCATACCGTCGATGTTTTCAAACTGCTCCGGTTCGCTGAGTGCGATGGCGTTATCCTTTGCATATTCGGCAAAAGCCTTCGATATCGGGTGGCTTGACTTCGCTTCCGCCGAGCAGACAAGGCTCATCATGTCCTTTTTGGGCATTTTACCGTAGTCGATTATTCGTGAAATTTTGAGATTGCCGTAGGTAAGAGTGCCTGTTTTATCGAACACTACCTTGTTGATTTTTGACGCCGTTTCGAGGACATCGCCTTTTTTGATGAGTATGCCGTTCTTTGCGCAGCGACCCTCCGAAACTACTATCGCAAGCGGGGTCGCAAGGCCGAGACTGCACGGGCAGGCAACGACGAGAACCGTAACGAATGTGTTCAGTGCTGCGTTAAAGCCTTGTCCTGCGACAAGATAGCCGATAAAGCTGAGAATTGCGATTCCGATGATCGTCGGTACGAAGTAGGAGCTTATCCTGTCTGCGATTCGTGCAAGCGGAATTTTTGCCGAGGAAGCCTCCGTGACGATGTGAACTATTTCGGAAATTGTCGATTCCCTGCCTATTCGCTCTGCCGAATATTCGATGTAGCCGTCATAGTTGACGCTTCCGGCGATGACCCGTGCGCCAAGCCCCTTGGCGGCGGGCTTGCTCTCGCCCGTAATGAACGATTCGTCAAGATGGGTTTTGCCGAAAGTTATTGTGCCGTCAACGGCGATTCTTTCGCCGGGCTTGCATATTACGGTGTCACCCTTTTGAATCTCGTCGATCGTGACCTTCCTCTCGCCCTCGGCGGTCTTGATAACCGCGTTCTTCGGCGTGATTTGAACAAGGCTCTGTATCGCTTCCTTCGTCTTATCCTTGCTTACCGAATCAATGTAGCGTCCGAGCTTTATGAAATAGATAACGATTGCCGCCGACTCAAAATAGAGCTTGTGGATATAGTGGTTGTGTCCCGTGAATATCATCACGACTGAGAAAATGCTGTAAATAAGGCTTGTCAGAACGCCGAGGGTAACAAGCGTGTCCATGTTCGGCGTGCGATGGAACAGATTTTTAAACCCGCTCTTGATTATATCGAAGCCGTAAGCGAGGAAAGGTATCGTCAGCACAAGCAGGGACGAAGCAAATGCCTTGTCATGGGTATGCATTGCGAGAAACGGGATTTCCGGCAGACCTATCATCGAACCCATGGAGATATACATAAGGATAACTGCCAGAACCGTCATTATGACGAACCAAAGCTTTGACATTTTGGGTGAGCCGCTTTTCTCGAATTCGTCAAAGAGTCCGAGACTCTCAAAGCCCGCTTCCTTTACGAATTTTTCTATTTTCTTCCTATTGAGAACGCTCTCATCATATTCGACGAGAGCGCTAGCCATAACGAGGTTAACGCTTGCAGAAATAACCCCGGTTTGTTTATTCAGATATTTTTCAAGTCCGTTTGAGCATGCACTGCAGCTCATTCCGCCGATTTTCAAATTGATCTTTTTCATGACATCAACCTTCGATCTCCTTTAAAGCAGCAAGTTCGGATTTGTTTACGGTGATTTTTTTGTCCTTGATGAGCTTGACATCCCGTCGGTTATAAATAGCAGGCGCAGCATCGGGGTTGCGGTCAAGGCGAACCTTGAGCATACCCTTGAGCATATCGGATTCTACGACGATGCCTCTGCCGGAGCTTGTTTCAACTATTGCGCCGACCTTGGGAGTAACTCTCAAAAGGTGTTCGTATGCCTCCTGCTCATATTTAAGGCAGCACATAAGTCTGCCGCAGGTTCCGCTGATTTTGACCGGATTGAGTGAAAGACCCTGTTCCTTTGCCATTTTTATTGAAACGGGCTGGAAGTCGCCGAGAAAGCTGTTGCAGCAGAAGGGTCTGCCGCACATTCCGAGTCCGCCCTTCATCTTCGATTCGTCTCTGACGCCGATCTGGCGAAGTTCGATCCTTATTCTGAACACGCTTGCAAGATCCTTGACAAGCTCACGGAAGTCAACTCTGCCGTCCGAGGTGAAATAGAAAATCACCTTGCTTGAATCAAATGTATATTCAACATCGATCAGCTTCATATCGAGCCGATGCGCCGCAATCTTTTTCAGGCAGATATTAAAAGCTTCTTTTTCCTTCTTTTTGTTTCTTGCCATTACCTTGCGATCTTCTGCGGTTGCAACACGAACGATTGGCTTGAGCGGCTTAACGATTTCGTCATCGTTAACTTGCTTGTTGGCTTGAGCAACCTCGCCGCATTCAATGCCTCTGACGGTTTCGACGATTACTCTGTCGCCCTTGTTAAGCTCATATCCGATGGGATCGAAATAATATATTTTGCCGACTTCCTTGAAGCGGATTCCAACAACCTCTGACATATTTAACCTTGTATGATATAGTCAAAGCTACATCATACCCTTTCTGAATTATTTACGCTCAC
>CAVJDU010000002.1:0-118923 GCA_963648385.1 uncultured Coriobacteriaceae bacterium | reverse complement strand
TCTTGAAGAAGTTCACCGTTTTTCAAACGACCCCGTAAGCGTCGGCGGCACGGTGTACTGGGATGTTCTGCGCCTTTTTTATGAGATTAAGCAGGGCATCGTCAAGGCGAAAATCGCAGGCGGCTTCGATTCGATCGGAATCGACACCTGGGGCGTTGACTTCGGACTTATCGACTCCGAGGGCAAGCTGATGGAAAACCCCGTCCACTACCGTGACGCAAGAACCATCGGTCTTGTTGACGAAGCCTTTAATACCATGCCGAAAGAGAAGCTTTACGGCATTACGGGAATTCAGTTCATGGAATTGAACACCCTTTTTCAGCTTATTTCACTCAAAAAATACAGACCTTGGATGCTTGAGCGTGCGGACAAAATGCTCTTTATGCCCGACCTTTTCGGCTATATGCTCACGGGCAAAATGTGCGCCGAATACTCAATAGCCTCCACATCGCAGCTCATTGACCTTGACACAAAAACATGGTCAAAGGAAATTCTTGACGCTTTTGGAATCAAGGAATCCGTCTTTGCTCCGCTCGTTCAGCCGGGCACGGTTCTCGGTGAGCTTTCAAAGGAGATCTGCGAGGAATGCGGCGTCGATCCCGTTCCCGTTATTTCCGTCTGCGGCCACGACACTCAGTCGGCCATAACCTCCGTTCCGTGTGAAAACGGCGATTTTGCTTTTCTTTCGAGCGGTACATGGTCGCTCTTCGGCACAGAGCTTGACAAGCCGATAGTCAACGAGACTTCAATGAACATAAATATCACGAATGAGGGCGGCTTCGACGGTTCGACCGGCTTTCTCAAGAACATAATCGGACTTTGGCTCATCCAGGAGAGCCGCCGTCAGTGGAGGCGAGAGGGCAAGGAGTATTCCTATGCCGACCTTGAAAAGCTTGCACTTGCCGCAGAGCCGTTCAAATGCTTCATCGATCCCGATGCTCCGGAGTTTGTGCCTCACGGTAACATTCCCGAGCGTGTGCGTGAATTCTGTCGCAAGACGGGTCAGTATGTTCCCGAAACCGTCGGCGAAATTATGCGCTGTATCTATGAGAGCCTTGCTATGAAATACAGGCTTACATTTGAAAAGCTCCGTGAATGTACGGAGCGTGACTACCCCGTAATTCATGTTATCGGCGGCGGCACAAAGGACGGTCTGCTCTGTCAGATGACGGCGAACTCCTGCGACCGCACGGTTAAGGCAGGTCCGATCGAGGCAACCGTTATGGGCAATGTTGCTGTTCAGCTCATGTCCGACGGTTCGGTTGAAAACATCGGACAGGCAAGAAGAATCGTTGCCGCTTCCTCCGAGCTTAAAACCTTTGAGCCGAAGGACACAGGTAAATGGGCTGCGGCTTACGAGAATTTTCTCAAGGTGACTTGAAATGGACAGGCTTGAGGTTCACAAAGAGAAAAAGCAGCGCAAGCCGATGAAAAAGGGCGTTAAAATCGCCGTTATTTCGGCTGTGTGCGTTTTGGCGATTGCCGCATTTGTTGTTTTGGCTCACCCGGTTTATGTTTCGGACGGCTCTCCGACAAGGATCGCCGAGAGCTATTTGGAAAAGCAATTTCAGCTTGAAGATTATAAGGTTGACGATGCGCAATTTGTTTTGTACGATAACACTCAATATGTTTATGCAAGCTATTCCGTAAAGCCGAAAGAAAAATTTTTTAACGAATGGAACGCCGGCAACGGCGAACAAGGCGAGGACGGCTGGCTGGTCAACAAATCGGCTTTCATAACCTGCTATAAGATCGGCAATATTTACTTTACGGGGCTTAGCGTAAATACGGGGCTGTAAAGCACGAAAGACAACACAACCAAAATAAAATATCCGCTGATTTCTCTAAGGCAATACCTCAATTGTGCGGTATTGCCTTAAAAATGTGTTTTAAAAAAGGCTGCCGCCCTTCGTTTTACCGATTTGCGACAGTCTCTTTTATTTTTAGCTATGAATTTCAATCCATTTAATTCCGCCCTTACCCAAATAGCTTGACAAGAAGCTGTTCCATGTGTATGTCCTTAACTGAACAACGCAGTCTCCGCTTGCATTTGCATCTATAACAGTAAATCCGCTTGATGTGACATTTGCGATTATCATTGAATGGCCATTTACTCCGCCGTTCTTTGTTCTGAGATGTGCACCTGCTCCGGCTCTTGTTATCAATGACTTAAGCTGAGTTGCATTCGGTTTAACATTAACCGAACCGCTTAAATTCGGGAAATGCGATTGGTTTGTGTGCCAACAGCTGCCATATAACTTCATTTCGCAATAGCAAGCAAATCCATAGCACTGCGTTGCACCAACAAAAGTCGAACGACCGTTTACATTGAAATAATATGACGAGTTCGGAACTTTTGAACCGATTGGATATTCATAAAGTCTTACGCCCTTGAGTGTAACAACATTATTCGATACGCTGTAGCTTGATGAGCCTTGGCTTGAGCTTGAGCTTGACGAAAAAGCGTTGTCTAAATATCTTATAGCATCATTATATGTACACCAGCCAATTCGCCATTTGTTGCCCGATACCGGATACATGATCTGACAATATGTTCCGGAAGACCTTGATGCGGCAAGAACATAAACCTTATCGCCCCTATCAACATAATAGCTTGTTGAGGTTGAGCCGCCCTTTCTTGCCGAGCAATAGAATTTTCCCGAAGCCGAAGAATAGTAAAGATGGGACTGGCTATAAGCTGCGCTCGAAATCGAGGAAAGATAAATATACGCATTCTTTCTTCCCGAAGAAGTCGGATAGCTTACATAAGCCCATGTTTTTCCGTTAGTCTTTCCGACATCCATGAGATAAAGCTCATCGCTCCTGTTATCAATATATGCCGTTTTAGACGCTCCGTTTGTTGTTCCCCTTGTGCTTAAATATCTCGATGTGTACGGAATCGTTCTTCCGCTCGAGGATAATGTATACACTTTTGCATATTTGCTCGATGTCGGTACATTAAAAGCATTTACTTTTGATGCTGCACTCGCCGATATTGCAAGAGTGCTAAACAATGTAATCATAACCATTAAAAGGCATATGATTTTTTTGAATTTAATCTTCGATTTGTTCATTTATATGATTCCTCTCCTTGTTTAGTGTTTGATATGCCGATTTACTCTTTATATTGTGATTATTCGCCTCCCCTTTTTTAAAATTACCATTTTTTCTTCAATCACCCTCTTTTAAACATTATAATTAACTGCCAAAACCGTTAATTATAATATTTTTTTAAAAGTATAGCATAATATTTATTCTAAGTCAACACTAATAACTAAATTTTTAGTTATTAGTATCTTTACTATATAGTTAATCCTGTCAAAATAAGATAGAGGTGACAGTTATGAGTGTTGATTATAAACTGATTGGCATTAGAATTAAGGAAAAGCGAAAAGAAAACCGAAAAACGCAAGAACAGCTCGCAGAAAATCTCTCTGTAACGGTTGGATATGTCAGCCAGCTCGAACGAGGAATTACTAAAATCAGTTTAGAAACCTTATCAAATATCTGCGCAGCGCTTAATTGCGACATGGAATATTTTGTTTCGGGCATAACGGTCGAAAACACCGAATATATGAAAGATGAGCTTTATCACAAAACGCTTTTATTAAACAACAATCAACGGCGAATGATGTCAGAGATCATAGATGTAATAAAAAAATACTGATTATGATTTTATGACTATCCTTTCATAAAAGTTTTTATCCAATATAATATTGCAAAAAAAATTAAATAGTGTATAATTAAAATATATTTATCTGCTATTTAATGTTCAAACATTTTTATATGTCAGATTTTTAAATAATTCAACGAAAGGATGAATTTAATATGGCAGAAAACAGATATCTGGGCGAATACCCCGTAATCGGTATCCGTCCCATCATCGACGCAAGACGCGGACCTCTTAAGGTCAGAGAGTCTCTTGAGGAGCAGACAATGGGTATGGCTAAGGCCGCCAAGAAGCTCTTTGAGGAGAACCTCAGGTATTCAAACGGTGAGCCGGTCAAGGTCGTTATCTCCGACACAACTATCGGCCGTGTTGCCGAGACGGCAGCCTGCGCCGAGCAGTTCAAGAAAGAGGGCGTTGCCATTACTCTTTCCGTAACTCCCTGCTGGTGCTACGGGTCCGAGACAATGGACATGGATCCCAACACGATCAAGGGCGTTTGGGGCTTCAACGCAACGGAGCGTCCGGGTGCAGTTTACCTTGCATCTGTTCTTGCCGCTCACGCACAGAAGGGTCTTCCCGCTTTCGGCATCTATGGCAGAGAGGTTCAAGAGGCTGACGAGTCCGAGAATCTTCCCGACGATGTAAGGGAAAAGCTTCTTCGCTTCGCCCGTGCCGCTGTTGCCGTTGCAACAATGAAGGGCAAGTCATATCTTCAGATCGGCTCGATCTGCATGGGTATCGCAGGCTCTTCGATCGACCCAGATTTCATCGAGGAATATCTCGGAATGAGAGTTGAATCCGTTGACGAGGTCGAAATCCTCCGTCGAATGGAAGAAAACATCTATGACGAGGAAGAATATAAGAAGGCTTACAAGTGGACCAAGGAGCATTGCCCCGAGGGATTTGACAAAAACCCCGACTTCGTAAGAAAATCAGACGAGCAGAAAGAAAAGGATTGGGAGTTCACGGTCAAGATGATGTGCATCATCAAGGATCTCATGAACGGTAACAAGAATCTTCCCGAAGGCAGAGAGGAAGAAATGGCGGGTCACAATGCTATTGCCGCAGGCTTCCAGGGTCAGCGTCAGTGGACAGACCATTGGCCGAACGCAGACTTCTCCGAGGCACTCCTCAACACCTCATTCGACTGGAACGGCGTAAGAGAACCTTATATCCTTGCAACGGAAAACGATGTTCTCAACGGCATTTCAATGCTCTTTGAAAAGCTCCTCACAAACCAGCCGTCAATGTTCTCCGATGTTCGCACTCACTGGAGCGCAGAATCCGTTAAGAGAGTTACCGGCTACGAGCTTGAGGGTCACGCAAAAGAAGCGGGCGGTTTCCTCCACCTCATCAACTCCGGCGCATCATGTCTTGACGCTTGCGGTGAGCTGAAAAATGACAAGGGCGAAGCCTGCATGAAGCCGTGGTACGATGTAACCGACGAGGATGTTGAAACAATGCTCAAGGCTACCACATGGAATGCAGCCGATAACGGTTACTTCCGCGGCGGCGGATATTCCTCACGCTTCGTTACGAAGAACGAGATGCCCGCAACGATGATCCGTATCAACCTTGTTAAGGGCATCGGACCGACAATTCAGATCTGCGAGGGCTACTATGTCGGACTTCCCGATGATGTAACGGACGCTCTCTGGAAGAGAACAGACTACACATGGCCCTGCACATGGTTCACTCCGATCTGCAACGGCAAGGGTGCTTTCAAGTCGGCATACGACCTCATGAACAACTGGGGCGCAAACCACGGCGCATCCACCTACGGCCATATCGGCGCAGACCTCATCACAATGTGCTCAATGCTTCGTATTCCCGTTTCTCTTCACAACGTTCCCGAGGAGAAGATCTTCCGTCCGGCAAACTGGAACTATTTCGGTATGGACAAAGAGGGTCAGGACTACCGTGCATGCCAGGTTTACGGTCCAATGTACAAATAATCGCAAATTTTCAAAGACTGCGTCACTCGGCGCAGTCTTTTTTCATTGACAGAAGCATTTATATTTTATATAATTTAATTATCAAATTAACGGAGATGCCTTTATGAGATCTGTTTTGTTTTTTATCGAGTCCCTCGGTCGGGGCGGTGCGGAAAAAATTTTTGCAACATTCATTGAGAATGCAAAAAATAAATATGATGTTTTTACCGAAACGGACGGCGAGGTTTACACAAACATCATTAAAGCGCATGCCAATCATCGTTGTATGGTTAATCAAACCGATTCAAAAGTTAAATCAGCTCTCAATAAGATAAAATTCAAAGCATCTCTACTCGCCTCCGCCGATTTTGTAAGGAAGCTTTTCATCAAAGGGAGCTACGATGTTGAGGTTGCTTTCTGTGAGGGATATTCGACTAAAATTATAGGAAACTCAGGCAAAAGAAACTGCAAAAAAATTGCGTGGGTACATACGGATGTAATCAATTATCCTTGGAGCGAAGCCGTTTTCGGTTCGTCAGAGGAAGAAAAAAAGTGCTACGAAAAATTTGATGCAATTGTTTGTGTTTCTCAAACAATGCGTGAGGCATTCAAGACAAAATACGGAATGGACGAAAAGCTATATGTTCTTTACAATCCGATAGATTTTGGCAAAGTCATTGAAAAAAGTAAGGAGAAACCGGATTTTGAACTTGGAAACGGTATGAAATTTGTTCTTGCCGGCAGCTTTAAAAAAGTGAAAGCCTACGATCGTTTTGTTTCCGTTTGTCAAAGACTGAAGGAGGACGGATATGAATTTTCCGTTCTTATAATGGGAAGCGGATTCGAAAAGGACAATATCAGAAAAGCGGTGAGGGAGAGATATCTTGACGATTGTATAAAAATTGCTAGTTTCCAGTCCAACCCGTACAAGTATATTAAAAATTCCGATGTGTTTGTCTGTGCGTCATATGCCGAGGGATACAGCACCGCCGTTTGTGAAGCGGTTGCGTTGGGCGTTCCCGTGATTACGACCGAGTGTTCGGGAATGAGAGAAATTTTCGGCGAAAACGAGTGCGGAATTATTTGTGAAAATTCCGAGGACGGGCTTTACAATGCAATGAAAAAGGTTTTGGAAAATCCGTTGCTTCTTGAAAAATTCAGCGAAGAAGAAAAGAAAAGATCAAAGGATTTTTCACTCCAAAAAAGAGTTAAAGCAATTGAGGATTTTTTAGAAAGCGTTTGATAAAATGAATAAAATTGAAAATTATGTTCAACAGAAACTTTTTGAAATGCAGGACGAAAAGTATCGTGATTTTCATGCGGCGCTGATGCCGACGGTCGACAAGGAAGCGGTTATCGGCGTGCGTTCGCCGCAGCTGAAAAAAATCGCAAAAGAACTTTATGAAAGCGGCGGTTACGAAAGTTTTTTGAAAATTTTGCCGCACAAATATTATGAAGAAAACAATGTTCACGCCGCTCTGATCGGCTTTGAAAAGGATTACAAAAAGGCAACAGCTTTGCTTGATGAATTCCTCCCGTTTGTCGATAACTGGGCGACCTGCGACATGATAAAAATTCCGGCTTTCAAAAATCATATGACCGAGCTTTACTCAGAAATTCCAGAATGGCTCGCTGCCGACAATTCATACACTGTGCGGTTCGGAATAAAAATGCTTATGGACTTTTTCCTCGGCGAAAAGTTTACGGTAGAATGTGCGGAAAAAGTTTGTTCCGTCGAGCGTGATGAATACTATGTCAGAATGATGATTGCCTGGTATTTTGCAACTGCACTTGCCAAAAATTACGACGAAATAATTCCGTATATCGAAAACAATCGTCTTGAAAAATGGACGCACAACAAAACAATTCAAAAAGCGATTGAAAGTTATCGGATCACCGATGAACAAAAAGCATATTTGCGGACACTGCGCAACCGCTGATTAAATCAAAGCGCAATTTAAGCATCTCAATTGTTCAGTATTATTCAAAAAATCAGCCTCTCCTTGACTCAATCAAAGAGAGGCTGAAATTTTCGGTTTATTTAAGTAATTCAAGTATGTTTTCGCAGGCGGCACAAGCGGGACAATCGCAATATTTTGCGTCCGATGCTTTAAGCTCCTTGGCGTGAGCCAAAAATCCTTCCGCTTTTTCGCCGAAAATCTCGGCACACTTTGGGGAGCTTGCGAATGCAACAAGTCCGTCAATCGGCATTATATCCGCCTCAAGC
Organism: uncultured Coriobacteriaceae bacterium; assembly: GCA_963648385.1. GTDB lineage: Bacteria > Bacillota > Clostridia > Oscillospirales > Acutalibacteraceae > CAG-488. The sequence goes on along the minus strand of CAVJDU010000002.1, from coordinate 111,092 downwards.
TCGGCGATAAGCTTTTTTGTTTGCTCCGCCTCTTTTTCCGTACCGACTGCGGCAAGCCAGTCCTCGGCTGCCTGTTTCGCCTCGGGACAGCATGACGGTGCACCGATAAGTGCCTTGACCTCTGCAATAATTTTTTCTGTCATTACAATTCCTCCTGTCCGGAAATATTTGGAATTTCACCTTTGAAAATATTTTAATCTTTTTTTCTTCTGCTGTCAATAACTCCTTGACCGTAAAAACATATTTTGGTATACTAAGCAAAATTGCAAAACACGGAGGTCTTTTTATGACAGAAGCCGAAAAAATGGAAAAAGGTCTGATATATGACAGCACAGTCAAAGAAATTTTAGATGTTCAGGCTGCCTGCGTTCAATATATGAAAGAATACAACACCCTCGGTCTTGGCGACGAAGAGCGATTAACCGAGCTTTTGAATCTCTCTTTTGCCGAGGTAGGCGAAAACACATTCATACAGCCGCCGTACTATGCAAACTGGGGCGGCGCTCATGTTCATCTCGGAAGCAGTGTATACGCAAACTTCAACCTGACGCTCGTTGACGACGGTCATATATACATCGGCGACAAAACAATGATCGGACCAAATGTTACGATAGCAACGGCGGGTCATCCGATTCTTCCGTCATTGCGGAAAAAAGCCCTGCAATACAATGTTGATGTTCATATCGGCAAAAATGTTTGGATCGGCGCAGGCGCAGTTATTTTGCCGGGCATAACGATCGGTGATAATTCCGTTATCGGCGCAGGTTCAATCGTCACCAAGGACATTCCGTCAAATGTTGTTGCGGTCGGAAATCCTTGCCAAGTGTTGCGTGAGATTGGCGAACACGACAAAGACTTTTATTACAAAGACAGAAGAATATAAGTTCCGTTCAAATCAATGATTTGCTATCAAAAAAAGCGTAACCTTCGCCATAACGGCAGGGTCACGCTTTCTTTTTTATTTTAGGCAATGAGGTCGCTGACACCCATCGGCTTGAAGCCGTCAAGCAGCACGCCGATAATTCTTTTGACCGAGGTGTCCTCAACGGTTATTGTCATCTGAGTTGACTTGCCCTCTGTGTTAATTGCGGTGATTACCGCTGTTCCGCCCGAAACGCCCTCGATAACGCCGTCGTTGCTTACAACCGCAACATTGTCGTCGGACGAAGTCCAGCTTGCAACTTTCTTGCCGCCTTTAAGGGTCGGAGTGTAGGTTTCCATATATGAAAGAGCAACATTTTTTTCCTCGAATTCATAAGGGATAACCTTTGGTTCTGCCTTCTTTGCAACAGTTTTTTTCGTTTCTTCCTTTACCTCTACCGCCGCTTCGCTTGAAGTCGATCTGTAAAGCGACACACCATAGGTTACATCGGATATATATTGATAAGTGATGTAATGCACAGTGCAAAGATACGGCTCAACATAATTGCTGTCGAAAACATAGAAGCCTTCTTCATCGCACGAAAGGAAAATTGACGAATGCTGCGAATAAGCCGTTGCCCACTGAATGTAGTCTCCCGAAGCAGCCTTGTGCATGATGTTGTAAAAATCACTGTAGCCTGCTGAGCTGAGTCTGGCGATCTCGGTCGCCTTTCTGGGAGTCGGAACATAATAGCTGTATGCGCCCGAATTGTAAGCGCCAACGCCGCCGTTGCCGTAAAGCTCATTGAACATCATATCCGCAAAGCCCTTGCAGGTGGTTGCGGTTCTGAAAGTTCCCGTCCAGTAAACTCCGTCCCACTCATCTATGAGCTGCTGAAGCTTTTCGCTCGTACAAGTATATCCTTTTGCACTCGCCGTGTTAAAAGAAGCGATTGTAAAGATCGTAACTATTGCCAAAAGAACCGGCATTATTCTTTTTATCAATGTTTTCATAAAAATAACTCCTGTCGGTAGTTTTTGTTCAACGGACAGGAGTATAGCACAAAAGGTTACAAATGTCAACTTTTCAGACGCCGGAAATGTGATTTAAAATCCATATTTTGCAGTTATTACGGCTGATATTCAAGATTTTGTTGTAATATATGCTATATTTTAAGCATATATATCTTTAGTTCTTAGCAATAGTCTACAAAGTTAAAAAGTTACAAAAGGTTACAAATTGTAATAATTTCAGAGCTATCCGGCCTCAGATTTCTTTATATATACTTGATATAGCCGTCTCTTCTCGGTGCGGCTTCTCTCGGTTCAACGGCGGAATAGCCAAGAGCAATTGAGCCAACGCCTCTGAGCGTTTCAGGTAAGCCCCAATCACGAAGCAGCTTTTTGCCCTCCTCGCTGTCAAAGATTTCACGCTCACGGTGAACCCAAACCGAACCAAGACCCTCGGCTTCTGCAGCAAGCATGAGATTTTCAAGCACGCAGCAACCGTCCTCAACAAATGTATTTGCGTTTCCGTCGGCGAGCACCAGAACTATCACGGGTGCGCCGTAATACGGGTCGCTGTTTGTTCCCATAACGGCGGCATTGAGCGCAGATATCTTATCCCTTGCCGCTTTGTCCTTTACCGCAATGATCTGAGGAGACTGCTTTCCTCTGCCTGTCGGCGCATATGTGCCCGCCTCAAGAATTCTCGCAAGCTTTTCGGCGGGTATCTCGTCGCTTTTATAACCCCTCACGCTTCTGCGTGACTTGACTATGTCGTAAAAATCTTTCATAACAATACCTCCTTGGTTTTTATAAGGCAATTCCGCACAATTAGAGCGTGCGGATTGCGCAGTAAGATTTTTCGTCAGGTTGTAAAAAATTTTGCAGGCTTGCTGTCACAAGTCAGAAATTTTTATGCAGCATGACGGGAATATATTCAAGCAAGGCGTGCACCTCAATTGTGAGGTGTTGCCTTAAATATAATTATAACACAAATGTCAATATTCTATTGATTTTATCTGCATAAAAATGGTATAATATTTTCGTATCATAGGATACAAAAATAAAAAGCGGAGGAAAAAAATATGATAGTTAATTTTATGCAAAAGCTTATTGCACTTATTCTCTCGGCTCTGATTTCCGCCGGAATTATCGCTCCCGTTCCGATTCCCTCGGACGGAGTTAAGGCAAACGCAAATTTTGTTTTTGCCAACGAAGAAGCAGGCTCTGCCGAAGGTACGGCTATGGTCACGGCAAACTTTGACGCAACCTACGAGCTTTACTGGGGCGACGCACAGGGCAACAAGCTTACAACAAGCTCACCGAGCGGCAAAACCATACCGTACAGCTGGTTCGCTCAGGTTGATGTAAAAAAAGGCAAGGGAGAGCACGAAACCAATTCTTTCCTTGCAATTCCCGACGGCGCAGAAACTATCCTTCTTTATTATCAGGATCAGCTTCTTGACACAGACAAGATCCCTGAAGAAAACATTCCCGATTACGGCGACATGACTTACAGCTTCGGTTCGCTCAGCGATGTTCACTTCGGCAGATATTTTGACGACGAGGGCAACGATTGGTCGGATACCTCTTATCCGCAGGCTCTCAACTTCCTTGACGACATGGGCGTTTCAATCGTCGGTGTTTCCGGTGACCTTTCGTATGAAGGAGAAACCCTGTCCTACGAATCTTTCCACAAGTACAATGATCAGCACGATTTCAATGTTTTCTCCTGCAAGGGAAACCACGATTGCAGAGACAAATTCAACTACGATTCATGGAAGGCGAATGTCAATGTCGGAGTATTTTCCGACAATAAACCGGCAGGTGTTCTCGATGTAGCCGACAACGGATACGATTTCGTTTACTCGGGGGAAGAAACCAACGGCGATGTTTTCATCTTCTTCAGCCAGATCAAGGACGCATATGTTCCGTTCATTCAAATTGTAACCGATGAGCAGCAGGATTGGCTTGAGTCCATGCTTGAAAAGTACAAGGACAAGAGGGTTTATCTCTATTTCCACACATTCCTCAACGCCCCCAAGGGCAACCCGTTCCTCGGAGAGGGCAACATCTATAACGACTGGGGACTTTTCTACACAATTCCCTATTTCAAGGGCAACAAGGACGAAAGACGCTTCAGAAAGCTCCTTGAAAAATATCAGAATGTTGTATTCTTCAATGGTCACTCGCACTGGGCATACCACATGGAGTGCTACAATCCCGACCTTAACATCTCGGACTATGACGGAACGACCGCAACAATGGTTCATGTTTCCAGCGTCGCCGCACCGAGAACAACGAGCTTCACTCACCCAACGAAGAAGTCAAATCCCGGCACAATGTCCGAAGGACTTTATGTTCAGGCATATAATGACTTCATTATCACAAACGGCTGCGATTTCGTCAACGGTCAGTTCCTCGCTTATGCGATCTACAAAATCGACAATAAATAAAATTACATCGTAAGCAAAACGCCTCGGAGGTTCGAACTAAGACCTCCGAGGTGTTTTTGTTTATTCAATTCAGCCTACGATCACGGTAACAACACCGGTAACCTCGCCCTGCAATTCGCCGTCCAAATATGCCTGCGCAGAATACGAGCAGTTGTATTCTCCTGACTTAACCACAGCCGAAAGCTTGTCCTTTTCAAGGCATTGCCCCGGTTTGATCATCGGCGATGTGTAAATCATTTCACCGTCATCCTTATAAATAACAAACCTTATATCGTACCGACAGCTTTCGGGATTTTCAAGCATCACACTGCCGAGCGAATAGCTGTTTTCAAACATAATGCGTTTGTTTATCAGGTAGCGTATCTCGCCCTCGGGAACGCTCGTTATATGCGCCTCCGAATCGACTCCGGTCAGAATTCCGTCGCTGACATTTTCTCCCTTTACAAGCGACAGCCTTATTCGAGGGGCACTGCCCGTCAATGCAATAACGCTCAAAACAATCGCCGCAGCGGCTATTATCGCAATCAATATTGATTTTTTTGATTTATTCTTCGCCATTATACTCCACACCGACCGCAATTTTTATTTTTGCATATTTTGTGCCGATTTTTTCGTTTGTTTTTCTGTCGTAAGCATTTACGGCAACCTTGACATCATGTATTCCGTAGCTCAGCTCCTCAAAAAGCTTTGCGCTGTTTATCTCCTTGCCGGATTCAAGCCCAAGCGAACGGTAAAGCACGGTATCGTCCTTGTCATAAACCGTTGCTATCAGCACGCAGTCGTTGGTTTTCGGATTGCCGAAGCAAAGGTTATCCGTCGAAAAATCATCATCAACATTGACAACGGAATTGAAATAAAAGCTGAATTTTTTGCTTCCTCTTGCGTTAAGTGCTTCAACAAAAACCTGCTGTTGCTGCGCATTAAAAACGCTTTCCTCGGCAACCGTTTCGCTCTCCAGTCTGCCGTTAAATTCCGTTGCTTTTATCTCTGAAGGAACATTTACCCAAACAGAACGAGACACACATACGCTCGCCGTAACAATCAATGCGATCGGTAAAACAATGCATGTGAAAATTCGGAAATAATTAAGCGATGAAAGAAATTTTTTGCTTGTATAATATCGGAATTTTTTCACGAAGCGATTTCTGCGGCGCTTGCGAGAGGCTTTTGTTCTTTCTTTTTTTGTCTTTTTCTCGGCAATTTTTTTCTGCTTAATTGAAACCTTCTGCCTTTGCTTGCGAATTTCTTCGCTTCGTTTTTCGCGCTGCTTCTGCTTCTTTTCCTTTTCCTCGATCACACGCTTGGCGTTCTTCTCGGCCTCGGCTTTTTTTCTCAGTGCCTCTTTATTTTTATTGGAATTATTTTTGCCTGCAACAGTTTTACCTGCCGCAGGCACATTTTTCTTATTCGACATAGATATCAGCCTTCATCATTCCCACGGTAATTTTTCAATGTTCCAAAGCTGCGGATAACGGTTCGTCTGAACTGCGTCAATTTCAATTAAAACCTTAACCGATGTACCGTCTTCCACACCAGAAAGATCAAGCTTACTCTCGTCAAAGCTGTTTATAAGGTATAGCGTCTCGTCACTCGCCTTGCCCGAACGATCGTTGCCCATGTAATATACGCAATAATCGGTGCTTCGGTTATCATACCATGTATCAAAAAAGATATAAGGAACATTCGTCGAAAATTGCGAAACAGAGCCGTCCGGAAGCTGCCATTCAAAAACCGTTTTAACTCTGAGGCAGCAGGCTGCGCCGCTTCGGCTTATAACCACCTTGAGCTTGCCGATATAATTTTCATCATCCTTATTCAGGCTGAGCATATAAAGCCCGTTTTCGTCCTTATAACTATCGGCGTCAATATTTTTCTTGCCGTTAGCAAAATAAACATATGCCGAGGTTTTGATTCCGGAAAGGGTGAAGCTTTGGGATTTGGATGTTTGGGTAACGAACCACGCCAAAGAGCTGCCGACAACGGCAATTATTGCGATAGCCGCAACGATAATGACTATTGCTTTTCTGCTTATCTTTTTTGACATATTCGTCACCTCGATTTCGTTAACCAATTATACCGTCCGTGTTCTGTGTAGCGGTCATGTAAATTCTTGTTGCGATAGTGAGCGAACCGCCGTTTTCGAGCTTTGCGCTGACCTCATCGTATTCAACCCAGCTTGCGATTTTCACAATCTTCGTTTCGCCCGGGGCCAACAGAATATATTTTGAACTGTTATATTTATCCAATTCCGCTTTCGTGAGAGCGGAAAGATTCGCCTTGATCGTATCCCTGACGCTGCCGTTAACAAGCATATCATCCGTATACATGAACCATCGGTATCCGCTTGCGCCGTTTGTTACATCAACACTGAGATAAACCCTTGCCGGAATCGTTCCGGAATTGGTAATCTTGATGTCATCATAATTGACAGCCTTATCAAAAAGCTTCTCGTCCTCATCGGCAAGCTTCGTTGCTGCGTCAAAGAGCACGCTGTGACTTATAACAAACTTCGTGTCAACGGAGAGATTTCCGAAAACAAAGCTGTCGCCGCTGTTGATAACGCCGCTGTCATAGAACCATGCGGAGGTCTTTGACATTCCCGAAAAATAACCGACGCAAAGCACAAGAACAAGTGCCATAACGGGAGTCAATATTCTTTTTAATTTATTCATCGCCGCCACCTCCGTTTTTCTTGTCTTTGGCGTGAGTAAAAATCATATTAAGCGCAATCAAAGTCACCGCTGCGATCGCCAAAATTATCAGTCCATTGGTCTGAGAAAGCCCTCCGAACACGATGGCGAAATATCCGAGAAGCGGCACGCTGTACCACATTCTGCCGACAATTTTCTCCGCCGGAGTTGCCATCGGATCTTTTTCCGGGTTGTTGTCGCCCTTTGTCGTGATCGTTTTGTTCACCCTGTCGATTTCAACAATTCTGTGGGTGAAACATTCGTCAAGCTCCTGCGAACCGACGGTTACGATATCGCCGATCTCCAGTTCGTCGAAGTCTGCTTCTCTTGAAAACACGATATCTCCTCGAGAAAGCGTTGGGTTCATGCTTTCGCTCGTGACCGCATAGCCCTTAGCTCCGAAGAAGATATTGAAAGCAACAAAACCGACCGAAATAACGGTTATTATCGCAAGAAAATTGAACAAAACATTGCCGACCTTCGGCTTCACCTTAGCGTTTTTCATGCGGCAGTGCCGTAAAGCTGGTAGGAATCAATGCTGCTCCATGTAATATTATCTGCCTGCTTGGCCTCAAATTTCACCTTTATATTTACAGGCTGGCCAGCATAAGCTTTTGAAATACCGGTTTTATATGCAATGCTCGAAATCGCATCAACATACGAAACATCGGAGCTTACGGCAGGAACAGAATTCAGGTTATAAATCTCGGACGAGCTATAGCTGTCGCCCATATAATAGAAATAGCAAACGCCGCCGGCATTTGTGTTTTTCGACCACTTGTCAGCCGCAAAACCAACATCTATATCGTCACCGCTGCCCGAATAAATCTTCTGCTCCGCCTTGCCGGAAGCATAGCTTGTGTACTCAATCGAAAGCCTGATTTGAACATCGGTTGTGGAGTTGTTGTTTATTCTTAGCATAGCTCCCTGTCCGTCAAGGTTAACAAGATTGTCACCGGGCAGAATTATTTTTTTCTCCTCGCTGTCAAGGTCGGTAAGCTTCGCCGTCTGCGCCGTGCTGACAACCGAAACGGAAATGCTCTGCTTTTTTTCAAGGGAGGTAACAAACCATGCATACGAAGTTCCGCAATTCATCAGTCCGATAAGCACCGCCAACGATGCGACAAAAGCGATTATTCTTTTAGTCATTAGCCTTCTTCCTTTCCGCCAAAAACAGCTCAATTTCAATTGCCGCCCATGCGACATATATTATAGCGATTGCGACTTTGACTGCCGTATATCGCAGAAATTTCACAATATAACCCAAATAGGGAATAGTCACCTCGACCTTACCCTCGGCATATTCCGCCGAAGTTTTGCCAAGGTCATTTTCTTCGTTCGCATCGCCCTTGGTTACAAAGCTCTGCGTCTGCTCATCCTTCTCGACAATTCTGTGTGTGAAGCTTTTTTGCTGATAATTATCGGTAAAAGTAACGATATCGCCAACCTTGTAATCCTCAAAATTCTCGTAGGGCTTTATATATATCAGGCTGTACGGCTTTATTGTCGGAGACATACTGCCGGTTTCAACAACCTTCATGTCCATTTTTAAAATTCTCGGAGTGTATACAACTCCGACAGCCACGACCGAAACGCAAATCACCATTGCGGTCAGAAGCATATTAATCTTTTGTCTGCGAAGACTTTTCATCTTCTTCATCCTTCTGATCCGAGAATTTATATTCGGCTATCAATTTCGCCAAATTCACAGCTTCGCCCATTGTTATAAAAATAAGGGGTAGTACAATAAAAATAAATATTATTTTCGGATTTCTCAGCACACCCAGAACAGAACCGCCAACCGTACCAAAATTAACGATCACTTTGCCAATCAGGTCAACCTCAAAAACAGCCGCAGTGTCGGCGGCATCGTTTGCGTCGCCCTTTGTAAAGAATATTTTTTCACCGCTGTCGCTCTCGTTGATTTTTATGATTCTGTGCGTGTTGATTTTTCCGCTTATTGTTGTGTCGTTTGAATAATATGATATAACATCGCCGACCTTCAGCGCAGACGGCTTTGTCTTGTGGACAATTACGATTCCGCCGACCGGAATCTCCGGCTCCATGCTTCCAGTTTGCACCTGAAAGACACTGAATCCGAGCACGCTCGGTGCTTTTCCCGCCGATGCTCCGAGCACTGAAATAAAAACCGTAAAGCCGAGAACAAATATAACCGCCGAAAGCACAGCCATTATTCTTGAGAAAATTTTACCTGCTTTTTTCATATTTTACGATACCGGCTGAACATTTATTTTCAAAGTGCCGAGAGAGGAGGAAAGTCCCTCAATCGACGATGGGCTGTCCGCCGAAAGCCCGATTTCATAATAAATAATGAAAACATCGTTTTTCTCTCTCTGATAGTCCGCAAGTGATCTTCCGTCAAAAATCACGCCGTTTGAAAGATCAGCAAGGCTCATATAATCCGAGCTAAAAAGCAGCGTTCCGTCATCAAAGGTCATCGTACCGTTTTGAAGCGTTTTTGTCGCTTTGCGAACGGTATATTTGACCTGAACAGACTGCTTCAAATCAGAATTCATTCCCGATGGCAAATCGTTTATCACCATGCTCAGCTTGAGCTTTTCCTCCGTTGCCGTCGTTAAAAGAATCTTATATTTCTTAAATGAACCCGACGACCAATTCTCAAGCTTGATATCCCCTGTTAGACGGGAATAATTTCCGTCACTGCTCTCCTCATAGTATGCAACGCTCGCATAGGTCGGATTGACTATCTCGCCCGAGATCGACGGGACAAAATTTTCGCTGGAGCTGCTGAACCACGCAAAAGAAACCGCTATTAGAGTCAGGGCTGATGCCACAGCTAATATTAAGTTTTTGATAAATGCAAACTCTTTTCTCATTGTAACATCAACCCTCTACTTATTTGCCAATAACGCTCCAAATAGCCCTGACGCCCCATGCGGGTTTCGACTCGTTAATTTCAATAACGATGTTAACGCTCTCGGAATCTTCCGTTGCTATAAATTTGCCTTCATTTTTCTCGTCGGTAATTTTAAGCATCTTTCCGTCAGAGTTAACGGCTTTAACGCTATAACCGTATCCCGACGGTAAGCTGAGGTCGATATAAATTCCGCCCTCGGTTACACCGACGCTGTTTATTGCACGGCTTTCCGAACTGATCTTTGTGAAGAAGCTGAACGAATCGGATCTGTCGCTGAGCTTGGTCTTGAGCATAACGCCCACAAGCTTACCGTCAAGCTTTCCTGTTTTATCGCTGATCGAATAGCTCACAGCCGTCAGACTGTCGCTTACGGGATATGCGTATCTTGCAACGATATTTCTCGTTGAAGCATAATCCTTATTCTTCATAAGAGTGATAACAAGACCCTTCGTTTTATCAACACTGAGGGAATTTGAATTTACCTCGGTCGGGAGCATGATATCCGTGTAGTTTATTGCCGTTCCGGCATTTGAGCCGGACATATATTTCACGGCAAGCGCCGCAAACTCGACCGCCGTAGCAAACTTTGCCGAGCATTCGGTTGATTTGAGCGATGCTGAAACCGCATAACCGGAATCGGTTGAAGCGAAGCCCGAAAGCGAAGCCTCAGCAAGAGTATTTGTGCTTGCGGATTTCATTGAATCCGTCGAACCCTCCGCAGCGGCAATGCCGCTCTTCGCCGTGCCGCCATCGAAGTAAACATTCTCTGCCGAAGATGTCGAATCGAATCTACCTGCTATATTGCCGGCCTTCTTAGAGGATGAATCGGTCATATTTGCAAATACCGAATTGCCTATCGCCGTATAATCCGCCTCACCGACGAGTCCGCCTGCGTATCCGCCTGCCGAAACATAAGCCGTTGAAACCGAACCGATAATTTGCGCATTATTTGCCGTGCCGACAATTCCGCCTGCCGCAAGAAGCGACGAACCGTAAACCTTGCCGGAGGTTAAACAATTTTCAATTTTTGCTCCGTTCATTGCCCGACCTGCAATTATTCCTGCATCCTGAACCTTGCCGGAAGCATTAACATCGGCAATCACAACGCAATTTTCCACAACTGCGCCGTTAAGATCCTCGGCGATTGCGCCGACCGATGTTGACGACTTGGAGTCAATATCAAATCCGACAAAGCCGAGATTCTTTATTGTACCGCTGACGCTTGCAAACAACGACTCTCCGCTGAAATCATAAGCAACATGATTTGCGCCGTCAAGTATTCCCGCAAAGCTCTCGGCGGATTTAACTCCGTTGAGATCAATATCATCTGTCAATACATAATAAACATCTTTGCGATCTCCGTTTTGCATCATAATCGCAAACTCATCCGCAGTACCGATCCTGTATGGGTCGGACTTTGTGCCTGAGCCGGCAAGAAGCGAAGTGTAAGCGACGGGAATTGCCGTTTCAAGACCGTTTGAATAAGAGAATACCAGCTTTGCACCGTCCACGGCACCCGTTGCACCGATTGATGATTCTGCCGAATCGTAGGTCAATACACCCTCGGGATCGGATGTTACCGATACAAGCTCAAACTTGTGACCGCACAGCTCAAAGGACTTGTATGTTCCTTCGCCCGCCGCCGTTATAATATCATTATCGCCGAGCACGGTCTTTTCACCGTCAAGCGTTATGAACGATTTTTCCATTCCGCCGAGCACACATTTCATTGCGCTGAGGTCAACGGCTGTGAAGCCGGAATTCTGATAAGAATTAAGCTCCTGAGTACCAAAAACGCTCTCGTTCTGATACGACGAATAATAAACCTTCGAGAGAATTTCTATGCTTGATTTTTCACCGTCGGGGAAGGTATCCTTATCCGCTTTTGCTATAACCGCTGCGAAAATTTCACCCTCGACCTTGGCAGCCGCTACGGTATTCTCAACAAGGGCTTTGTCAATCTTTGAAATATACGAAGGATTCGTTCCGACCTCGGCAATAATGCCTGCGCCGAGCTTTTCACCCTTTACCGTGCCGCCTACGAAGCAATTCCTTACAGACGAGCCAAGCGGATCGGAGAGAATTCCGATCATACCGCCGGCTGTTTTCGCTGAAACATTACCGCTGAAATCAATATTTTCGAGCTGCGCATTTACGGCACTGCCGACAACTCCGCCGGCTGTCGTTCCCGATTTAACGGTTACGCCGCTCATCTTGATATTGCTGAGTGTTCCGCTGAAAACTCCGCCAACACCGCCTGCGATCTCGATCGTCGCCGAGGTTGCATTAAGCATTGTGGAAGCGGTTGAATTGCTTATTGTAATATTCTCCGCTGTCAGATTTTCGGCATTACCGACGAGGATTCCGGCAACACTGCCGAACTCGCTCGAAACAGCGGACGAATTATTTATCGTTATATTATTGATAACGGTATCCTTAGCCATGCCGACAATTACGGCGGCATAATTGAGTCCCGTTACATTTGCGTTGTTGATTATAATGTCGGATATGACCGCTCCGTCGGTTGCTCCGAACAGTCCGCCCAAAACATTTCCCGAAAGTTTCAAGCCATTGATTGAATGAAGCTTTCCGTTATAAAGACCGGTGAAATTGCCCTTAAAGCCGCTTTCTGCGCTGCCGATCGTGACAACGCCGTTACCGACATTATAGAAGCCGCCACCGAATTCAAAATCCTCGGCATTGAAGCTTATATCCTCCGCAAGAGCAAAATATTTACCTATGCTGTCATAATAGGCAACAGACTCAAGGTCGTATGCGTCGGAAACAAGATACGGTGACGCACTTGTTCCATCGCCCTCAAGCGGAGTGCGAACATTGGACTTTATTGCAAAGTGAACGGGAATTCTGACCTCGCTGTCCGAATTTGAAACATAATATGCAACAACGGATATATCCGCCATATGCTTTACATCCAGAACAAGCCTATCCTCGATTGAAGAAACGACAGAAATTCTCTCGTCGGATTCTGAAACCCAGCCTGTTGCGCTGTCAAACACATAGCCGCTGATCTTCGGAAGATTTGAAAGCGTAATTTCAGTCTCTCCCAACGAAGAAATCGTTGCAACAGAGGGCTTGATTGCCGAACCGTTCGGCTTATCCATATCAACAATTTTTGCACTCTTTATATTCGTTGACTCTCCGAATGCCGAAATGTTTCCGAAATATGTCGAAATAACTGTGTCGGCAACTATCGAATCTATATTATCGGTATTTACGGACTTGTCGTTTTCTACCGAACCTATTACAACGCCGGCGTTCTTATTTGTGCTTTCGGTCTTGATCTGAGCGGCACACACCGAATCGGAAATTACGGGAGTTAATCCGTTATAGTTTCCGACACCCTTAACAATTCCGATCATACCGCCAACGGCTGCATTGCCGCTAACCGTTCCGAGTATCTTTATGTTTTTGAGCTGGACATTATTGAATGCGACTGCGCTGAGCTTTGCGACCGCACCTGCCGCCGCTACGGCATCTGCCGATGAAACAAGCTCTATTTTTGCAAGCGATTTAACATTCTCCGCAACGAGCGCACTTTCGCCGCCCGTTATATCGCCGACAATGCCCGAAGCAAGCGAGGTTGAATCTATCACGGAATCCGAATCAGCATAGCAGTCATTTATTACGACTGCTCCACCCGCATTGTGAACGGCAAGAATTCCGGCTGCAACTGTGTTGGCTTTCTCAGACGAAATCTTTACACCATAAAGCTTTGCGCCCTTGATCGAAAGCTTTGCTTCTGAAACAGCTTTTCCGACAACTGCCGAAGCAATTCCCGACTTCACTGTCGTATTCCTTACTTCAACATTGTTTATTGCTGAGCTGAAACTTGACGCTATTCCTGCGGCAACAAACGCAGAAGTATCCGCAACTGTTGAAATGTCGGCAGAAATAACCTTTGCGTCGGTAACGGTTACATCACCCTTACCCGCAGCAATACCCGAAACCTCGGATACGCCTTTTATATTTGCATCCTCGACCGTTGCGGATCTGACGGCAAGCTTGCCCTCGGCAAAACCTGCAACTCCTGCGACAAATTCCGCACCGTTGACGCTTGTGTTCTTAACGCTTATACCCGTTATACTGTCGTCGCACGAAGCATAACCGGCAAATGCGCCGACATAATTCGCCTTTGAACTTACCGAGCAGTTTTCAACAATTATGTCGGAAGCGTTGATTGAGCCTGAGCTGACCGAACCGACAATAACTCCGGAATAGAGTCCGTCCGAAGTAACGCTGCTTCCGCTGACAGTAATACCCTGAAGCTTCGTATTTCCGCTGATCTGTCCTGCAAGAACCGCTGAGTAAAGACCCTTCGCAGTAATCTGAGCCGATGAGATAATTACATTGCTTATCTCGGCATTTTCAAGCGAAGCAAAAAGACCCGACTTTGATGTTCCGCTGATTTTAAGGTTTGAGATGGTGTGTCCGTTTCCGTTGAATTTGCCGCCGAATGGAACGAGCGTTCCACCTATAGGCGCAAATGAAGAAAGCTCGGACATATCAATATCCGACACAACAACAAAGCTCACCTTGTTAAGCTCGGAAATATTTTCGCCGATATACGCAAGGTCATACGCATTGGAAACAATGTAGTTGCCGGAATCATCCTTTTCAAGTCCATTGGAGATTTTAACGGTCGTATAGAGTCCCGTTAAATTGTTCGTTACCTTAACGGCGCAGCCCTTGACGGTTACAACACCTGCCGCACGGCGGACGCTGACGATAAGCTTTCCGCCGGCTGCCTTCACCGTTGCCGAAAGGAGAGATGCGTCCGTCTCAACGGAATAGTCCGAAGCAGCCGCTCCGTTCATCGCCTTGATTGAGGGAATGGTAATTCCAAAGCTTCCGCCGTTACCGGTGAAGAAAGCAACCTCACCGTTGTCAAACGACCATTCGCTGAACTGCGCTTCATCAGCCTTGGCGAAGTCGGCAGCAGTCTGTGTTCCCTTGCTCGTGTAAATATTTGAAATTTTAGTGTCTTTTGCCGCTATATTTGCGACAAACGCATATTTTCCCGCATCATTTTTACCTGAAACATAGCAATTTTCTATGCTTACATCAGCTGCGCTTACAGTACCGATAACGATTGCGGCATTTGTCGCTTTCTTTGAAGCAGCAATATTTGCGGCAGCACCACTGTTTGTGATTTTTGTTCCGTTACCGATTATATCGCCTGCAAGAGCACCGAACGATGTGACCTCTCCGGCAATCTTGACATCTGCCTTAACTCGGCAATTATCGAGAACGCTGCTTCCTGCAACCGTGCCGAACATTACGCCTGAGCTTGCGCCCGTCGCCTTAAACACTGCGCCGTTAGCGAGACTGACGGAAACATTAGTTGCCTCGGCATTAAGAGCCTTGCCGAGCATCGCCGCAGAAATATCCGCCTTAGAAATAAAGTTTACATTTGAAACCTTTCCGCTGACATCCGAAAAAACGGGTGCGGACGAAGTTATATTATGACCGTTTCCTTCAAGGCTTCCGTTAAACGAAAACGCCGAACAATTTACGGAAATATCCTTGCCCAGTTCGGCATAAACATCGTGGGCATACTTGAGGGAACTGAACATCTCTGAATTCTCAATAACGAGCGGATCGGACTCCGTTCCGTTGCCCGTCGTTCCGGCAGCCGTAACAATCACCGGAATATCAAAGCTCTGCGAAATTCTGAGAGAGCCGGTTCCTACGGTTGACGGGAGAGAAATATCCGCCTTGTAGTTGAACCACGCAACCTTGTTTGCCGTTACTCCCTTTATGCTCATGCCGGAAACGGAAATGCCCGTTCCCACGGCCTTAAAACCGTCACCGAGCGAAAAGCTTGCCTTGCCCCAGGATGCGGAAAGTTCCGACCTTGAGACTCCGACGGTTTCGCCTGCCCTCACAACTTTAAATCTGAGAGCGTCAATATCATTTATATCTGTTCCGTAATCGGTTACGGATGTTGTTCTTCCGCTGATTGAGCTTGACCAATAGCACTCGCCGAGCATATCCTTTGTTCCGCCCGTGCCGATAAGTCCATTGCCCGAAGCGCTGCATTTGAGCGCAACAAGAGCATAGTTGTTCACAAGCTTTGCTCCCTTTGCTGCTGAACCGATAAGTCCGCCGACAAAATCTTCTGCCTTGCCGCCGACAACATTACCCGAAGCAAAGCTGTTTGAAATGCTTCCTGAATCATAACCGGCAATTCCGCCGTAAACCGTCTTACCGGAAAGCGATGAATCAATGTATTCACCGACATCGGTCACTGTCGTTCCGGTGATTTTTCCGCTATTCGTTCCGACAACAGCACCTACCGTGCCGTTTGCCGCAATTGTATGAGACGAGGACGAAGCTCCGCCGACATTCGGCTGAGTACCCGCCACAACAACTCCGCTGATCGTTCCTGCATTGACCGCAGCAACCAATCCAGCGCTGCTGACATTCTTCAAAGTAAGAACAGAATTTTTAACCTCGCAATTTGAAATTGTTCCGTCATTCTCCGCTGCAAGCACGGCGCAATTCTTCGCATCAACGCCAACGCTTATAACGCAATTCTCAACGGTGAGATTTCTAATTGCTGAATTGCTGTTCAGATAGCCGAAAATCGCAAAATTCTCGCCCTTGCCGAACGCAACATTAAGCCCTTTGATTTTATGACCGTTACCGTCAAGTGTAAAGAAAACGTTCTTCGACGCTGCGCCGAGATTGCGGCTCAACGAAACAAGAGTACCCGCATATACGGAATTTGAGGTAAATTCCTCAGCTTTAACGCTCGAAAGATCAATATCATCGGTAAGCACAAAGTTTTTGTTTGCGCTTGTTGTAAGATTGATTTTTTCCTGCATCGCAATAAAATCGGTAGCGTCGGAAATTTTGTAGGGATCGGAAGCTGTACCGCTTCCCTTACTTTCCGTAACAAGCTCACCACCCTCGGTTGTAACCGTTGTCGATGAAATTGCGCCGCCCTCCTGCGAAACAGTTGTGGAGGAATTAACCGTGGAGGACGAGACTATGGTTGTAGAGCCGGTGATGCCAACCTCGTTGACAGCCAACGATGACGCTATTCCGGTTGAGGACAGCAACATTGCCGCACTGAGCAAGGTTACCGCAACCCTTTCTAATCTCCTTTTTATCATAATAAAAACCTCCACTGTTTTCGTCTGTGCTCACTCCACGATTTTCGCACGACGACTCAACATGCATTGCTGTTATTTAATCGTTTTTCGCCGATTTATTTGCCCTGAGCTTTTCTTCTTTAGCCTTTGCTCGTTCTCTTGCAATTCGCTCCTGCTCCTTGGCTTTTGCTCTTGCTTTTTCACGAGCTATTCGCTCTTTTTCCTTGGCTCTTTCTTTGGCGGCACGCTCCTGCTCCCTGATTTTCTCACGGGCAATGCGTTCCTTTTCTTTTGCCTTTTCTTTGGCGATACGCTGCTTCTCGGCTTCGGCTGCCCTCATCTTTGCGATGCGTTCTTTTTCCTTTGCCTTCTCCTTCTCCTTGGCAGCTTTTTCTTTTTCCTTTGCCTTTTCTCTGGCTATGCGATCTTTTTCTGCCTGAGCTGCTTTAACCTCGGCTTCCTTCTGTTTCGCTTTTTCTTTTGCAAGGCGATCCTTTTCCCTTGCCTTCTCTTTTGCCAAGCGATCCTTCTCGGCTTGCGCAGCCTTTGCGGCAGCTTCTTTTTGCTTTGCCTTCTCTTTTGCCAAACGATCCTTCTCGGCTTGCGCAGCCTTTGCGGCAGCAGCCTTCTGTTTCGCTTTCTCCTTTGCAAGGCGTTCTTTTTCAGCCTGAGCTGCTCTTGCTTTTGCAATCGCTTCTTTTTCTTTCTGCTTTGCTGCGGCGGCCTTTTCCTTGGCTTTCTGAGCGGCAAGCTCTTTGGCCTTACGCTCCTTCTCTTTTGCCTTAGCCTTTGCAGCCTTTTCTTTTTCTATCTGAGCAAGTTTTGCGGCTTTCTCCCTTGCTATGCGCATTTGTTCACGCTGCTTTTCCTTTGCAATGCGAGCTTCTTCCTGCGCCTTGAGCTTTGCCGCTCTCTCTTTTTCCTTTCTTGCCTTTTCTTTTGCGAGAGCTTTCTCCTTTGCGACGCGGGCTTTCTCCCGTTCTTTTTCTCTCTTGATCCGCTGTCTTTCTTTTTCCTTTTCTTTTCGGATTCTCTCTTTTTCCCTTGCTATGCGGCGTCGCTCCATTTCTTTCTCGTGAGCGATCTTCGCCTTGATTTTATCTTCAATTGCCTTTTTGCGGGCATTTTCCGCATCAAGTGCACGCTGAATGGCTTCCTGAATTTTCTTTTCGCCCTCGATCTTCTTCCGGCTGACTCGCTTGACCTCATCGACAAAGACACGCTGAATTTCAACTTCCTCCATGTCGTAATCCATAACAAGCTCTTCCGCAAGTCTTTTGAGAAGCTTCGGCTTAATTTTACGCTTCTTCTGCTTACCGACGGCATCCTCGGAAAGGGTATTCGCCTTGAGCATCATATAGTTCATTGCGGTCAGGCGATTGAGCTCATTCATGTACTCCTCGCTGACCATATCGTTCGATTCCTTAACCGTTATTTCATATCCAAGCTCATTATATGACTGGATAAACTGCCACAATTTAAGGCAAGCTCTGAAATTCGGATTTTTCTGAATAGCATTCGTTCTCATGATAGGCGGTCTTACGGGGACACAGTTCCTGAGTTCCTTCATGAAGGACGAATTGGCGTATTCGTTGATAATCCTTTTAACTCTCTCAATGCGCTGGAACGCAGTTGCGTTTTCGCCCTCGGGACCCGCTTCACCCTCAATATCGCTGCCGGCCGACTGAGCCGAAATTTCAAGCTTATATTGAATTTTTTCTCGACCTCGGGTGAAATCGCTCTCCATTTTAAGAGAAGCCATGTTGTCGTCATCGGAAATATTGAAAAGAACATTATATCTGACATCAATAAATCTGACGAGGTTTTGCATAAGGGTAAAAACGAATCTGTTTTCATAAACCTCATAGCTTTCCTCTCGGAAAACATTTAGGATCTGGTTCGGGGTAACATCGTCGCCCTCAACCTTGGCAATCATATTGGTATGCTGCGCAAGGTGGCGAATTGATTCATTCGTGATTTTCCTGGCTCGCTCAATAGGAACGATTTCCTCTTCCTGAACGA
The DNA here is from genome assembly GCA_963648385.1 of uncultured Coriobacteriaceae bacterium. Taxonomy (GTDB): domain Bacteria; phylum Bacillota; class Clostridia; order Oscillospirales; family Acutalibacteraceae; genus CAG-488. The sequence continues at coordinate 92,041 of CAVJDU010000002.1, read as the reverse complement.
TAAACTTCCTCGGTACACGAATAATATTGTCAAGGGGAATGATACAAGCTTCGATTTCTTCAACCCATTTAAGGTCGATCTTCTTATCAAAATATCTGTTGAACAAGGAATAGCTGTTCGTACCGCTCTTGATAGCAGTATCCATTTCATCGTAGAACTCGTTATCGGTCGTTGCCGATGCGAGATAATCCTTGTATTCAAGATATAATTCAAGATACGATTTGTTCATTCGGTATGTCCCCTTTGACAAAAGTTATAATAACGATTTTGGGATTACATAAGTCTCTTCAGAAGCTGGAGATATTCTTTACACTCGTTCATGTTCGCTTTGCCGAAGTGCTTATTAAGGTATGTAACAAGTCCGTCGATTTCATCACGGATAAATGAAAGGTTCAAGCTTTCAAACTTACGGAAAACTTTTTTGGCAAGAACAAAGTCAATACCGTCAATTTCCGTTCCGCCGCAGCCGACATATGCGGGAACAAATTCCTTGAGCTGCTTAACGATACGGTTACCGAAAGCAAGACGGAAATGCTCGATAACATAATCGTCAAGTTCCTCGATCTTTTTGAGGTTCTCCTCGGAAACCTTGTACTTGGTCTGGCACTCGAGGAACATTCCCTCAAGGTGCTTATAGCTGAGGTTAAGCTCCTCTGTGTACGGAGCTTCAAAAAATTTACCCTTGCTGTTAAGGTCGATCGGAATAGCACGGTCATAAACTTTATCGGAAACAGCAAATGTTGAGTCATCGTTATTGATCGTGCCGATATACCACATATTTTCGGGAAGCTTCAGCTTGCCGTCAATAACATGCTTCGGGTCGGTCGGCCATACGCTCGGAACAAGAGAAACGACCCACTCGTCTCTTGACGGCATTTCAAGAATTGAAAGCAGCTCGGCAAAGTAATACTCAACACGAGCAATATTCATTTCGTCAAGAACGGTGATAAAGATTTCCTCTTTAAAGGTAGCTTCATACATCTTCTTGAGAACTTCCGTTTCATTGAAACGCTTTGTGAATTCGTTAAAGTAACCGAAAATCTCGGTACGGTCACGCCATGACGGCTGAACCGAAGCGATGGTAACGGGATTTCTGAGGAACTTACCCCACGCATAAGCCAGCGAGGTTTTACCTGTACCGGAAATACCCTGAAGAATTATGAGTCTTGTTGACGCAAATGCCGAAAGGAACAATCTGATTATCTTTATCTCATAGAAAAGACCGAGACGGGAACAAGCGAAGTTACGGAATCTTTCGCAGATTTCCGGTAGCGTGATCTCGTTATCAAAATCGGGAGCAACATAGTTTTCGATTTCAAGGTCAACCTGAGTGCACTTATAGAAACGGCTGTAGTCATCGGCCGACTTGTCAACCTCTCCGTCCTTCTTTTCTTCCTCTTTCTGCTCTCCGTTCTCATCATACGGGCTTTCGCCGGGATTAAGACCGAGCTGAGAAACCTTCATTGCAAGAATTCGTTCTTTCTCACTGTTGAGCTTTATTACCTCTCGGTTAAGATTACCGACTTCCATTAAAAGCTCTTCCTGATCAACAAGGGTTTTTCTGACTCTGACATATTTCTTGACAAGAACAACCACAAGTATCACAATGGCAGCAAGAACCGCTACCGTTGCAATAACCGCAACAATGGCAAGAAGCCAGTCAACAATAGTGAACTTGCCCGACCATGCTTTGAAGATTTTTATGTACTGGGGAATATTAAAAATATTTGCAATACCCAAGCCGATGCCTTTGAAAATACCCCAGACACCTTTCACGAAAAACTGATTTAAAAATTCTGCAAGGAACTTTGTGATTGTCATTTCGGTCACCCTCTGTTATTAGTATTTATATCATACGAGTTGAATGTTATTTTTCTTCTTTTCCTTCGGAGTTTTCCTTATCCTGCTGAGCGAGATATTCTTCGATTACCCTCTTCTTGGATTCTTCATCAAGGCTTTCGGCCTTGGCAGTCATAAACATTGATATAAGCTTATAAATCTGCCAAATAAAGAACAAAGCAAGCGGAATAATGATACATATCATAAAGCCCGTTCTGCTCTGGAGGAAACTGAGCGCCGAACCGAAATTCGCAATCTTCATTCCCGTGAGCTTATTTCCCTGGGCATCAACTCCCGAATTGACCTGCTTAGCGATAACCTCATCGGGAAGGACATTCACGGTATCCTCCATTCCCACGGCATCACCGGCAGTTACAAAAGCGTAAACCGAACCATCTCCGGCAAGAATTATATCGGTGATTCTATGCGTATTGTAGCCTCGAATCTTCTTACCTGCCGTTTCGCCCTCAATAACCGTTGAATATGTAATAACATCGCCGATTTTGAGCGTTTCCGGATCTTTGACCTCCTTGGATATGATCAAATCGCCCGTTCCGAAGCCCGATGGCTCACCGGAGTCCATTGAATCTGACTGGACGGCAAACGGCGTATATCCGAGAACATTGCCTATACCCATATCCGAATTTTTTGATGTAAGGGTCATAACCGTTATAACAATTGCGATTATTATAATAATAATCAGCAATATATCGGAAACAACGCCCCATATGCTTTTCCCTTTTTCATTCATTTATAACATTCACTCCTGTAATTTTTTTCCTAAAAAGGTCATTTGTCTACACAAACCTGTGTGGGCAAATCGCCCTTTTATCTCCGGGTCACGGGTGACGCCCCGGGGCGTCACCCTCCCAAAGTGACGGGTTAGTTTCGGATCTTAGATCCGGAAGTTTTGAAACAGAGGAATTAGTCTATCTCAAGAACAAGGTTGAAGTTGATTGTTGAACCTGCAACATCATTTGCACAGTCAACATCGTTACCTTCCATCCACATGTAAACTCTTACGCGGGAGATGCCTTCTGCAACACTGAATGTTGCGGCATCTGCAGTAGTAACAGAAGAAACATTACCTGTATAAATAGTATTTGTAATAATGTTGTTAAAGTTATTGTCAGCATAAACCCAGGTTGATCCCGAAGTAGCTCTAACACCTGTCGAAGTAGGAATAGTTGCACCGGCAGCAACCTTTTCCTTTACCGCCTGTGTATGGTTCGTTGCATCAATCTCATAGTTTGTATAACCGGTAACAGTCTTTCCTTGAATTTCTGCAGCTTCAGCCTTTTCACTAACTGTGCCATAAGTAACAACAGCTACTCTCATTGCGGTAAGAACTTCGGCATTGTCGGCACAAGTAACCGTTGTTGATCCGAACTTAACCGTCTGTGCTTCTTTCACTTTTATGAAGAGATCAAATGCAACAAGACCGCTGCCTTTTTCATTCGTAATTTGGGAAATCGTCATTCTTTTTCCGTCATCATTCGGTGTTATTTCATACCAGTTGATTTTTCCATCAGTTCTACCGAAGATTGTTGATGCCGGCTTAATCGTTCCCGGAATGTTGTTTGTGTTTCCTTCATATGCCGAGTAACGAGTTGTTGTGTCGCCAGTAATTTCATCAGCTGTAAGCTTCGTTGTGAAAGCAGATGTATTAGCAGAAATCTGAATGCCTTCAGGCGATGTGACGTTCAATTCCATTGACTCGACTTCAACTTTTTTTGCCATTGTAAACCATGCATATGTAGCCGATGTAAGAACGATGGCAGATACGATAAGCATTGCAATGGCAGAAATGAATGCGCGCTTTTTGAATGTCTTTTTCATTATCTTTACCTCCATAAAGATTTCATGCTTTGGCGACCGTTAACGCGCCGCCAAACGCATAATTATTATCCAAATTGTCTTTGATTTTTGAAATACAGCATCGTTCAATCAATTGACACGATAGTATAGGCTTCCCGTCACCAAGCTTATACATAATCGTAATCAAACTTCATTGAAAGCTTGATACTGCCTCCCAAAATATCATTGACACAATCAGGATCCCAACCCTCAAGCCACATTACTACCGTATATTTATGGTAGCTGCCGGCCTTTGTAAGAATGTCCTTGTCCTGCATGACCGTTGAGTCATTGACGAACAGTTTGTCATCCTTATCATATTTATCATTGCTATCAAATTGGTCGGTCGTTCCCTTTTTAGGTTTAGCATAAATAGTGGGAGTTCCGCCGTCTCTGATAACCATAACTCTGACTGCCTCATCGGCGCCGAGATTTACGGATTCAATCTGAAGATTTGCCGTATAGTTTACATCTACATCTCCGACATTCTTCACATAGAATGTATAGGCAAAAAATTCCTTGCCGTTTGAGCGGTTGTGAGAACCGTCAATGCTGTCAAGCTCTGTTGCCGACGGAAGCCATGTATATGTGCAGTCGCCCATATCGCTGACGCTTGCGCCGCTCAGAACAGCCGTCATATCGGTAAAGTCCTTTGACTCCGAAAGCAAAAGTCCTCTTGTCTGCTCTGATTTGTTGATCATCGCAGTGAAATCACCGGTATCGGTTACATTTGTCTTTTGCTCAACGATCTCGCGAATACTCGTTACTTCGCTGACGCTGGTCACGGGAACGATCGTTGTTACCTCAACTTCCTTGATTATCTCCTTGATAACTTCAACTTCCTTGATGACCTCTTTAATAACTTCCTTGATTTCCTCGACCTCACGGATGCTTGTGACCTCACTTACGCTGGTCACAACAGAGTAGCTCGGGATTTCAACATATCTTGTCACATCGGTATATGTTACGCTTATACTCGGAACTTCGCTGTAACGGGTTACATCACTATACCTTGTAACATCACTGTAGCGGGTAATATCACTGAATCTCGTGACATCGTTATACCTTACGCTCGTAACAACCGAATAGCTCGGAACCTCGCTGTAGCGGGTTACATCGCTATATCTGGTAACATCGTTATACCTCGTTACATCATTGTATCTGATGCTCGTAACCTCATTGACTCTTGTTACATCGCTTACGCTTGTAACGACCGAATAACTCGGAACCTCACTGTAATGGGTTACTTCTCTTGTAACATCTACATAACGGGTCACATCGTTATAACGCGTTACATCATTATATCTTGTTACATATGACGGAACTTCGGTGTATCTTGTGATATCTCTTGTAACATCGCTGTAGCGTGTAATGTCGCTGTATCTTGTTATATCAACGGGTCTTACGCTTGTAACCTCTTTTTCAACATTTTTTATAACCGTTTCGATTCTTTCTACACGCTGCTCAATGACTCTTGTAATTTCCTGAATTCTTTGAAGAGTCTGAACTTTGACGCTTGTTACCTCGCGAATACTGGTAACTTCCTTTGCCGTGGTAGTTTCTGTGCCGATATCGTCAACATCGGCGTCAAGGATCTTGTTGATATCATCTCTTATTTGAGTAAGTTTAGCTTTGATAAAGCTTATCTGACCGGGAGTAAGCTCAAGCGTATTGATTGCCGTACTGACCGCTTGGGTTTCCTTATCCATTTTTTCAACAACCTTTTTAAGGTCGTCAAAGCTCTTAATATCCTGAACCTCATCAAGCATTGCGCTCTTGATCAGCTCGTCATATTCTCGTCTCTCATTTATGTATGAGGAGCAGCCGAACATCACGGAAAGGAAAATCAAAAGAAGAACAAGGATTATAAGGAGAATTCTAATAACAGCTTCTCTTTTCTTGACCTTTTTGGACTCTCTTTTGACTCCGTATCGGCTCATACGATCCTGCTCGGGGACATTGCTGTCGCCGGGAAGCGGTTTGTTCTTGTCTTTCTTAGCCAAAGCCGATCACTCCTTAGTTGATTTGTTTTTCTTTCATCGCCTCGCCGAAATACGATCCCGTGAACTGATCCGTTCCCATCTTGTTGAGAAGGTCAAACATTTCCTTGGATTCTATTCCGTCTACTCTGACCTGCGCATCTATCTTTTTGCAGAAATCAATGATTCCCTGCACCGTGTTCTGAACCTTTTCGCTCGTCATTATTCCGTCAAGCAGGCTTTTTTGAAGTCCGATATAATCAACATCATAATGAGCAAGGTGAGTCAACGAAGTATATTCCAATCCGAAATCGTTGATCGAAACCTTAAGACCCATCTCTCGGAGCGCCGTGATGTTTTCCATAACCTGATCCTTGACCGCTTCAAGAATACTTTCGTTTATGTCAAAGCAAAATTTATCCGGCGCAATTCCGTGCTTGTCGAGAATTTTTTTGACCTGAGGAACAAAATTTTTCTTTGAGAATGTCTTGACCGAGATCTGAACGATTATCGAATTAAGATCGGCCTCGCGATCCTCGCAGCGTTTGATCGCCTCGCAAGCCTCCTCGATCTCCCAAAGATTGAGCTGGACGATCTGGTTTGTTTTTTCGGCAATCGGCACAAAAAGCTTCGGCAGCATGACTCCCATCACCTTATCATTGATAAGCATTGAGATCTCATAATCTATCGCCATATTCAAGTGAATGTCAAAGACCGGTCTATATCTAAGCTCAAGCGTTCTGAGCGTTCTGCCTGATCCGGTTTTCTTTTTGTTTTCAGCCATATGCGACACTCTCCATCAATGTAAAATCCGCTAAAACTTTTTGCCTTGTGGTCAATATTCGTCAGAGTACAACATATTGTACTTTTGTACAAAAGGGGGCACTTGTCCTATTGACACACTTTCAGATATATATTACTTTAACATATTGTAAGAGATTAGTCAATAATTTTTTTATCATTATGAGCAAAAGTTGTGTAGGTTTACAATAGATGTGAGACTGAAATCAAAAAAAGAATAGAAAAAGCGATGGCGTTCGTTAGAATATAGTTATCACAACAATCTTCAAATAAAAGGATCTCAATCGCCATGATATTCTCTTTCATTTCGACAGCCGTACAGCGGCACTGAGTCGTATTTCAATTCCGAATACAATGCCCGCTCAACTATCCTCACTCACCCCTCCGTATGCAAGCCGACATATAACGACTTTGCGGAGCACAAGAGCGTTGCTCAATACTTAATAAAAATTTATTTTCCAATCGTTTAGATACGACAAAATATCATGCAATACAGTTCGGCAATGAAAAAGAAGGCGCAGCAATGATATACAACCGCAGCGGCGTTGAAAACAACTCTTTTGCGTTGACTCTTAACGGTCTTTCTTCCTTTAAAAATTATTGCGACAGTAACTTTGACGACCCGAACGAGAAATATTTTATGAGCGGAAAGAATCTGATGGAAAATGGTATTTCAATAACCGTTTCCGGAACTCCCAAAAACCGCAATTTATGTTTACTCGGAAAAGCCTGATATAACCCGAATAGGCGACTGCCTATTGATTGAGCAGCCGCCTATAATTGAAAATATTCCGTTCGTCTTTGAGTTCCTCTGAAGTTATAGCTTCTTATGCAACAACCGACGCTTGAAGCACGCATTATTTCGCCAAATAAAAAAGCAGCCGCAATGCGACTGCCTTTTTATTTGTGGCGGAGAAGGGGAGACTCGAACTCCCGCGCCGGTTACCCGACCTACGCCCTTAGCAGGGGCGCCTCGTCACCAACTTGAGTACTTCTCCATTGGTAACAAAACAATTACTATTCTGTTGTTACAGAACCTCCGAAAACGGAAGTTCTGCAAAGTGGCGGAGAGAGTGGGATTCGAACCCACGGTATGTTGCCATACGACGGTTTTCAAGACCGTTCCGTTATAACCACTTCGGTATCTCTCCTAATGCTCGAATATTTTATCATAAACTACCGTCAATGTCAATATAAAAATTAAAAATTGTTGTGGACTTTTTTCTTTATCTATTGTATAATTAGTGCGAATTTCGGAAAAGGAGGGTTTCGGTTTGCTTTCGGCTCAGGAAAAAAGCGTTGCGGCTTATGTTATTTCCCTCGTTGCCTCGGTAATCAACGGCACAACTCCGCAGGAAAGCGGCAATATCGACCTGTCGAAAGCAATTGATTTTGCGCAGAAGCAGAGCGTTCTGAATCTTGTTGCCTATGCCGCAGAGTCGTTTAAAGCCAAGCCCGACGAACACACGATGAGATTCCTCGATGAATTCCGTATGCAAAAGATGATCGTCGAGGCTCAGCAGGAGCTTGCCGCTCAGGATGCCTGCAAAAAGCTTGACGAAATGGGAGTTCGTCACATGCTGCTCAAAGGCTCGGTAATGAAAAACTACTATCCCTCTCCCGATATGCGAACGATGGGCGATATCGACATTCTCGTTGAAGCGGATCGTTGCGATGAAGTTGTTAAAGCTTTCATCGCCGACGGTTTTAAATTTGCCGGCGAGGGCGACTTGCATTCAAATGTCAAAAAAGGCAACGCATACATCGAATTCCATCGCTCAATGGCGGACGGCTGCCTTGAAACGCTTTCGGCTTATTACGGCGACGGTTTCCGTCTGCCGCACAAATGCAAGGACAGCGAATACGAATACAAGCTCGCCGATGAGGATTTTTATGTTTTTCTCGTTGCTCATATTGCAAAGCATTATCGCTACGGCGGAACGGGAATTCGCTCCCTGATTGATTTATATGTTTATGAAAAAGCTCTCCCGTCGCTCGATTTTGACTATATAAACGGTGAACTTGAAAAAATAGGCTTGCTCGTTTTCTGCAATAAAATCAGAAAAATAACTTATAATTGGTATTCGGGAAATTTCGACGGAGAGTTCGACCTTATGGCGGAATATATCGTTGCCGGCGGAGTGTACGGAATTGAAGGAACATCAATGCAAAACAGCTTTATCCTGGACAATATTGACGAAAATATACGCTCAAAAAAAGTCATAAGCTTTTTTTCCGTTATTTTCCCCGATTATAACGAAATGAAAATTCGCTATCCCGTTTTGGAGAACAAAAAAATCCTTTTGCCCCTGTTTTGGATCGTCAGGTTTTTTGACACGCTGATTCATAATCCGAAAAACGCAAAAGGGCGGTTTGACGCTTCAAAAAAAATCATGGACATTGACGATGAAATGATAGAAGTTCAGAAAATTTCGGGAATAAAGAAGTTGTAATTTAAAGAGGTAATTCATTTTGGTAGGTCTTGGCACAATAATAAATTCGGCAGCAATAATCATCGGCGGTGTTTTCGGTCATTTATTCGGCAAAATTCTCAACGAACGGATTCAGGATTCGTTGCAAAAAGCAAGCGGCGTTTGCGTGCTTTTCATAGGAATCGCAGGCGCAATGGAGGGTATGCTCAAGCTCTCCGACTCATCGCTTTCGGCAGGTCGTTCGATGTTCATTGTTGCAAGTCTTGCACTCGGAGCATTGGTCGGTGAAATTCTCAATATCGAGCGAGGCTTCGAGCGTTTCGGCGAATGGCTCAAAATAAAAACGGGAAACGCAAAGGACAAGAGCTTCGTTGACGGCTTCGTGACCGCTTCGCTGACGGTTTGTATAGGCGCAATGGCTGTTGTCGGTGCGATTAAGGATGGAATTTCCGGCGATTACTCGATACTTGTTACCAAGGCAATATTGGATCTGATTATTATTATGGTCATGACCTGTTCGCTCGGAAAAGGCTGCGCATTCTCGGCGATTCCCGTCGCCGTTTTTCAGGGAACAATAACTGCGCTTGCGAAGCTCGTCAAGCCGTTGATGACGGACAGCGCATTGGCGAATCTTTCGCTGATCGGTTCGATTTTGATTTTCTGCGTCGGGGTCAATCTTGTTTGGGAAAAGAGAATCAAGGTTGCCAATCTTCTTCCCTCCCTCGTTTTTGCCGTTGCAATGGCATTTCTTCCGTTTGATATATAAAGCATTGCCTCACAAATTGTTTGATATTCAAAAACGACATCGACCGATTTTCGGAAGATGCCGTTTGTTTTTATCCTACTGTTTCAACTTTAATAAGGTTTGTGTTGCCTGAAATTCCGTTCGTCATGCCGCCGGTGACTATGATCCTGTCTCCCGATTCCAGCCCAAATGTTGCAATCGCCTTGTTCTTTGCGGCGTAGAAAAGCACATCGGTTGATTCATATGTTTCGCAGAGGATCGGAGTTACTCCCCATGACATCGAAAGCTTGCGCCATGTCTTTTTATCGACCGTCATACCCATGATATCAACCGGCGAACGGAAACGGGAAACCATCCTGACCGTCATACCCGAAAGCGAACAAACGGCAATGACCTTTGCGTTAAGATCTATCGCCATACCGCAGGTTGCGTGGGAAATCGCATCGACAGGGTTCTTTATTCTGAATTCGGTCGAGCCGAAGCGCTTTGTATAGTTGATGTTTTTCTCGGTCTGCATTGCGATCCGAGCCATTGTGTCAACCGCCTCAACGGGATATTTGCCCGCCGCCGTTTCGCCCGAAAGCATGATTGCGCTCGTTCCGTCATATACGGCATTGGCAACATCGGAGGTTTCGGCTCTTGTCGGCCTCGGATTGTGAATCATGGATTCAAGCATCTCGGTCGCCGTGATAACACGCTTGCCGAGAAGTCGGCATTTCGTGATGAGTGCCTTCTGAATTATCGGCAGCTCAACGAACGGAATTTCAACGCCCATATCGCCTCTGGCAATCATGATTCCGTCGCATTCGGTGCAGATATCGTCAATATTGTCGATTCCCGTGCGATTTTCAATCTTTGCGATGAGGTCAATTTTGTTCACGCTGTCGCCCATGACTGCCTTGATATCGAGAAGATCCTGTTTGCGGGAAACGAACGAGCAAGCGATGAAATCAACATCATTTTCTATGCCGAAAAGAATATCCGCCCGATCCTGCTCGCTGACATAATCCTGCTTGAGGGTTTTTCCGGGAAAGCTCATGCTCTTGTTGTTTGAAAGCTCGCCGCCGGTTATAACACGACAGTTGATATCGTGACCGTCGATCGAAACGACCTCAAATTTGAGCAAGGCATTGTTGAGAAGAATCGTGTCGCCGACCGAAAGCTCGTCCGCCAAACCCGAATAGCTGACCGAAACCTTGTGCTCGTCACCGACGATCTGATCCGTTGTAAAAGTAAAGCTGTCACCATCATTAAGAAAAACAGAATCGTTCTTGAAGCTCTTGATTCGGTATTCCGGACCCTTTGTGTCAAGCATGATGGCAAGAGGCACATTCATTTTTTCTCTTACATTCTTCAGCATATTTATCGTTTCGAGGTGCTCGGTGTGCGTTCCGTGCGAAAAATTAAGCCTCGCAACATTCATTCCGGCTCTGACCATTGCGGTCAGGGTTTCCTCGCTGCGGCACGCAGGTCCGATCGTGCAAATTATTTTTGTTTTTCTCATTTATATCAAATCCTTTATATGAAATCAAACTTTCACCCATTATAAAATTTGACAATATTATATCAATTAAACCCTCCCGTGTCAAGAATAAAGGCAATCTGTTGCAAAAAAATCAGCCTGCCCATACGAACAGACTGATCATTGCCTTTATTCTCTGTGCCACTTTACGCCCTGAGCGGTATCTTCAAGGACGATGCCTTTGGCTTTCAGCTCTTCACGGATGCGGTCTGCCTCAGCCCAATTCTTATCCTTACGAGCCTGTGTTCTCTGCTCGATAAGAGCTTCGATCTCGTCGTCAAGACTTTCCTTTTTGCGGTCATAAACAAGGCCGAGAACTCCTGCAAGCTCATCGAACACCTTTATTGCTTCCTCAGCCGAGCCTTTGTTTGCGTTTGCGGCAATAACATTTGAGTTGATGTCACGAACCAGTTCAAACAAAGCGGCGATAGCGTCCGCCGTGTTGAGATCATCGCTCATTGCGTCGATGAACTGCTTGCGGCGCTTATCGAACATTGCAAGAAGCTCGTCGCTTACTGCTCCGTCCTCCGCCTTTTCAAGTGCAAAATCAAGACCGTCACGGCAATTGTAAAGACGAACAAGCGAAGCCTTGCACTGCTCAATGATATCGGTGCTGTAGTTGATGGGGCTTCTGTAATGCGAGGATATCATAAGGAAACGAATCGGCTCATAGCCGTATTTTTCCGCAACATCTCTTACGGTGAAGAAATTGCCGAGCGACTTCGACATTTTAACATTGTCGACATTGATATAGCCGTTGTGCATCCAGTAGTGAGCGAACGGAACGCCGTTGCAGCACTCGCTCTGTGCGATTTCGTTCTCATGATGCGGGAAGATAAGATCCTGTCCGCCGCAGTGAATGTCGATCGTCTTTCCGAGATAACGCCTTACCATTGCCGAGCACTCAATATGCCAGCCCGGCCTGCCGTGACCCCACGGCGACTCCCAGTAAGGCTCGCCCGGCTTTGCGCTTTTCCAAAGGGCGAAATCCATCGGCTCTCTCTTGACCTCGCCTACCATAATCCTTGCACCGGCTTCAAGATCCTCAAGCGGCTGATGCGAAAGCTTGCCGTACTCCTTGAACTTGGATGGGCTGAAATAAACATCACCATCAACGGCATAGGCATAGCCCTTTTCGATAAGCGTTGAAACTATGTCGATGATCTCGTCGATATTCTCCGTAGCTTTCGGGTGAACGGTTGCTTCACGAACATTCATGCCCTTAACATCTTTCCAAAATTCCTCGATATATTTCTCGCTGACCTCCTTGTAGGTCAAGCCCTCCTCGTTTGCACGCTTGATGATTTTGTCGTCAATATCGGTAAAGTTCTGAACAAATCTCACATCATAGCCGATGTATTCAAGAAAACGGCGAAGCACATCAAAAACACAAAGCGGTCTTGCGTTGCCGATGTGAATAAAGTTATAAACGGTCGGTCCGCAAGCGTAAATCTTGACCTTGCCCTCCTCAATCGTTTTAAGCTCTTCCTTGCTTCTTGTGAGAGTGTTGAAAATCTTCATTTATTTGTCCTCCAATTTCTTTTTAAGCTTTTCAATTTCGCTCTGCAACCTGCAAAGCTCCTGAGAAACGGGGTCAGGAATATGAATCTGGTCAAGATCCTGAACTCTTTCGCCGTTTCTGCGAACAACTCTTGCCGGAACGCCGACTGCCGTTGAATTCTTCGGTATTTTATCGAGCACGACCGCACCGGCGGCGATATTCGTATTGTCGCCGACCGTGACGGGACCGAGCACCTTTGCACCCGCTCCGATAAGCACATTGTTGCCGATCGTCGGGTGTCGCTTGCCGATATCCTTGCCCGTACCGCCGAGTGTAACACCCTGATAAACAGTAACATCATCTCCGATAACGGTCGTTTCGCCGATAACCGTTCCCGTGCCGTGGTCTATAAAAAATCTTCTTCCGATCTGTGCACCGGGGTGGATCTCAATTCCCGTTTTGCGCACACAATGCTGGGAAATCATTCTCGCAATGAAAAAAAGATTATGGTTATAAAACCAGTGCGCTTTTCTATGGCTTCGGATCGCTTTATATCCGGGATAAAGCAGCATGACCTCAATCGCCGAGGTTGCCGCCGGGTCACGCTCTCGGAAACACTTTATATCTTCTTTTATTCGTTCAAACAATAAAATTTCTCCTTTCAAGTCTCTCGGAGATATCGAAAAACAAAGCCTCCGCCGCACATACTGCGACAGAGGCGGTTTTTCCGCGGTTCCACTCCGACTTATAACTTTCAGCCCTGTAACGGGGACGACCGCACAGAGATACTTGCCCGAGGCTTTCCCCCTGCGTGCTGGCGGGTGCATTTCGACCGAGCGTTCACAAGAGGCTTCCACCGTTTTGCCTCATTCTCTGCTGTGCCCGTTTCGGACTACTTCTCCCGATAAACGCATTTTCACGCTATTATTATATCACAGGATAAAAATAAATCAATATCTTTTATTCCTTAAATATGCCTTAAAAATTACCGCCGTTCCAGCCCCACATATCCACCTCTTCATATTTAATATATACATTCGAGGCATTGATGTTGAGAACCTCGCCGAAAATTTCGCAGATTTTCGCCGACAGCTTGTTGGACTGGGAATAGTCTATTCTGCCGAAAACCTTGACCTCAACATAGGCAAGTGCTTCGGAGTTTTCGCCCTGAAAATAAAGGCGGCACTTGTCCTCAAAGCTGAGCATAAGCCAGCGCTCGCTCTTGCCGGAGAGAATTGAGATCGCTTCGCCGAGCTTTGACTTGAGCTCAATCTCCTGTTCGGGAGAAATTGTAACATTTGTCTTTGTCGAGATCATCGGCATAATAAATCATCCTTTCGTCATTGCCTTTATTTTGTTTCTTATCAATATCTCGCCCTCATCGGCGTTATTGACATTGAGGACGGCCTTTTCCATCGGGCACATATCGGTTCCCGAACGGTTCATTATAAAGTCCGTCTTTTTCTCATAATTTAATTTTACGCTTTTATTTTCAAGATATGCGGCGGCATACTCGCTTGTGACCTGCGCATAGATCTCCGCCACACCGTATTTTTCAAGAAGCATTGCCGCAGCCTTACCTATGACTCGATCGGCAACCGATGCGCCGTCAAAAAAATTCGGGTCACTGTCAATTTTATCGAGAATGGGCTTTACTCCTCTTTGCTCCGAGGTGTATATCCCTTCTTTGCCGACAGCGGCGAATGTGACATCATCTTTGAGAAGATTTTTTGCTTTTTCCGACTCTTTCAATTACCAGACCACCCTTTTTTGCCGCATAGACGATCGGAGGAATCACAAGAAGCTGAAGTCCGATTCCGTAAATGCCCTTAACCGTCACCGTAACAGCAGCAACCGCTCCGCCGCACTCAATGTTTAATATATCTGCCGCAACGAAAAGCATTGCCGCATAAAAAAGTCTGCCGGCAAGCATTGAAGCGATAAGCGATATAACTCCGCCGAACTTTTTGTTTTTCAGTCCTGCGTTGCGGTAAAGCAAGCCGCCGACTAAGCCGTAAATTGCAAGTTCACCAATCATAAACGGCAACCTCGGCGCAGCAGGCATACCCGTTACAAAATGGCTGATGAGCGGAGTCAGCATACCTATTATCAAGCCGTAATCGCCGCCGATGATAAATCCGGTAAGAAGCACGGGAATGTGCATGGGTAAAAATATTTCGCCTGCCTGCGGAATTCCCGTCAGGTGGAAAAGCTGGGGAAGAACTATCCCGATTGCCAGCATCAACGCACCGGCGGTCAATCTTTTGGTTGAAAATTTTCTTTGCATAAAATTCCTTTTTAATCTGCGGTTACTTAGAGCAAGGCGTGTGCCTCAATTGTGCGGTGTTTCCTTTAGTATATTACATCAATTTTTCCCATTTTTCAATATCTTTGCTGATATCGTCAATATTTTTCTTGAAATTCATAATAACTTATGATACTATATAAAAGTATTAGGAAAAGAACTGAGGGATAATATGGTTGCGGAAAAAGAAAAGAAAGAAAAAAGCGAAAGCACTCAAAAGCCCGTTAAAAAAATCGAAAAATACATCTGGTTTTCAGTCTCTGCCGTCATTGCGGCTGTCGGAAGCATTTGCCACATCAACGGGATCAAATTCAATGTTTGGGTCAGCGTCGCTTACTCTGCGTTCCTTTTGTTCTCCATAATCATGGCTGCCCAGCGCACAAGCGTCGAGCGTTTCGGCTACGCCGACGAGGACTCAAAAACAGCCGACAAAACAAAATACGCATTGACCTCGATTCTCTATTACATATTTATCCTGATTGCGGTCGCTTATGCATTCCTTGCGCTTTGGGTGTCAGGAGTCTTTTCCATATAAATAAATCAACGCTTTTCAAAACTCGCCGTGCGGCGGGTTTTATTTTTTGATCTACGGAATTACGGCAATACCGCACAATTGAGGCGCGAGGTGTTGCCTTAATAATATCTCATTACCGCAACGACCTTGCCGAGAATCTCACATTCATCAACGATTATCGGCTCATAGGTGTCGTTCTCTGGCTGCAAGCGATAGTGCCCGTTTTCCTTATAAAAGGTTTTGCAGGTCGCTTCGTCGTCAATAAGTGCAATAACTATCTCACCGTTGCGAGCGAACGGAGTTTTCTCAACTATTACAAGATCGCCGTCAAGTATTCCGGCATTTATCATGCTCTCGCCTCGGATATGCAGACCGAAAAGAGGCTTGTCCCTTGTAACCGTGCCAGTATAGGGGAAATAACCCTCGATCTCCTCAACGGCCAGTATGGGTGCGCCGGCAGTAACCGTACCGAGTATCGGAACCTGAGTGACATTCTCCGCCTGACCCATTATCCTGATTGAACGCTTCAAAAGCGGGTCACGCTGAATATAGCCCTCCTCCTCCAGCGTGTCAAGATTCGACTGCACCGACGAGGTGGAGCGCAGACCAACGGCAGCGCCGATTTCACGAACCGACGGCGGAATACCGTCAACACTGCGCTGAACCAAAAATTCATATATTTTACGCTGAGTTTCATTGATAGACATAGGCTCAACCTTCTTCCAAACTTATTTTACTGTATTATAACACATCTGTTCGGAAAAAGCAAACATTTGTTTGGCGAGAAATATAGAAATTTTTTCTTTATTTTTTTAAAATTTTGTGCTATAATTATATAAATAAATAGATTTGAGGTCAATTATGTTTGATTTTTGTAAAAACCCGGCAAATTTAGCACTTTCCAAGCAATCCCGCACAGCCGAGATGTGCGAATTACGCAACAAGATTTCTGTACAGCATAACAGGAACAGCTTAAAACAAAGCGTGCACCGTAAATTGAGCATTCTTGCTTTAATTATAATTTTTATCACCCTTTTTGTTTCAACAGCAGCCGCAACCGACGCTTCGGACATTGCAAACGGCTTTTCCGACGGCAAAAAGAATATTATTTGCGTCGCTCACAGGGGAGATTGGCACAGCTTCCCGGAAAATTCGGCGGAAGCGGTCAATGCCGCCGCAGAGTACGACGCCGTTTCCGTCGATATTCGCCTGACCTCGGACAACAAGCCCGTGCTTATGGCAGACGAAACGGTTGACAGAATGCTGATTGACGGCGAAGGGAAATCGGTTTCCGGCTCGGTTTCGTCCTTTACACTCGCTCAACTCAAGGAGTTTTATCTCCGGCAAAGCAACGGCGGAACGGATAAGGAAAAGACCGACTGTCGTATTCCGGAGCTAAAGGAAATATACGAAACAGCCAATGGCAGAGTTGCGATCATGCTCAATGTTCAGGAAAAAGATTTTACAACGGTTTATGAGTATGTCAAATCGCTCGGCAAGCTCGACGAAACGATTTTCAGAATCAATGCAAAGGCAAAGAAAATCATTGAACTGACAAAAGGCCTCGACGGCGTTACCGCAACGGGCAATTATCAGGGTAATATTATTTTTCTTGCCACCTCGGCGGTCAAAGAATGTTTTGCGAACAAAATTTATACAATAGAAATGGGCAGCACCAACGGCAACGGCGTTCTCTACGATAATTTTCTTATGAAACGCTTCGTCGGGAACAAAAGAGCGATGGCCTCAATGGTCAACGGCAGATGCGGCAAAAGAGCCGATAACGAAACAGGCTGGAACGACCTTATATCTCGAGGATACAGCGTTATCGAAACAAATTTCCCCGCCGAGCTGATGAACTATATAAAGGAAACGGATGCGGCGGCAACAGAGCTTGAAAAAAACATTGATATTTACGCCGGCACCGACCTCTCACCCTACACAACCGAGAGCGAGAAGAACTTTACTGCCGCACTTTCGGCGGCAAAGGAGCTTATTGACGACAAGGCGTCGCTCTCCGAGCTGACAGACGCAAGGTCGGCTCTGCAATCGGCTCACGATTCGCTGACGGTCGGCGAAAAGAAAGCCGTTACGCTCAAATTTAAGTTCACCCCCGGCAGAATAATCGCCGTTGTCCTTTGCGGCGCAGCGTTCACGGTCGGTACGCTTTATTTGAGGAGCAAAAGAAAAACAACCGCCGATTTGGTCACCGATTAATTCTCGGTGATTGACCAAGTCAGCGGTATAGTAGCGGTTCAATCCGCATAAATAAAACGGGAGGCTTCAAATATTATGGAAAACAAAGAAAAAATCCGCCTTAAGCGAGCCGATTATCCCGAACAGGTCGGCATTTCATCAAAAACGATACATGAGCTTATCGAGGATTTTCATGCGCACAATGTCGAGGTACACAGCATAATGATTTTGAGAGACGGCAAAGTCGCCTATGAATCGTGGGCAGCTCCTTATTCGCCGGATGCGCCCCACATGATGTACTCGGTCAGCAAAAGCTTCACCTCAACTGCGGTCGGTTTTGCGATCGACGAGGGGCTGATGACGCTCGAAACAAAACTCATTGATATCTTCCCCAAATACAGACCGAAAACAAAAGACGAAAATCTCGAAAAGCTGAATGTCCATCATCTGCTCTCCATGCAATCGGGCAAAAATGTCAGCGTTTTCTCCGACAAAGCAAAAAATCACTGGATCAAGGATTATTTTGATTCTTCATGGAAATTTACGCCCGGCGACGGGCACTGGCAGTATATAAGCGAAAATCAGTATATGCTCTGCGCAATGCTGACAAGAATAACGGGAATGTCCGTTGTTGAATATCTCACTCCAAGGCTTTTTGAGCCGCTCGGGATTGATGTTCCGTTCTGGGAGCATGACATTGACGGAATCGAGGCAGGCGGCTGGGGACTCTACCTCAAGACCGAGGATCTCGCAAAATTCATGTACTGCTATCAGCAACACGGAATGTTCAACGGAAAGCAGGTAATCCCGGAGAATTGGACTTATCTTGCGCAGAAAGTTCACGCAAACAATTCCCCGTTTACAAATGTTATTGACAGCCAGTGCGGCTATGGCTACTGCTTCTGGCGATGCGGCGGAATAAACGGCTACCGAGCCGACGGTATGTTCTCGCAATTCGGAATCGTATCGAGTGACGACGACATAGTTTATGTCATGACGGCGGGGGAAATAAACGAGCAGAAAACGAGAGACTGCATCTGGCGGCATTTCGACAAGCTCATCATCGCAAACGACGGCGAACCTACCCCGAAAATCAAGCCGGAGCTTGGCGCATTGCCGGACGACCTTGAAGCAAAGGAACACAGCGAGCTTGAAAAAACCCTTGAAGGCAAAAGAATCGCCATGCAGATAAATCCCATATTGAACGCCGCCGGTTTCCCGTTCAGTATGCTCCCGATACCCATCGTTTATATGTCCGGCGACAGAGCAGGAAATGTTGACAACATCGTTTTCCACTTTGACGGCGACACCTGCACGATGACATGGGACGAGGGCGACGAGCACAACACCATTCTTTGCGGAATGGACGGTAAGGCTCGCACAAGCCCGATAACCCTTGCCGGAATGAATTTCACGGCATTCTCCACGGCGTCATGGATCGACGAAAACACGCTTGAGATACATATGCGACCGGTCGGCGGAATATGTATGAGAAAGATCAAGCTCACCTTCACCGGACGCATCGTCACGCTTCGTCCGTCAAGTCAGCTGCCGATCAGCGCAATGGCGGAATCGCTGGCGCTTGATGTTGATTCGTTCTTCCCTCCGATACTTCACAACTTCGGACTGGTCGCCTTCGACCAGCTTCCCGGAATAATAGACTCACCTATACTCGGAAGAATTAAGGCGACGCCACGCAATTGACATATGAATAGTAACCGCATACTCGGGCAAGGACTCTGAGAGAATAAAAATCAAAAAAATTTTATTCGAGGTGACAGCACTATGGATGATAGGTTTTTTTATGTGATTTTTGTTTTATTGCTTATCGCAATGGCAATTGTTATTCCTTTTTTCCTCAAAGCGGAGCAGCCCAAACCGTGCAAAAAATCTCTCCTGCTTAAACAAGTCTGCTCTACCGTCTTTCTCGCAAATGCATTCATTGCCGGTCTTATCGGCGATTTTACAAGGTATGCGGTATTCATCTTTATAGGTCTATGTTTTTCGTGGGTCGGAGATTTTCTGCTCCATGTTCGCCCCGGCACGGGATTTTTCGTTGCGGGACTTTCCTCGTTCCTTGTGGGTCATATTTTCTACACCGTTGCCTATTGCAAGGCGTTCCGAGTTCTTTTCCCGACGAAGCCGTTGATCACTGCCGCCGAAGTGATCGCTTACATCGCTTTGATTGCGGCGGCTATGCTTTCGGCAATATTCATCGTCAAGGTTGAGCTTGGCAAGCTGTTTGTTCCCTGCGCCCTTTACACAGCAACGATAGCGGCGATGGGAGTCAAGGCGTTTTCGCTTGCCATAACGGTGATGAAGGGCGGCAGCTCGGTCACGGCTTCGATATTCACGGGCTTGCTTCTCATGGTCGGATCTTCGCTTTTCATTCTTTCCGACTACACGCTTTCAATTCTCACCTTTAAGCCGAATGTAAATAAACACGGCGCACTCAGAGATGTAAACATTTGGACTTATTTCTATGCCCAGATGTTCCTCGGCACAACGATATTCTTTATTTCAACATAATAAATGCCAAAAGCGGACTGCTTCATCAAAAATGAACGGCAGTCCGCTTTTTTCAGATTTTTTCCAAAGCAATAAGCTCTATTTTCGGCATGTATTCAGCCCCCACGGTCAAACATGACCGACAGAGGCGTAATGCCTTGCGCTTTTGTGATCAGCTTAAACTTTCCCAATTTCCCCTGCAAGGCATACCGCCTCGCCCCGACAGCGTGTTCGGCTGCCAAAGCAACGCTTTGCGCCGAACAAAATTCTGCTATCGGCTCTTTCTCTCTCGGCCGTCGGAGTCTCTTTTCCAAATCTCTCGACGCCCCCACAATTTCATTTTATTTCTCTCTTTCCAAAACGGTCGTGTTCCACTTTCCCTCAACGGCCTACGGCCGCTTTATATCAAAGCAACTGTTCATGTTGCTTTATGATACCTTGCTCATAACCGCACACATATTCATATGCGCATTGTAATTGGTGTTTACAATATCTCTTGCCTGCGCCGTAAGCAGGAAATCCGAAGACGGGTACGACGCCTTAAATGTTTTTCCGCAGCACGGACATCTCTTGATATATTCCGATCTTGCAACGGTCTTCTGAGTTCTTTTAACTGTAAACAATTTCATATTTTTTTCCTCCGCTTTTTTTCACTTGTTTTTCTCTCCGTACGGTTCTTTATGAACCTTACATGCGATATTATAACACGCAAAATCCGCTTGTCTATATGGTTGGAGCAATCTTAATCGGTTCTTAAGCAAATCTTAATCAAATCTTAAGAATTCATGTTTGAAATGCGTTTTTTTGGCATTTTCTTAATGATTTTATACAAATGAATAAAGAAAAAAGAATAGTAAATTGCAGAAAATCGGTATATTTTATATAATTATTGCTCCATTTGCTTTCCGATGAAGGACGCCGCCACCTGCGCCAACTTGGTTTCCGTCGGGGAAATTTTCGACCCGTCGCTCCAAAGAAAAACCACCGCTCCGAGAATATCGCCGTTGCCGATTATCGGCATTGCAATGGATGCGCCGTGATCAATTCCCTCAACGGGATACAGCTGCTTATCTCGGTCGCCGGTGTAGAGCTGTCTCGATTCCATAATATCCTCCAGCTCGGAGCTGATACGCTTCTCAAGAAAATCTTTTTTGGAAACGCCTGCGCAGGAAATAACATGATCCCTGTCGCAGATCAGAACGGGCGTGGTAACGCTGCGGTAAAGCACATCGGCAAAATGCTCCGTAACATCGGAGATCTCGCTGATCGGCGAATATTTCTTAAAAATCACGCCGCCCTCGGTGTCGGTAAAAATTTCCAGCGGCGCACCCTCCTTGATGTGCATTGTGCGACGAATCTCCTTCGGAATAACCACTCGTCCGAGGTCGTCAATTCGCCTTACGATTCCGGTTGCTTTCATATATAAAACTCCTCTTTTATGACCGCTAAACGGTCGGTTTGTCGTTTGCAAAAATAGTGTTCGCCTTATTTTATTTTTTATGCCGGTATAATTGCAAAAAAGGCGAAAAAGAGTTATAATATAGAAAACTTTTCGGGAAGCATAATTCATAACTGTTTCATTGCTCAATATGCTTTTCAAAAGACGGTCTGCGGCTTCGTGCACTTTCAAGAACGGCTTGCTTGAGATCGTCACGGTAATTAAGCAAGGCAAACGCCTGATTTTTTCTGAATTTTAAAGGCAGAGAACTGTCACAGACATTGTTTTCAAGGTCCTTGATTCGCTGTTTCAGATATTCTTCTGTCGTCATAAACATCACCGTTAATATTTTTTGCATAACAAAAGAGGTTATTAAATGCAAGTACAGGAAGAATTGAAAAAATTTTTATTTGAAAACGGAGTTGCCGATGTCGGCTTTGCCTGCGTTGACGACGGACCGTTCGGAGAAAAAAGCTATGCGATGAGCATTGTCGTCAAGCTCTCCGATGCGGTCATTGACGAAATATCGGACGAACCGACGCATTCCTATTTTCATCATTACAGAACCGTAAACGCTTTCATTGACCGCACGCTCCTGCAATGCGGCTTTATTCTCGAAAAGTACGGGTACAAATATATCCCGATAGGGGCTTCGCAGAGCGTCAACAAGGACGGCTGGAACTACTGCGGAAGATATTCTCACAAAAAAATCGCAACACTTTCCGGGCTTGGCGGCATAGGCAAAAGCTGCCTCTTTCTCCACAGAGAATACGGATCGAGGGTTCGTCTCGGAACGATTTTCACGGATTGTCCGTTCGAAACGCAGACAAACGAATATTTTTCGCCGTGTATCGATTGCGATTTGTGCGAAAAAGCTTGCCCCTCCGGTGCTATTCGTGGTAAAATGTGGACTGTCGGCATGGAACGAGAGGATTTCTTCGATCCCGAAAAGTGCAGCACTTATATGAAAAAGAAATTTCAACATATCGGCAGGGGAGCAGTCTGCGGCATTTGCATGAAGGTTTGCCCCGCCGGAAGGAGAATAAGCGATGGACGATAAAAAAATCTCAAGAATAAACGAGCTTTCGGCAACGGCAAGGGAGCGTGAGCTGTCCGAGGAAGAGCACGCCGAGCGTGCACAGCTCAGAGCAGAATATATTGCGGCATACAAGCAGAGTCTTGTCAATCATCTGAACAATGTTAAAATTGTTGACGATAAGGGTAACAAGACTCCCCTTCGCAAGAAAACGGAGAAGAAAAATGAAAAACACTAAGCTTTACACAATCGGCATGGGAGTTATTGCCCTGCTTGCCGTCATTGCAAGAATTTTTGACAAGCAGCTTGCACAGTTGCTTTTTAAAAGCGGTAATTTTGTCGGCGGACTTTGCGAGATCGTCGGCGGAGCAATTCCGTTCGTTCTTTGCGCCTTTTGCTTTGCAACGCTGATGTTCTGCCGTCACACAAGAACCACCCGCACAAAAAATAAACTCCTCACCGTCATTTTGGGCTTGGCAACGCTCGCCGTCTCGGCAGCAGCGGTATTCTTTCCTCTGCGTGACGCTTCGGAGAAAAATTATTACGCAATTCTCGGCGCAGCCGCAGTGCTTGCGGGACTGTTCATATACCTCGGCGCAACTCTTTTTAAAAGCACTTATCAAAAAATGCTGATGACAAAATACGCAAAAATCGGCTTGATTGCCTCGGCGGCTTCGGTCGCAGTCTGTTTTGCAGCATCGTTTATTCCGCAGAGAGCTTCATATTCGGCGCTGCAAGTCTCAATGGAAAAGTTCGGGAATTACGATTCGCCCGAAGCGTTTGTGCCTTTTGTCGCAATTTCGGGCATAGGCTCGGCATTGGTGATCTGGACAGTCTGCTTCACGGAGATTTTTCCGAAGCTCAAATTCGGCAAAAAATATTTCTTCGGCTTCTCGATTGCGTTCGCCCTGTTCATGCTTCTCGGCTCGGTATCAAGCGGCGACATCTACGCTTCAGAATTTCTCTATGGACTCGCAGTCGGCTTCACCTCGCTTTATTTAAGCTCATATTTTGTCAAAAAAGAGTGAACCCGCAAAGCTCTCTTGCGATTTCGATTGCAAAAGCAAGCGCTAAACAGCAAAATGTCTACAAATTATGAAAAATGTATGAACTTTTTATTGACAATGCTTTTCCTCTGTGATAAAATAAAATCGCAGATAAAAATATCTGACGCTTAAAAAGGAGGAAAATAAGATGGAAGCTATTCTCGCTTTTGTACAGGAGCTCCTTACACACCTTAAGGAATTTGATGCTGCTGCGATCATTGAGATCATCAAGAACTTCATTGCAGGTCTTGCATAATTTTTATTTTTCAAAAAAACGCCTCGTTTCTTTCTCGAAACGAGGCATTTTTAATTATTATAATATTATAATATACTCTCCGTGGGTTTGATTTTCATTATGCTGATTATTTCGGAAACGGTTTTTTCGACATTGTCCGTAACCTCAACATTGATGTCGGCGAGGAATTTATAAATCGGGGTTCTCTCCTTGTCAAGGCGTTTGATCGCTTCAAAGTTCCTTATCAGCGGCACTCCGTCAAACTTCAATCCGCTCAGCTCACGGGTGAGCCACACAACATAGCCGTTCTGGCGGATATAATATTGATTTTCCTTGCTGAGTATCGCTCCGCTTTCGCACGCAATGACCTGACCGCCGTTGCGTGTTATTTTTTTAAGCGTTTCCGTCTCCAGCTCACGGTAATATCGTTCGCCGTATGCCATATAAACGGTCGAGAGCGGTACGCCCGCCTTCATTGAAATGAGCCTTTCGACATCAATGCAAGGTCTGCCGAGCTTTGCGGCTATGACCTTTGCGATGGTTGTTTTTCCGCAACCGGGGAGTCCGACAAGGATTATATTTTTTCTGCGGTCGCTCATCGTTTTATAGGTGGTTCTGATAAGCTCCTCGTCCGGCTCGATCCTGCCGAATTTTATCTCGGTCTGGTATGCCTGCGCAACGAGCATGGAAAGTCCGTCGGAATTCGGGATCTCCCTGTCCTCGGCGTCGCAGATAAGTCGGGTTCTCCTCGGGTTATAGATAAGCTCCATAACGCCGCAGAGCTTTGGAAAACGGTCAAGCTCCACAAACTTCATGCCGTTGTTCGGGTACATTCCGTTCGCCGTCGTGTTTACGATAATATCGACCTCGTCATGCTCATAATAATTCTCGGTGTCCTCAATTTCCTGTCTTGATACCGTGATGATATTCTTTGCGCCAAGCTCCCTGATAACGGCCTGAACCGTCAGGGAATCGCTGCCCGTTCCGAAAACGAGAACATTTTTATCCCGAACATCAATGCCGCACTTGTTGATCATGAAGCAAAATCCGAAATATTCCGAGTTGTCGCCGATAAGCCTTCCGTTTTCATCAACAACGATAGTGTCAACGCTGCCGATTTTCTGCGCCGAGTCGGTAATGACATCGCAATATTTCATGACATCCTTTTTGTACGGGAAAGTCACATTGATTCCGGCGAATTCCCGTTTTTCAAAGAAAGCGTCAAGCTCGTCAGGCTCAAGCTGAAAAAGATCGTATCTGTTATTCCCCAGTTCCCGGTGAATTTCCGGAGAAAGACTGTGAAGAAGCTTTCTTCCCAGCAAACCGTATTTTTTCATCATTCATGCCCTCCGTCTTTATCTTTTTTTCTGTTCTTTATTCCTGCCGCACAGCCCGCCGCTACGGCAACGATCGCCGCCGCTGCGCCCAGCGCCAGCATAAGCTTCTTCCGACCGTTGTCGGTTTCGACTCCGCTGTCTGTTGCGGAATCGATAACGACTTGAGAAGCGTCCTCCTCGTCCTCCTCATCCTCGTCGGCATTCGCCTTTTTCGTCTTTGCCTTTGTGGTTTTGGTTGTTTTGGCTTTGGTTGTTTTCACCTTTGTTGTTTTGACCTTGGTGGTCTTTACCTTGGTCGTTTTGATCTTTGTTGTTTTTTCCTTTGTCGTTTTCTCCGTCTGAGGATCTTCATCAGGCTCTTGCGAATCCTCACCGCTCGGTTCGGAAGCCTCCTCCGTAATGTCAACGCCGTATGTATTTGATCTCACTCCGTCGGTGTCAATAACATTGAGCTTCATCTCCACGCTTTCGGGAATTCCGCTCTTTATGCCGACCGTCGCTTCAATCAAAACATTTTTGCTGTAAGCGTCGTGAAGCTCATCTTCAAGCTCGGCGAAATAAACGATGTCGTTATACTCCGCCGTGCCGTCGCACATCAGTTTTATATTGCCCAATCCGTTGAAATTCATTATCACACCGCACAGATCAATGCTGTTGAATTCCTCAAATTCAAGAGTGAACAAGAGATAAATGCGGTTTATGCTGCGGTCATACTTCACCTTGACCGCAGCAAAGCAAAGGTCGCTGTTTGATTCGCCGTTTGCGTCAAGAATCGGACAATACTTGCTGTCCTCCCATAATCCGTTGTCGGATATTGCACTTGAGCCGAGCACCGCCGTGCAAAAAATGGCAAAAACGAGCATCACCGCAACTGCGCCGTTAACAATTCTCCTCAACTCTATCCCTCATTTTACTTTTATCGTAATTATTTCAAAAGGCTTTGCCGCAAAGCTTACGGAATTATTTTCAACCGTCAGATTCTCGATATCGTTTTCGAGCAGATCGCAGAGAACCGCCTCCTTAACCTCAAAGCCGAATTTGAGCGTTACCTCCGTTCCCATATTGTAGCTTTCATAACCTCGAACGACTATATCGTCACTGTTCTCCGCTTTTTTTATCGTTTCGACGATAAAATTATCCTTGTTGCAGGAAACGAACGAATACTCCTCTGGGAGCGAACCCTCATGCTTCTCTATCTGCCAGGCCTTGAGCGGATTATTAAGCTCATAAGCAAGCTGAACCGTGCCTGCGTCCCTGTAATTGCCGGCATGCGGGAACAGAGAATATGTAAAAATATGCTCTCCTTTATCAGCCTCGGGGTCGGGGTGAGTCGCACATTTGAAAAGCGAAAGCTTCATCGTGCCGTTGTCAACATTGTGACCGTATTTGCAGTCGTTGAGCAGGCTCACACCGTAACCGTAATCGGAAACATCAATATACTTGTGGCAGCATATCTCAAATCTCGCCGCATCCCAGCTTGTATTTTTATGGGTCGGCCGTTCAACCGAGCCGAACTGAATCTCGCAGGTCGCCTTATCGGAATTAACATCAATATCAAACGCAGCCTTAACCATAAGGTGTTCCTGATGCCAGTCGGCACGGGTATCGAAGTCGATCCTTGCACTTTTGTCATAGAATCGGATTTTCTGGCAGAACTCCGATTCGCAGAATTTTCTTTTTATGTCGAAACCGAAGCGTGCGCCCTCGTCGATAAACTCGACCGATGAAACATCGTTTATCTCGTATTTCTTCTCCGTGTAGTAATTTGAAAGCTCCCACGCATCATATGAATACGGGAGATCCTCAAACGCTTCTATATAGTTGGCTCTGCCACCCTTGCGAAGCACCTCACGGTGGTTTATCTTGTCATAAAGCCGTGTGATAACATATTCATCGTCAAATTCAACGATATAATTTGAGGTTTCAAGGTGCTTCCCGTCGAGCTTGTAATCCGATTTATATTCCTCCGGCTTAATGACCTTATAGCCCTTGGCGGGTATTCCGTTCACACGGTAGGTCTTGCCCTCATAATTGACAAAGCCGTTGTCAACAAACGAATTCGGGTTAAAGACAACCACTCCGCCGTCGGTTTTGATATTCGATATTACAGTATTATATGCGTCGCTCTCCGCCTTGCGACCGATTGCGGCGATTTTCGCATAGTCCTTGTCGCACCGCTCATAAACGGAATGTATCGACGAGCCGGGGATTATGTCGTGGAACTGGTTAAGAAGAATACACTCCCAACCCTCGTTGAGCTTCTCCTGCGGATAGTCCGCACCGAAAAGCTTGTGCGCCATTGATGAGATCGCCTCGGCGTTTTGGTAAAGAAACTCGCTTTTTCTGTTGTTCTTTTTATTCTTCGCCTGAGATGTATATGTTCCTCTGTGGAACTCAAGATAAAGCTCTCCGACCCATTTTGGCAATCTCTTGCTGCCCTCGGTATTCCTTCTGAGCCGTTCAAGGAAATCTCCCGCAAACTCCCAATGCGGCTGCGGACAATTCGCAACGCCGTATTTGAGTCTTTCTATCAATTCGATATTCTCTGTCTCCGGTCCGCCGCCGCCGTCACCGTGGCCGAACGGCATCATGACCTCGTTCGTAAGCTCTTTCGGCTCAAAGCGGTCATATGTACCCTTGATATAAGAGGCTCTCGTCATCGGAGTGTATGTTGAGAAAAATCCGTCAAGCTCGCCCTTGTCGTTAAGCTCCTTGGCGGTCATGAAATACGAAAAGACCTCCGAACCGTCAATGCCTTTCCACATGAAAGCGTCATATGGCATTCTGTTTGTCTCGTTCCAGCCGATTTTTGATGTAACAAATTTATCTATGCCGCTCTTTTTCATTATCTGCGGCATGGCTGCGCTGTAACCGAAAACATCGGGCAGCCAAACGATTCTATTGTCAACGCCGAACTCGTTTTTGAAAAAACGCTTGCCGAAAATTATCTGGCGAACAAGGCTCTCGCCGCTTGTGAGGTTGCAGTCGGCTTCAAGCCACATCGAGCCTTCAAGCTCGATTCGCTTCTCCTTAACAAGCCGCCTGATCTCGGCATACATCTCCAGGCTTTCCTCCTTGAGGAACTTTAAAAGCTGCGGCTGACTTGACATAAATTTGTAATCGGGATATTTTTTCATCATCTCGATAACGCTGCCGAAGGTGCGCTGAACCTTTTCTCTCGTTTGGTCAAGCGTCCAGAGCCATGCGACATCAATATGCGTATGTCCGATAACGCTTACCTTGATATCTTTCTCGCCGCAATATTTGCCGTAGAACTCCGTCATGAGATAATCGTTGGCGGCATCAACGGAGCGAAGAAATTCCTCCGACATCGGAGCGCACCAGTTGATATAATTGATTGCCGTATTGAGATATTCCCTGACATCGGCGTATTCCTTTGTGCTCTTGTCTGTATAATAAAGAATTCTGTAAGGCGCTTTGAGATTATAATAAAGCTTTTCAACCGCACGGTTAAATTCGCAGAGATGAACATAGAGATCCGTTCTTTTACCCGCCGGCTGAGAATAGGCATAAATATGAACATCGTAGCCGTCCCTATCGCCGTCAAGCTCGACATATCTATGCTTCGTATCCATTCCTCTGATAAGCTTGCCGTCAAGGTAAATCATGAACTGCGGCGGCCAATCCTCATCATGAACATCGGTTGAGGAAACATAAAGCTCAAGATCCTTGCCTCTAAGCTCCTGCGGGATATCAATGTGCTTAAAAAACCATCTGTGTTCCTCCGGCTTCATGCCCCAACGCTCGGTTTCGCCGAATTCACGCCATTCGCCTTCATCAAGCGACGGAACAACATTGCCTTTCTTATAGCCGCACTCCTTAGTCAGCCAGCCGTTTATCGGGATTCTGACCGGAGTGATATATTTTTCCAGTTGATTGATAACTTCTCCGATCCTTTTGTCAAGAAAATTGTTCATTTGCCGCTCCTCATATAAATTTATATAGTTTTTTTATTTCTGCCGATTTTGAGAAATCGGTATGATTTATATTCTCGATTATTCTTTTTTGAAGCTCCTTGTCTTTTATAAAGTTCGTCAAACCCTCGGCGCATTTTTTATTTTCAAGCGGGACGATCACGCCGTCAACGCCGTTGTTTATTTGGCTCGCCGCCGTGGCGTAATTCGTTACCGCAACAGGCTTTCCGAGTATCAGCGCCTCGTTGACCGTGACTGCGTTGCCCTCGTAGCGGGACGGCTGAACATAAAAATCGCAAGCCTTGAAATATGGATAAGGATTGGTTTTCTTTCCCAAAAGAATGACCCTGTCCCTCATGCCGAATTCGTCAATTTTCCTTTTTATCAGAGTCTCGTCCGCTCCGTAGCCGATTATATACCACTTAACATTATCGAGCATCGAGCAAATCTCCGGCACATTGTCAAAATTTTTTGCGTCGCAAAACCGTCCGACGGAAAGAAGTTTCACAAATCCGTCGTCGGGCATTTCGTCCGTTACGCCGAATTCCTCCGCCTGCGCCTTGATAGACTCGGCAGGGTGAATATTTTCGATCACCTCGACCTTATCCTCAAGCGACGGGAAAGTTTTTGCAAAAGCTTCCTTCCCGCTTTCCGAAACGGCAATCAACTTGTCATATGCCGACCACATTTTCAGCTCGGATTCAATGTCGATTTCGATGAAAGAATAGTCCGTATGAATCCATGCGATTTTTTTCTTTGCTTTGGTTTTCTCCGCCGCAAAATAATGTGGCGTCAGGAAGCTGATGACAAGGTCATATTCTTTTTCGGATATCATCGGCATATGGCGCACGGTGTATTTATGGCTGTATTCGATAAAAACATATTCGCTGCTTTTAAAATTGTGCTCTGCGGCAAATTCCGCCGCCTTTTTCTTGCCCTCAAGTCTGCCGAGAGCCACGCCGAACGCAGCTTTTTTTATAACCTCGGCAAGCGGAACGGCAAGCGAGGAATACTTCTTATTCTCCGGCAGAAGCTTCACTTTTTTCGGAATATACCGCATCAATTCGCCCGTATGGCGCAGCAGAAAAAGCTCGACATTGTATTCTTCATAATCGAACACATTCAAAAGCCCGAGCAAAGCTCTTTCCGCTCCGCCCAGCTCCATGCAATGGCTGACTATAAGCACATTTTTCATGCCGCACCTCCGATCTGCGAAAGAAAAATACAGTCCGAATATATAGATTTTATTATACTTATTTAAAGAGACAAAGTCAATGAATGTTTCGACATAATTTTTAATTTTTTGCGGCTTTTTATGCGTCGGCGGCATTTTGGGGTTGGCAGGACTTAAATACCCCGAAAAAAACCTTAAAAAGCCGACATTCCGTGCTTAAATATATTGACTTTTTTAAATGATTTTGATAGTATAAGTTGATTTAGATTTTTTAACAAAGGAAGTATCATATGCTTTTGGACAAAACAATTCATATTCCCGATTTGGGAGACATCGGCGCAGACAGCGGTTTCCATGTTCTCAGCGCCACCGAAGACGGTAAATTCTCCGTCGGCAAAAACGGCGTTGTCGATATCGTTTCGACGGGCGACAGCAAGGTTGAGTTCGTTTCATTCGGCTCGCACACTCTCGCTTGCGTAAAATCGGCGATCGCATATCCCGTTTATTATCCCGTTGCACCCGTTACTCTTGAGAAGCCCGTTAAGGCGGTTCTCATGGATCTTGACGGAACAACGGTTCGCAGCGAGGAATTTTGGATCTGGATAATTCAGATGAGCATTGCAAGTCTCCTCGGCAACCCGAAGTTTGAGCTTGAAGAAGCCGACCTCCCGTTCGTTTCGGGTCATTCGGTTTCCGAGCACCTCCAGTATTGCATTGACAAATACTGCCCCGGCGCATCGCTCGACAAGGCTCGTGATTTCTACTTTGAGCATACCCACAGAGAGATGGAGGAGATCATGGCAGGCAGAGGCAAGGACGGTGCGTTCACTCCGACAGAGGGCGTTAAGGATTTCCTCTATGAGCTTAAAGACATGGGCGTAAAAATAGGTCTTGTTACCTCCGGTCTTTACGAAAAGGCTTGGCCGGAAATTCTTTCGGCATTCAAGACCCTCGGCATGGGCGACCCGAAGGATTTCTACGACGCAATCATTTCCGCCGGATTCCCGCTTAGAAAAGGTTCGGTCGGCACTCTCGGTGAGCTTTCACCGAAACCGCACCCCTGGCTCTATTCCGAAACCTCTATCGTAGGTCTTGGCGAAGCGTTTGCGGATCGCAATCATGTCGTCGGCATTGAGGACAGCGGCGCAGGCGTTTGCTCAGTCCGTCTTGCAGGTTACACGACTATCGGTATCGCAGGCGGCAACATTGTTGACAGCGGCACAAAGGCTGTTTGCAACTACTATGAAAACAGCTTTGCCGATATTTTAAAAATCATAAAGGGATGATTTAATTGAAGAAGAAGATCAATTCCGAAAAAATCGTTCACGCAGTAAGCTTTGCTCTTTTCGTTCTCATGCTGACCGAGGCATACCTCGTTCACGAGGACGAGATCAAGGCGAGCGTTGCAAGGCTCAAAACAATCATCGAAAATAAAAACAAAACAAATGAACCCGAAGTCGACGAGCAATCGGAATCTTCGGAAAAAGGAGAACAGCCAAATGGACAACAAACCGCAGAAAATTAACTGCCATTTTATCTCCAACACCCACTGGGACAGAGAATGGCGCTTTTCGGCAAGAAGAACTCAGTATATGCTCGGCTATATGCTTGATATGCTGACGGATATTCTTGACAAATATCCCGAATACAGACACTTCCACCTTGATTCTCAGACCATGCCCATTCAGGACTATCTTGAGGCATATCCCGAGAAGAAAGACCTTATGAAAAAATACATATCTGAGGGTCGCATCGGCATAGGTCCTTGGTTCTGCCTGCCCGACGAGTTCACCGTCGGCGGCGAATCGCTTATCCGTAACCTTTTGCTCGGTCACAGGATCGGCAAGGAAATGGGCGGCATAAGCAAGACCGGTTACTCGCCGTTCGGCTGGGGTCAGATATCTCAGCTTCCGCAGATCTACGCAGGCTTCGACATTCACTTTGCCTCGTTCTACAGAGGAATCAACGAGTATTGCGCTCCGAAGTCAGAATTCTTCTGGGAAAGCCCCGACGGAACAAGAATTTATGCTTCCCGTCTCGGCAAGCGTCCCCGTTACAACATCTGGTATGTCGTTCAGCGTCCCGTTTATTACAACCAGCAGAACGAAAATAACCGTGATATGGTTTGGAACGACAACAACGGAATTTTCAAATTCATTGATTCCGAAAACAAGAATCTTGACTACCAGTATGCTCACCCGTTCTTCGAGTACCATAAGGAGAACATTAAAGCCCGCGCAGAGCAGGCGATCAAGGAGCAGGACAACGACTGGACTACTTCTCACCGTTTCTGGTCACTCGGTCATGACTCATCATGCCCCGACGCCCGTGAGGTTGAGATGATCAAGGATCTTGACGCAGCCCTTCCGAACGCAGTTGTTTACCACAGCTCGCTCAAGGAGATGGAGCAGGGCATTATTGACGAATTCGACCCGAATTCACCGGTTCTCAAGGGCGAGATGCGTGACCCGTACACAAAGGGCAGCGTCAGCAGCATGATGGGCTGGATCACCTCGGCAAGAACCTATGTTAAGCAAGCCAACTTCAAGACGGAAACTCAGCTCCAAAACTACGCAGAGCCGATGGCGGTTTTCGCTGCACTCAGCGGAGCGCCGTATCAGAAGAATTTCATTGACCTTTCCTATAACTATCTTCTCCAGAACCACGGCCACGACAGCATCGGTGCTTGCGGACGAGATGTGGTTTACGAGGATGTTATTTATCGTTACAGACAGTCCCGTGAGCTTTCAAACTGCGTTTACGAGCGTGCATTCATGGATGTTGCGGGCGACATCAAGCTTGACGGCTTCAGCCGTGACGACGCAGCCATTGTTGTATTCAACCCGGCTCCGTTCAAGAGAAGCGAAACGGTCAAGATAACGGTAGAGCTTCCGGCGGAGTGGAAAGCGGACAGCTTTAAGATCACCGATACCGACGGTTCGATTCTCACCTATCAGGTTATCACAACCAACAAGAACTCCGCTCAGATAATTCAGAATCCGAACGATGTTGCAAATGTTCTTCACACTCAGCAGTACACGATCGAGCTTGATGTTAAGGATGTTCCGGCTATGGGCTATAAGACGCTCAAGCTTCAGCCGCTCTATCATGTCCGCGCAACAACGCCGAAAACCATGCTCAAGAGAAATCAGATCATGGAGAATGAATACCTCAGAGTTTCGTTCAATTCCAACGGTACTTATAATGTTCTCGACAAGGAGAACGGCAAGAGCTATGAAGGTCTGGGATATTTCAAGGATACCGGCGAAATCGGAAACCCGTGGGAACACTTTACCCCGGAGAACGACGAAACCTTCACAACTCTTAATGAGAGCGCAAAGATCACTCTCCTGCACGAGGGCGAGCTTGCCGTTTCATACAAGGTTGCCATTGACTGGGCACTTCCGGAGGGAAGAAATCCGGACGAAAAGACCCGTTCAAAGCACCTCAACCCCTGCAAGATCGAGAGCGTTATCACATTGAAGAAAGGCTCACGCTATCTTGAGGTTGAAACAACGATCGACAATCAGAGCGAGGATCACTACCTCCAGGTAGCTTTCCCGACCGATATCAAGTCCGAATTCTCATACGCTCAGGGTCAGTTTGATGTTGTCAAGCGTCCCGTTGCAAAGCTTGACTATTCGCTCTATGACGAGATCCCGATGACCGAGCAGCCGATGAACTCTTTCGTTGATGTTACGGACGGTAAGGTCGGCGCAGCCCTCCTCAACACCGGACTCAAGGCATATGAGGCCTCCGACGACGAGTGCGGCACGGTTTACCTTTCACTTCTGCGTGCGTTCCCGCTTCGCATTTGCGTTACAAGCGATATGCAGGACTATTCCGCAAGCGACAAAGGCTCGCAGTGCATAGGCAAGAACACCTATCGTTACGCTTTCATGCCGCATAAAGGCGACTGGGAGGAAGGCAATGTTTGGGGCGAGAGCGAGAGATTTAATCTTGCTTTCGGCGTTGCTCAGCTTGCTCCGACAGACCACGGCAAAAACGACCTCGTTCACTCGTTCCTTGAGCTTGGCACAGAGAAGCTCAATGTCAGCGGCATCAAGCAGAGCGAGGACGGCACAGGCTATGTTGTCCGTCTCTTCAACCCGTCAGACAAGGCAATCAAGACAAATATCCGCCTCAACGGCGGCATCGCTCCGATCGAAAAGGCTCAGTCTCCCGTTGAAAGGCAGCAGGCCGAATTCGAGCTTCCGCCGTACTCCGGCAAAAAGTGGAGCGAGGTTAAGCTCGTAAGCCTTGAGGAAAAGGATGTTGCTCCTCTCACGGTTGACGAAAACGGCTTTGCAGACTTTGAAATCACAGGCAAAAAGATTCTCACGATTAAATTTGTCGGCTGATAACATATTACTGAGGGAACGCCTTTAGTCCGGCGTTCTCTCGGGCAAGTCGATTGCCCGAATTTGAGGGATAAATCAAACAATGAAAAGTTTACGGAAATTTATGTTTACGGCGGCGGCTTTGTTCGCCGTTCTCAGTGTTATTTTCCTTATTTCACATTTGCATCATGACAACAGGTATTCTTTTACCTGCTTTATAACTTTTGTAACCTGCTTCTACCATTTTGCTTACAGAATTCTCGTTTCGGAAGCTGTAAAGAAAAAAACAATGGATTTTAACTATAAAACAGGCTGGTTTGCCCCGAAAAAATTTGAAGAACCGATTTTTAAGGTTCTCAGAGTGAAACGCTGGAAAGAAAAACTTCCCAACCTCCTGCCGCAAACCAATTCGGCAAAGGATTTTCCGGTCGAAACACTCATTAGCGAAACCTGCTCGATCGAGATGACTCACGAAATAAACATCGTGCTAAGCTTCGTCCCGTTTATCGCTTCTCTGTTTTACAGCAATCATCAGGTAGTATTCCTTGTTACCGGTCTTGTTGCGGCGCTGTTTGACATGTGCTTTGTAATCTTCCACAGACATTTCAGACCAAGACTGATTAAATTACTGAACACAAAGTAACAACCGAACAAAAAAGTCATCGAACAACGAAAATGTCCGATGACTTTTTGTTTTGACGAATTACGCTTCACGGCTTATGCCGCAAATATGTTAACGAGTGCTCCTTTTTCGGTTCCTGCCGCATAATATATTTTTTCGCCGTCGGAATATATTCCGCCCCATGTGGAAAATTTGCAATACTCTTCCGAAAAAACATTGACGGCAGGGGAAAAGCTTGCCGGAGACATCAGCCCGAAGCAGCCAATTTTTGCCGTTATGATTTTTGCAACGGCCTCCGAATCACCCTTGACCGAAGTATCCTCATCGGTCTGAAAGGTCACGGCAATGCGACCGTCCGCCGTTTCGCATATTCCGGGTGCGCCCGCCTTTGAGCCTTCCGTTTTCGGGATATAGATATCCTTAGGTTCAGACCAAGTCTCGCCGTCCTTGGAATAAAGAAGCTGGATTATAAAAGGATATGTTTTTCTGTACCTTGTGCTTTCGATCGCAAGCGCATAGCCTCCCTTTGACAAGCGGCACAAAACGGGCATTCCGTCACGGGAATCATGACTTTTGCCCTCAGAAATGATTTTTCTGTCGCACCACTTTTCCCCGTCAAAACTAAGACGCTCTATGTTCTGATAAAAATCAGTCACCGCTGTGCTGTCGTTTGCGTAGAAGCACACAAGCTCGCCGTTGATCTCATATATAAAAGGTTCCCAAAGACCCTTATATCTCCCGTCCGTTTCGGTGTTTTCCGCAATTATGGAATGTACGCCCCAGCTGTGTCCGCCGTCGGTGCTTTCGCTTACCCTAAGAGAACTGTAAAAGCTGCCGTCGGCTCTTGTTGCCGTTGCCCTGTATGCGAGAAAAACGGTTTCATTTGCTTGATAAAAATTTATATTTGCGCAATCAAGCCCGTCAAAGGAAGCCGCAACAGCCTCGCTGCGCCATGTTTTTCCCCCGTCGGAGCTGAGTGCAGTCATAATGCCCCATTCCGTTTCATATCCGGAGAGAAGATCCCCGTTTGCGAGGGGATACACCCTTGCGGCAGCCCCGCTTTCCGCAATTACCGTTACCTCGCCGACCGAGGGATTTAACGCTTTCGTAAAGCGTCCCAGGATCGGGCAGCAAAGCTCGGCAAACGCAAGAATCACGGCAAAAAAACGATAAAGAAAAAATTTTAATTCGGCTGACATTATTAACGCTCCATGTTGATTACAGATTTTTTTCGAGGCACACAAGCTGCACGCCGTCAATGCCGTTGAACACGCACGGCACGATCGACGCCTCGGTGTAACCGAGCTTTTTATAAAGCCCCCGTGCGGCGGAGTTCTTCGCATTGGTGTCCATTCTGAGGTGAGGACATCCGCTTTCAAGCGCATATTTTTCATAGAAATCGACAAACGCCGTTCCGTAGCCCTTACCCTTGATCTTCGGCGAAACAACAAGCGCATGAAGTATCATAACCTCATCGGCAGGTGCGTCGACTGCCCATGCCGCATCGGCATATTCGGGCACTTGCTCCTTATTTATTCTTGCGGCGGCAACGATTGTTCCTTCAATTTCTTCAACAAACATATCTCCTGCCGCAACTGCCGTCTCGGCGGTTTTGCGTGTCGGATAAATTCCTCTTATCCAACCGGTTGTAACCGTTCCCGCTTCAATAGCGTCATGAATTTCATCATAAATTTCGTTTATACGGTCAATGTCCTTTTCCGTTGCTTTTCTGAACATAGCTTACGCTCCTTTTGAAAAAATCGCCCGTATGAGCGGGCGATCTATCTTACCAAATCATCAAGCTTTTCTTTCATTGCCTGCTCGGTATCACGGTAATATTGAGTTTTCGGATTCGGGTGCTTGTTTTCCGCCCAAAGCTTGTCCGCCTGCGCTTTCCATGCGGCGGCAAATTTATCGCATTTTGCGCAAAGGTGCTCAACGCCCTCTTGATTTTCAAGGTCGGTCGATTTTGCGCCGGTCTGCTTGATCATTTTTCTGAGATATTCGGGATTTTCAAGCATCGGACACGGGCGAAGGTGGTTGTCGTTAAACGGCTGATTATGATAATAGCTCATAAACAGCGGATTTTTCAAAGCTTCAAGAATCGTATGGGTTCTGATATTTGAATCCGAGAAATGAATGAATACGCATGGCTCGATATCACCGGCGGAATTGATATGGAAATAATTCCTGCCTCCGGCAATGCAGCCGCCGACATATTCTGCGTCATCCTGGAAGTCCATTACAAACAGCGGCTTGCCCGTCTTGCCGTTTCTCATCTTCTTGAGCCAAAAATACATGTGCGTTCTCTGCTCCGGGGTAGGAATAAGCTCCTCGACGGCTCCCGTTCCGACAGGCATATAATTGAAATACAGCGCAAACTTTGCGCCCTTTTCAACCATAAGGTCGATAAATTCCTCGCTTGTTACCTTGTCTACATTTTGAGAAGTATAGCAAACCGAAAGACCGTAAATGCACTTGTTTTTCTTGAGAAGTTCCATTGCCTTCATGGTTCTTCCGTAAGCGCCCTCACCTCGGCGAAAATCGTTCGATTCCTCCGAGCCTTCAATGCTGAGCGCAAGGGTGAGGTTGCCGACCTCCTTCATATCGTCGCAGAATTTTTGATCAATCAGCGTTGCGTTTGTATAGGCAAGGAAGGTGCAGTTTTTATGCTCCCTGCAAAGGCGCAGTATATCATTCTTCCTGATAAGCGGTTCGCCACCCGTGAACATATAAAGATGCGTTCCAATCTCCACGCCCTGATTGATAACGCTGTTTATTTCATCATAGGTCAGGTTGAGCTTATGGCCGTACTCCGCAGCCCAGCAGCCCTTGCAATTCATGTTGCACGCACTCGTCGGATCAATAAGCATAAGCCACGGAATATTGCACTTATACTTTTCACGGTTTGCCCTGACGGCTCTGGTTCCGTGAAGTCCTGCGCCGAGAACGAATGAAAGAAACATTTTTTTAAGATAATCCCTGTCGATATCCTTTAGTAGGTTCATCGCATAGGTGTTCCAAACATTAGTGTCATCGCTTATCGCATTGCGAAATCCGTCAAAGGTCTTTTCAGGGAAGGTTTTGTCAGCAAATCTTTCGGCAAGATCGATAAGCCTGAGAATATTCTTTTTCGGATTCTTGTCAATATACCTCAGCACACGGTCAAGCATAAAGCTTACGCCGGCTCGCTGAATGTTTTCTTTCATTAACATTTTGCCGTACCTCGCAACTAAAAAAATCAATGTTATTTTCTCACATTTTACGCATAAAGTCAACCGAGAAAGGGAATAAATCCGACATAATCGGCTTTTTGTCCTCGACTAAAATAATTTTTTTGCTTCGCTTCCGTTTTTTTGAAAAAATTTTTTAAAAAAATAAAAAAATCCAAAAAATTTTTATTTTTACTTTTTATAATAATAAGCTCAAAAACCGGCTGTTATTTTTCTTTTCCGTCATTATACAGCGTTTATTTTTACCAAAAAGATAAATTGCTCACAAAAAAATCTTAAATTCTCGAAAATGTTAATAAATTGTTCACACAATCACAACAATTTCACAGTAATGATATAATATTATATCGGTGGAGATAGTTATCTCTATTTTCATTTTTATTTTCTCTTTCCCTTGAACGGTTCGATGTTGCACACGTCGGGCCGTTCCCCCTTTTTAATCCCAAAAACAACGCACTGCGCAGAACGACACCTTTTGCGCAGTGCGTTTTAAGTTATTGACACAATGCCGAAAATGCTTTATAATTGCAATATAATATCCGATTGATTTAATGTGCTTTAAAATCGGTTTGAAGCTACTCCAAAAGCCATATAACAAGCGGTATTAACTATTATATCAGAACAGGAGAAGTTGAAATGAAAAAGATTGTATCATTAGCATTGACATTATGCATCATGCTGACGGTATGCTGCGCCGGATTTATGACGATCACGGCTTCGGCTGCCGTAACAATCGAAGGCTCAGAGGTTACATGGAGCTTTGATTATCAGAGCAAGACTCTTACCTTTGCGGGAAAAGGAGACATTCCGGATTATGACACCTATGAGGACTCTACCGGAAAATCCACTATCCCTTGGTCGGGCTGCGCTTACAGCACGATTGAATTCGGCAACGAGATCACCGGCATAGGCAACTATGCGTTCAGAAAAAGCACAGAGCTTGTCGCCGTCATAGTTCCCGAAACGATCAAAAAAATCGGCGTCGGCGCATTTTCAAATTCCCTTGCGTTGAAAAGCGTTACGATAAAATCCGGTGTGACCGAGATAAGCAACAACGCATTTATGGGCTGCACCGCACTTTCAACGGTTGAGCTGTCAAACGGCTTAACAAAGATCGGAAATAACGCTTTCTATAAATGTACGGCTCTTAAAAATATCATCATTCCCGATTCTGTTGCAACGATAGATTCCGGCGCATTCAATTCATGCACGGCATTGGAGAGCTTCACCGCTCCGAAATCGCTCGAAACGATCGGCGACAGAGCTTTCTATTGCTGCGAACAGCTTAAAACGGTAACGCTCGGTGAAAGTATGAGCTATATCGGAATTTCGGCATTCGACAGCTGCGCAAAACTTAAAGAAATCACGATTCCCATGGGAATTAAGAAAATTTCAGAAAGCGCATTTTCCGGTTGTTCGGGACTTGAAAAGGTTCTTATTCCCGAAGGAATTCAAACCATCGAAGACGAGGCCTTTTATCTTTGCACGGCATTGACGGCAATTCGTATTCCTTATTCGGTCAAAACGATTGGCGCAAAGGCTCTCGGCATAGGCAGAAGAAATGCGCTCGTCAGCGGCTTCACCGTTACCGGATATGACAATACCGCCGCTCAGACATATGCGACCGAGAATGGAATAGGCTTCAATTCACTCGGCGACGCCCTTGCAAAGAGCGGAAAAATCGGCGAACAAATCACATGGACGCTTGACGAAAACGCTACAGTTACCTTCACAGGCAGCGGAGCAATGGCAGACTTCTCGGTTTATGATATGCCCGTTTATTTCAACAGCGGTGCAAAAAAATTCATTGTAGGAAACGAGATAACCACCTTCGGCGCATATGCGTTCCCGGGCAATTACAACTCCTTCATTATCTCCGAAAAGGTAATCTCCATCGGTGAAAAGGCGATCGGATATCATCTTGACGAGAACGGCAAACTCGTTAAAAACGAGAATTTCAAAATCGTCGGTGCTAAAGGCTCGGCAGCCGAAACTTATGCAGAGGCTAACGGCTTCGTGTTCGTTGCGCTCGCCAATGAGGGCAGCTGCGGCGAAAAGGCAACATGGAGCTACGACGCTGCGTCAAAGACTTTGACCGTCAGCGGCGAGGGCAAGATTGATATGAATTATGACAACGCCACGATTCCCTCATTTATTTTGAACGGCTATCCGGTCGAAAAGGTTATTGTTAACGAAGGCATAACGGAAATCGCCGAAAACGCTTTTCTTGATATTGACAACGGCGAAAGCGAAATCACCTTCCGCATTGCAAAGAGCGTTGCGACTATCGGCGACCACGCAATCGGATTTTCAAAGAAAACCGTTGCAAACGATGACAAGACAGAAACCACAAGCTATGTTCTCAACGAGAAATGCGTGATTGAGGGCTATGCCGCAACCGAGGCGGAAACCTATGCCGCAAAGAACGGTATTGATTTTGTAACGCTTGACCCCTCGGCAACGGTTGACACGACCTTTGAGATTAAGGACACCGCAACGATTTGCACCCTTGACAAAGAGTCAAAAACAATAAAGGTTTTCGCTCAGGACGCTAAGGAAGAAAGCATTCTGGCAGATTTCACGATCGGCAGGGATCTTGTTATCGGCAAGATAGAAAATGTTGCAACCGGCGCAACATTCACTGCAACATACGGCACGACAGTTTCCGACACATACACGCTCGCTCTCATGGGCGATGTTAACAACGACGGCGCAGTTAACTCTGCCGACGCACTCTGCGTGCTCAGACATTCGGTTGCTCTTGCCACTCTTGAGGGAACGGACTTTGTTGCCGCAGATCTTGACGCAAGCGGCGTTGTTAACTCAACGGACGCTCTTACGATTCTCAGAGTTTCGGTCGGACTTGAGAGTCTCGGCAATCTTTATCCCAAGACTGAAACGACTCCGGAAGCGACCGACAGCACCGAAGCAAAATAAAATTCAACAATATTTCAGGGCGCAGGCTGATGCTTGCGTCCATATTTTTTACTCTGTTTTTAATAATATTTAACATATTTTTTAAATACCTATTGAAATTTATGGTAATATGTGATATAGTTAGAATGTTGATACATTGATAGGAACTCTATTTTGTTGCAATTCCGCGTTCAAAACTCACTAAGGTGCGCTGAAATCAATGTAGAACGATAAGGAGGTTTTCTTTTGAAGTACTATAACGCTAAGGATATCAGAAATATTGCCGTTGCGGGTCACGCCGGACGAGGCAAAACGACCCTCGTAGAGGCTATGCTATATATCGCAGGTCTGACAGACAGACTCGGCAGAGTTGACGACGGTACAGCCGTTCTCGACTTTGACCCCGAGGAAAGAAGAAGAAATGTTTCAGTCTCGGCAGCCGTCGCTCCGATCGAGTGGAAGGACTGCAAGCTTAATATAATCGACACTCCGGGTCTTTTTGACTTTGAGGGAGAAATGTGCGAGGGTATCGCCGCCTCCGAGTGCGTTCTCATCGTTCTCGGTGCAGGTCATAAATACGATGTCGGCGCAGAGAAGGCTTTCAAGGCCGCCAAAAAGCGTGGCAAGATGTTTGCAATCACACGCTGCGACAAGGAGCACGCCGATTTCTACAAGACATTTGACGAGATCAAAGCCATTCACGGCGGCGCAGTTTGTCCCGTTATCGTTCCCTATGTTGTTGACGGTCAGGTTAAGGCATATGTCAACCTCGCCGCTCGCAAGGGATATGAATATCACGACGGCAAGGCCGTAGAAATTCCGATGCCCGAGGACGACAAGATTCAGGAAATGCTCGACATTCTCACCGAGGCCGTTGCAACGGCAAGCGATGAGCTTATGGAAAAATTCTTTGCAGGCGAGGAATTCACCCGCAAGGAGATCATTAAGGCTCTTAATGACGGCGTTAACACCAGCTCGGTTTATCCCGTTTACGCTTGCGCCGGCTACACGACCGACGGCGTAGACCTTCTCATGGACGAATTGGCATATTCCGCTCCCGACGCAGCCTCATATGCGGGCGGCAAGGATATTGAATGTGACGAAAACGGTCCTCTTGCGGCTCTCTGCTTCAAGACGGTTGCAGACCCGTTCGTCGGCAAAATGTCATATTTCAAGGTTGACAGCGGCAAGATAACTCCCGAAACTCCGGTTTACAACGCACGCACGGGCGAAACGGAGCGTATGGGCAAGATAATCACGATAAGAGGTAACAAATCCGAGGATTGCAAGTGCATCCCTGCCGGCGATATCGGCGTTGTAACAAAGCTCACATGCGTTAAGACGGGCGACACCATTTGCTCGGCGTCGAATGTCATTGAGCTTAGCGGAATCAATTTCCCGAAGCCTTGCCTTTCAATGGCGGTCAAGGCCTGCAAGAAGGGCGACGAGGAAAAGGTCGTTTCAGGCATAAACAGACTGCTTGAAGAAGATCCGACGATCAAGTTCGAGATGAACCATGAAACAAAGGAGCAGATCCTTTCCGGTCTTGGCGAGCAGCACCTTGACATAATCGTTTCAAAACTCAAGAGCAAGTTCGGAATTGATGTTGAGCTTACTCCTCCCCGTGTTGCTTACAGAGAGGCTATCCGCAAGACCGTTAAGGTTCAGGGTCGCCACAAGAAGCAGTCCGGCGGTCACGGTCAGTTCGGCGATGTTTGGATTCGCTTTGAGCCGACGGAGGGTGACGATCTTGTATTTGAGTCCGAGGTTGTCGGCGGTTCTGTTCCCAAGAACTACTTCCCGGCAGTCGAAAAAGGACTTCGTGAATGTATGAAGAAGGGCGTTATGGCAGGTTACCCGATGGTCGGTCTGAAGGCTGTGCTTTATGACGGCTCATATCACCCGGTCGATTCCTCCGAAATGGCGTTTAAGACAGCGGCTTCGCTTGCTTTCAAGGCAGGTATTCCGCAGGCAAATCCGGCGATTCTTGAGCCGATAGGAACGCTCAAGGCTCTCATGCCCGAAGCCTATCTCGGCGATATCATGGGCGATGTTACAAAGCGCAGAGGCCGTGTTCTCGGCATGGGTCCGTCCGAGGAGGATCATACTCTCCAGGAGCTTGTTGCCGAAGTTCCGATGGCGGAGATGGCTAACTTTGCAACGGTTCTCCGTTCGGTTACGGCAGGCAGAGGTTCGTTCACCTTTGAATTCACTCGCTATGAGGACGCTCCCGCTCCCGTTGCGGAAAAGGTTATCGCAGAGGCAAAGCTTCTTGAGGACGATTGATAAATCAGAATATAAAAACAAGCTCCCCGACCGCAAAAAGTCGGGGAGTCATTATTTTGTATACATTTTTATCCTATCACCATTTCGGCATAACGAACAGTTTCCATTGCGTCGGCGGCGTATTTGTCTGCGCCTATTTTATCGGCATAGTCCTGAGTGAGCACAGCTCCGCCTACGACGGTTTTGCACCACGGGGCTTTTTCTTTCACAAGTCTGACCGCTTCCTCCATTGCGGGAACCGTCGTTGTCATCAGCGCACTCAGACCGACAAGCGGAGCATGATTTTCTATAACGGCATTCAATACCGTCTCCGACGGAACATTTTTGCCGAGGTCGATAACATTGTAACCGTAATTTTCGAGCAGGAGCTTTACAATATTCTTGCCGATATCGTGAATATCGCCGTGGACGGTTGCAATCACAATGCTTCCTTTTTTGACGCTGTTTCCGTCCGCCGCCATGGTTGCCTTGATAACCTCAAACGAGGCTTTCGCCGCTTCGGCGCTCATCAAAAGTTGGGGGAGGAAAAGCTTTTTTTCC
Organism: uncultured Coriobacteriaceae bacterium; assembly: GCA_963648385.1. Classification (GTDB taxonomy): domain Bacteria; phylum Bacillota; class Clostridia; order Oscillospirales; family Acutalibacteraceae; genus CAG-488. Next base: position 47,704 of record CAVJDU010000002.1, on the reverse strand, counting down.
TCAAATCGCTTTCCGACATCGTCAAGCGCAGGTATAACATGAGCGTTCACTATATCGAGCGGCGCATTCTCGCCGAGCATTGCCGTTGTTATCTCGCTTGCCTTCTCTTTAAGTCCTTTCTCGATCGCTTCTTTAAGCGTAAGAGTGCTTTCCTGCTGCGCCGTCGGTCGGGTTTCCTGCTGCGAAGCAAAATTAATGAAATCCATGCAGTTGTCGTCAAGACCTTTTATGACATTGAAGCCGAAATATACTTCCAGCATTTTTGCCGAATAAGGATTCATTATTGCGGCGGAAAGTCCGTTTTCCATCGCCGCCGTAAAAAACGCAGCATTAACAAGCTCCCTTGACGGCAGTCCGAACGATACATTTGAAACGCCGAGCGAGGTATTGCAGCCGAGCTGCTCAGTGATTTTTTTGACGGTTTCGAGCGTTGTGACCGCCGACATTTTGTCTGCGCTGACGGTCATTGCCAACGGGTCGAAGATTATATTTTTTTTATTGATTCCGTATAAATCGGCAGTCAGAATGATGCGTCTTGCAATTCTCATCCTTCCCTCAACCGTTGAAGGGATTCCCTTTTCGTCAAGTGTAAGCGCAACGACAAAGCCGCCGTATTTTTTTACAAGCGGAAAAATCGCTTTCATGCTCTCCTCTTTGCCGTTGACCGAGTTTATCATCGCCTTGCCGTTATAGCGGCGGAGTGCGCTTTCCATCGCAATGGGATCTGAGGAATCTATCTGTAACGGCAGATCCGTCACGCATTGCAGTTCGCAAACAACATTCGTCAGCATTTCGGTTTCGTCAATTCCCGGCAGTCCGACATTGACATCGAGCACATGAACTCCCTTCGCCTGCTGGTTAACTGCCTCCTGAAGAATATAACCCATGTCGTTTTCCATGAGAGCCTGCTTGAAGCGTTTCTTTCCGGTTGGGTTAATTCTTTCGCCGATCAAAATCGGCTTTTCGCCGAAGAAAACCGCTTTGTTGTATGATGTGCAGACCGAATGCGTCTTTCTCTCGATTTCTTTCGGCTTCATTCCACGGGTTATCTCACAAACCTTTTTGATGTATTCGGGGGTCGTGCCGCAGCATCCGCCGACGATCCTCACTCCGTTTTCAACAGAGCGTTTAATATCCTGCGCAAATTCTTCCGCATCAACATCATAAAAAGTCACCTTGCCGTCGCTTTTCGGCAGTCCGGCGTTCGGCTTGAACGCAACGGGAACGGAACAGTATTTCAAAAGCTCGTCCATAACTCCCATGAGCTGCTTCGGGCCGAGCGAACAGTTTGCACCGATTGCGTCAACGCCCATTCCCTCAAGCATCGCCGCCATAACGGCAGGGTCTGCGCCCGTCATAAGTCGTCCGTTTTCGCCGTATGCGTTCGTTACGATGATCGGCAGGTCGCTGTTCTCCTTTGCGGCAAGCACGGCAGCCTTCGTCTCGTAGCTGTCGTTCATCGTTTCTATCGTGATGAGGTCAACGCCGTATTTCACTCCGAGCTTTATCGTTTCGGCAAATATATTAACCGCATCCTCAAAGTCAAGATCGCCGAGAGGTTTAAGCAATTTTCCCGTCGGTCCTACATCAAGAGCAATAAACTTTTCCTGCGTGCCTGATGAAGATTTTCTTGCTTCATCGGCATTTTTTACGGCATGGCGGACAATTTCATCAAGCTCATCGGTGCTAAATTTGAGCGTGTTTGCCCCGAAGGTGTTGGTGTTTACGATATTGCTGCCGCTGTCGTAATAGCTTTTGTGTATTTCACGAATCACCTCTGGGTGGGAGATATTCCACTGCTCGGGCAGCTCTCCCGGCTGCAAACCACTTTTTTGCAAAAGTGTGCCCATGCCTCCGTCGAGGTAAACAATATTATTTTTGATAAATTCACGAATGTTCATCGGATCACTTCCTGTCATCGGGTTATCCCGACAAATGCTGTCACTGATTTTGACGGCGACATCAGAAGCGTGTCGCCGAGAGTTACTCCTATCCTCTTGGGACAGTCGAGCAGCGAGAAAATCATCTTTTGGGTTTCAATCGGCAAATCGCCGTAACCGGGGCTGAATCTCGGTTTGACCTTTTCTCCGTCCTTTTCAAGCTCCGTTTTCATTTTATTGCAAAATTCATCGCAGAGAGCTTCAACTCTTTCTGCGCCGATCGCCTGAAAGCAGATTGCCTTCGTCGGCGAAAGCCTTGAATATTTTGAAATCAATCGGTCAACTCCGACTCCGATCGTAGCGGCAAAGATTATCACTTCTTCGCAGCCCTGAAGATTTTTTGCAAGATTTGAGCTTTCGATTTGTCCGCAAGGCAGCGTTATAAGCCTGCCCTCGGCTTTCACCGGCAGAACGGCATAACAGACCTTATATTGAAGCGTTTGCATAATCTCCGTCAAGCATTCGTCAACGAGACTGCAAATTTCATCTCCGCCGCCGAGCGCAGCCATATATCGCATTATTTCTTTTTTGTCTATCCTCGGTTCGGAGAAAAATAAAGTATAAACCGTTTCCATGAAATCACTTGCCTAAAATATCAGAGAGATTGGACTGAATTTTCTGTGCAACATCGGGCTTGTTCATCGAATAAACATGAACATTTTCAATACCGTTTGCGTAAAGGTCAATGATCTGATCCGTTGCGTAGGCTATGCCTGCCTGCTTCATCGCAAGTGGATCTGAGCCGAACTTGTCAACAAGACTCTTGAACCTCTGCGGCATGAACGAGCTGGAAAGCTTGATTGCCCGATCGACCTGATTTGCATTGGTTATCGGCATAATACCCGCAACGATCGGTACGGTAATGCCCGCCTCACGGATTTTATAAAGAAAATTATATAAAAGATTATTGTCAAAAAACATCTGCGTCGTCAGGAATTCACAGCCTGCCTCAACTTTTTCTTTGAGGTGCTTGATATCCTCTTTTTGGTTGTGGCTTTCGGGGTGGATCTCCGGATAGCACGCTCCACCGATGCAGAAATCGAATCCGCTTTCCTTGATTTCACGAATAAGATCAACGGCATATCGGTAATCCCAGCCGCCCCTGTCCTCGTTCTCCTTATCCGCCGGAATATCGCCCCTGAGCGCAAGGACATTCTTTATTCCTCGCTTATTCATTTCAGCGATTCGCTCATGGACGGTTGCCTTTGACGAAGAAACACAGGTCAGATGGGCGAGAGTCGGCACGCCGTAATCCTTCATGATATCCTCGGCAATGTCGAGCGTGTATCTGCTTGTTCCGCCGCCTGCGCCGTAGGTTATGCTCATATAAGAGGGCTTGAGCCTCGCAATTTCATGAGTCGCCTTTTGCACATTTTCAAATGCAGTGTCATTTTTCGGCGGAAAAACCTCAAAAGATAAAGACATTTTTCCGTTATCGAGTATTTCTGTGATTTTCATATATGCCGCTCCTTTTGGGGTAAAGTTTTTCTTCAATACTTTCAAGCACATAACGCATCGAAACCGCTATGCTTCGCTCACGGAAAATATTATAATACACGAACCGTAAAAAAACAACCTTATTAACGAACATTTCTTGACCGAATGAATATTTCTGATAGTAAGAATATTTTGTGGAATCGGTGATTTTGATGAATTTTGCGGCTGAAACGGTCGTCGGAATATTGCTGCCGCTTTTCGGAACAACAATCGGTGCTGCGGCGGTCTTTTTTATAAAAGGCAAGGCAAGCCTGCGTTTCCATCGGGCAATGCTCGGCTTTGCGGCGGGGATAATGACGGCGGCGTCGGTTTGGTCGCTTCTGCTGCCCTCGATCGAGGTGGCAGGCTCATGGATTCCGGCGGTTGCGGGCTTTCTCGTCGGAACGGCGGCAATGATGATTTTGGATACGCTTGTGCCCGATTTTGACTTGAAAATAAAACCGGCGACAAGGCTCGGCGAAAGCCTACTGCTTTTTATTGCCGTAACGCTGCATAATATACCCGAGGGCATGGCGGTCGGAGTGGCGTTTGCGGGCTTGAACAACGGCATCATACCGTACTCGGAGGCGGTGGCTCTTTCAATCGGCATTGCCGTGCAAAATCTCCCCGAGGGCATGATAATCTCCGCTCCTCTTGTCGGCGAGGGAATGAGCAAAAGGAAAGCGTTTCTTTGCGGCATTATTTCTGGAGCGGTCGAACCGTTGGCGGCGGTAATAACGCTTTTGCTGACGCAGCTCATTGAGCCGATATTGCCGTATGTTCTTGCCTTTGCGGCCGGCGCAATGATTTATGTTGTGTCGCAGGAGCTTATCCCGGAGGCAAAAAGTAAAATCGGTACGGCGGGAACAGCTCTCGGCTTTGCGCTCATGATGCTCTTAGATGTTGCTTTGGGGTGATTTTCGTGGATTTCGGCGGATTTTTTAAATTTTTCTGCAAAACATATTGACAAAATCCGTTTGCTGATGTATAATATCAAATGTTCTTTAGCGGAATTGTGTAACGGTAGCACGACAGACTCTGACTCTGTTTGTTGGGGTTCGAATCCCTATTCCGCTGCCATAACGACTGCGTGTAAATCGCAGTCGTTTTTATTTTTATCCAAAAAGTCGAAAACCACCGATTGAAACGCTCGTCAATCGGTGGTTAATTTGATTTATACAAACAGCGTGCAGCCTGCCGCCTTGAATTGCTCGATTTTTTCTTCAAGCAGTTCCTTTGAGCAGTCAAATTTTTTTGCAATGCAGTCTATGCACAAAAATTCCGTCGAGCCTCGGTTGATAAGCTTCTTCGTGAGGCCTATATCGTTCCCGTTAAGCTCTTTTCCGCATTCCTTGCAAACGCTCATTACCTGTCAACGACCTTTGCACGGTAAACGGCACAGCAATGAGCCGGAAGCGTTGCGCCGACGGTATCGTTGACCGGCTTTGACACTTCGCCCGTCCAAGCGTCGGTAAGCTCAAGCGTTTTGCCGGTGCAGAAGCCAAGTCCCACTGCGTCCAGAGTAAAGCTTTCGAAATGCTCATTATCGGTGAAGTTGAAGAAACCGACTGCAATATCGCCGTTTTCAAGGTGACGAATAATGACCGGCATATGGTCTGGATACCAGCTGTAAATCGGTTCGTCGCCCTTTCTCTCATGGTTTGTGAGCCTGTTTCCGTTAACAAAATAAGGCTGTCTGTATGCCGCATCCCGATCAATTCGTATAAGCTCCTTATTCTTGAGGATATCCATAGCCTCATCGTCAGCTTCTCTGAGGTCGCAGCCGATAATAAGCGGAGAACCCATCATTGCCCAAAAAGCAAAGTGAGTTTTGTATTCCTCGATCGTGCAGCCCTTGAGTCCGACATTACCCTTGCCCTTCATGCCGACAACGAGCATATCCATATCGTTGAAGCAGCCGCAGCCGTTGTATTCGGCAACCTTATACTGCGAAAGCGCAAGATCTTTGATAGACTCCCATGAGTCAAAAATATCGCCGGTCGAACGCCATGTATGCGCTCCCGTTTCCTTAATCCATGTTTTTGAGTTTTCGCTTCCCCATGAGCAGGCGGCGAAAACAATGTCCCTGCCGCAGTTGGCAAGAGCAAGACCCATTCTCTTGTAGAGCATATGTCCGTAGGTTGTGAACGGGTGATAGCAATAGTCATATTTGAGATAATCAACTCCCCACTCTGCGAAGCTTTTTGCGTCGATAAATTCATGGTCAAGGCTTCCGGGATAGCCGGCGCAGGTCATTGTTCCGGCGCAGGAATACATTCCGAATTTCAATCCCTTTGAATGGATATAATCCGAAACATATTTCATGCCGTGCGGGAATTTTTCCGGGTCGGGAACAATCTCGTTCTTCTCGTTCCTTTCTCTGAGACTCCAGCAGTCGTCAATGATAACATATTCGTATCCGCAGTCCTTGAGTCCGCTTTCAACAATAAAATCTGCGGTTTCCATAACCACTTTTTCGTTTATATTCTCGCCAAAGGTATTCCATGAGTTCCAACCCATGGGAGGTCTGTTGATCACCATAATTAAATCTCCTTTTTGTTTGGTAAAAAAATTATATCAACTATACAGAACTCTGTCAACAAAAAACTCCTCAGAGCTTTAAATAGTTTTTTTACAAAACCGAAAACTGCATAGTTTTCGAAAGCCGATTGATGCATAGGGTCACATCTGTTGTCAATATTTGCATATAAAATTCTTGCCGTCAAACCATATCTCTTTTACAAGGCGGCAGAATCATCTCAACAGTTTGAATATCCGGTTATACACTACCGTTTCGACATTCAGACGGACTTTTATTGTACCATTTACGAAATGCTTCCGCATAATAACTTCCTCCGTTAAATCCGACTGCATTTGCGATTTCCGTCACGGTCATGTCTGAATTTTTGAGAAAAAACACGCTCTTATTAAGCCGATATTGCGTCAAATACATATTGGGTGTTTGCCCGATATACTTTGCGAACAATTTACAGCATTTGCTTTGTCCTACCGCCCCCGAGACGGCTATATCCGCAAGCGTAATCCTTACCGTGTAATTTTGCTGTATAAAGCCTATCATATTCCTGAGAACGGAAAGATCGGTATTCTGCTTTTTTGGCAGATTCTCCGATGGTATGTTTTCATAGAGTTGTATCCATACATTTGAAAACAGATTCTGAATTTTTAATGCGGCAGCCTTCTTACCATTTTCGGAATACATTGCTTTTATATTTTCATAAATTGTTTTTTGCCAGTGAATATCAGTGTCAGTTTGATATAGGCAGCGCTTCTGTTGTGCAGAAATAACCATCGGAAACAATGTGTTAATAGGAGCAAATGTTACTTTGGCTACACCTGTGCATCCATTCCTGCCAAAAGAAAAGAATATTCAGTATGATGAACACGGTTGCCGTCATTTATATGAATATGCGAAACCCATTACAATAAAAGACAATGTTTGGATTGCTTCAAATGTAACGGTTTGTGCGGGAGTAACAATCGGCGAAGGTGCTGTCATCGGTGCGGGAAGCGTGGTGACAAGGGATATTCCGCCAAATAGTTTTGCCGCAGGCGTTCCCTGCAAAGTAATTCGTCAAATTGCGGAAAATGACAGTGTGACTTACAAGCCTGAGGTATTCGGCGATAATGCGGCGATAAAAGGATAATAGGGAAGAACACTTTTACAAATAAACTACTGCCATCGTTTTTCCTCCGATAAGCGAATATCGGAAATACGGTAATCGTACCGTCGGTTATAATTCAGTTGCCGCATAATATACGCCTTAATCATATCAAAATTGCAAAAAAATGAGTGATGCTCGGCATTCAACCCGCATCACTCATTTTTCTTTGTTGTTAGTCAGCACCGTCTGACAGCCACCTGTAAACAGTTAAGGCAACACCGCACAATCGAGGCGCACACCCCAATTGTGCGGTATTTCATTAAATTCTTAATTCAACTGTGTTTTATGAACAACCGTCATTCTCCGAGGAATTAAATGTTTTCGGCTTATTTCTGCTTGTCTGCAATGATGTTTTTGATGAACTGCGGACAAACGATGTCGATAATCTTGCCGAGCCATGTTGCGATAACGGGAGAGAAAAGATCCAACGGATAGAAATTGATCTTAACATCCGAAACATCATTGTATGTTACGAGATAGGTGTTGTAATTTGCAACATCATTCTCATCGATCTCAAAGATTCTTGCCGAACGGTTGCCGCCCTTGCCGTATGTGCTGAAGCCCGAGCCGCCGTTATAGCCGAGAGTGATTCCCTCATCGGTAACGCCTGTGAAATTGTTTACATGGTCATGGGAGAAGAATGCGCCGATGATCTCCTTATGCTCAAGCCATGCTTCATACTCGCCCGTGCTGCCGTTTACCGACTCCGAGCAAGGAACTTCGCCGAGTGTGCCGCTTGTAACCTTATCGTTAAGCTTATACCACTGGCCGTCATCAAGACCGAAAATGCAGTCTGTATGATCCGCATTGAAAGGAACTTTGTCAATGAACTGATAAATCTCCTTGACCGGGACATGCTGGAAAACAAGGGAGGGAACATACCTTCCGGTAGCTTCCTTGAGTCCGTCACGGGTATCCTTATACCACTGAACCTGCTCCGGCTTGAGTCCCTGATAGCCTGTAAGGAGTCCTTCGCCCTTAGCCTTATTGTTGGAGTCCATAACATAGATGTTAAGCGGAATGCTCTTGCCGTCAGAGGACTTAACGGGGATATAGTATGTACCTACATCGCAGCCGTTGTTAACGATAGCGCAGTTGGAATATGACTTGTAAAGCTCCATCTGCTCCTCAAGCGGGAAAATGTCCTCCCAGTCATGGTCATGATTGCCGAATGTGGCTACGAAAGGAACTCCGATGGAGTTGATCTCATCAAGAGCCTTGGTAAGGCACTTTTTGAGCTGAGCCTTGGTTGCGCCCGGGAAAAAGTCGGTGAGAAGGTCACCGTTCATAATGATAATATCCGGATTCTCCTGCGCAGCGATCTTTTTAAGGTAGCTTGCCTGAAGAACATCCTTGAGGATAACATCCTGGGTGTCGTTGATCATCATGATTTTGAATTTTCCGTCCGAATTGAAGCTGAACGCCGAATCCGTGTTGACCGCAGCAAAGCTCGGAACAGCAAGAAGCACGATCATAACAATCGAAAGAAGAATGCTTATAACTTTTTTCATTGATTTAACCTCCGAAAAAATATTTTGTGGCTTAATTATACATCAACAAAATCATAAAGTCAACATAAAGTACCCGCTGATTAGTTAAAAGCAAGGTTTGCAACATTTACACAAGCACGACATTCAACTGACTTTAGATCTGAGTATATTTTTGAGAGACTTCTTTGCCGCATCTACTATCTTACCAAACAGCATACAAATTAAATTGCATAACGCATCAATATGTAAAAGTCTGAACAGTTGCATCCGCAGCCAATCTACAGCCGTTGCAATAATATAAACTGTAATTGCTCCTGCAAGCAGCAAAGGTATGCTTGTCCAAACATTAATACTATCTTTAAAAAGCGTACCATACTGCCCAATATAATGATCCCATATTAATGTATGCAATTGAATGATATACACTGCGAATGATGTTGACGAAAGGATTTTAATAACCTTTTTTCCTCGATTTACCTTTATTCTGCTGAAAATAATAAGGAGGCATATTGCCGGAATAAAAATCGTAACGGATGTATATCTGACAAAAATGTGCTTTGGATTAATATAAAGCGATTCAGGTTCTGAGAGGTCAAACAGAAGAACATAGCTTAAATAATTGATAAATTCATTTATACATATAAGAAACCAATTTGTTCGAGTTGATATTTTTTGAAATTTCACCTCGTTCTTTCGGATAAATGCACCGGTAATATAGCAAAAAGAAAGCCACAAAAAGCTGTATCCGCCTTTAAGTCCTAAAATATCTTTATTTGACATATTTGCGGAATTTGAAAAGAGACAAAAAATACTTATTCCAACGATTATAAATTTCAGCAAAAACTTATTATCAGATTTTTCGACTATTGCATTATAAAACGGAATAAAGAAAAACATCAAAAAATATGTTTGGAAATACCATAAGTTAGAAAAGGTAACCGGCATAAATAATGAAAATATATTTATGTAACTGCCATAAACAAATTTTTCTATAAAGCTCAATCCAACAGAATAAAAAACGACCTGAAACCAAAGCTTAATGATACGACTATATTTAATTTTCGTTCCGTATATAACATAACCTGATATGAGCGCAAAAATATTAACAGCTCCATAACAAACAACTAAAAACACAGAGCTTACATAAAACGGCATCCCTGCCTCGGTGGTATCTGCAATACCACTTTTTCCACAAAAATGTAAAAGAGTAACCATAAACATTGAAAGGATTTTCAAAATGTCTATCCCGTAATTTCGCTCCACCGTTTTTGTAGGAATATTTTCGTTATTGTTTATTTTCGTCATTATAACCCCTCCGATTGGTTTAAGGCAACACCGCACAATTGAGTCGCACGCCTCGCTTGAATATATTTCCGTCATGCTGCATAAAAATCCCTTGACTTGCAACAACAAGCCTGCAATTTTTTACAACCTAACTAAAAATTTTACTGCGCAATCCGCACACACCAATTGTACGGCATTGTCTTAATTCTATCAAATCTCTGGTTTCGTGTCAATGTTACAATAATTTTTGTTTTCAAAAAAAGTATTGACAAATCGGAAATCGTGTGTTAATATAACTAAGCTGTTCTTTTTCAAAGACAGCAGGTGCAATCAGCGTAATGGTTTTAACGAACCGCCTGCCGAGAATGGGAGCATACGATAACCGGATTTTCGGTTTAATATTTGTATGTTATATCTCTGTTCACGGTGAGTGAGCAGGGATAATTTTCGTTTTTAAGCACCTATTTCAATGCATGAGAGGTGAAAAAAATGCCAAGTGCAAGCGTATTGGAACAGAAGAAGCAGATCGTTGCTTCCGTTTCCGAAAGAATCAATAATTCATGCGCAGGTGTAGTTGTAGACTACAAGGGAATTTCCGTTGCCGACGATACGGCTCTCCGTAAGGAGCTTCGTGAAGCAGGAGTTGAGTACACCGTTGTTAAGAATACTCTTCTCAAGCTCGCAATCAGCGGCACTTCTCTTGAAAGCATGAACGATGTTCTTGACGGAACAACAGCTCTCGCAACTTCCAAGGACGACTATGTAGCCGCAGCCCGCATCCTCAACAAGTATGCGGAGGATCACGAAAACTTCAAGCTTAAAGCCGGTTACCTCGACGGCGAGGTAATGTCGATGGATAAGCTCAAGGATCTTGCAAACCTTCCCTCGAGAGAAACATTGCTCTCTATGGTTGCAAATGTATTCAGCGCACCTATCGCAGGCTTTGCCCGTGCTGTTCAGGCTATTGCTGATAAGGCAGAGGCTCCCGCTGAGGCTTAATTTTCAGCGAAACCTAATTTAAAAAATTACTAAAATTATTATGGAGGTACATTACCATGGCATCAGAGAAAATTAATGCTATCGTTGAAGAGTTGAAGACTCTTTCAGTTCTTGAGCTTTCAGAGCTCGTACACGCAGTAGAGGATGAGTTCGGCGTATCGGCTGCAGCAGCAGTTGTAGCAGGTCCGGCAGCAGCAGGTCCGGCAGTTGAGGAGAAGACAGAGTTTGATGTTATCCTCAAGAGCGCAGGCGCACAGAAGATCAAGGTTGTTAAGGCAGTTAAGGACATCACAGGTCTTGGACTTGCTGAGGCAAAGGCTCTTGTTGACGGCGCACCGAAGGCTGTTAAGGAAGGCGCTTCTAAGGACGAGGCTGAGGACATCAAGGCTAAGCTCGAAGAAGTCGGCGCAGAGATCGAACTCAAGTAAGTTTGTTTCAACAAAAAAATTAAGCTCTCGGATTTTCCGGGAGCTTTTTCTGATTTATTATAAAGCTTAATTTGCAAAAGGGAATTCGCCATATCCTGCCATGCCAATCTGTCCGTCAGCCCAGCCTTTTTGCCCGTCCATTGTAACCTCAACCCACTGATGTGTATATTGATTTTCATTGACATGTTTCCACGAATAGCCCATACATTCAAGCAACATACCTAATGCTCGTGTTGAACCCGCACAGGAATATTCTCCTTTTATAAAAACTCCATAAGCGGTTGCGTAATCCTTGCCTTCCATGGTGTATGTTGCCCGACTGCTGTAATCGGCTACTATTTGAGCTGCCTGATATACACGCTCCAAATCATTTGACCCTGTTATTCCTGCCGCAATTTTCTCCGCAACGGCTCTTGCCTGATTATACTTGCTTTCTGCCGATAGCGCAGTTGTTGTCGGTTTGGTGCTGCCGGTCGTAATTTTTTTCGTTGTTTTATTTTGTGTGGCTGTTTTCGGCTTCTCTGTTGCTTCTTTTGCCGCTTCGGTTGTTTTGTTCCTTATTGTCGTTGTCAACTCAAGCTTTGTTGTCGGTTTTAAGGTTGTAAAAGCTTCGGTTGTTCTTGAGGTTGTTTGATGAATTTCACCTGTCAAAGTTAGCTCCGATTCATCGGTTGTATAGAAATTTTTGGTTTCCTGCAAAGTCGGTTCTGTTTTTTTGCGATTTTGTCCAAAAAATACAACCGCAACCACAATTATAACAACAAGCAACGCCGAAAGCACAGCAATATACTGCCTTTTCATTAACTTCACTTCCCCATTATTTCATTTTCTTTTTTCTCTTTTATTCTTTATCTTTGTTTTTATTCTTCTTGTCCGAGTCGTCGTCCTCGTCCTCGTCTTTTTCCTCGACGGGGAGGATTTCGACCTTGACCTTTTCAATGCGTCGGTTTTCGACATCAAGCACGGTGAATTTTATATTTTCAAACATAACCTCGCTGTGCTCACCCTGCTTCGGAAGATAGCCGAGCCGGCTTATGATGTAACCGGCGATCGTGTCGTAATCGCCCTCCGGCAGATCCTTACCTATTATCTCATCAAGCTCGTCGATATCCGTCAAGCCGTCGATCGTAAAGGTCGTTTCATTGATCTTTGAGATCTCCTCTTCTTCGTTGTCGTATTCGTCCTGAATATTGCCGACGATCGCTTCGATGATATCCTCGATGGTGACCAGTCCTGCCGTTCCGCCGTATTCGTCAACAACAACAGCCATCTGCGTGTGCTTGCTTGTCATTTCCTTGAAAAGATCGCCGCAGCTCTTGGATTCGGGGACATACATCGGAGTACGCATGATTTTTCTCATAGCGTGCTTCGGAAGATCCGTTCCTATATATCTGAGTAAGTCCTTAACATAGATGATACCGATTATATTGTCCGGGTCGTCGTCGAAAACAGGAATTCTCGAATAGCCCGAATCGATCGCAGTCTTTACGACATCCATTATCGGGTCGTTGACATCAACCGCCGTCATATCGGTTCTGTGGGTCATGATATCGCCTGCGTCAAGGTCGTCGAACTCGAAAATGTTGTTTATCATTTCCTTTTGGACATCCTCGATAACGCCCTTCTCGCCGCCGACATCAACCATCATTCGGATCTCCTCCTCGGTGAGGATCTCCTCATCGGCATGGGGATCGTATCCCAAAAGCTTTACGACGGCATTTGTCGAAACGGACAGCACCTTGACGAACGGAGCAAAAACCTTGGAGAAGAAAAGCAGAATTCCGACAACTCTGAACGAGATTTTTTCCGGAGCCTGCATGGCTATCTTCTTCGGCGTAAGTTCACCGAGAACAAGCGAGAAATACGACATAATGATCGTGATGATAACGATCGAAAGTCCGCTGACTACGCTTGCGCCGAGGGTGTTATAAAACGCCGTGTCCTCAAGAGCCTTGACTATCATGTCGGCAAAGGTTTGCGATGCGCTGGCGGAGGTAAGGAAACCGGCAAGGGTAACTCCGATCTGTATCGTCGAGAGAAACTTGCTGGAATTTTCGGTCAGCTTAACTACCTGTTTCGCTTTCTTGTGGCCGTCCTCGGCCATTTTTTCGATTTTGTTGTCATTGAGGGATATTACCGCAATTTCACTCATTGCAAAAAATGCGTTGACTAAAATAAGTAATAAAAGTAAAATCAGCTTGAGTATAATCCCACCCGGGTCATCCATTGTGGACAAACTCCTTTCTAAATAAAAAATTTTTGTTATTATATCACATAATAAACAATTAGTCAACTGTTATGCCATTTTGTTCTTGTCAATCCGCATTTTTTATTATATAATTGTATGCAACCGGGAGGCGATAAAATGTCAGTGCCATTAGCTCAACAGCTCAGGCCGCAAACCATTGACGAGGTTGTCGGCCAGCAGCATCTCATCGGCAAAAACAAGCCGCTGAGAAATATAATCGAATCGGGCGAGCTGCCGAATATGATTTTTTACGGGCCGTCGGGAGTCGGCAAAACGACCGTCGCCTCAATCATTGCAAAGGCAACGGACAGGAAGCTGTGCAAGCTCAACGGAACAACGGCAGGAACGGCGGATATCAAAGCGATCGTCGCTCAGCTGGATACCTTTGAAGCTCCGAACGGTATTCTGCTTTACCTTGACGAGATACAGTATTTCAACAAAAAGCAGCAGCAAACGCTGCTTGAGTATATCGAGGTCGGTTCGATAACCCTCATCGCCTCGACAACGGAAAATCCGTATTTTTATGTTTACAACGCAATTCTCAGCCGCTCGACGGTTTTTGAATTCAAGGCGGTTGCTCCTGCGGAGATCGTACCTGCCGTTGAAAGGGGCTTCAAATTTCTTGAAGAAAAAAAGGGCATGAAATTCGAGCTTGACCCCGACGCAATAAGGCATATTTCCTCCGCTTGCGGCGGCGATGTACGAAAGGCGATAAACTCGATTGAGCTTTGCGCCCTTTCGACCAAACCGAACCCGGACGGAATAATTCACATCACGGCGGAAACCGCCCGTTCGCTGACCCAGCGCAGCGCAATGAAATATGACCGTGACGGAGACGAGCACTACGATATTGTTTCCGCTTATCAAAAATCTATGCGAGGCTCAGATCCCGACGCAGCCCTGCACTACCTCGGAAGGCTGCTTGACGCAGGCGACCTGCCCTCGGCTTGCCGCAGACTTATGGTTTGCGCCTGCGAAGATGTGGGGCTTGCCTATCCGATGATAATTCCGATAGTAAAATCCGCCGTTGATGCGGCGCTGATGCTTGGGCTGCCCGAAGCGAGAATTCCGCTTGCCGATGCGGTCGTGCTCGTCTGCACCTCGCCGAAATCCAACTCGGCATACATGGGTATCAATTCGGCGATGAGCGACATCAAAAAAGGCAAAAGCGGTTCTATCCCCAGACAGCTCCAAAACAAGCACTGCGACGGTGAGGACAACCCGAACAAGGGTCAGTTCTATATTTATCCTCACGATTACGAAAATCACTGGACATACCAGCAATACCTCCCCGACGCCATAAAAAACGCCAAATATTACGAATTCGGCGACAATAAGATGGAGCAAGCGGCAAAAGCATATTGGGATAAGGTCAAGGGCAAAAAATAATCGCATAAAAAACACGGACGAAAAACCGCCCGTGTTATTTTTTGTGCTGAAATTATTTAATTCCCGCTGCCTTGCGGATCGGCTTAACGCTGATGAGAACGACAGCCATTACAATTGAAAGAACCGTTTCCGGAATGCTGAATGTTGCGTTGTAAATCAGCGAATAAACTGCGCCGAGAGCGTTGCCGCTGAATGAGGAAAGAATCTTTGAACCGTAGGACATTCCTGCGCCCTCCGTGAAAAACCATTCAGCCCAGCCGCTGAAAAGAATATAACCCGAGAAGAAATGAGAAATATACTTGAGAACGCAAGCAAAAAGTGCGCCGAGGGCAAATGAAGCCTGCGGATTTTTGATCGACTTCTTAAACACGCCGCTGAGCCCGAGCACGCCGAACGCCACAAGATAATCAAGAAGCGCACAGAGAACTACCTGCCACCATTTGAAGCCTGCACCTGCCGTTGCGCCGGAAATTCCGAAAATCATCTGGAGAATTCCGTGAACGAGTCCTGCGGCAAGACCCCAGCCTGCGCCGTAAGCATAGCCGACAAAAAGAATCGGCACAAAGCTGAACAGCGTTACGGAGCCGCCGTAAGGAAGCTCGGAGAACTTGACGAATGACAGCACCGTTGCAAGGGCAACCATGATTGCGCTGACCGTAAGCTTTACGGTTGTTTCGTTTGATTTGTCAATTGTTTTGCTTTTCATAAATAAAACTCCTTTCACAGCATTACCTGATCAAAGAAAATCGCCCGACGGAAATATACCATCGGGCGTAGATTTTACTTCAATAGCTTCCTACGTCGGTATTATCCGAATCAGGTTAAGGGTATAATCTCAGCCGATTTCTCAGCACCCCTGCTGTCAAAAATATATTACATCAATAATATTGGTTTGTCAAGAAAAAAATCAGTCCATTTTCGGCAGTCCCGCAAATCCCTTTTCAAGGTCTGCATCGGTCGGAATGTAGTCGGACATTGTGCCGTCATTGAAGGCTTCGTATGCGTACATATCGAAGTAACCTGTACCCGTCAGACCGAAGAGAATCGTCTTTTCTTCGCCTGTTTCCTTGCACTTGAGAGCTTCGTCGATGGCAACTCTGATTGCATGGCTGCTTTCGGGAGCGGGGAGGATTCCCTCAACTCTTGCAAACTGCTCCGCAGCCTCAAAGACCTTGGTCTGCTCAACGCTTCTTGCTTCCATAAGTCCGTCGTGGTAAAGCTGACTGAGGATAGAGCTCATGCCGTGGTAGCGCAGACCGCCTGCGTGGTTCGCCGAGGGAATGAAGCCGCTGCCGAGAGTATACATCTTTGCAAGCGGACAAACCATGCCCGTGTCGCAGAAGTCATAAGCAAATTTACCTCTCGTGAAGCTCGGACAGCTTGCCGGCTCAACGGCAATGAATTGATAATCTGCTTCTCCTCTGAGCTTTTCGCCCATGAACGGAGAAATAAGTCCTCCGAGGTTTGAACCGCCGCCTGCGCAGCCGATGATAACATCGGGCTTGACGCCATATTTGTCCATTGCGATCTTGGATTCAAGTCCGATAACCGACTGGTGAAGAAGAACCTGATTAAGAACACTGCCGAGAACATAGCGGTAGCCTTCATGAGTTGTTGCAACCTCAACGGCCTCGCTGATGGCGCAGCCGAGACTTCCCGTTGTGCCGGGGTGTTCCGCAAGAATCTTTTTGCCGACCTGAGTTTCGGTGCTCGGGCTGGGAGTGACCGATGCGCCGTAGGTTCTCATGACCTCACGGCGGAACGGCTTCTGCTCATAGGAGCATTTAACCATATAAACCTTACAGTCGAGTCCGAGATATGCGCAAGCCATGCTGAGCGCCGTGCCCCACTGACCTGCTCCGGTTTCCGTCGTAACGCCTTTAAGTCCCTGCTTCTTTGCGTAATATGCCTGGGCGATCGCACTGTTGAGCTTGTGGCTTCCGCTGGTGTTGTTGCCCTCAAATTTGTAGTAAATCTTTGCCGGAGTGTCGAGCTTTTTCTCCAGGCAATAGGCTCTTACCAACGGAGACGGACGGTACATTTTGTAGAAATCGAGAATCTCCTCGGGAATATCGAAATAGGCCGTGTCGTTGTCAAGCTCCTGCTTAATAAGCTCATCGCAGAAAACGGGACGAAGATCCTCAAAGCCCATCGGCTCATGCGTGCCGGGATTGAGAAGCGGCGCAGGCTTGTTCTTCATGTCCGCACGGACATTGTACCACTGCTTCGGCATTTCCTTTTCGTCAAGATAGATTTTGTACGGAATTTTTCCAGTGTTGCTCATAACTGTGTCTCCTTTTCAAAATATTTTTGTCTGAGCCATGTCGGGGCAAAAAACAAAAAACTCCTGTCCCGACAACATTGCCGGGACAAGAGATATACTCCTGCGGTGCCACCCTGCTTGACACATTTTCGTGTCCACTTAGCTCGTACCCCATTATACGACGGTTATTGTTAACGAAGTGCCCTCTCCGGCTCACATACTGTTGATTCTGCTCGCCCTCGGAAGTCCATTCAACTCTGATTTCCACACTGTATCGCACCAAACTACAGCTCTCTGAAGTGTCCGTCGGAATTTACTTGCTCTTCCTCATCGGTTTATTGCATTGTAGTACAAAAATTTTTGAATGTCAATGGTTTTTTTAAAAAATTCAAAAAATTTATGCCGCCTTCGGGTCGCTGAAGCCCCTCGGGCCGAAGAAATAATACAGCATTTCGCTTGCCGTCTTGCAAACGAAAAGGAGAACATCGTCTTTGGTTGAATCCTTTTTTTCGTAAACGCCGATTTCGGCAAGAACATTATAAAGCTCCTCCTCTGCGGCTTCCTCCTCGCCCTCAACGACTATCGTTGTGGCAAGGATCGCTTTTGCGTTTGCAAGAGCGGTCGAGAGTCTGTCCGCCTGCTCCGAAGTAAGGGTGGAAAGGTCAACCTTTTCCGCCTCGGCAATATATTTCTTGAGATCTCTTGTGTTTCTGTGTCCGTTGAACTGCGGATATTCAACCGTTGTGAAAACATCCATATCCTTAACGAGCAGCAGATCCTTTGCAAGGGAGATAACAACATCGTTTCTTGCAAGCTTTTCATGATCCTGATTTCCGAAAAACCATGTTGTATACGGGAATGCACAGGTCGAAGCGTCAACCTGACCGTCGGGGGAAATGAAATCAGTGTCCGTATATTCCTTCTGAGTATAACCCTCCGGGAGCTTCTCGTTGACCTTGCTGAAGGTTGCGCCGAGGGAGGTCGATGCGGAGTGGATTATCTTGTCGGAATTTGAGTCGGAATCAATAAGGCTGTAAAGCTCAAGGCCGTAGCCGCAGATGTCATAGATCTTGACTCCGTTAGCGGCGTAATTCTTGAGATTTTTTATGTAATTGATCTGCGAATTGTGGAATTTTTCAACATCATCGGCGAACTTCGTGCCCTTGACGAGATATTTTGCGGCAAGCTCGTCATACATTGACGACGGAACAAGCCCCCACATCGTTGTAACCCTTGCAAGAGCCGAATCGGCAAGACCCGACGCAACGCCGTCAAGAAGTCCGACCACAACATTCTTCGGCAAAACACGAATTGCAATATTGATAAGCCAGCCTGTGTATGTATCCTCGCCGCAGAGCTTTGTGAACATATTTCTGTAAAGTCCTGCGTCGCTGTAATCAAGCTGACCGAGCATTATTTTGCCGACGATTTCCGAACCGTCTGCGGCGGGAACAACAAGCACGATCTTGTTGATATCCTCGCCCTGCGGATGTTCGCCGACATATGCGACGGAGACTGCGCCACCGAGGCTTATCGGAAGCAGATTTACTTTGTCCTTGCCCGTGTCCTTCTTCGCTTTTTCGATCAGCTTTTCAAGATTATCGACGATCTCATACATATCGCCGAACGAATTGTATGAAAAATAATAGAGATTTTCCTCCCCGACCACATCGGTATATCCCTTGATCGGAACATGGTCGTAGATAGTTTCCTTCTCCTCGTCGGTGCACTCGGCAACCGAACGGTTATCGTAATTTTCGACACGGAAATCATTCCTCGGCGTGCCGTCCTCATTATATGCGATATAGTCCAGCGCATCGTACACGGCGTTATATGCCGTCTTTGAAAGTCCGCAATCCTTTTGGGTAATGAGCGAAAGGATTATCGGTACGATGAGCTTAACAACAAGCTCGGGAATATAGAAATAAAGCGGCCAGCCCGTAATCTGCTTGCCGTCGGGGTCAACGGCGTCGTTACCGTCCTCGTCAAGCATAAATGTTTTCGCCTGACCGATTCCGTGAATGAGGATCGTCGGATAAACCTCATCAGTTTCAAGATCTGCAACATGCTTGTTGTTGAGCAGCTCGTCCGCCGCTTCCTCCACGCTGCCGACCCTGGTTATTATGTCCTCATTGACAGCAACTGCGGCAATCGTACACGACGAAACGGACATGACCACCGCAAGAATGATTGAAACAATCCTTTTTTCCAAGCCTTTCATAATCTTTTACCTCACTGTCAGATTAGTCAGCGTAATATCACTTTCCGCCGTTATTATAAATCCGCAATCGGCTGACTCGCCCGCTGCGATCTCCTCACCGCCGAGAGTAACGCTCTTGCCCTCAACGAATGAATTGCAATCCCAGCTTTTTGTAAGTGAAACCACTTCCTTATCGAAGACAACGGCAGCCTTCCACGAATCGGAATCCGAATCGGAATCGTTACGAACGGTAAGGTTGACCTGATAGGAATGCGTGCCGTCGTTATTGTCCCACTCGTTGACGATCTGAGCCGTTGCGGTGAAGCTGCCGCCGGTAACGGTTTGCTTCCGCTTGAATGAGCTGTTGAGAAGCCTTTCCTTCTGCTCATCATACGGAATCGACGAGATATCGCCGATAGCATACCTGAGAATCAGCAGCGCATCGGAGGAATTGACCTGCTCGTCAAGATTGACATCCGCATTCTTGATCTGGGTTTCAAAAAGATCGTCGCCCTGACCCACCATGTACTTGAGAATAAGCATGGCGTCGCCGGAATTTATCTTGCCGTCACCGTTGACATCGCCCACGGCGCAATTTGCATAGGAATCGCTTGTGACCCTTGTTGTGAAATGAATTATGACCGCAAGAGCGGCAAACAAAATCGCAAGCGACAGAAGAATTATGCAAATCTTTTTTGCATTAAGCTTTTTCTTTTTTCTCTTTTTTACTACAGTTGCATTTGTATTATCCATATCCATCCCCGATTTTTTACTTTTTATATGATTATAACAGAGAAATTACAAAATTTCAATCACATATAATAAATACCGCCTGATTTTTCTGATAAATTATGCTCCGTAAAACTTGACTACCGACCGATAATATATTAGAATATAATAATCAATATGTAAAAGTGGCTCGAATTTTTGCAAAATCGGCACATCTCATGCGGGATTTTGCAAGAACTCGAACCACAGGATAATGAAAGGTGATACTATGTCAAAAAGAGAAAATCTCAGAAATGTTGCCATCATCGCTCATGTTGACCACGGCAAAACAACACTGGTTGACGAGCTTTTGAAGCAGAGCGGAACGTTCCGTGAGAACGAACAGGTTCAGGAAAGAGTCATGGATTCCAACGATCTTGAGAGAGAGCGTGGAATTACAATTCTTTCAAAGAATACGGCAGTTCATTATAAGAACACTAAAATAAACATTGTCGACACCCCGGGTCATGCCGATTTCGGCGGCGAGGTTGAGCGAATTCTCACCATGGTTGACGGCGTTCTGCTGCTCGTTGACGCATTCGAGGGTTGCATGCCACAGACAAGATTTGTTCTTAAAAAAGCTCTTAATCTCAAGAAAAAGGTTCTTGTTGTTGTCAATAAAATCGACCGTCCCGGCGCAAGACCCGCCGAGGTTATCGACGAGGTGCTCGACCTCTTTATCGAACTTGGCGCAGACGATGATCAGATCGAATTCCCCGTTGTTTACGCTTCGGCAAAGGACGGCTATTCGTCGCTTGATCCCGATGTTCGTGAGGGCGATATGCGTCCGCTGCTCGACGCAATTCTTGAGCATATCAGCGCTCCGGAGGGCGACCTTGACGGACCGCTTCAGATACTTTTCTCCAGTCTTGATTATGATGACTATATCGGCAGAATAGGCGTCGGCAGAGTCGAAAGAGGTAAAATTCTCCGTGGAGAAAGCGTTGTTCTCTGCAAGCAGGACGGTGAGCAGGAGAATGTTAAAATCTCCCGTCTTTATCAGTTTGAGGGGCTCAAAAGAGTTGAGGTTGACAGCGCAATGATGGGCGACATCGTTTGCGTTTCGGGAATTGCGGATCTCAATATCGGCGAAACTGCCTGCGACCCGAATTGCATTGAGCCGCTTCCGTTCGTCAAGATCGACGAACCGACGATTTCCATGAACTTCATCGTTAACGACAGCCCCTTTGCAGGCCGTGAAGGCAAGTTCGTTACATCAAGAAATATTCGTGACCGCCTTTTTAAAGAGGTTGAAACAAATGTAAGCATGAAGGTTGAAGAAACGGACTCAACCGATACATTTAAGGTTTCGGGCAGAGGCGAACTCCACCTTTCCATTCTTATCGAAACAATGCGCCGTCAGGGATATGAATTTCAGGTTTCACGCCCCGAGGTTATCTATAAAACCATCAACGGCCAGCTTTGCGAACCGATGGAGCTTCTTATCATCGAGGTGCCGGAGCAGTATGTCGGCTCGGTTATCGAAAAGCTCGGCTCACGCAAGGGCGAGCTGGAGAATATGGGCGCAAGAAACGGCGGCGCAACTCACCTTGAGTTCAAGATCCCCGCAAGAGGTCTTATCGGCTACCGTTCGGAATTTATGACCGACACCAACGGCAACGGAATCATGAACCAGCTCTTTGCCGGCTATGAGCCGTACAAGGGCGATATTCAGACCAGAGAGCGTGGCTCGATCGTTGTTCACGAAACGGGCACAAGCACCGGCTACGGACTTTTCAACACTCAGGACAGAGGCCGTCTTTTCATCGGACCGGGCGTTGAAGTCTATGAGGGAATGATCGTCGGCGAATGTTCAAGAAACGAGGATATCGTTTGCAATGTTTGCAAGAAAAAGCAGATGACAAACACCCGTGCCGCCGGCAGCGACGACGCACTTCGCCTCGTTCCCCATTCCACCCTCAGCCTTGAGCAGTCGATGGAATTCATCAAGGACGATGAGCTTCTTGAGGTCACACCCGAATCGCTCAGACTTCGCAAGCGTGTCCTTTCCAAGGAGCAGCGCATGAAGCAGATGTTCAGAAAAAAATAACAGCTTAGCAGCACCGGTGATACTATGGCAGACAAAAAACACGCAAACAGAACAGCGGTTGCGCTCGGCAACTTTGACGGTATGCATGTCGGTCATATTGCCGTGCTCAAAGCGGCGACGAGTTTCCTCAACGACGGGCTTGTTCCCGTTGCCATACTCTTTGACGAGCACAGCATGAAAGCGATAACGGGAAATGCGCCGCCGATGCTGATGACCGTAGGCGAACGCAATGATTTTATAGAAAATTGCGGACTGAAAATCGAAACGGTTATATTTAATGAAATAAAAAATCTTTCGCCTGAGGATTTTGTCGAAAAAATTCTTGTCAAAAAGCTCGGCGCAGGTGCGGTCTGCTGCGGCTACAATTACCGCTTCGGCAAGAATGCGGCAGGTTCGGCGCAAACGATGCTTGAAATCTGCGACCGACTCGGCATCAGGTGCAAAATCGCAAGCGAGGTTGATATTGACGGCTGCGCAGTCAGCTCAACGCAAATCCGAGCCTTGATTGAGAGCGGAGAAATGCAGAAAGCAAACGCAATGCTCGGTCACAAATTCGGTTTTTCCGCCCCGGTTATCGACGGCGACAAGCGAGGAAGAACACTCGGCTTTCCAACCGTCAATCAGGAAATCCCGCCTGAGCTTGTGTTGCCGAAATTCGGAGTTTATCAAGCCGAAGTCACCGTTGAGGGCAAACTGTATAGGGGCGTAACAAATATCGGGAAGCGTCCGACCATTGGCACGGAAAAGATTCTCAGCGAAACATATATAATCGATTTTCACGAAAATATTTACGGAGAAAGCGTCGATATACGACTGATAAAATTCATCAGACCGGAGAGGAAATTTTCCTCCTTTGACGAGCTTTCCCGACAGATAAAAACCGATGCAAAGGAGTGCGCCGATGTATAACAATTGGAATGAACTTAAAAACGCCTGCTGCGGCTGCAACAAATGTGAGCTTGGGGCAACAAGAACGAACCTTGTTTTCGGCGTTGGCAATGAAAACGCAGAGGTGCTTTTCATCGGCGAAGGTCCGGGTGAGCAGGAGGATCTCAAGGGAGAACCGTTTGTCGGCAGAAGCGGACAGCTTTTGGACAAATACCTTGACGCCATCGGGCTGGACAGAAAGAAGAATATTTACATAGCGAATATGGTCAAATGCAGACCCCCACACAATCGTGACCCCAAGCCGGAGGAGCAAAATGCATGCATCACATGGCTTCGTGAGCAGGTCAGACTTATGCGACCGAAAATTATAGTCTGCGTCGGAAGAATTTCCGCACAACGGCTTATCGGACCCGATTTCAAAGTTACGAAGCAACACGGTGAATTTATCGAAAAAAACGGCGTGCTTATGATGGGTACATTTCACCCGGCAGCCCTGCTTCGCAACCCCAACAACAAGCCTCAGGCGCTCGAGGATTTCCTCAAGCTGAGAGATAAAATTAACGAAGTATGTGAGCACACATACTCAAATTGAGAGAGGAGAAGCTTTCCTTATGAAAAAATTACTTTCAATCCTTGTGGCGGTCGTGATGCTTTTCTCTACCCTTGCAATAGGTGTTTCGGCAAAGAAATCCGACCCGTCGCTCCGTTTTAACGAGGACGGAAAATTCAGAATTCTGCAAATTGCCGATCTTCAGGACAATGCGGTTCTCAACAGCGTCGCCAAGGACTTCATCAGAGCGGCAATCGAAAACGAGCAGCCGGATCTCATCGTCCTTACGGGCGACAACTTTGCGGGCTACTCAACCGGCACAAATGTTTTCCATGGTCTTGACAAAGCTCTTGCCAAAAAGGCGATCAACGAGTACATGTCGATTCTTGAGGAATACGGTATCCCCGTAACGATGGTTCCGGGCAACCACGATGACGATAACATCAAGCTCACCAAGGAAGAGGAGCTTGAAATGTACGAAAAGTACGATTGCTTCATCGGCTACGACGCAGACCCGGAGATGTACGGCTGCGGCACTCACAATCTTCCTATTTATTCCTCAAGCAATCCGTATAAGCTTGCCTACAATATCTGGATGTTTGATTCAAACACCTATGACGAGGAGCTTGGTGGTTACGACTATGTTCATGACGATCAGGTTGAATGGTATGTGAACAAGTCCAACGAGCTTAAAGAAGCAAACGGTGGACAGGTCGTTCCGTCAATGGTATTCCAGCACATTGTTGTTAAAGAAATCTTTGACATCATGGAGGAATGTCCCGAGGGAACTCCGAACTCGATGCCCAACAACGGCAAATTCTACAAGTTTAAGGACGAGAACTACAAGACCGGCAACTTCAAGGAATGGCCGTGTCCGGGCACAAGAGACAGTAAACAGTTCAGCGCAATGGTTGAGCAGGGCGATGTTGTTGCAATGTTCTTCGGTCATGACCATAACAATTCCTATGAGGTAAATTATAAGGGCATTGACCTTATAGCAACTCCGGGCTTCACCTTTTCAAGCTACAGCAATGAGGAAAGAGGCTTCAGAGTTATCGACATTGACGAAAACGACACCTCAACATATGAAAGCCATGTCGTTCAGTGGCAGGACTACTACGGTTCAAGCGAAATGGCAATGAACCACTATAATATGTATGCTCGTGAAAACAGCGGCTGGGTTAAATTCACCTCGGCTCTCAAGTACATCCCATTCGCTCTTTTCAAAGTCCTTTTCGGTTACATATTCTAAGATATCACCGCTCAACCGTGCGGTATTGCCCTAAATAATAGATGATCCGTCGGAGAAATTCCGGCGGATTTTTCATGTTCGTTATGAACCGTATAATCCTGTAAACGCTACAGCGACATTAGATAATATGGTTTCCTGCAAAGAAAAACCCCGAAAGAGAAGTCTTCCGGGGTTAATATAACAAGATATTTTTATCTCTTGCTGAACTGCGGTGCACGACGAGCGCCTTTGAGACCGTACTTCTTTCTTTCCTTCATTCTCGGGTCACGAGTGAGGAATCCTGCCTTCTTGAGAGCAGAACGAAGAGATTCGTCATACTGAAGAAGAGCTCTTGAAAGACCATGACGGATAGCACCTGCCTGACCTGTTACGCCGCCGCCGTTAACACGGCAAACGATATCGAACTTCTCGGTTGTACCTGTAAGCTCGAGAGGCTGACGAACGATAAGCTTGAGTGTCTCAAGTCCGAAATAATCATCAATGTCTCTGTCGTTGATGGTTACCTTGCCCGTACCTGCATAAACACGAACACGAGCTACTGATTTCTTTCTGCGGCCTGTGCCGTAGAAATAAGGATTAGAATCGTACATTATTGTTGCCTCCCTTCATTAAAATGCCCACTCTTCGGGCTTCTGTGCGGCATGCTTATGCTCTGCGCCTGCATATACACGAAGTCTTGTGAGTGCTTCACGACCGATTGTTGTGTCGGGGATCATACCCTTAACAGCTTTCTCAACGGCGAATGTCGGCTTTGTACGCATAAGGGTGCTATACTTAACCTTCTTCATATTACCGATGTAGCCTGTGTGATGATAATACATTTTCTGATCGAGCTTGTTGCCTGTAAGAACAACCTTCTCAGCGTTGATTATGATAACATGATCTCCGCAATCCGCATGAGGTGCGAACTGGGGCTTATGCTTACCGCGAAGAAGAACCGCAGCCTCAGCCGCAACACGACCGAGCGGCTTTCCCGCTGCGTCAAGCACATACCACTTGCGGACAATGTCGCCCGCCTTAGGCATATAAGTTGACATAAACTTACCTCCAAATAAAATTTTACTGCTCGAATATATTAACACAACCCTTGAACTAAGTCAATAGCTTTTCTCAATTTTTTAATTTATCGTTCACGAACTCGTTTATGCTCGTTTTTTCTCTGTTTTTCATATGATTTGCTCGTTAATAATTTACAAAAAATTATCGGCAACCGCAAACGGCATAGGGCATAACCGCCTGCATCGGAGGTTGAATCGGGGCACGCAATAATTGCAAAAGCAACGCAGCACAGATTTTGGAGTGCTGCGTTGCTTTGTTTTTTATGTCAATTCAATTTTGATTTCTTCTTCTTTTCCTCCGGGGAAATACTCCGGAGCAATATTGTTCTTGTCACAGATTATGAACAGGAGCGTCGCCATCATTCCGTAGGGTATCGGACAAAACTCGCCGGGATTGACAAGCGACATCATGAACAGTCCGGCATAGGAAACAAAAAGAGTCAGGTTGAACACCGTTATTTTTTCCCATATGACCTTCATTCTGTTATACAGCTGGAAGGTGAACGCCGCAACTCCTACCAGTCCGAAGCTGCCGATAACCTGAAACGGCGAGGAATGATACCAGCAAATAGCGAATTTTGCTGGGTCGTGAACATCCGTATTACCGTTATAGCCGAGTCCCCGACCAAACAGGATATTCGACTTGAAATCCTCCAGTGCACGGCGGATCAGTCCCTCACGGATATTGTCGCCGTCGGCAAGACGGGTCAGCACGGGTTCAAAGAAATGCATGAGCGGCATTACGAAAACGGAAAAAGCCACGGTAACAAGAGTTGCAATCGTGATAAGCGTTTTCTTTCGGTTCTTTTTGTCGCAGTAAACCAAAACGATCAGGCACAGAGCACACTCGATCGTTCCGCCGAGAGCACCGCCCCGTGAGCCGGTAAAAAGAATTGCGATATATTGAAGTCCGCCGATGAAGAAGAACGGATACTTGTGAATCGAAAGATAAAAAGCAAAAGGCATTGCAAGCATCAGCAGCGTTGAAGCATTGTTGCGCCACTGGAAATACAGCGGACTGAACTTTGACACAAAATTCGTCCAATACATCATATAATGATGGCAGATCATGAACACCACAAAAAGACCCATAAGCATCATTACAAAGGAAAAACGAATGCGCAAAACATACTTGTCGCTTGCATGATAATGGGTATTCATCAGCATATACAAAAGGAACATTCCGATGCCGAGGCCGAATGTATAAAAAAGAGCCGTTCCACTGAAATATTCACGAGCAGTTATTTTTCCCAGTCCTCCGAGCGTTACCGCCACGGCGACAGCCGCAGCACCCGGCCATGTTTTTCCCATGTCGAGCGGCTTACGATAAACGACAAAATGGAAAATCAGCGCCGCTGCAATAACCGAAGCAAGCGGGGCAAGGCGAATGTAAATATCAAAAGAATTATAACACTTTATGGAAAGGCACGATGCCAAAAGAAACGGCATCAGCGTTGCAACAAGATCCTCGCAAATAACAAGAATGAAGCAGAGAACCGCACCGAGGAGGACATTGCCGTAAACCAGCGGCATTATATCGCCCTTATCCTTCCAAATAACAAATATTGCGGCAACAACGCACTGCATCGCCATAAAGGTTTTGGAGCACAAAAAATCCCGAAGCTTTTCAATAGCCTTGTTCCGCTCCATTTTTTCACTTAGTCTCGTTTTCGTAGGCGTCCCTCTTTTCGTTTTAGGCAATCCCGCATGATTGAGGTGTGCGGATTGCGCAGTAAGATTTTTCGTCAGGTTGTAAAAAATTTTGCAGGCTTGCTGTCGCAAGTCAAGGAATTTTTATGCAGCATGACGGAAACATATTCAAGCAAGGAGTGCGTGTTGCCTTAAAATTCATCGTTGAGAACGGCGTGCGCACAGCGGATTCCGTCAACTGCGGCGGAAACTATACCGCCGGCATAGCCTGCGCCCTCGCCGCAGGGATAAAGCCCACGCACCTTGAGCGACTGGTAATACTCGTCACGGACTATACGCACGGGCGATGATGATCTTGTCTCGGGGGCGGTCAGAACGGCGTCGGGGCGGTCAAAGCCCTTGAGCTGAGTTCCCCATTTCTCAATAGCCGCCGCCATAGCCTCGGTCACCTTTTGAGGAAGCACACGGCGGATATCGCCGAGCTTGACCCCGGTTGCGCACGATGGATTCACGCCGCCAAGCTGAGTTGAGCTGACATTCTGAAGAAAATCGCCAACAAGCTGAGCCGGAGCAGTGTAATCTCCACCGCCTGCGACAAAAGCTTTTTCCTCAATCTCCTGCTGAAGCCTGAAGCCCGCAAGCGGATGCTCACTGCCGAAATCTTCAGGCTCAACGCCGACAAGAATTGCCGAATTTGAATTTTCACCGTCACGGGCATAATTGCTCATTCCGTTGACGACAACTGCGCCGCTGTCGCTCGTTGCGGGAACAACAGTGCCGCCGGGACACATACAAAATGTATAAGCTCCCCTGTGGTGAAGCGAATGATTCGCAAGCTTGTAGTCCGCCGCTCCGAGAGCCGGGTGTCCGGCAAAGTCGCCATACTGGGAGCGATCAATCATCTTCCTCGGATGCTCGATCCTTGCGCCGACGGAAAAAGGCTTTTGCATTATGTCAATGCCCTTGCAATACAGCATCTCGACCGTATCCTTTGCGGAATGTCCGACGGCAAGAATAACGCTGTCGGCCTCAAGGTCGATTTTTTCTCCGTTTTCGTTTTGATATGTAATTCCGTGAACAACGCCGTTGGCGATAATAACATCGGTCAGCCTGCATGAAAAAAGAACATCGCCGCCGAGGGCTTTGATCTGCTCACGAATATTTTTAACAACACTCACCAGCTTATCCGTTCCGATATGCGGCCGCCACGACCAAAGAATATCCTCCGGCGCACCAAACTCAACAAAATCGAGAAAGACCTTGCGGCAAAGCTTATCCTTGATTCCGGTGGTGAGCTTGCCGTCCGAAAAAGTACCCGCTCCGCCCTCGCCGAACTGAACATTTGAGGCTGTGTCAAGCTTTTTGGTTGTCCAAAAACGGTTGACATCGGCGGTTCTTGCGTCAATATCCCGCCCTCTTTCAAGCACGATCGGACGAAGTCCCGCCCTCGCAAGGGTGAGAGCCGCCCACATTCCGCCCGGGCCGAAGCCGACGACTATCGGGCGAAGTTCGCTTGTTCGCCTGTTTTCCGGCATAACATATATAAACGGCTCAACGATCGCCGCCTTTTTGTTTCTGCTCTTGGCGAGAATTTCTTTTTCGTCACCGTCAACGGTCACATCGACGCTATGGACAAAAAAGAGTGTCTCTTTTTTCCTTGAGTCGAGGGATTTTTTGACGATTTCAAGCGAAAGAATTTTTCTTTTCGGAATGCGCAAAGCCTTCGCCGCACCCGCCAGCACATCGTCATATGTTCCCTCCAACGGAGTTTTGATTTCATTAACTCTTATCATAAATTTATCCTGTTAAAAATTTTTGGTATATTTCAAAATCCGCATTCCGTGGCTCTGCGAATTATACATCACCTGATAAACGGTATGCTTGCCAGATTCGGGAAGCGTATTGTACGCTTTGCCGTCGCAATCGTAAAAAATAAAATAATCGTAACCCGAAGCGTCAACGAGCGAATATTTCAGCTCCTGCATCCCGTTCGGAATTTCACTCAGCCACAGAGGTGATTTTTCAACCGATTTCTCAAATTCCTGCGCCCTCTCCGGCTCATAAATCACATCCGTGCACGAATAAAGCTTCTCTCTTTTCAAAAAAGACTTCAACGAAGCGAAAATATTATTGTTTTCGTTTTCCAGACCGACTCCGTCAACCGTGGTTGCGCTCCCGTCGAACGGAAAATCTATTCCTATCACATTCGACGCCTCTGTAACATAGCCGAAGTCCGAGGAAAAGCCGTCCCTGCCGAGAGCGATCTGCTTTGAATCGATCGGCGAAAAAATATTTGATATATGCAAAATACAAACAGCAAAGCAAACAAGCTTTATTATCCGCTCGCTGCCGATCCTGCCCATACAGTAATAAATAAAAAACAGAGAGCCGAGCGGAATAAGCAAAAAAGCAAGGGGAATCCACACGGGAGTTGTTCCGTGTACGCTGTACCAGCTTTGCAAAAATGATCGGGCAAAAATAAGCGACGCAAGGTTAACGATAGCAAGCATTACCCTCATCAGGACAGGCGAACGGTATTCGCCGAGCTGCGGATCGAATTCCGGCGGCTGCCCGGCAAGTCCGTCACCGTATCTTTTTTCGTCAATTTCATTTTGCGGCATATTTTCACCGTCCTTGATTTTAAGGCAATTTGTGCGGTTTCACCTTTATGCTTTAAAGAATGCGGAAAAAGCCTTGTTCGCCATATAGACATCAAGCTTTGCAATAAGCTCAAACGGGGCGTGCATCGAGAGAACGGGAACGCCGACATCAACAACATCAACATCGAGATTTGCGACATATTTTGCGACCGTTCCGCCGCCGCCTGCGTCAACTGCGCCAAGCTCGCCGAGCTGCCAGTTCACCTTCGCATTGTTGAAAATTCTTGTAATCTCGCCGACGAACTCTGCGCTTGCGTCCGATGTGCCGCCCTTGCCTCTTGCGCCCGTGTACTTCGTAACAACGATACCCCTGTTGAGGTAAGATGAATTGTTCGCCTCAAACGGGGTCGGGAAGGTCGGGTCAAAAGCCGCATTGACATCGGCGGAAAGGCACTTCGATTTTGAAAGAACATCCCAAACCATAAGTCCCTCGGCTCTTGCGAGGTCGGCGATGAAATATTTCATATATGATGAATTGAGTCCCGTGTTTCCGTCAGAACCAGTCTCCTCCTTATCGGTGAGAACGGCAACGGCGGTGTAATCCGGAGTTTCGTCAAGGTTGAGAATCGCTCTCAGCTCGGGATAGGCGCAAACTCGGTCATCGTGACCGTAGCCGCCGATAAGGCTGCTGTCAAAGCCGATATCCGTGACCTTTGCCGCAGGAACCATTTCAAGCTCGGCGGTGAGGAAATCCTCCTCGAACATTCCGTACTTCTCGTTGAGAAGCTTGAGAATATTGAGCTTGACAAGCTCGCTGCCCTTGTCCGCCTTAAACGGAAGCGAACCGACAATAACATTCAGCTCCTCGCCCTTGATTCCGTCATCAAGATTTCTCTTGTCCTGCTCCTTGGAAAGATGGGGGAGAAGGTCGGAGATAACGAACTGAGGCTCGCCCTCTTTCTCGCCGATATTGACCTCAACCTCCGTGCCGTCACGCAGAACGACTACTCCGTGAAGCGACATGGGAATTGTAGTCCACTGATATTTCTTGATTCCGCCATAATAGTGCGTTTTGAAAAGAGCGATCTCGTTCGACTCATAGAGCGGATTCGGTTTAAGATCAAGACGGGGCGAATCAATATGAGCCGCCGCAATTCTTACGCCCTCGCCGACGCTCTTTTTGCCGATAACGGCAAGAATGACCGCCTTTTTGCGGTTGAGATAATAAACCTTGTCGCCGGGTGCATACTTCTTGAATTTCTCAAAGGGAACGAATCCTTTTTTCTCCGCCTCGCTGACAACAAACCGTGCGACCTCTCTCTCCGTCTTGTTATCGTTGAGGAATTTTTTATAATCCTCGGCAAAATCCATCGCCTTTTGAAGCTCTGCTTCGTCTACAAAATTTGCGCTGTGCTTCTTGTTCATGAACAAAGCTTCGCGCAATGCGTCAACTTCAGTCTTTTCCTGTGCCATTGTGATTTCCTCCTTAAAAATTCGACTGATTTACGGTAAACTTAATCTTTTTCGCCTTGCCCGAACCGACAGTTTGCGCAGGGCGATTGTTTTATAATGCATTCAGTTGCTCGGACAGGCTTTCATCGCCGTTGTTACGGACAACGATATCTGCCCTTTCCATATAATATTGCTCATTTTTTTGCGCATTTATTCTGAGCATGGCTGTTTCACGGTCTATGCCGTCACGCTTCATTATGCGCTCGGCTCTGATTTCCGTGTCTGCCGTTACGACTATCATTTTTGTGCAATATTTCGGCAAATCGCAGTCAAAAATTGCCGCTGCGTCAATGACAACGCCCTTATACTCCGATGTAAAACCGCTCTTTATCGCTTCAAGCGCAAGCTTTGTTATCATCGGGTGAGTCAGCTTATTAAGACGCTGACGCTTATGCTCGTTGGCAAAGGCTCTTTTGGCAAGCTCGCTGCGGATAAGCTTCCCGTCGGGGTCAAGAATTTCGCTTCCGAATTCCTGCGCAAGCGCATTGAGCACCTCGGAATCTTCGACGGCTTTTCTTGCGAGAATATCGCCGTCAATTATCATATAGCCTTTCTTTTTCAGCTCGTCGGCAACCGTGGTTTTGCCTGCGCCGCTTTGACCGGTCAGACCGTAAATAACGGGCGGTTCAATAATTTTAAATGCTGCCGCACGCAAAAGGCGGTTATAAACCCCTAGCCCCACGCCCTCGGAGGACGGAGCGCGAACGAACACTCGCTTAGCTCCCATATCGTCAAATTTTCGCAAGTCGTCAAAAAGGCTGTGCGCCTGTTCAAGCGAATTATCCTTCCTGCCGAAAGAAAGGCACACAACGGGCAACTCGTTTTCCTCGCCCTCAAAGCAAAGCGCCGCATCGCCCTCTCGCAAATCGGAAGCGATTTGATATTTAAAGCTCGGCAGACTGCCGTTCACTATATATACTTCGGCTTTCGGCGAATAATGCTTGTATTTCATTCCGGGAGAAGCCGGACGCACGCCCTCCCGGAGCTGCGAGAGAACAGCGGGGTCGATATCAACATGCCCCAGCACATCTTCAAGCTGCTCGTGG
Organism: uncultured Coriobacteriaceae bacterium; assembly: GCA_963648385.1. Lineage (GTDB taxonomy): Bacteria > Bacillota > Clostridia > Oscillospirales > Acutalibacteraceae > CAG-488. Next base: position 14,930 of record CAVJDU010000002.1, on the reverse strand, counting down.
GTTATTCCGCCGGGTCTAAGAAGCCTCGGCGGATCGGTCGCAAGGGTCACTACCGTTGATTCGATGCCAACATCGCATGAGCCGCCGTCAACTATCGCTTCTATCTTTCCGTTCATATCGTCCATAACATGCTTTGCCGTCGTCGGACTGGGAAGTCCCGAAGAATTGGCCGACGGTGCGGCAAGCGGATATCCCGTTTTCTCAATTATCGCTCTTGCGACAGGGTGGGAGGGCATACGAACGGCAACCGTCTGCAAGCCTGCGCTCACCTCGTCGGGAATGATATCGGATTTCGGTAAAATAATCGTCAACGGCCCCGGCCAGTAGCGGTCGGCAAGCTCCTTCGCCTTGCGGGGAACGCCCTTGACAAGCTTGTATATTTCCTCGAAACGACAGATATGCACTATCAGCGGATTGTCCATCGGTCTGCCCTTTGCCTTGAAGATTTTTGCGACTGCGTTGGGATTAAGCGCATTCGCCGCAAGGCCGTAGACTGTTTCGGTCGGGATTGCGACAAGACCTCCGCTTTTTAAGATTTTGGCAGCCTTTTCAATATCCTGCCGTGAGCTGCCGTCTAAAATTTCAGTTTCCATGTTTCTTACTCTGCTTTCAGTTTTTCGGCTGTATCTGCGGTGATAAGAGCATCGATCAGCTCGTCAAGATCCCCGTTCATTATAGCCTCTATTTTATATAAGGTCAGCCCGATCCTGTGGTCGCTGACACGACCCTGCGGGAAGTTGTAGGTTCTTATCCTCTCGCTTCTGTCGCCCGTGCCGACCTGCGATTTTCTTTCGCCTGCAATGGCTTCGTTCTGCTTAGCCCGCTCCTGCTCAAGAATTCTCGAACGCAGGATCTTCATCGCCTTGTCCTTATTCTTGTATTGGCTTCGCTCGTCCTGACATTCAACGACCGTTCCCGTCGGAATGTGCGTAATCCTGATTGCGGACTCCGTTTTGTTGATATGCTGACCTCCTGCTCCGCTGGAGCGGAAGGTGTCTATCTGGAGGTCGGTCGGGTTGATTTGCAGGTCAACCTCCTCCGCCTCGGGCAAAACTGCGACCGTAACGGTCGAGGTGTGTATCCTGCCCTGCGATTCCGTTTCGGGAACACGCTGAACACGATGAACTCCGCTCTCGAACTTAAAGCGGGAATATGCGCCGTCGCCGGATATCATGAAGCTTATTTCCTTGAAGCCGCCAAGCTCGGTCGGGTTGGAATTGAGGATCTCCGTTTTCCAGCCCTTAGCCTCGGCATACATCGAGTACATTCTGAAAAGCGAATTCGCAAAAAGTGCGGACTCCTCGCCACCCGCTCCGCCTCTGATCTCGATGATAACATTTTTATCGTCGTTCGGATCTCTCGGCAGCAGCAAAATTTTCAATTCTTCTTTAATCCTTTCCGTTTCCTCTCTCGACTGCTCGAATTGTTCCTGAACCATCTCGCGAAAATCCTTATCCAGTCCGCCCTCGTCGAGCAAAGCTTGAGCCTCCTCAAAGTCGGCGCTCACCTTTTTATACTCACGGTACTTTTCGACAACGGGAGTCAGGTGCTTCGCTTCCTGCATGAGTGTTTTATATTTCTCGATATCGGAAACAATATCGGGGTCGCAGAGCTGAGCGTTTATTTTTTCAAATTTTTCTTCAACGGATTGCAGTTTTTCTATCATTATTCGTTCCTCCTGATAAATTTTTCTCGGAAGAACGCTAATCCTCCTCGGGATGAATTATTTTGCGAATATTTTTCTCCGCCTTGGAGCGGGGAACCATGACCTCATGGCCGCACTTTTCGCATTTAATCTTGAAGTCCATTCCAGAGCGCAAAACATCAAAGGTATTGCAGCCGCAGGGATGATTTTTTTTCATAACAAGCTTATCGCCTACACGAACATCCATGTTATCGCTCCTTACCGTAATCCTATTCCGCTTTATTATAACACATTCCATATCAAAAGTATAGAACTATTTGTCATTATCCGGAATACAAATCATATAAATTAGTAAAAAATAAGGAACAGCCATTCGGCATGATCCTAATAAAACAAAGGTGGTAAAACTTATGCTAAATTTTAAACCGGAGGGTCAAACGATTCTCACCCAATCCAACCGTGCGGCGCTTTCTTCGCCGAATTCGCTTCACGAGGCGTGCATTGCCGGGGAAACGCTGGAGGCAAGGGCTTTGCTCTGCGACAAGGAGCATAACCTGCGAGTCGATCTCGGCTGCATGTACGGAATAATTCCCCACAACGAGGGTGCGCTCGGCATCGACAGCGGCTCGGTCAGGGACATTGCACTGATCTCAAGAGTCAACAAACCGGTCATGTTCAAAATCATCGGATTTCAAAAGGACGATAACGACCGTGAATATGCGATTCTCAGCCGCAAAGAGGTTCAAAAGGAATGCATGGACAAATATATTTCAAAGCTGCGGCTCGGCGATGTTATCACCGCCAAGGTAACGCATATGGAAAGCTTCGGCGTTTTTCTTGACATCGGGGCAGGGATCAACGGTCTTCTGCCCATCGACAGTATCTCCGTTTCCAGAATTCCGCACCCTTCCGTTCGCTTTTCCGTCGGGCAAACGATCCGTGTTATCGTCAAATCCGTTGACGAGCAGGGTCGGCTGACCTTTTCCCACAAGGAGCTGCTCGGCACTTGGGAGCAGAATGCCGACGAATTCGCCCCCGGCGAAACCGTGCCGGGAATCGTTCGCTCCGTTGAAAGCTACGGAATTTTTGTTGAGCTTACCCCTAACCTTGCCGGTCTTGCAGAATATTCATCGGGCATTACAGCCGGCAGCCATGCAGGCGTTTATATAAAAAGTATGCTGCCCGAGCGCATGAAAATCAAGCTGATAATTGTCGATGCGTTTGAGGCGGAATATCCCACCCCGCCGATAAAATATTTCACCGAGCTTGACCACATTGACCGATGGGTTTATTCGCCTGCGGAGTGCTCAAAAGTCATCGAAAGCAGTTTTTCTTAAAGCGTGCCGCAAATTGTGCGGTGTTGCCTTAGCCATTTTTCGTTTTTCGACAGAAAAAATAAATTCTTGCATTTTCAAGCTACTTGTATTATAATATAATCAGAATAGTATTGTGGTTTTGTTGAAATGGGAGGATTTTAAAAAATGATCTGTGATTTACACTGTCACACTAAGCTCTCGGACGGTTCGATGGGCATAGATGATATTATTGTTTTGGCGGAAAAGTGCGGCGTTACCAACCTTGCCGTAACCGATCTTGACTGCCTTGCAGGCACGGTAAGAGCCCGCCTTATCGGCGAGCGTCACGGTATCAAGGTTATTCAGGGTGTTGAAATTTCCGCTTACGACAGTGAGAACGGTCGTGAGGTTTACATTCTCGGTTATATGAGCGATTCGCCCGACCGTCTGGAAGGACTTTGCCACCGCAACCTTGTTGCAAGGAAAAGAGCAGCTCAATTCATGATGATCAAAGCGGCTCAACGCTTCCCGATAACGACCGATTTGGTTCTCAAATGCGCTCAGGGTTCAACGAATGTTTACCCGGTTCATATAATGTCGGCTCTCGTTGAAAGCGGAGTCACCACAGAGCTTTTCGGCAGCCTCTATAATGAGCTTTTTGCCGAGGGCGGAGAGAAAAGCATTCTTGTTAAGCCGAAGTTTTCGGAGATGTCCGAGGTTATTCAGGCAATCCACGACGCAGGCGGAATAGCGATCCTTTCCCATCCGGGAAATTACGAAGGTACAAACATCGTTGAAAAAGCGATAGAGTCGGGCATCGACGGCTTTGAGGCATGGTGTCCCGAACACAGCGACGAAACATCGGAAAAATTCGCCGAACTTGCGAAGAAAAAAGGTATTCTCGCAATCGGCGGCAGCAACTTCCGCGGCAGACATAACAGAGCCTGCGTAACCCTCGGAACGGTCGTTACCCCCGAGGACAGATACACGGAATTTTCAAACTACAAAGCAAAAATCCGCCGCCAAAAGGCAAAAGCGGAATAATCGGAGACGGGGAAAAATGGCAGAGGACAGAGACATTAAAATTTATGAAGGTAGAGGAAGCTCGGAATCAAATGACATTCAGAAGCTTACCGAAGATATTGATCGCAACAAGAGAAACGGAAACATCGACAAGGCGAAGGCTCTCGGCATAAGGCTTGCCAAAATCCGCCCAGATTGCAAAAAGCTCGGGCTGGATATCGGCAATATGCCCGCATCGGAGCTTTATTGCGTGCGTGTTCTGCTGACCTTCACTGCGGAATATGCCGTTCGCAAATATATTTCATCGGCAACGCTCGGCGACGCCGCAAGCGCAGCGATGTATAGCTATCTCAAAGCGGAAGAAACCGGCTATTACGACAATATTTCCGACGGCAGCGCATTTACATTTTATCTCCTTGCCCTTAAAAAGAGCGGAGACACCGCAAAAAATCTTGGCGAACAATTCGCCCTCAGATGCGGAACGACAAATGACGAATACATCAGTCTCGGCGCAGAAATTTTCAACAAAGCTCTTGAGCTTTACTCAAAAATCATTGCGGAAACCGATTTCGTCGAGGAATAATATTAAGGCAATACCACACACCCTAATTGTACGGTATTGTCTTGACAAATGAAAATGAACCGGAGCTATTGCTTAATTGCAGCAGCCCCGGTTTTCTTTTTTCTTTGCCGCTTATCAGTCAAAGAAGCCGAGGCCTCTTAAAGCATTGATGAAGCGTTTCATATAGTCGAATGATGTGACAGGCCACATGAAGCCCATTCTGTAAAGAACCTGCATGGTGTATGCGTTGCTCTTGGCAACGGCAAAGGTTTTCTGACCGTGAGCCATATTCTGATACGCAATCATGCTTGAAAGGATCTTTGCCTTTTCCGGGTCTTGCTCCGCCCTATCAAGCGCAGCCATGTATTCGTCGTACTCTGCGCCCTCCGAATGAAGCCCGATCTTGTTCATCTCGGTGTAAAGGTCGCCCATGATAAGAGTATGATTGTTGAACGGATGGAATACCGTGCACTCCTTCGGGGTCTGAGCAAGCAGAAGAATTGCCTTTGCAACAAAATCTACCGGCGAAAGCTCAAACGGCGTTTCCATCGCCTCATACGGATATTTGCCGATGAGCAAGGTGGATTTCAATCTGCCCATGAAAGTGTTGGTCGTGAAGTTTATCTGATATTCGCCGTCACTGTTTCGAGCCGAAAGCGTGCCGACACGCATAATTTTTGCATTGAAGCCGTTTGAAGCCTCCTCAAGGATCGCCCTTTCGGCAAGGAACTTTGACAGGGTATATTTCGATCCTTCATACTGACCGAAATAAAGCTGATCCTCCCTGAGCTTTTCAACAGGACCTTTTTCTCCGATAAACATACCGCCGATGCTCATCGTTGAAACCTGAATGAGCCGTGCATTTGCCGCCTTGCAGAAATCAAGCACATTGAGCGTTCCGTACAGGTTTACATCCTCAATATCCGTTCCTTTTGAGAAATGCTTAACATTGGCGGCGCAGTTGATGACCGTGTCGATTCCCTTGTCAAGAAGCAGGTCGAAACAGGCACGATTCGTTACATCACCGTCTGCGACGAAAACTCTGTCGGGATATTTTTCCCTGAGACTTTCCTCAAAATAGTAGTAATAAATTGAATTCAATCGGCTTTCGGCAGGGTTATTGTTCTTGTCACGAATCAGGCAATAAACCTTGCCGCTATATTTATGAAGCAGCTCATAGAGAATGTGTACGCCGAGGAAGCCCGCCGGTCCCGTCAGCAGAACATTGCCAAGCTCCTGACGCTCTCCGTTTCTGAACGAGTCAATATTGTTCTTTTTCAGAAGCTCGTCAATATTTGTATAGTCGTAATCAGAGAGATTTTCGATATCCTCCTTGTCCGAATCGTCCTTGCTGATGAACTTTGCAAGAGCCTGCGGCGTCGGATTTTCAAAGACCTCGTTATATGCTATTTCGATATTTTTCTTCGAAGCAGAAATTACGATTCTGGTCGCCGTGAGCGATGTTCCGCCGATATCGAAGAAGTTCTCATCGGCAAACACGGTGTCAAGCTCAAGAATTTCCGCAAAAATATCGCAGAAGGTCTTTTCAAGCTCGTTCTTAGGCAGTTGTCCGTTTTTCGTTTTGTCGAGCTTCGGTTCGGGGAGAGCCTTTGTGTTGATTTTGCCGTTCGGGGTTAGCGGCATTGAGTCAAGCTGTACATATGCGGTCGGAACCATATAATCCGTGAGGGTTTTCTTGAGTTTCTCCTTGATGTCCTCCGGGTCAAGCTGCCTTTCCGCCGTGTAGTAAGCGCAGATTGCATCGGTTTTGCCGACCTTTCTTATAAGTGCAATTCCGGTTTTGACTCCGTCAAGAGCACTCAGGCATTTCTCAATCTCGCCAAGCTCGATGCGCAGACCCCTCAGCTTAACCTGATTATCGGTTCTGCCGAGGATAACAACATCGCCGTCCGCTGTCCATTTTGCATAGTCGCCCGAACGGTATGTGCGTTCGCCCTTGAATTCAATGAAAGATTTTGCCGTCTGTTCGGGAAGATTCATGTAACCGAGCGCCACGCCGCAGCCCTGGATAAGAAGCTCGCCGACAACTCCGACCGGAAGAAGATTGTCATCCGAATCAACAATGTATTCCGTGTAGTTGCGCAGCGGCTTGCCGACCGTGATGGTATCCGCATTTGTAAGATCCTTTGCGTTGGATGAAACTGTTATTTCCGTCGGACCGTAGGTATTGATTATGGTAGCGTTCGTTTTTTCACGCAGGATTTTCAACAGCTTGTCGGGATATTTCTCACCGCCGGAAAGTATAGCCTTGCAGTTCGCCATTGCCTGAGCAAACTCGTCAAGCTCCATGTATTGCAAAAGTCGTGACGGCGTGGAATTAAACGCATCGACATCGTTTTCCTTGAAGAAGCTTGCGAGCGCAACGGGATTCATCGTTTGAGCGTCACTTGCAAAGGCAAGCGTAAGACCGTGGCAGAACGAAAGCAGGGTTTCCTTGAGGGACAGGTCAAAGCTGATGGTCGTTACCGAACCGTATGTATGGCAACTTTCAATAACCTTCTTGCCCTGAATATTCGCTTTGCTGTATGCAAGGTAATTCGCAATACCTATGTGGCGCAGCATAACGCCTTTCGGCTTGCCGGTCGAGCCGGAGGTATAGATAAGATATGCAAGATCCTCGGGCTGAACATCAACATTGGGATTGCTGTCATTCGTTCCCGAAAGAAGCTCCTCAGTGTCAACGGTTTTCTCATATCTGTCGAGCAGCTCGCCCTCCGTGATAACAAAATCGGCGTTGCTGTCCTCAATGATATTGTCGATTCTCTCTTTCGGGTATTCGGGACACGACGGAATGAATGCTCCGCCGGCCTTGAGAACGCCGAGAAGCGATGTGAAGAACCTTGAGGTTCTGCTGAGCAGGAGAAGAACCTTGCCTCCCTTTTTGAGTCCCTTTTCAATAAGAGCGTTCGCCGTGATATTTGCAAGACGGTCAAATTCCTTGTATGTCAGCTTTCCGTCGCAGGCAACCAATGCGATTCTTTCGGGAGTTTTTGCAACCTGCTCTTCAATCATTTTATGAAGTATCTTTGTTTCGACAGGAGCGATCTCGCTGCACTTGAAGCGTTCAAGCTGCGCTATCGCATCGTTGTCAAGAAGCGAAACCTTTCTGATTTTTCCGTTCGGGTTTTCGATTATATGCTCAACGGCGCAAAGAACGGATTTTGCAAGAGTTTTCATTATTTCGCCGCTGTAGAGCGCATCGTTATACTGAACAACGACGCTCGGCTTGCCCTCGTGCTCCTCAATATGAACGGCTGTTTTAAACTTCGCCGTATCCATTTCAAGATAATCGCAGAGAACCTCTTCACCGTTAAGCTCCATCTTATCAACAACGCCGAGCTGATATTCGTACATAATGTTCGGCGCATAACCGTACTTCGTGCAAAGCTGCGTATAGGGATAAATCTCGTTTTCTATCGCTCCCGTGAAAACCGCTTTGCTCTTTCGAACAAAATCAAGCGAGGTCATGTCCTCGATCTCAATTCCGAGCGCAAGAGTTTTAACGAACATTCCGAAGCAGTTTGTGAGTCTTATATCGCTTCTGCCGTTGCTGATGGTGCTTATATACACATTCCTGCTGTTCACAAATCTTGAAACGGCATAGAATGTTCCGGCAAGGAAAAGGTGAGCCGGTGTTACTCCGTTTTCAGAGCAGAATTTTTCGACCCTTGACATATCGACGGGAACCGACTGCGAAGCAAGCCTTCCGTCCGCCGCATGACCTCTGAGATCTGCCGTAATTTCGCTTGCGGATTCAAAATCATTCATCATATCGTCAAAGAATTTTTCCGCATTTTTGAATTTTTCTCCGTTTTCCGCCTCTGTCTCATCTTCAACATAATCGAAATAGGTGTAGCTTTCCGGTTCGATCTCGCCGCCCTCATACAGGGTCTTGAGCTGCTCCAGGAACAGAGCAACGGATGCACCGTCAAAGATAATATGGTGGAAATCGCAAAGCAAATAGACCGCCTTTTCCGTTTCGACAACGGAAATTCTGAACAGCGGAGATTTCATAAGATTGTGCGGCTTCACAAAGTCCTTTTTATATGCTTCAAGCTGCTCCTCCGTAAGATTTTTCACGGGGATCTCAGGCTCTGCCGAATCGACATATTTCTGCTCGATCTCGTCATTTTCAAGCGTGAGTCCCGTCGTAATATACGGGTGAGCCTTGATTATCTGCTCGATGCAGCCGGCAAGCTTTTGCGCATCGGTCGATTTTGAAAATGTGATAACCGACGGAATGTTATATATCGTGCTGTACGGATTCTTCATGCAGTCGATATACACTCCGAGCTGGGTTTTTGAAAGCGGATAATGAGCCTTGCGCTCTTTCTTTTCTTCTTCGGCTGCCTTCGGCTTCATTGCTCCGCTGAACATGAACTCCTGAAGCTCGTCCTCGATTGAAAGAACCGAGCAGCCCTTCATCATCTTTTTGACCTGCGCCTCAAAGCCGAAAGCTTTGTTAAGCTCAACGGCAAGCTTAATGACTGAAAGCGAGGTCATGCCGGCATTGATAAGATTTTCGGAGACATCAAAATCATTGTGTCCGATAACCTTTTCAACGATTTCCGAAATTTTCTTTTCGAGGAAAGTAAGCTCTCTCGGAGCGGAATTTTTCTTCTTTGAGGTGTCCGCCTTGATTTCCGGAAGCTTGCGCCTGTCAAGCTTGCCGTTTACATTGAGCGGAATCGTGTCAATTTGCATCGTAGCGGCGGGAACCATATACGGCGGCTTGTGCTCCAGAATAAATTCGTTGAGCTTTTGAATGTCGATCTCTTTGTCGGCAACGATGTATGCGTTAATGCACTGTCCGCCGCCCGCAAGAGCCTTGGCGACCACGGCGCAATTGGTGATTCCGTCATATTTACGGATAATTTTATCAACCTCGGAAAGCTCGATGCGGAAGCCTCTGATCTTAACCTGACCGTCATTTCTTCCGATATAGTCCACGCTGCCGTCGTCGATAAAGCGGACGATATCGCCCGTGTGATAAAATCTTTCATAGCCCTTTTCGTTGCAATATGGATTCTTTTCATAGACCTTTGCGGTCTGCTCCGGACGGTTGAGATATCCCCTTGAAACCTGATTACCCGAAGCGCAAAGCTCACCCAATGCACCGACAGGAAGCCGCCTTTTGTATTTATCAATAATATAAAGTTTGACATTGTCAACAGCCTTTCCGACCGGGACTCTGTCGTAGAGCTTGTCAACCTTCTGCGATGTGATATAAACGATGCACTCCGTCGGGCCGTAAATATTGACAAGTACAAAATTTTTCGGAGGCTCAAGCGGAACGAGCCTTTCTCCGCCGGTTATAAGGTATTTGAGCGAATGATTTTCGATCTCTGTTGCGAACTGTCTTGCAACCTGGGTTGTCATAAAGACATGGGTAACACCGTTATCTTCAAAATATCTGTTCAGCTTGACAAGGTCGAGTCTGATATCCTCATCAATGACATGAAGCTGAGCACCGGCAACAAGGGCGCAATACATTTCCATAAGGCAGGCGTCAAATCCGTAGCTGGCATATGCCGCATAAATGCTGTCTGCCGTTACATCATAATTATCTATGTGAGTTCTGCACATCGCATGCAAATTCCGATGTTCAAGCATAGCCCCCTTGGGAGTGCCTGTTGAGCCGGAGGTGTAGATAAGAATAAACAGATCCTCCGCTGACGGCTTCTCCGGTACGGAGTCCGCCTTCGGCAAACTCGGGATATCCTTTGTCAGAAGAATTTCACCCTCGTAATTCGGCAAAAGCTCAAGCAGATTTTCGTCCGCAATGAGGAGCTTTGCGTTTGCGTCCTTGACCATGAACTGAAGTCTTTCGGTCGGATACGACGGGTCAAGCGGTTGATAAGCCGCTCCCGCCTTCATAACGCCGAGCGCTGCGATAGGCATATATTCGCACCTCGGAATGAGGATTGAAACAACATCCTCCTTGCCGATGCCCTTTGAATGAACATATCTGGCAATGCGATCTGTAAGCTCATCAACCTCGGAATAGGTAAACTTTTTTTCTTTATAAACAACGGCGATCTTGTCGGGAGTTTTTTTGCAATTCTCCTCAATTATATCAACAACCGTTTTGCTTTCGTCATACGGCGCTTCGGTTTTGTTGAAGCTGTCAAGCACTGCAAGCTGCCGTTTGCTCACAAGCTCAACCTCGCAAAGCTTTGATTTTTCAAGGAACTGTTCGACGATCGTTATGAGCGAGTCGGCAAACGAGCGGATGGTTTCCTCCTTGAATAAATCGCTTCTGTAATCAAAGCGCAGCTCAAATTTTGCGCCCGTTTCCAACACCATAACATCCAGCTTTGAAATGGCACTCTTTGGAGTCAAAAGCTTTATTTTAAACGACTGGCCGCCGATTTCAATTGTACTGAGGATTTTATCGCCCTGATAAGCCATCATAATGTCGGCGGTAAGGTCATAATCCACCGTAAGTTTCATGAACGGATACGAATCGTTTTTGACGGTTTCGGTTATGCTCTTGCGGACATTTTTAAGAAAATCGGAAACGGAAGCCTCCTCGTCGATCTCGGCGTGCATCGGGAGCGTGCGAACCATCATTCCGAAAGTATTTGCAAGCCGCTTGTCAAATCTTCCGTGGGTAACGGTGCATATGGTCGCCTCGTTCTGATTTGTAAATTTCGCAACTGCGTATTCATAAGCACCGAGAAAGACGGTATAGGGGGTTATTCCGTGCTTCGAGGCGAAGCTGCGCACATCTTCAACGGAAAATCTACCCTCTGTCGTCACCTCAAACGAACCGTTGGGCTTGTCCTCAAGCCCCGGCTTTTCGATAAAATCCTCCGTGATCTCCGATTTTTCCTCAACGGCGGAAAAAATATTGTCGTAATATTCCTTTGACTTTCGGTAAGTCTCGCAGTTTTCAAGTTTTTCTTCAAAAACAGACAGATCAAGCTGTGTAAATTTTTCTGGAACAAGCTCTTTTCCGTCGTATGCAAGCGTAATATCGTCGCAAAAGACCGCAATTGATGTACCGTCGGAAATAATATGGTGAAAATCCATAATAAACATCGCTTGCTCGTCGCATTCAAAGACGGCAAACCTGATCAAAATATCCTTTTCAAGGTCAAACGGCTTGACAAATTCCTCGGCAGCTTTTTCAAGGCTGTCAACCTGTATAACCGGTATGTCTACATCAATGCTGCTGCGAAGCTTCATCATCGGGCTGCCCGTTGAATTGTCTATATAAGCTCTCGTAACGGGGTGATTGTTAACCGCCTTTTTGACAGATTCCTTCAATCTGTCAATGTCGATCGCTCCCTTATCAAAGCGGAATACGCAGGGAATATTGTACATCGTACTCTGCGGATTGTGCATACACGAAAGATAAATGCCCATCTGGCTGGGCGTGAGCGGATAAAGCTCCCTTTTTTCTTCCTTGCAGGCATCGAGCAATTCAATCAAATTTTCCATTATGATCAACTCCGTTCATTATACAGCTCCCCGACTGTTCGGCGGCTGATTAAAGTTTAATTATTGTTCGGTTAAAACCGATTACTCTTGAATATTCTACCTTTTCCGAAATCGCTTTTACAACGCCCAGCGGATTCGGCTCTTTCTCGTCGCAGTCGAGCGGATTAAACTCCTCGCCGTTGTCACGAACCGAAATAACCGTACCGTCGCTGTCGGAAAAGATTCTTATATCAATGTCGGCTTCTTTCTTTTTGCCTTTCATTCTTTCTGCGCAGTCGGCTGCCATTTCTTCAACAGAGACTGCGATTCTGTTTGCTCGAAGCTCCTCGATTCCGTTCTTGGCAAGGAGCGAGGAAAGGTAGAGCGAAACGCCCGCCGCATTTTCCTTTGTTCCCTTAAAGGAGAGCGAGAGTATCTCGTTATCCTCCGTTTCTTCGAGAAGATAAAAACTTTTATATTTTCCGCCGGACTTTTTCTTTTCAACAAGTTCAATGAAATAAACGGCGATGAGCGTTCCTACCTGCGCCGCAACAAGCGAAAGCCAAACGCCTGTGATGCCGAAAAACCTTGAAAGAAGCAATGCAGATGGTATTATGATAACAATTCCGTTGATGACGGAAATTGCGGTTGAAATCGCCCTTTTTTGAGTTGCCATATAGTAATAAAGCAGCAGGAACGAGAATGCCATTCCGGGGAACGAAAGGGCATTGATCCTCAGAGCCGGAATTGTGTTTGCGATATCTTCGGGCGAGGTGATACCGAAAAATTTGATTACCGGTTCGGGAGCTACGCATAAAAACAGCATGATAACTACACTCGAAATTGCAAGAACCCTTGCCGCCCTGCGGAACGCATAGCGCACGCCGTCGTAGTCCTTTTCGCCGAGGCAAACGCCGATGATCGGTATCATGGTCTGGCTTGCGCCCGTTATAAACATCGACATAAAAATCTGACTCGATGAGCATACGGAATAGGAAACCATGCCTGCGCTTCCGCCTGCGCTCTGGATAATCGTGTTAAGGAACAGCATCTTGACCGCTATAAGCATCGTTCCGAGCGCACCCGAAGCTCCTATCGTCACCATTTTGCCGAGAGATTTAAAGAATTCAACCGGATCGCCGAGAATTGAAAAATCAAAATGAAGCGTGCTTTTTTTCGTTATAAAATGCGTTGACATTATCACAAATCCGACAACATATCCCGAAACGGTTGCGATCGACGAGCCGGCAATACCGAGCTTAAAAACTCCCATTAAAAGATAGTCCAGTCCCAGATTTACAACATTTGCGATAATTACGATATTTGAGGCAAACTTAGGTCTTGCGTCCGCCCTGACAAAATAAACGGAGCACATCAGCAAGAAATAGACCGGTGTGCCTATTATATACGGAATATAATATTGATACAACAATGATTTAAGCTCTGCGTCCTTTGTCAAAAGGGAGCATATCAAATCCGCCAGCGGCAGCTGAACCGCAATAAAGATCACGCTGAGCGCAACAAGCACGATGAAGGTCGATGTAAAAACCCGATCGACCTGCTTATCGTCACGCTTTCCTTTTGCAAAAGAAATTATCGAGGACGAGCCCAGCCCGAAAAGAATCGTGAGCGAAAAATAAAGCTGGGTGATCGGCGACAAAAGGTTGATTGCCGCAAGTGCGCTCTGTCCGAGAAGATTTCCCGCAATGACCGAATTTAGGATCATTGCAATGTTTGTTGCCATAGCCGTAAGCACCGTCGGAAGAAAATATTCCGCATATTTCTTGTTGACGGTCACGGCGTTCCTGCCAAGTGTCGTACTGCTCATTTTAGTCCCCTTAGTAGCCGCTGATTATATTATCAGCGAAAAATTTATGCCTGCTCGATGTCAAGATACTCCCGCATTCCCGTCATTGTGAAAAGCTCCATTATCATATTGTTGACATTGACGACCTTCAGGCTGCCGCCGTTGCTTTTGAGGTTTTTGTAAAGGGTAAGAACTACCCGCAGTCCGGAGCTTGAAATATACTCAAGATCTTTGAAGTTGAGCGTTACAGTTTCCACCTCGTCATAGTCAATATCGCTTATCTCGCCGAGAAGCTGCTGAGCCGTCATCGTGTCCAAACGACCCTTGAGCGTGATAATAACATTTTGATTGCTGATAGCCTTGTTGATTTCCATATGTTTTACCTCCGATGAGCTGAATTGACGGATTTTTCAACCGTCAGAATATTTTTGCCGTTTTCCCTTTTATACGAAAGCCTGTCGGATAATTTTTTTGTGATAAAAATTCCGAGTCCTCCGGTTCTCCTCTCCTCAAGCGGAGAACCAATATCGGGATTTCGACTTTCAAGTGGATTGAATTCCTTTCCGCCGTCAATAAATTTTATAACCACATTGTCCGACGATCTGTCAATTTCAATTTCGGCATTGCCGGTTTTTTCGCCGTAAGCGTAGCTGCAAATATTGATAAAAACTTCTTCGCAGATCAATTCAATTTCAAAGCGAATTTTCTCGTCGGCAGCGTCACCGAGCTGCTTTGCTGCAAATTCAATAACATCGCTAAGATTTTCCTTGATCGCTTCAACGCAAAGAGAGCGCATGATCATCCCTCGCTTTAAGGCAATTTGTGCAGTATTGTTTTTTAATGATAATATAACATATTTAAAAGTAAAAGTAAAGTCAAAAACCCATATAAATCTCAAAAAATGCCTACATATCCGCCAATTATTTTGCTTTGATTCAGTCGTTCGTTACCTTGTGATCATATCATACCGATTTTATGGCAATACAGCGCAATCAAAGTATGCGACATTGCCTTAATTATCCATATCACCTGCCGAAACGCTCGGACCCTCACGGGTTCAAGTCCCGATAAACCAATAGAAAAGCATAAAAAAAGAAGCCTCATCACGGATTTGTGGGGAATAAATAAAAATAAGTATTGAAAAAGAGCGTA
>CAVJDU010000001.1:0-124919 GCA_963648385.1 uncultured Coriobacteriaceae bacterium | reverse complement strand
TTACAAAAAGTGTGCAAGTTATTTTTCTAACTTACACACTTTATTTTACAAGCTCTAAAAAAGGAGCTGCATCTTTGTTCGGATTTACGAACTCGGATACAGCTCCTCAATTATTCCGGATTTAGCCTTCTTCCTTCATCTTTGCAAAGCACTCGCTGCAATATACAGGACGGTCTTCTCTCGGACGGAAAGGAACCTTGGCAGGTCCGCCGCAGTTTGCGCATGTTGCTTCAAACATTTCGCGCTCGCCTCTAACGGCATTCTTTCTTGCGTCACGGCAAGCCTTGCAACGCTGAGGCTCGTTTACAAAGCCTTTCTCAGCATAGAACTCCTGCTCACCTGCGGTAAAGACGAACTCCTCGCCGCAATCCTTACATACCAACATCTTGTCTTCGTACATGATTATTTACCTCGCTAAATTTTATTTACGCCCTGCGCACGCCTTTACACGTTATGTACAGCGCAGGCATAGGGTATCATTTTTCCTTGAGCTTTTTTCTTGCCCTTTGCAAAGCATTGTCAACACTCTTGACGCTTATCGAAAGCATTTCGGCAATAGAACTGTAATTATGACCTCCGATATGGAGTCTCAGAACATCTTTTTCGAGACTCGTAAGTTTTTTTTCAACACTCTCGCTGAGATCCTCAAATTGCTCCCGCATTACGATTATTGTCTGCGGATCGGACATTTCATCGCTGATGTCAATGTCGTCAATATCAACATAGCCATTGAGCGGCATATGCTTGCTCCGCAGCTGATTGCGCACGGCACTTTTGATGCGATTGGATATGCAAACAGTTGCATAGGTTTCAAACCTCACGCCCTCATCAGGGTCGTACCCGTAAACAGAACCGAGAAAACCTATCATTCCCTCCTGAATAAGATCGCTGCGGCTCAACGGACACCGTCCGACATACCCCGAAGCAATGCTTTCAACAGTCGGTGCAAGAGATGAAATCAGTTCATTCATTGCTGCTTTATCGCCGTAACGCGCCGCATAAACTTTATCCGAATTTATCGGAATTTTGTTCATACGCACACCTCACAGGACTAAGATACATCTATATAATATCCCATTAACAAATTATTGTCAACAAAAGTCGCTTTATTTTCTCAAAGTTTTATCATTGTTACAAATTCGGCATGATTTTTTTGGTCGTTTTAACAATTAAATTTGCGTTTATATTAAGGCGATGCTGTGCAATTGCGGCATACGCATTGCGTAGCAAGATTTTTTGTCAGGTTATACATAAAGTTTTGCTAGTTTGCCGGCGCAAGTCAAAAAAATTTGTGCAACATAACGGAAATATATTCAGATGAGACATACACCTCAAATTGTACGGTATTGCCTTATTTTTATAATTCCGTTTAATTAACTTGTTACACCTATTATTTGACTTTTCGCTGTTAATCCTGTATAATTATTTTTAAAGCAATGTCGCACAATTTGGGTGTGCGGATTGCGCAGTAAGATTTTTTGTCGGGTTGCAAAAAAATTTGCAGGTCTGCTGTAGTCAAGGAATTTTTATGCAGCATGACGGAAACATATTCAAACAAGGCGTGCACCTCAATTGTGCGGTGTTGCCTTAAAGGCGGTGTAATTTGATGAACTACAAAGACATTCTTGTATCTGTTATTGTTCCTGCTTATAATACAGAAAAATATCTTGCCTTTTGTCTTGATTCTATTATTGCGCAAACTCATGATAAGCTTGAAATAATCGTCGTTAATGACGGCTCAACAGACAATACACCCGAAATCTGCGATGAATATTCAAAAAAAGATGACAGAATCAGGGTTATTCATCAAGAAAATCATGGTCTTTCAAGTGCCCGAAACGCAGCACTTGATATAATGACAGGGGAATATATAGCATTTATTGACAGTGACGATTTTATTGAAGCTGTAACAATAGATTTGCTCCTCCGGGATTGTATAGAACATAACAGCGAAACCGTTATATTTGGTTCAATTGATACTTCGGAAATTAAGTTTGTAAATCATACAATTACTAACAATGTTAGAACATACTCTTCGGAGTTTTTGCTTAATAACATAGAATATATTTCAAATAAAGATTCAGCCTGCACTCGTTTTTACCAAAAATCCGTATTTGACAAATTGAGGTTTCCATATGGCAAAAGATATGAAGATAGCTTTATCGCTTATCAGACTATAGAAAACTCTAAAAAGGTTTCCTTTACTGATGCAAAATTGTATTATTACTATCTTTCCCCTAACAGCATTATGCGATCATCCTTTTCAGAAAATAATTTCGATATATTGTTTTCATTTGATAACAAGCTTGAAGTTCTTAATCGAAATAAGTGTGAAAAATCATCTCAAATTGTATACAGAGATTACCTTTATTCTGTTGCCGGAATAATAGGGCATACAAAATATTGTAATCGGTTTACATCTGAATTTAAAAGAAAAAAAGTAAAAGAACTGCGTAAAAAATACAGAGAGCTCAAAAAATTAAACAAAGACAATCCGTATTTCAAGGGCAGATTCAAGCTGGTTTCAGATTTGCTTTATTTTTTCCCGATTATTAAAAAATTTCAACATTCCTCGGAGGGATAATTTTGACAGGATTCATTTTTCTTGACAAGCCGGAGGGGCTGACCTCTTTTGTTGCGGCAAACAGAGTCAAGAGAATATTGAAAATAAACAAGACGGGGCACACCGGCACGCTTGACCCAATGGCTACCGGCGTGCTTCCTGTCATGCTCGGCGGAGCGACAAGGTTTTCGCAATATCTGCCGACCCATGACAAGACATATCGGGCAAGAATCCTGCTCGGTACGGTCACTGACACGCTCGATATAACCGGTACGGTGCTCGAAAATAACACCGTTGATGTAAGCGTTAACAGGCTCAATGAAACTATTGACCGCTTTGTTGGTCCAATAAGTCAGCTTCCCCCAATGTATTCCGCCGTTTCAAAGGACGGTGTTCGTCTTTACAAGCTTGCCCGTCAAGGCATCGAGATAGAAAGAGAAGCAAGAAATGTGGTTATCCGCTACATAAAGCTTCTAGATGTTCCAGACGAAAACAATGAATTTGAGATCGAAGTTTCATGCAGCGCCGGAACATATATACGATCGCTTGCAGCCGATATCGGCTCCGAACTCGGCTGCGGCGCAACGATAACTGCGCTCAGACGCATTGAAGCCAACGGAATATTGGTTGACCGAACCGTTACGCTTGAAAAGGTTCGTCAATTTGCCGACAGCGGACGGATTGGTGAGCTGATCACCCCCTGCGACGAAATGCTTCTCTGCTACCCTGCCATCAGCGTCAGTGAAAAGCAGGCGACTCGCTTTGAAAACGGCGGGGAACTCGACCTTGAAAGAATTAAGGGAGAAAAAAAGGACGGATATTGCCGTGTTTATTCCCCCGAAAAAAAGTTCCTCGGACTTGGCAGAAGCAGCCTCGCCGAAGGAACTCTTTATGTTGAAAAAAATTTAGTTTATTGAGGATATTATAATGGAATGGTTTATTTTTTCTATCGTTGCTCTGCTTTGCTGGAGCTTTTCAGATCTGTTTTCAAAGATTGGCTGTGCCGACTCAAGGGAGAAGCACAGTGCGCTGAAAATGGTTACGGCAGTCGGAGTTGTTATGGGTATTCATGCGGCTTACACGCTGATCTTTACCGATGTTGAATTTTCTCTTTCTACCATGCTGACATATTTGCCCGTATCGCTCCTTTACATATCGTCAATGACGATCGGTTATGTTGGACTTCGCTTTATCGAGCTTTCGATTTCCTCGCCGATATGCAATTCTTCCGGCGCATTGGTTTCCATAATCTGCATAATCGCAGGCATGGCTTCGCTCGCTAAGGCGCAATATATCGCAATCGCACTCGTCACCGTCGGCGTTGTCGGACTCGGAATTGCCGAAATGACGGAGGACGACGAACTGAGAGCCGCCCGTCAGAGCAAGGGCAACTATAAATACGCCAAGAGCTTTCTTGCGATCCTTTTGCCTGTAATTTACTGTCTGCTTGACGCTCTCGGAACATTTGCCGACAGCCTTGTGCTTGAACGGCTTGACGAGGACGCAGCAAACACCGCCTATGAATTGACTTTCCTCATCTGCGGTATTTTCTGCTTTATCTATGTTAAATTCATCAAAAAGGACAAATTTCTTCCCAAAAAAGAAGCACCGAAATATATCGGTGCAGCATTTGAGACGGCAGGTCAGTTTGCATATATATATGCCCTTGCCGACAGTGAGCATGTCGCTCTTTCCGCCCCTATCATTTCCTCCTATTGCGCCGCTTCGGTTCTATGGGGCAGAATTTTTCTCAAGGAAAAGCTTTCATGGAAGCACTATTTATGCATTCTGCTCACAGTTGCCGGCATCGCAATAATGGGAATATATGATGCTTAACTAACGGCACACCGAAAATCATTTCGGTGTGCCGCTGTTTTTAGGGCAATATTGCACAATCGAGGCGTTGCCTTAACTTTTCTTTTTATAAATAAACGCAATCGCAACTCCGATTATCAACACGCCTGCGCACAAGGCAAGAATGATGATTGAATTTTTATCGAGTGTTTGCGCCGTTTCTCCGTTAGCTTCGCCGTTTTGCGGCGGAGTTTTTTCGTCCTGTCCGTTTTCCTTTTTGTCGGAAGTTCCGTCGTTTTGCTCATTGCCCGACGCTTCTCCGTCCGGCTTTGACGGAGCTTCACCGTTCGGCATTGACGGAGGATCGCTGCCGTCGGAAGATGACATATCCGGAGGTGTTTCTCCGAAGCCGCCCGTCGGAACGGAGTTGTCGGAACTTGTCGAACTTTCCGTTCCGTCCGAGGAGCTTTCGGAATTATTGGGAGGGGTTTGTGAAAAAGAAGTATCGCTTGTTGAGTTGGCGTTTTCGTTCGCTGACTGCGTTTGAGCTTCGTTTTTTTGCTCTTTGCCGTCGGGCGAACCGCCGCCCTCATTATTGTTCATCGTTCCCATATCGCTGATATTGAGATCGTCGGCTTTGATAAGATTTGAGGAGTCTGCCGACTGTCCGTCGGATGTTGACGGAATCGTTCCGTCAAGCTGACCGCTAATGCTTTCGGCTCTGAGAGTGCAGAACTCTTTAAGAGCTG
This sequence comes from uncultured Coriobacteriaceae bacterium, assembly GCA_963648385.1. Classification (GTDB taxonomy): domain Bacteria; phylum Bacillota; class Clostridia; order Oscillospirales; family Acutalibacteraceae; genus CAG-488. The sequence goes on along the minus strand of CAVJDU010000001.1, from coordinate 119,813 downwards.
CCACACCGCTTTCAAATTCCTCATATGTGCAGAACTTTGTCGGGTCTTTTTCGACATATTCCGCAATCATCTCCTTGGTGGATTCGATGAGATTCGGAATGTAGTCGCTGTCGAAATATTCCTCTATGAATTCCGAGAAAAGTTCGTGATATTGCTCGGTATATTCCTCACTTGCGAATATCCATGCGAGCATCGGCCTTGAATCGACTGTTCCGCCCGAAACCGGCGTGTCTATCGGATAATTGACAAGCGAAGAAGCGTTTTGCGCACCTTGGAAACCGCCGAATGCAAGATTATAGTCCCACGGGATCATGGACATTTGCCCATCCTTTTCATAAAGATAATAGTTGTGGATCATCGAGCCTGTATAGCTGTCAAAATTGCAGACGAAATTGTGAACTACAAAATATCTGATAACCTCGTCAACATTGACAACATCGCTTATATCCTCGTTGTTGTTCAGCTTTTTGAGCGAAGCAATAAGTCTGTCCTTGTCCGAATCGGTGATATCCGTCTTGGCATTGTCAAAAATGTTCTGATAGCTTGAATATTCGTCGTCGGAATAAATGAGTGAAACATCGTCGCTTCCGTTTGTTCCGCCGCCCATACCTCCGCCGTTTTCTCCCGGCTCACCGTCGGGCTTCGATGGAGGATTGCCCTGCTGCTGTGCGTTCGTTGCGGACTGCGTGCTGTCGGTCGATGAATTCGTCTGACCGTCTGTTGTTTGCTGTGTGTTGCCCGAATTATCGTCAGGCTTTGCGGGCGGTGTGCCCTGCTGCTGCCCGTTCGTTGCGGGCTGCGTGCCATCGGTCGATGAATTCGTCTGATCGTTCTGTTCGGCATTAAATTCGCTCATTTTGAAATTTCCGCCGTTTCCTCTGCCGCCGCCCATGCTTTGGCTGTCGGGCTTATAAAGCTCTCCCGAATCGTTACCGTAGCTGCGCTGTAAGAACGAATCTTCAATTCCTTCAACAGCAAGATAAAGTCCCCAGTCCTCTCCGTTGACGGTGATATAAACATAGCTGCAAAGCGGTGAATCTACTCCGAACTCCGACATCATGCGGTAGCAAAGATAATCTTTCATATAAGTATTATCCTGAATTATATTGTTAAGGCAGAGCTTGTCGAGTCCGTAATAGGTTTTTGTGCTGTCGTAATGGTCAAACTCGATCTTGAAGCTATAGCGGTTGTTTCCGTAGCTTTGTACCTGCGTCAGCGAGGTATTGCCCTTGGCTCTGATCGCAACATTTTTATAAGCCTCGTTGTCTATCACAACCGAGCAAGCGGTGTATTCCTCGCTTGTGCAGGTTTCAAGAAAGCCGTCCCAATCGTCAATTACAATATTTATCGTGTGTACCTTTGAGGTATCGAACAACCGTGTCTCGTAACCCATTGCATTCGCCGTGCTCGTGATGCCGATTTTTTCACCGCACATAAACAGAACGGTTATAACTATCGTGACGGCGAGAACGATGCAGCAAATTCTGTCGAAATTTTTGTGCGTTGACATAGTATCACTCCTTATCCCATGTAGTCGCCGTTATAGCTTACCAGCACGGCACTGTTTACTCCGTTCATCTCGGAAAGAATGTTGATAAAATCAGTGTTTGCGTCGTTCATGCGGATCTCTGCGTTAAGCTCGATTGCGCCGTTCTGAACCGTCTTGCTCTTAACATTGAACTTTTTGACCTGCTTTTTAAGGAATTCCGTTGCGGCGACCTCGCTGTCATGGTCAGCGCAGCGAAGAACAACGATGTAGGGATTTGTGTGTGATTTTTTGTTTGCAAAAACAAGCATTACAACGCCGATCACAACGCTGCCGAAAACCGCAAGAGGAAGCATACCGGCAGCAAGAACAATGCCTGCCGCTATTGCCCAGAAAAGAAACGCAATGTCAAGCGGTTCTTTGATTGCCGTTCTGAAACGGACGATTGAAAGTGCGCCGACCATGCCGAGCGAAAGCACAACATTTGAGGTTACGGCAAGAATTACAAAGGTGGAAATCATTGTCAACGCGACCAAGGTCACGCCGAAGCTTGACGAATACATTACACCGGCGAAGGTCTTTTTATAAATCAGAAAGATGAAAAGACCTATTCCGAATGCAAGTGCCAGTGAGATCACCATATCGAGCGGTGAAACGGAGGTTATATTCTCCAAAAAGCTTGATTTAAAAATATCGTTAAAACTCATAAAAAATTACTCCTTTTTTATTTGTAGTGTAATGCGTGATCATCCGTAAACACGGCTTGCCGCATATTTTGAGAAAGCTGATGTGTGTGTGCTCGGTATCTGCACAATATCTCTTATCACCGACGGAAGCACCTCGTCCCATTTGACCTCAAGGATTATCGGCGCATCCCCTGCCGGAACGGTCACGCAATCGGCGTTAAAGAAATCCGTGCAGTTCATCCCGGTTCTGATGTTGTAATCTATCGTGACTCTGACATTGCCGACCGGAAAAACAAACGGCTCACGGGTATAATCAACAATGGTTTTCGGTCTTAACCCGAGCGTTTCCGTTTTTACCCTAAAGTCAGCGAGAAGCTTGTCGCCGCCGTCGTCAAAATCCTCTCCGTTGACGATTGCCTGTGCCTGCTGCCAAGTAACGACCGTCTGTTCCTTTGCGCAAAGGCCGTTGTTTTTGACCTTTTTTTCGAGAAAGATAAGCGATGTATCGCCGTTATAGCAGCGAAGGCGGAATTTTTCACGCTTGTCAACACCGTTTACTTTTTCCAGCAGCGCCTTGTCGTCAAGATTATCAAAATACAAGCTGCGAATGGTGTATCTGCCGTTGATTGCGTGAGGGTCCTGCTGCATTACCGCCGAAAGTCTCGACCTCAAAGCGAGCAAATCGCAATATCCGATCTCATGCTTAAATTCGTGCCTGAAGTTCATGTTTATCACTCCCTTGCTGTTTTTGTTGTCTATAGCATAACGGGCTTACCTTAGCTGAAGTTTAGAGAATGAAAATTTTTGCAAAAAAATCGCCCATTAAAAAATGAGCAAAATAAAAAGCAGACGACCGAAGCCATCTGCTCTGTTCACTGTTTAATTGATCAATACTTGAACATAAAGAAAATCGTAATGCCAAGTGTGAGAATAAAGAAAGCGATTGCGGAAATTCTTGTAAGCTTAACGAGCTTCTGTTCCATCGTTCTGCCCTTGCTCTTGCCGAAGAATGTGTCGGCACCGCCGGAAATTGCTCCCGAAAGACCTGCCGAGCGGCTCTCCTGAAGAAGAACAACGATTATAAGGAAAACTGCAAGAATTATAAGAACAGCTCCGAATACATACTGCAAAGCACTCATAATCAAACCTCCATAAGTATTTTTACCGATTTATTTTATCACACAGTTTTGCAAAATGCAATAGCAATTATCATAATTTTTTTGTAAAGCGGCATATTTCGCTGAATTATTGCGAAAAATCGGGTCATTATAATATCAGACGGCAGAAAATATGCCGTCCTCGGCGGAAATTATAAATATTCAGCGTTTGCAATTCTCCGCCGTTCGCCGTTCGCTTTTCACAGTGAGCGGCGATTTTTTTAGGACATATCGCATAAATTTTGTGACAATACCGCACAACTGAGGTGTGATAATCGCCTTATATCAGCGAAAGCTGTTCGCCTGCGTCCTCTGCGCTCAGCGTTGCGCCCGAGGCAGGAAGATTTTTCGTCTTATATCTGTATGGTTTGGCGAATTCTCCTTTGTTGTAGTTCCTGACGAGCTTGATAACATGACCTTTTTTAAGCGTCATAACGGCAACGCCCTGCGTATCCTTGGTCGTCTTGGGTGCGATAGCTCCCGTGTTGAACAGAAGGAGCTTACCCGCCGTCGATTCGAGCACAAGGTCGCAGTCCTCCTCGACCTTCCTGATTGCGACTACGGGAGATTTGTTGCTGTACGCCTTGATCAGCTTTTTTCTGTTTGTCTTGGTCTGATACGATGCAAGATCGACTTTTGCTACCTTGCCGTTTTCAAAGAAGAACATTACATAGCCCTTGTAGTCAAGAGTCGGCAGCATATAGATCGAGTTTTCGCCGCTGTCCATCTGGAGCTTGTTGGCAACGAAATCGCCGAGCTGACTTGCCTTGCCGAGGTCAAAATCAGCCGCCTTCGCCTTATATACCTGACACTGATCCGTAAAGAACAGCAGATCAGTATTGTTCGTCGCTTCAATTTCAAGCAGCATCTCGTCGCCCTCTTTGAGCTTCTGCTCGCCGCTCATTCTGAGTGCCTGCGGCGTTATCTTCTTGAAATATCCATCTTTTGAGAAGAAAAGATTTACCGGGAAATCGGGAATTTCTTCCTCGACCTCCTCCTCGGCAACATCGGAAGCAAAAATTATCTGCGTTTTTCTGTCCTGACCGTATTTATTCACAACATCGTTAAGCTCGCTGACAAGAATCTTCTTTATCTTCGACTTATGAGCCAAGATATCCTCCATCTTTTCTATGTCGGCTCTGAGCTGCTCGATATCCTGCGTTCTTTTCAGAATATACTCACGGTTGAGATGACGGAGCTTGATTTCCGCAACATAATTCGCCTGAATTTCATCAATGCCGAAGCCTATCATCAAGTTCGGAACAACTTCGCTTTCCTCCTCGGTCGAGCGAATAATTTTTATCGCCTTGTCAATATCGAGAAGAATTTTCTGCAAGCCCTCGAGCAAATGGAGCTTATCCTTTGCCCTGCTCAGGTCAAAATAAACCCTGCGTTTAACACATTCGGTTCTGAACGCTATCCACTCGTTGAGTATCTCACCGACGCCCATGACCCTCGGTGCGCCCGCAATAAGCACATTGAAGTTGCACGAGAAGGTATCCTCAAGTGGGGTGAGCTTATAAAGCTTCTGCATAAGTTTGTCGGGGTCAGTGCCTTTTTTGAGATCTATCGTAATTTTAAGTCCCGACTTATCCGTTTCGTCACGAATATCGCTGATCTCACGGAGCGAACCTGACTTGAATTTTTCAATAACCTTGTCGATTATCGCTTCTGCGGTCGTAGTCGGCGGAATCTCGGTAATATCAATACATCTTCCGTCTTTGTCATAATTATATTTCGCCCTGACCTTGAAGCCGCCTCGACCCGTTCTATAAATCGTGTCAATAACATCTCTGTCATAAAGCAGCAGTCCGCCGCCGGCAAAATCCGGGGCTTTGAGCGTTTCGGAAATATCGACCTCGGGGTCTTTGATAAGCGCAATCGTCGTTTCGCAAAGCTCACGAAGATTAAACGGACAAATTGAGCTTGCCATACCGACGGCGATACCCGTTGTCGGGTTTGCGAGTATGCTCGGAAAACGAACCGGCAAAAGCGTTGGCTCTTTCATCGTGTTGTCGTAGTTATCGACAAAATCCACCGTATCCTTGTCAATTTCGGCAAAAAGCTCCGTGCATATCGGGGCAAGCTTCGCCTCGGTATATCTTGGCGCAGCCCACTGCATATCCCTCGAATACGCCTTACCGAAGTTACCTTTCGAGTCAACAAACGGGTGCAGGAGAGCCTCGTAGCCCCTTGAAAGACGAACCATGGTGTCATAAATCGCAGCGTCGCCATGGGGATTGAGCTTCATCGTTTGACCGACAATGTTTGCCGATTTTGTTCTTGCACCGTTGATAAGTCCCATTTTATACATTGTATAAAGAAGCTTCCTGTGAGAGGGCTTGAAACCGTCAATTTCGGGAATCGCACGGGAGAGAATAACGCTCATTGCATAGGGCATATAGTTAGTTTCGAGCGTTTCGGTGATATTTTGACGCAAGACCTCGCCTGCGCCGAGAATATGGGTGTTCCGATCCATCTCCTCAACAGCTTTCTCTGTTTTCTTTTTCTTGGCCATTCATACCACCCCTTTCAGCTTAAATCAAGCATATCAATATAAAGATGTCCGTTATCGGCAATATGCTCCTTACGGCCTGCAAGATTATCGCCGAGCAACATATCGAATATCTGCGCCGTTCTCTCCGCATCCTCCGGCAGGATCTCGACGAGACGGCGTGTTTCGGGATTCATTGTTGTCATCCACATCATGTCCGCTTCGTTTTCACCGAGTCCTTTTGAACGCTGAATTGTATATTTTCTGTCTCCTATTTCCTCAAGAGCCTGGGTTTTCTCCTTTTCGGTGTAGGCAAACCAGACCTGATCCTTCGTGTTGATTTCATAAAGCGGAGTTTCCGCAATAAAAACCTTGCCCGCCTCGATAAGAGTCGGCATAAGTCTGTATATCATCGTTAAAATAAGCGTTCTTATCTGGAAGCCGTCAACATCGGCATCGGTACAGATAATGATCTTATTATATCTGAGCATATCGAGATTGAACTGCGCAAGACCCTTCATCGCCTTGCTTTTTACCTCAACGCCGCAGCCGAGCACCTTAATAAGATCGGTTATGATCTCGCTTTTAAAAATCCTGTCATATTCAACCTTGAGGCAGTTAAGTATTTTACCTCTGACCGGCATAAGCGCCTGAAATTCCGAGTTTCTCGCCTGCTTACAGGCGCCGAGAGCAGAATCACCCTCCACGATAAAAAGCTCACGCTCGCTTGCATCCTTCGTTCGGCAATCAACGAATTTCTGAACCCTGTTGGCAAGATCATTCGAGGTTGAAAGCGTTTTTTTGAGGCTTTGGCGTGTGTTTTCCGCCTTAACTCGGCTTCTCATATTTACGAGCACCTGATTGGCGATTTTCTCCGCCTCCGCCCTGTTTTCGATGAAATAAATCTCAAGCTGATGCTTGAAGAAATCCGTCATCGCTTCCTGAATAAATTTGTTCGTGATAGCTTTTTTCGTCTGATTCTCATATGAGGTCTGGGTCGAGAACGAGGAAACAACGAGGAGCATGCAGTCCTCAATATCCTCAAACTTGATCTTCGGGTCGTTCTTAACATATTTTCCGTTCGCCTTGAGATAAGCGTCGATCTGATATGTGAAAGCGTTTCTGACCGCCTTTTCCGGTGCGCCGCCGTGCTCAAGCCAGCTTGAATTATGGTAATACTCCTTGAGCTGATTTTTGTTTGAGAAGCAAAGAGCGGAATTGATGAGCACCTTGTAATCGTTGAGATCCGCACGGTCACGGCCGATACGCTCCGCTTTCCATGTCTGCACCCCGGTCATTGCGTTATCGCCGGCAATCTCCTTGACATAATCGGTAATGCCGTCTGTATAGCAATACTCAAATGTTTCAAACTGGGTCTTATTCAGCTGATTTTTGAGAATAAATTTAACGCCTGCGTTAACTATCGCCTGACGCTTGACGGTGCTTTGATAATATTCGAGCGGAATGTCGATATCGGTAAAAACCTTGAGGTCGGGACGCCATTTTATGCGTGAGCCCGTATCCCTTTTGGTGTATTTTTCCTTTTCCATTTCACCGACGGCAACGCCTTTTTTGAAATTGAGCTTATAGCACCAGCCGTCACGGTGAATTTCCGCCTCCATGTACTCCGAAGCAAACTGAGTTGCGCAAAGTCCGAGTCCGTTAAGACCGAGGGAATATTCATAGCTGCCGCCGTTATTTGTATTATACTTACCGCCCGCATAGAGCGTACAAAAAACAAGAAACCAGTTGTAGTTTTTCTCCTTCTCGTTGTAGTCAACGGGAATTCCCCGTCCGAAGTCCTGAATTTCAACCGACTTGTCGAGAAAACGGGTAATAACGATTTTATCACCGAAGCCCTCACGAGCCTCGTCGATCGAGTTTGATAAAATTTCAAAAACGGAATGCTGACAGCCTTCCAGTCCGTCGGAACCGAAAATAACTGCCGGGCGTTTACGAACCTGATCCGGTCCCTTGAGCGCCACAATGTCATTATTTCCGTAGCTTGTCTTTTTTGCCATAAAAATGACCATTCCTTTCATTAGGGCAGCACCGCACAATTGGGTGTGCGGTATTGCATTAAGCAATACTTTCCAAAATACAAAGTATATTTTACACTATATCTTGTGGTTTAGTCAAGTTTTTTTGCGTAGAAACGCAAACTTGAACAGTCAACCTGCCGAATCGGCGTAATTTCCCCGCAAAAAAAACAGAGGCCGTCACCGTGTGAACAAGCCCCTGCTCAGATTCCGTTTTACCGCCGATTTAAGACAATACCGCACAAATTAGGCGCATGCCTTGCTTGAATATATTTCCGTCATGCTTCGTAAAAATCCCTTGACTTTGCTCGGTTGCCGCAACACAAAACCGCCGCCGAACAGATTTCCTGCTCGGCGGCAATGCCGTTTAACTATTCAGCTTTTTATCAATACATTCCGCCGCCCTGGCTTGCCATTGCTGCAGCAGCTGCTGCGTCAGCCTGCGGATCGGGCTTGTCGGCAACAAGCGACTCCGTTGTGAGTACCATTGCCGCAACGCTCGATGCGTTCTGGATAGCCGAACGGGTAACCTTTGTCGGGTCGAGGATACCTGCCTCGAACATATCAACAAATTCGCCCGTTGCGAAGTTGTAGCCATAGCCTACCTTGCCGCTCGAAACGATATCGTTTACGATAACCGAGCCTTCAAGACCTGCGTTTGCCGCAATCTGGCGTGCAGGAGCTTCAAGAGCCTTGAGTACGATCTTAATACCGGTCTTTTCGTCAGCGTCATCGGTTGATTCAAGCAAAGACTTAACTGCCGGGATAGCGTTAAGAAGTGCAACGCCGCCGCCTGCAACAGTGCCTTCCTCAACGGCTGCCTTTGTGGCTGAAAGAGCGTCCTCAATGCGAAGCTTCTTGTCCTTCATCTCTGTCTCTGTTGCTGCACCGACACGGATAACGGCTACGCCGCCCGAAAGCTTAGCGAGTCTTTCCTGGAGCTTCTCACGGTCGAAATCCGATGTTGTGTTCTCAAGCTGCGACTTGATCTGAGCAACTCTGCTCTTGATTTCAGCCTTGTCGCCTGCACCGTCAACGATGATGGTATTCTCCTTAGAGATTTTGACCTGACGAGCCTGACCGAGCTGAGCCATTGTTGCGTCGGAAAGCTCAAGTCCGAGATCGGAGGTGATAACCTCGCCGCCCGTAAGAATAGCGATATCACGAAGCATATCCTTGCGTCTGTCGCCGAAGCCGGGAGCCTTGACTGCAACGCAGGTAAATGTACCGCGAAGCTTGTTGACAAGAATCGTTGAAAGAGCCTCTCCCTCAACATCCTCGGCAATGATAACGAGCTTCTTGCCTCCCTTGAGCACCTGCTCAAGAAGCGGAAGGATCTCCTGAATATTTGAAATCTTCTTGTCTGTAATAAGAATGAGAGCGTCATCGATAACAGCTTCCATCTTGTCCGTATCCGTTACCATGTAGGGGGAAATGTAACCACGGTCGAACTGCATACCTTCAACAATGTCGGAATCGGTAACTGCCGTCTTTGACTCCTCAACGGTGATAACTCCGTCTGCCGTAACCTTTTCCATAGCCTCGGCAATGATCTTGCCGATTTCCTCGTCCGCTGCCGAAACCGTGGCAACACGAGCGATATCGTTTGAAGATGTAACGGGCTTTGAATTTGACTTAACAGCCTCAACGGCTGCGTCAACGCCCATCTTGATGCCCTTCTTAACTACCATCGGGTTTGCGCCTGCGGCAACATTCTTCATGCCCTCACGGACAAAAGCTTGTGCAAGGAGAGTAGCGGTCGTTGTGCCGTCACCCGCAACATCGTTCGTTTTTGTTGCAACCTCTTTAACAAGCTGCGCACCCATGTTCTCGAACGGATCTTCAAGCTCAACATCCTTGGCGATCGTTACGCCGTCATTCGTGATCAACGGTGAACCGTACTTCTTGTCAAGAACAACATTTCTGCCCTTGGGTCCGAGTGTAATTTTAACTGTATCGGCAAGCTTATCAATACCTGCCTGGAGAGCCTTTCTGGCTTCCTCTCCGTAAATAATCTGTTTTGCCATAATATATTCCTCCTGTTATTCTACTATTGCAAGAATATCGCTCTGACGAACGATGATGTATTCTTCCTTGTCGAGCTTGACCTCTGTGCCTGCATATTTGCCGGTGATAACCTTATCGCCGACCTTAACATACATCTCAACCTCCTTGCCGTCAACAAGTCCTCCGGGACCTACGGCAAGAACCTCTGCGATCTGCGGCTTCTCCTTGGCAGAAGAAGCAAGAATAATTCCACTCTGCGTCTTTTCCTCAGCCTCTGTCATTTTAACAACAACACGGTCTGCAAGCGGTTTGATTTTCATTGTAAATGCCTCCTATAAAAACTAAATTTTAATCGTTTTAGCACTCTTGTTCCCTGAGTGCTAATAATATTATAGCCTGTTTATTTTAAAAATCAAGTGTTTTTGAAAAAATTAACAATTTGATAATATTTTCCGCAAATAAAGGGTAAAAAAGTCTTTACCGTCGGCAAATATGGTGCTAAAATATCAATGAAAAAGGCAGGTGTTGATATGAAGATCGGGATATCCTCCTCATGCTTTTATCCGGGTCTGATCGAGGATTCGCTTAAAGCCGTCGGACGGTCTGGAGCAAGAACGGCAGAGATATTCTTTAATTCGGTTTGCGAGCTTGACGGCGAATATCTCAACGAGCTTTGCAGGATAAGAGAATATTACGGAATAGAAGTGCGTTCGATACATCCTTTCACCTCGGGATTTGAACCGTATCTGCTTTTCAGCGACTACGATCGCCGCACAAATGACGGCATTGAATTCTACAAGCGATATTTCGCTGCGGCAAACAGACTCGGTGCAGAGCTTATCGTTCTGCACGGCGGCAAAGGCAGAAAAGGATACACACCTGAATTATATGCCGAGAACTACCTTAAATTGCACAATGCCGCAAAAAAAGAAGGCGTTTTTATCGCCCATGAAAATGTAAACAAATATCTTTGCTCCGACCCGCACTATATGAAGCGAGTCGCAGACCTTGTCGGTGATGAGTTTAAGGCGGTGCTGGACATAAAGCAATGCCGCAGAACGGGGCAGAGCGAATTTGAATTCATAGACCTGCTCGACGGCAAAATAGCTCAGGTTCACCTCAGCGACGGCACGGCAACGCACGACTGTCTCGCTCCCGGCGCAGGCGAATACGATTTTGCAAAGCTTTTCAATGCGCTGAAAGCTCACGGATACGATAAAAGCGCTGTAATTGAGCTTTACCGTGACAACTTCAAGGATGAAAACGACATTAAAAATTCGCTTGAATATTTGCGTAACATTACAATTTAATCTTTGAAACGGTTATGTCCTCTCTCGAAGCCGTCGAGGGAGGACATATCGTTTTTTTGCAATTCGCACATCTCAATTTTGCGGTATTGCCTTTATTCAATTTCCTTCAGCGTTTCCGCCATGTTTATTCTGTCTATCTTGAATTTGATAGGCAGCGACGAAATAAAGGATATCAGCGCAATGACGGCAATCGTTACAAGATAGCTCCACCATGCGATCGAGCTGCTGTAAACGATATTGTCAACCGTTATGAAGCCCACCAGAACCTTATGCAGGAAAACACCGGCAATCAAGCCGATCAGCGCACCGTAAGCCGTCGAGATCACGCTTTCACGAATAACATATATCAAAACCTCATGGTCACTCAGACCGATAACCTTGATGTTGGCAATTTCCCTTGTCCGTTCGCTGAGGTTGACATTGGAGTTCGTATACATAACAATAAGAGCCAACAGGCACGCAGAAAGAACGAACATCAAAACGACGGCAAAAATTCGACCTATCGAAACATCAACAGAGCTTGCCATCTCCGAAGCGGTCGATGCGCCGGTTACAATATCCTCCTTGAGAAAATCGGAGGCAAAGTTTTCTATGTCATTCTCCTCAACATAAGACTTTGTCGTTACGATTATATACTTGCGCTGAGGTTCTTCGCCGAAAACTTCCTTATAGGTTTCGTCGGTCATGTAAACATAATGATTGGTATAATTCCGGACGATTCCGCCGACGAGTGCGCTGTATGTCGTTCCGTCGGAAGAAGTGAAATAAATCTCCCCTCCGGGCTTTATCCCGAGGTCGGTCGCCATCTTCTCGGTTATAACAACCTTGCCTCGGCTGAAATCGAGACTGCCGTCAACCGTCTTGAGATTAACATAGTTCGAGACTTCATCACCGGTTTTCATCGTGATAACGCTGACTGTCCGCTTAACATCAGAATCGCTGTCGGCAGCGGCAAAGGCGCTCGTGTTGCTGATAAGCGCAGCGTTTTCGGTTCGCTGATCGCTTTGAATTTGCTTGAGCACCTGTGCGTCCTCCTGCTGAGGAGTTCGCAGGACAAAAAGTATATCATACTTGAATATTCCGTCGTCGGCATACTGTGCACCGGAAACGGCAGTCGTCGAATTTATCAGTCCGAGCGACGAGAGAATAAGAGCCGTACAGCAGGCAATTCCGAGAGCACCCGCCGCCACTCTTTCTCGGCTTCGTGAAACCGTTCTTGCAACAACGATCATTCCGTAGCTCATTTTTCCCCAAAAGCCCGGTATTTTTTCCAGCAAATTTCTGCGGTTATACGCAATATTTTTCGGCCTCATCAAGGTTGCCGGATTGTGTCTGATTTCATGAATCACGGCGATCAAGGTTGCAACAACGATCATTAAAAACGAAATTGCAATACCGAAGAAAACATAGTTTTCAAGAAAAACAGTGCCGACATTCGGAATGCTGTAGGTCATGTTGTAAATTGAGCAAACAACAAACGGAAGCACGCAGGTTCCCATTGCTGTTCCGATGAATATTCCTATCGCCCATGCAAGCAATGCATAAAGAAGGAACTTGCAAACAACCGAAAGATTTGAATAGCCGAACGCTTTCAAAACTCCGATTTCCCGTCTTTCCTCCTCAACATTCTTTATCATAATAACAAGACAGGCTATCATTGCGGTAAGGAAAAACACGATCGGAAAAACCGTTGACATCGACTTAATGTTTTTCAGGCTTACGGCAAGACTTCTCATTCCGGAAAAATCATCTCTTGCAATCGTGTTCCATCTGAGATTTTCAAGATTATCGAAAGTCGTGCGATAGCTTTTCAGCTCCGAATTCAGCTTTTCGGTTTTGCTATCAATGTCGTTCTTCAGCTCCGTATATTCATTGTCAACCGTTGAATAGCGGCTTTTTGCCACCTTCAAGTCATACTCCGCCTTTGAGACTTCAACCGCGCTGTTTCTCGAAGCGAGAGTATAACGGATCTGCGCCTCGGTAACACTGCGTTTGAGCGTTTCCAGCTCCTTTTCTTCGCTCTCGACCTGAGCAATGAGCGTTGTCAGGCTGCTCTGACCCTTGGTCAAATCGTTCATTGACGAAACATATTTTTCGAGCGTTGCCGAATCCGCATCGTAATTTTTCATCGCCGTGTTATAATTCGTCGCAGCATTCGAGCATTCGGTTTTCAGAATATCTCTCTGGGATTTTGCAGTTGAAAGAGCCGTTCTTTCGTTTGAAAGCGCAAGCGAATATGTCTTTTTTTCGTTTTCTTTTTTCGTCTTTTCTGACTTGGCGGAGGTAAGCTGAGACTGTGCATTTTCAAGCTCGGTCTTTCTTGAAGCAAGCTCATTTTGCGCCGTCGTAAGCTCGCTGTTGAGCCGTGTCCTTTTGCTTATTGCGGAAAGCTTTTCCTCGTTCGTTGCCGCAGCATCGGAAATAATTGCATTCTGCGCCTTGATTTCCGCCTTGATGCCGTCAACAACCTTGTTCTGTTCCTCAATACGCCGGTTATAGCTGCTTATGTTTGACTCTGTTGACGAAATTGTTTCGTCAAGCTCGGCTATCTCCGAATCAAGCTTTGAAATTTTCGATTCATAGCTTGAAATGTTGCTTTCATTCTCCGTTATTTCCGCTTCCTTGGCGTCAAGCTCACTCTTTTTGCTTTGATACGCTCCCGCAAGGGAATCCAGCTCCGTCTTGGCTTTTGTATGCTTTGTCTTGAGGTCGTCATACAGCTTTTTCAGCTCACTGTAGCCCTTGATCTCCGAGCTTTGGCTGTCCCTCGACTTAACATGGGCGTCATAGCTTTTTTGGAGAGTTGAAAGCTGGGTTTCAAGCGTACTCAGGGTTGATGAAGCTGATTTTATTTTTTTCTCGTTCGAGGCTTTGAGATCCTTTAGTATTTTATCCTCGTTGTCAACATATTGCTTGAATTCCTTGATCGACGCTTCCTTTTCCGCAAGCTGCTTTGTGCTCGTTTCGAAATAAGCCTGTATCTCAGCCTCTTTATCCTTTATTTTTTGAGTATATTCGCTTTTGAGTTCGGAAAGCTTTGATGCGATCGCCTCCTTGGAAACCTCGCTGATTTGATCGGCGATAAGACCGGCACGCTCGGAATATTCCTCGGAGAAAGTGTCTATGGAGTCGGAATAATTCATTTTGACCGCAAGCATATTGACCTCTTTTGTAGAAAATGCCTCCGGCAAAACATAAATATACGAATCCAGACTGCCGGAACCGAGCTTAGTCTGTCCCCGTTCGGACGAAATATAAATCGGCGAAGTAACCGTTCCGACAATGGTGAACTTGTCGTTCGCCAACGAAATGCCTGCGGAGGTGTCAACATCGGTTATGTTCAGGGTCTTGCCTATCTCGATTTCCGAATAAAGCTCAGCTGTTTTTTCGTCAACAACACACTCGTCGGCCTTTTCCGGCAGTCTGCCCTCTTTAAGGTCGAGGCAGTTGAGAAACGACGGATCCTCCTTGTCCTGAAGAAAATCCTTCTCCTTTTCCACATCGAGCGAATTGATCCTCATGATAAGTTCAGTACCGTTTTTATTAACAAGCGTCTCTCTGCCGAGCGTCGCATATCCGTCGATATAGCTTGATGCGGCAACCTGAGTGACATTCTTTATATTTTTAATTTTCTCTATATCTTCGCTCGTAAAAGGAATTGACGATGAAACATAAACATCCATCAGATTGTTCCTGTTAAAATACTCGTTCGCCTCATAATTCATTGCAGGGCTTGCCGAGTTTATTCCGACAAAAAAGCTCATTCCGAGCGCAATAATAATCGCAACGGAAAGAAATCTGAGCTTATTGGCAGCAATGGAGCGAAGGGTTTCCTTAATGAGGGTTTTTGTCATTACCACTCTATCCTTTCAACCGGCATCGGCGTATCATTGATCTCGATCTTGCTGATCTTGCCGCTCTTCATTGAAATTATTCTGTCCGCTATCGGTGCAATAGCATGGTTATGAGTTATTATTACGACCGTCATTTTCATTATTTCCGAAACCTTTTTGATAAGCTTCAAAACCTGAATTCCGGTTTCGTAATCAAGTGCTCCCGTCGGCTCGTCACAAAGAAGGAGCTTCGGCTTTTTTACCAGTGCTCTCGCAATCGCCACACGCTGCTGCTCACCGCCGGAAAGCTGCGACGGAAAAAGATTAGCCCTTTTCTCAAGTCCCACCAACCGCAAAAGAGCCATACAATCAACGGCCTTGTCGCTGAGATTCGCAACAAGCTCAAGATTTTCGACCGCAGTAAGATTGGGCACAAGATTATATGACTGGAAGATAAATCCGACCTCCTGTCTGCGGTAGAGCATCAGCATACGCTTCCCGAAATCGGTAATTATCTTATCGTCAACGGCAATCTGTCCTCCGGAGCCTCTGTCCATACCTCCCAGAACATTGAGAAGCGTGGTTTTTCCCGCTCCGCTGGGACCTACCACAACGCAAAGCTCGCCCTGCTCGATAGAAAAGCTGACCCCGTCGAGAGCGTTTACAAATTCCGAGCCTGATTTATACCTTTTATATACATCTGCAAATTCAATATAGCCCATAATACACCGCCTTTTCGGCATTATAAAAATATCCATAATAATTATACAACACACAGGCACGGTTTGCAAGAAATAACTTCCCGAACGCAAAATATTTTTTATACAGATACTAGCTTATGAATAAAAATGCATTGATTATTTCATGTATTGCCGTACAGCTCAAAAATTTTCCTTGATTTTCCCGTGCAAATAAATTATAATATATCTATATTTTATAAGTACAATTCTCTAAGGAGGACTCTTAATGAAAACATTCAAAAAAGTTTTTGCTCTCGTCCTTGTTGTCGTGCTTTGCTTTACACTCGCTTCTTGCAGCCTGGATGAAGACGCCGACATCACAAAGGATAACATCAAAATCGGCGTTGTTCTGCCGGGGCAGCGTGAAGATGCGGACGATTATGTTCCCGACCTTTCGACGCTTCAATGCGTTTCCGCCATTAACGATGTTACTTCCTTCGGCGCAGGCATTTACAGCGACAAGTTTGAATATCTTGAAAAGGTTGATCCCTCCGATGAGCAGGCGTCCTATGAAGCAATCAACACGCTCATCAACCGTGAATGCTCAATAATTTTCTTTGCCGATCCCGGCTATATGACGGCTATCAACAAGTACCTTTCAAGCACATCCTCCGAAGATGATTTTTCGGGTCAAACTTCAAAGACTCAGTACATCGTATTTAACGGCGAGGATGATGGAAAGAACGTTCATTCCTATACCGCCAACATTTCCGGTGCGGTTTATCTTTCCGGTATCGCCGCAGGTCTTAAAGCAAAAGAGCTTAATGTTCCGAAAATCGGTTATCTGCTCGAATCAGCCGATGATCTTACACTTCTTAACGCTTTCGCTCTCGGTGCTGAATCCGTTTACCCCGATGTTAAAATCGACGCAAGAGTTTGCAAGGATGTTAAGAGCGATTGCCATACTCTTGTAGCAAACGGCAATGTTGTTATCGCTTCCGACTTCTACAGTCAGGAAATCGCCGACAACCGTGAAGACGCTTTCTTCTGCGGCTTCGGCTCGGATAAACTTTCCGACAACGAGGGCTACCTTTGCGCTCCCCGCTATGATTTCGCTCAGTATTATATCAACACCATCGACGAGGTAATTGATTACGATGACACCGAGTACG
Organism: uncultured Coriobacteriaceae bacterium; assembly: GCA_963648385.1. Classification (GTDB taxonomy): domain Bacteria; phylum Bacillota; class Clostridia; order Oscillospirales; family Acutalibacteraceae; genus CAG-488. The sequence continues at coordinate 102,949 of CAVJDU010000001.1, read as the reverse complement.
ACGAGAACGGAAAGCAAATCGACAAATCCGATGTTCTCCCCAATATCCCCGCTTATAACGGAGACTACAAGACCGGCGCAACATATCTTTCCAAGCTCGGTACAGCCGCTGCGGCAGGCACGCAGGAGGCCGTTGACAGTGCCGAGGCGCTGATCCTTAACGGTACTCTTTCTCAAAAAGTAAGTGCAACCGTTCCCGTTGCCGGAGTTACTCTCACAAAATAAAATCATACATAAACAAAATATTAAAACGGAGGTCGTTGTGATCTCCGTTTTTTGAGCATATTAACGCACCGTCTGTCCGTAAGCAACATTTAAGTAATCATCGGTAATCGCTCAAAAGAATCAAGACAAAGCTTTAAATGTCTAAAAAGGCTGCCTCATCAACGAGACAGCCTTTTAATAATCGCTGATTTAATCAGCAGTTCTTTATGCTTCAATTATATTTTATGCGCTCTGCGCCCAGCACCATGATACATTGACACCTTCACGACCAGCTTCAACGCCCTTTTTCTTTGCAGCATTGACAAAAAGCTCGGCGAATTCTTCGTTGGGGAACTCTATTGTGCCTTTGGCGGTGAGATATTTACTTTCGTAAACCTTTTCCTCAATTGAGAAGCCGATGACCCACCAATGAAGCTGAGCCTCACGGGAGAAGATTTTTCTGTTGCCCTGGTAAAGGTCGAGGCTCATAACCATCATGTCTTCATCGGGAGCGCACTTGAACACCGATGTCCAAATCTTCTTCTCCGGACGATTGTAAATGCCGATCTCGGCACCGTTGGAGATCCAGTAAATTCCCTTCCATATCTGGAAAAGCCAATCCTTGCCGCCATAGTTAAGATAAATACGCTTTGTATCATAATCGTAAATAGTAATATTCGCAAGGAAATCATATGTCAGACAAAAACCGAAATTTCTCTGCCATGTGTTCTTTATGGCATAGAGAACATAATCATCGGCGTCAAGGTTGAATCCGAAAACGCCCTTCTCGTTCTGCCTTTTAAGTTCATGTGTGGTTTCGTCATATACAAAATCGGAATAGAATGTGTCTACCGTACCGTTTTTGTAGACAACTTCTATATAGACATTATAAATCGTGGACTTTGAAGCATTTTGCTTCGCATTGACCGACATATGATCAATGCCGAGGAGATACATTCTTGAAAACTCAACGATGAGTCCCGGAATATCCTTGTCCTGATCATAAAGCTCGTTGGCCTTATCCTTCATTATGGGCGCAAGGGTTTCAACATCAATTCTGAAAAGCTCGCATACCTTATCCGAACCGTGTGTAAAATCAGGCAATGAGTTGACTATCTTTATAACATCGAGAGTTCCGCCGCTTTTGCGCGTCCACTCGGTGAAGATATCATTCATCACGCCATTGACCTCAAACCTGATCTTGTTCTCATTAAAAAGATTGAAGCCGAAGGTCTTTTTGAAGATTGCGTTGATTGACGAAATAATGTCAAAAAACTGCTGCGTTGTCAGGTGATCCAAACCTGCGTTGTAGCCAGGATCGGTTTCGTCAAATACGACCTCCCCCGAAGGAACATCCGCATCTGTTTTCGCATAAGCAAACGCTGTTCCCGTGCCGAAAATAATTGCCATTGACATTATTACGGCCAAAACTCTTTCCGAAATTTTTTTCATTATTGCTTTTCTCCTTTCATCTTTATGACATTAATGAAAAACCTTTTGTAAACCCCTGCCCTTTTTTGAAGATAACCGCCGATTAAATCACAAAGCAATTATGCGAATATTGCCTTAAAATCAGGCGGCTTTTCGGCAAGTATATTTACTATACAATAAAAAAGTATATTTGTCAAACAAAATTGCAGAATTTATTTCAAATTAAAACAAATGAAATAGATAGTATTAGTACAGTTTATTGAAAATGTATAATGCACCTTGACATATGCGTTAAAATGTATTAAAATAATACAGATGTTATTACGATTAGCCGGATTGTAATATCATCCTCGGGTAGGCGGTAACGAACAGCCGTGTGCCGGAGATAATTACTGATTTATTATTTAATACACTTTAAGACAGGAGGTGCATTTATACTTTGTTGACAATCAAAACATCACTTTTTATTGTGATCATAGTCGCCTGTGTTGTTGTTGCTGCGGCGGCGGGAGCGGCGATCGGCATAATCTACCGCAAGAAGGTAGCCGAATCCACTATAGGCTCCGCTCAGCAGGAAGCCACCAGAATCGTGAACGAAGCCGTTTCCAAGGCTGAGTCCAAGAAAAAGGAGGCCATCCTTGAGGCAAAGGACGATATCCATCGCCAGCGCAACGAGCTTGAAAAAGAGCTTCGAGAAAGAAGAAGCGAGGTTCAGCGTCAGGAGCGCAGACTTAATCAAAAAGAGGAAAGCCTTGACAAAAAGACGGAGAACATCGAGAAAAAGGAAGAACAGCTCAACAATAAGCTCAAGGCAGCCGAAAAGAAATCGGAAGAAATCGAGCTTGTTAAGCGCAGCCAGATCGAGATGCTCGAGAAAATATCGGGCTTTAACAAGGAACAGGCTAAGGATTATCTGCTCAAAACCCTTGAATCCGACCTTACTCATGAAAAGGCGGTCAAGGTTATGGAATACGAACAGAAGACAAAGGATGAAGCAGACGAAAAAGCTCGTGAAATTATTGCAACGGCAATTCAGCGCTGCGCCGCAGACCACAGTGCAGACGCCACCGTTTCCGTCGTTGCTCTGCCCAATGACGAGATGAAGGGACGCATAATCGGCCGTGAGGGACGAAACATCAGAACGCTTGAAACTATCACCGGCGTCGATCTCATAATCGACGATACACCGGAAGCTATCACGGTTTCATGCTTTGACCCGGTTCGCCGTGAAATTGCAAGACTTACCCTTGAAAAGCTCATTGCGGACGGTCGAATTCATCCGACCAGGATCGAAGAGCTTTATGAAAAATCGAAGCGTGAGGTTGAACATACCATCAAGCAGACGGGTGAAAGAGCCGCTATTGACGCAGGTGTCAACGGAATCCATCCGGAACTTATTAAACAGCTCGGCAAGCTGAAATACCGTACCAGCTACGGACAGAATGTGCTCAATCATTCACTTGAGGTTTCCTACCTCGCCGGTCTTATGGCAGCCGAACTCGGTGCAGATGTTAAGACGGCAAAGCGTGCGGGTCTTCTCCATGATATCGGAAAGGCTCTCGACCACGAAATGGAAGGCTCTCATATTGAGCTTGGCGTTGAGTACGCTAAAAAGTACAGGGAAAACGAAAATGTTGTTCATGCGATTGAAGCTCACCACGGAGATGTTGAAGCAAGAACAATCGTTGCTTGTCTCGTTCAGGCGGCCGATGCAATATCCGCTGCAAGACCGGGAGCAAGAAGAGAAAATCTTCAGAACTATATCAAGAGACTTGAAAAGCTTGAAGAGATCACAAACTCATTCCCATGCGTTGAAAAATCGTATGCTATTCAGGCAGGCCGTGAGGTTCGTATCATGGTTAAACCGGAGGCGGTTTCGGACGATCAGATGGTGCTCGTTGCCAGAGATATCGTCAAGAAAATCGAGGATGAAATGGAGTATCCCGGACAGATCAAGGTCAACGTTATTCGCGAAAACCGCGTAGTAGATGTTGCTAAATAAATTTTGAAATAGATCAAAACTGAAAATAATCAGGCGTTTCGGAAACAACCGAAACGCCTTTTTAAATTTACATATATAATGAAATCACATGCACGATTTAAGTCTGCTTTTGTATTCTTCACGCTTACTTTCTATGACATTATTTTTGTTGAGGTTAAGGTTGAGAATTTCTCTGACCTTAAAAAAGTCCTCGGTCATAAAATCGCCTGCAATGATATTTGCTCTGGCAAGATATTTCGGCGTGTTGGCTATTGTGTTTATAAGCGCCTTGAAATGCCAGCGCAAAGCCTTATCAAGCTTTCTCGGGAAAACGACGCCTATATCTGTTCCAAGGTTCGGTGTTTGCTGAGTCTGGAACCAATAGAAGCCGCTTGTATCATTTGTATCAAAGAACTCGGTCGCCTCCGTTACAAATTCATGGGCACGCTTGCCGTGTCGCTTTTTCTCCCACGGCAAAATATGCGGGCAATTGACGCTGTACTTATATTCCTCGCAATAGTTAATCATTATGTATCGCTTGCCGGACTTTCTCATATCATCCATTGTAACATCGCCGACATTTTCAAAATCGGTAAAAGCATATTTCGACGGTTCAATCGTTCTTTCAAGAATTTCGTCAACCCTTTTGGGATCGGCATAGAAGCTTACATTAAACGGGCCGAGCTTCTGCGGCTGGTATTCTCTGAGGTCGAGAATGAAAAATTCGCTTGGATGCTCGTCCATAACCTTACGAAGCTTCATCATCTCCGGCTCAAAGGGTAATCCTTTTTTTATGCCGTGACAAAAAACTATTTGACCGTCCTTCAGAGTGTCGATACGAACACAAAAATGGCGAATACCGTATTCAAACTGCTGGGCAAGATCGCCGTCCTGACAGCAGGCAATGGGTTTCATCTTGAAGCTGCCGGCGTTATGTGCGCTGGGAATTACGACATTGCAAAGTTTCACATCGCCCTTGATGTAAGACATCCATTCCGAATAGATCAACATTTTCACCCCCATTAAATATTGTAGCAAATATTTATCTTATGTTTCAAGACCTCTTTGATGCTCTCAATTGCACCCCTCATATAAATCTTCGGATCAAAAACATCAGGATCTTTGGCAAATTCCGTCTTGATTCCGTTTGTATAAGCCTGACGAAGCTCCGTCGCAAAGTTTATCTTTGTTATTCCGGCTGCAATACAGTCCCTGAGAACCTCGTCGGAAAGACCCGAAGCACCGTGAAGAACCAATGGAGTGTCAATTGCAGCATGTATCTCTTTTATGCGTTCAACATTGATATGCGGCGTACCTTTATAAACGCCGTGAGCTGTACCGACTCCGATTGCAAGCGTGCTTACATTTGTTCTTCTGACAAACTCCTCCGCTTCGCTGACCTTAGTATAGCTTGCTTCAAGGTCGGTATCGCCCTCTTCCTTGCCGCCGATAGTTCCAAGCTCGCCCTCAACGGAAACATCCATCGGAAGCGCAAAATCCGTAACTTCCTTTGTGAATTTTATGTTGTCCTCAAACGGCATAAGGCTTCCGTCAAACATAACCGAGGAAAAGCCGCCCGCAACGCATTTTTTTGCAAGGCTGAGACTGTTGCCGTGGTCAAGATGCAAAGCATAATCAACAGGGCAGTCTGCCATAAGTTCACGCATCATAGCCGGATAAATTGCAATTCCGCCGTAGTTCAGCGTTCTCGGAATCATTTGTACGATAACGGGAGTGCGCATCTCGTGCATGATCTCAGAAACCGCCATTGCCGATTCAAGATTATCAATATTGAATGCAGGAATTGCATAATTTTCTTTTTCGGCTCTTTTCATGAGTCGTGCCGAAGAAACAACCATAAAAACACCTTCGTTCTGAATGATTTATGACAATGCCGCACAATTGCGGTGTTGCCTTATTCTTTAAAATCGATGATTTTCCAACCGTCGGCAATATATACAATGCCCGAAACGACGGAAATTATTGCGGTTACTGCCATCAAAATATTTGATATAAGGCTCATATTAAAGCCAAGCGAAAACCATGCGGAAATTTCGCAAAGAAGCATAACAACGATAAACGAAACCATCTGCGTTACGGTTTTGATTTTTCCGCCGATATTGGCAGGGATAACCACATTTTGCGATGCGGCAATCATTCTCAGCGATGTTACCGCAAAGTCACGGGTTAAAATAATCATAACCGTCCATATGCTGCAAAGCCCGTCCTGCATAAACGCCAGCAGACCTGCCGTTACAAGCATTTTGTCGGCAATAGGATCAAGCAGCTTGCCGAAATTCGTCACGATATGATTTTTTCGTGCGATTCGTCCGTCGATTGCATCGGTTATTGCACCGAGAGCAAAAATTGCTGCTGAAATCAAAAATTTATGTTCAATGCCGGCAAGATAAATCGCAAGAAAAATCGGGGCGATAAACATTCTGCCGACTGTTATTTTATTCGGTAAATTCATTTTGCTACCATACCTTAGAAATTTGCTGTGGAAAATCTCGTGCGATACCGCACAATAGAGGGGGCACACCTTGTTCGTTATTGTCATCGGTTAAGCCTTTGCTTCACCGATGAGATCGTAGTCTTCGACATTGAAGATCTCGACCTCGACAAAATCGCCGATTTCAAGATCCTTATGCGAAGTGAACATCACAAGCCCGTCAATCTCGGGAGCGTCCATATAGGTTCTGCCCGTGTAGCTGTCGGAATATCCATCATATTCCTCAACAACCACCTTATATGTCTTGCCGATTTTTGCGTTATTTTTTTCTTCCATAATGCTATACTGATCCTGCATTATGACCTCGCCCCGTCGGGCTTTAACATCATCGTCAACCTGATTTTCCATATCATATGCCGGAGTGCCCTCCTGCGGAGAGAAAGCAAACACACCCAAACGGTCAAATTCGATCTCGTTGACAAACTCGGCAAGCGTCTCAAATTCCTCCTCGCCCTCACCGGGGAATCCGACGATAAATGTTGTTCTGATAACAACATCCGGGATCTCGGTTCTGAGCTTGGAAATGACGCTGCGAATAAGAGCCTGATCTCCTCTGCGATTCATTGCCTTGAGGATTTTATCGTCGGCGTGCTGAAGCGGAAGATCAATATAATTGACGACCTTTTCCTGGTTTTTCATTGTTTCGATAAGTTCATCGGTAATTCTGTCGGGATAGCAATAGAGCAACCTTATCCATTCGAGAGAATCTATTTTGCAAAGCTCGTTGAGAAGCTCCGGCAGTTTAAGCTCGCCGTAAAGGTCAAGACCGTAGCTCGTTGTGTCCTGAGCGATAAGTATAAGCTCCTTTACGCCGGACTCGGCAAGCTGCTTTGCTTCGTCGATAACATTTTCCATGCTGCGGCTGCGCATTTTTCCTCTGATTGAAGGAATCGTACAATAGGTGCAACGATTTGAGCATCCCTCGCCGATTTTAAGATATGCCCAATACTGCGGCGTGGTAAGAATTCTCTGACCCTCAAGAGGCAGCTCGCTTCGGGACGGATATTTTTCAATCGTATCGGTGCCGGACATGACCTCCTCGACAGTCTTGATTATATCGCCGTTTGCGCCGATACCGACAACGGCGTCAACCTCGGGAATTTCCTTGACGATTTCCTCCTTGTATCTTTGCGCAAGGCATCCGGTAACGATAACCTTACCGATAACGCCTTCCTTTTTCAGTTCAACCATATCAAGAATATTTTCTATCGCTTCTTTTTTTGCGTCGTCAATAAATCCGCAGGTGTTAACGATAACGGCGTCGCAGCCGTCAACATAATCGACTATCTCCCAGCCCTCGGCATCCATGAGTGCCAGCATATGCTCGGCGTCAACCTGATTTTTCGGGCAGCCGAGAGAAATCATTCCAACCTTGTAATTCATAAAACCACCTTAGTAATCCTCGTAATATTCATCGTCGGAGAATTCGCTCATTGCTTCACGGATATCGGAAAACGAATACCCCATTCGCTGCAAAGCGGAAAAAACTTTTTTTCGTCCGACCTCGTCATTCATTCTATTATAATATCTTTTGCCGATAATATCAACTATTCTTTGAATATTATCCGGTTCTTCTTCATCAAAAAGTGCGTCAACCGCTTCATTTGCGATATCCGAGGATATGCCCTTTGCCCTGAGCTCGGCTTTGATACGCATTTTTCCGAATTTTTTGTGTTCAAAAAGCTCACGGGCATAGTTTTCGGCATAACGCTCATCGTTGATCAGATTAAGCTCAAGCAGCTTTTCGACCGCCTCGTCAACATATTCCGCATCATGCTTCCGCAAAAGCTTTGTACGGATCTCCCTCTCGGAATGGTCACGGTAATCGAGGCTGTTCAGCGCACTGTTAAAAGCACGGCGAGAGCCTGCCGCCTCCTCAAAGGCAGTAAGCTCCTCATCATTTATTTCATCTCCGGAGATATAGCCGCAGGAAAACCAAAAATTATCGTCAACCGTCAACAAATATTCCCCGTCGATATATATGTGTATTTTATCCTTGCGTCCGCCCTTAGCCGTGATCTTCATTATTCGTCATCAACCGCTATATCAAGCTTTGCCTTGGCGGAAATATTTTCGGCAGGGGCTTCATTGGAAGCGGACTTTGCAGAAGCCTTGCCCTTTGCGCCCTTCTTTGAAACGCCCGCCTTGCAAGCCTGAAGCATTTTATCCTTATCGGCATAAACCTTCGCCTTAACTTCATCATAAAGAGCCTGATCATTCTTCAAAAGCTCCTTAACATTCTCACGACCCTGACCGAGGCGGGAATCGCCGTAAGAGAACCATGCGCCGCTCTTGTGGATAACATCCATTGCAACGGCAATATCAAGAAGTTCGCCGACCTTTGAGATTCCCTCGCCGTAGATAATATCAAATTCAGCCTCCTTAAACGGAGGAGCAACCTTATTCTTGACAATTTTGACCCTGGTTCTCGAGCCTACAAATTCGCCGTTTGTACCTTTGATCGTCTCGGCTTTTCTGACATCCATACGCATTGAGGCATAGAATTTGAGCGCACGGCCGCCTGTTGTCGTTTCGGGATTGCCATACATTACGCCGATTTTTTCACGGAGCTGATTTATAAAAATAATAATCGTATTCGATTTATTGATCGCACCGGCAAGCTTTCTAAGTGCCTGCGACATAAGTCTTGCGTGCTGGCCGACATGGGAATCGCCCATCTCTCCCTCGATCTCCGAACGGGGAACGAGAGCGGCAACCGAGTCAACGACAACAATGTCAATTGCACCGGAGCGAACGAGGGCTTCGGCAATTTCAAGAGCCTGCTCGCCGTTATCCGGCTGAGAAACAAGCAACGAGTCAACATCTACGCCGAGATTGGCAGCATAACCCGGGTCAAGAGCGTGCTCCGCATCAATGAAAGCAGCTTCGCCGCCGGCTTTCTGCGCTTCGGCAACCGCATGCAGCGCAAGCGTGGTTTTACCCGAAGACTCAGGACCGTATATTTCAACGATTCTGCCCTTGGGAAGTCCGCCGATGCCTGTTGCAACATCGAGAGCCATTGAACCTGTCGAGATAGCCTCAACATTCATGGCAACATTTTGACCCAAACGCATGACCGTTCCTTTTCCGTATTGTTTTTCAAGCTGAGCTATAGCTGTTTCAAGAGCCTTTTGTTTATCAGCCATTTATAATCACACTCCGTATCCGTACAAATGTTCGATGAATACATTATACTATAAAATAATAAAAATTGCAACTACTTTTGAATAAATTCAGAAAAAAATTGTTGTTTCTTGATAAAACCGCTGTTTTTTCCTTTTAACGGGGCGTCGGCAGACGGTAAATTAACCTTATTTCACGCTATTTCTATTGAAAAAAATGCTTTTTATGGTATACTATAGGCAATGCTGCATAATCGTGGCGCACGCCTTGCTTGAATATATTTCCGTCGTGCAGCGTAAAAATTCCTCGACTTGCGACAGCAAGCCTGCAAAAAATTTTTTACAACCTGACAAAAAATCCTACTGCGCAATCCGACATCCCAATTGTACGGTATTGTCTATAAAATATCTTCTCGTGAACGGAGGTTGGGGTATGAACCTGTTACACATGAAATACGCCGTGGAAATTGCGGAAACCAAGTCCATCAACAAGGCTGCGGAAAAGCTTTTTGTCGGTCAGTCGGCGCTCAGCCGAGCCGTAAAGGATTTGGAATCGAGCCTCGGAGTTACGCTTTTTGAAAGGAGCGCAAAGGGAATGTTCCCGACTCCCGACGGCGAGGTTTTCGTTCGCTATGCAAAGACCGTATTAAAGCAGGTTGACGCAATTGAAAATATGTTCAGCGACGATCACAGCGCAAAAACTCAATTTTCGATTTCCGTTCCGAGAGCAAGCTACATTGCCGACGCATTCGCAAGATTTTCAAAGCTGATTGAAAAAGGCTCGGAATCCGAGCTTTTCTATAAGGAAACAAATGCGCTGCGTGCGATCAAGAATATTCTCAATGACGAATTCAAGCTCGGAATAGTCCGCTATGCCGAAAGCTTTGATAAATACTATAAAAACATGATGGACGAGAAAGGGCTTGAATATGAACTGATAACAAAGTTCAGATATATGCTGCTTTTTCATAGGGACAGTCCTCTTGCGAAAAAAGATGAAGTGACCTATGACGATCTTCGTGATCTCATCATGATTGCCCATGCCGACCCATATGTACCCTCGCTTCCGTTCTCGGAAGTAAAGAAAGAGGAGCTGCCGGACAATTCCGACCGTAAGATTCTGATTTTTGAGCGTGCAAGCCAATTTGAGCTTCTTGCCGAAAACCATGAAACCTTTATGTGGTCATCAACAATTCCACAGCGGCTGCTTGACCGTTACGGTTTGGTTCAGCGTTATTGCCCCGATAACAATCGTGTATATAAGGATGTTCTGATTCACCGCAAGGATTATTCGCTTTCCGAGATTGACAATATGTTCATCGAGGAGCTTGTGAAATCCAAAAGAGAAACATTCGGAGAGGAGATATGACACATGAAGTGGATGATTGCTTCCGATATTCACGGCAGCGCATACTGGTGCCGTAGGCTCATTGAAAAATACAAGGAAGAAGAGGCTGACAGGCTTATCTTGCTCGGCGATCTGCTTTATCACGGACCGAGAAACGATTTGCCCGACGAATATGCGCCGAAACAGGTTATTTCAATGCTTAATGAAATAAAAAACGACCTCCTTTGCGTCAGGGGAAATTGCGAGGCGGAGGTTGACCAAATGGTTTTGGATTTTCCCGTTCTTGCGGACTATGCCCTGCTTGCTTATGACAAAAAAACGATATTCCTCACCCATGGTCATGTCTACAACGAAAGCCATGTTCCGCCAATCAAAAACGGAGATATACTTCTTCACGGACACACCCATGTGCCGAAATGCGTTGAACACGAAAGCTATATTTACATGAATCCGGGGTCGGTTTCAATACCGAAAGAAAACAGCAGTCACGGATATATGACGCTCGAAAACGGTAAATTTCTATGGAAGGATTTTGACGGAAATATTTTAGGGCAATACACAATTTGAATTCATATAATAAATAATTATAATTATAGGCAACACCTCAATTGTGAGCGGTGCTGCCTATATTTTTTGCTATTTATCGTTTTTTTCAAAGCCGTTTAGTGGATAGAATCCATAAGCTCCTCAAAGGCATTTATTGTCGTTGATCCTGCAACATTACCTGTTGCAACGATCTCCTCGTTAACGCCCGAAAGAATACTGCTGTAATCGTTATCCTCAAGGATATATCCGATCTGGTCGTTCATAAGACCGAACACAAGAAGCTCCTTGTCCGTTCCGACAATATCCTGAAGCGACGGATAGTCAAAATCCGTGCCTGTCCATGAATGTTCTGCGTCAAGATATCCGCCGTAAGCGATCGCCGGCTCAAGCTCACCGGGAATTATCGCAACCGCAAGCTTCGTGCCGATTTCAAGATATCCGAGCTCCGTTGCAACCTCAAGAACATTGTTCGCATCGTCCGTTGCAACAACGGTGTTCGTGAGCGCACCGAGCTTGCCTGCGAACGCAAGGATCTGATTTGTTACGGGAACATAATATTCCTTCATTCTGTAGTTAAGCAGAGGAGCGACCTCTGTTTCAGCCTCGTCGGACTCAACGATATGCTTGCCGAGAGCCGTGCCGTAAATCTTGAGCGAATCCAATCTTGATGTTCCTTCCGGAATTTCAAGGTTGTCATATTCGGAGCTGATTGCAAGCTCTGCGCCCTGAATCTGGATAAAGTTTGCGCCAGCTTTGTTGACTTCCTGCTCAATATAATACGGGTAGTCTCCTGTTATCTCCGTTCCTGCCGCACCGTTGCCGACGGCATGGATAGCCATATTGCAAAGCCATGTTTCCTTTGTTCCGTTATCGGGAACGAAGCGGAAACGGTGAACCATTGTATCATATACCATAGGCTCACGCTTGTCACGGATAAAATCGCCGGATTCAATCTCGGAATAATACATCTTGCCCGTTGTCATTGAGTTAACGGCTTGTTTTACGGAATCAACCGTAACATCATAAAGATGCTTCATGAAGCTTGAATTCTGACCGTTGAGAAGCTTATAGTTCGTGCCGAATGTATTGTTGAGCACATTGAGCGCAGGATTCGCAAAAATCATCTTTACAAGATCGCCGTTCATTCCGAAGGTGTCAACGCAGCTGTGCTGATGAAGAACGGAAATGTTTATTCCGACGATGTTGTTTGCCGTTGCAAAATCCGCAAGCTCTTTACGGATACCTCTTACGTCAGTGCTTGACATTCCGAAACCGTCGATAACGGCGAAAACAAGAGTTCCCCTGCCGCTGCCGTCGTTTATGGCAATAACACGAACACGCTGATCGTCATAGATAGCGGTTGCCGCCTTAGACTTCGGGAAAGAAAGGCTTCCGCCGACATAGTGCTTGCCGTCGAGCTCATCGCCTGTCTGAAGCGAAGCGCTGCCGTAGCCGAGACTCCAAACCGCATTTGCCGCAGGAGTGCTGAGATACTCATCCATGCCCTCAAAGAACATTTCGCTTGTAAAATTTTCTTTCTGCTCAAATTTGTGCGACGGAACACTGCTGTTAAGACCTTTAACAAGAGCGTCAATGATCCGATCCGCCAGCTTATAAAGCGACTTGAGCATCATGTTGCCAAGCTCGTCCCATGAGGTCGGGACCTTGATGCTGCCGAAGTCGAAGCTTGTAACGGCAACGGACTCGTTTGCCGCCGTTTCAACTGCAAGCGCACTGCTTGTCAACGCAACGCTGAATACGGTAAAAACCACAACAACGCAAAGTAGCAATGATATTATTTTTTTCATAATATATCACCTTTCTGAATATAATTCTATGAATATAATTTTATCACAAAACCTGCAAATTTACAATAAAAATGGCTTTGTGAAAAACTGACGAAAAAAGGAGCTGATTTTTGTATGAGTTGTTCTATTGCCGAGCTTAGAAATAAAGAGGTCATCTGCAAGCTTAACGGCACAAGAATAGGGAATGTTGACGATGTGGAACTGGACATCAACAGTGGGAAGCTTGTTTCGATTATAATCTACGGAAAAGGGAAGATAATGGGCGTTTTCGGAAAAAGTAACGATATTGTTATCCCCTGGAATGAGATTGATGTTATAGGCGACGATACGATACTTGTCAATTGCGAATGTCCCGTTCCTCAGAAATAATGCAGCACAAAATTTTGACCGCAGCTCACAAACGGCATGAGCTGCGGCCTTTTATTGCAAATTTGATTTGGGATGATCACCGATTAAATTATTGATCGCTTCGTGACATAATGTCAAGTGCTTTGTTGATAACCGCAAGCTGATCCTCGCCCGGCATGACCTTAACGGCGATGTGCGGCTTGCCTGCGGCGGAAACGGTTATCCTGCCTCGCATATATTTTGCAAGGCTTGATATTTTTTCCATATCGAGCGTTTCGATAAAGAGCTTAACATTTGTGCCGGTTCTGCCGATCTCGTAAACTCCCTGCTGCAATGCAGTGTTTCTGAGAAGCGAAACCGTGATAAGCCCTTGAACGCACTGCGGCGGTTCACCGAAACGGTCGATAAGCTCATCTAAAACATCTTCGGCGTCGTCATGGTTTTTAATATCCGCAATTCTGCGATACATCGCAAGCTTCTGCGGTACATCCTCGATATAATCGGCAGGTATATGTGCGTCGATAGGCAGGTCGATAAGGCATTCCTTTTCGGGAATAACGGCAAGCTCGCCTTTCTCCTCACGCACCGCTTGATCGAGCATTTTCAAATACATATCGTAACCGACCGACTCCATGTGACCGTGCTGCTGCGCACCGAGGATATTGCCCGCACCTCTTATTTCAAGGTCACGCATCGCAATATGAAATCCTGAGCCGAACTCGGTATATTCACGGATGGCAGTCAGTCGCTTTGCGGCGACCTCGGTCAGCTCCTTGCCTCGCCTGAATGTAAAGTATGCGCTTGCACGCCTTGACGAGCGGCCGACACGACCTCTTATCTGATGAAGCTGCGCAAGTCCGAGCCTGTCTGCGTCCTCGATTATCAGCGTGTTGACATTCGGAACATCAACGCCTGTTTCAATGATCGTTGTGCAAACGAGCACATCAATATCGCCCTCAAGCAGATCTCGCCAAATGTCGCTGAGTTTGTCCTCGGTCATCTGACCGTGAGCAACGGCAACATTCGCCTCGGGCAAAAAATCCCTGAGCTTTGACGCCATTCTTTCAATCGTTTCCGTTCTGTTATGCAGATAATAGACCTGACCGCCACGGCGAAGCTCGGATTGGATAGCCTGAACGATCACATCAAAGTTATATTCTATAACATAGGTCTGAACCGGATGTCTGTCATGCGGAGCTTCCTCAAGGATCGACATATCCCTGATTCCCGTCATTGCCATATTGAGCGTTCTCGGAATCGGAGTTGCGCTGAGAGTGAGAACATCGACATTCGGATACTGCTCCTTGAGCTTCTCCTTTTGCGCAACGCCGAAACGCTGTTCCTCATCGACGATTATCAGTCCGAGGTCACGGAACTCAATGTCTCTTGAAATGAGCCTGTGCGTTCCGACTATAATATCGACATATCCTCTTTTAAGATCCTGCTTGATTTTTTTCTGTTGATTTGCAGGAACAAAGCGTGAGATCATCTGAGCCTCTATCGGGAAACCCTCAAATCGCTTGCAAATAGTCTGGTAATGCTGGAGAGCAAGAATGGTCGTCGGCACAAGGATTGCGCATTGCTTGCCGTCGGCAACGCACTTGAACGCCGCACGGAGCGCAACCTCGGTCTTGCCGAAGCCGACATCGCCGCAGAGAAGTCTGTCCATAGGGTATGGCTTTTCCATGTCGTCCTTTATCTCCCGAATGCAGCGAAGCTGGTCATCCGTTTCCTCATACTCAAAGCGTCGCTCAAAATCATTCTGCATATCAATATCGGGTGAAAAAGCGAAGCCCTTTATTTGCGTTCTCTTTGTGTAGAGAGCGATAAGCTCCTGAGCAATATCCTTGACCGCCGAGCGAACACGGGAACGGGTTTTCTGCCATTCCTTGCCACCGAGCTTATTGAGCTTGACCGTGCCGTTTTCGCTTTTTGAACCTATATATCTTGAAACCTGATCAAGCTGAGTTACGGGCACATAGAGAATATCGCCCTTGTCATATTTTATTTTTATGTAATCCTTTATATTTCCGTCGGCTTCAAGGCTCGTTATGCCCTCAAAAATACCGATACCGTGAGCAGTGTGAACAATATAATCGCCCTTATGAAGATCCTCGAGCGAATTAAACACCGCCGCCTTGTTGACCTTTTTGTTGGATTTCCTTACCGGCAGAGCCGTTCGGCTGCCATAGGTTATAACGGTCAGACCCGCATCGGGATATTCAAATCCTGACGAAAATCCACCGGGCAGCACAATCACCTTGTTTGGTATAAGTTCCTCGGGTGCGGAGGACATATACGCCGCCGAGAAGCCCTCGCCTTGCAAATCGGATGCCAAAGCCTGAGCCGATTTATCCGTTCCGGCTATAACGAAAACGGAATGACCTTTTTTCTGATACATCGGCTTGATATCGTCAATAAGCACGCTCATAGAACCGTTCCACGGCGAGAATTGGCGGGCGTTAAAGGTAACAAGTCCCTTTACGAGAGTGTCAAACGAGCCTCTCGCTATATTATCGAGATAAACCGCTCCGAGATCTTCGTAAATCCCCAAAAGCTCGTTGAATTCGAGCATAAAACGGTCAAGCCCCTTGCAAATGACGCCCTCCTCAAGAAAAGCCTTCAGCTCCTCATGAAAAAGCTCAAGTGAAGCGTTTGCGTGCTCCTTGACGGCAAAGCTCTCGCTGACGAACAAAAGCGGCTCGTCAATATAATCAAAAATCGTTGCCGCACAGGGATAGATAAGCGGCAAATATCTGTCAATATTCGGCAGGTGAATTCCGCCGTTAAGCTTTTCCAGGTCGGCAGAGAGCAGCTGCTTTGCCTGAACCGAGCCTTTACCCTTTGTTTTTGCTATCTGCTCTTCGATAAGGTCGGCAAGCTTGACAGGGCTGCAACAAATCTCGTTTGCGGGCGTAATAACAACGGAATTGGTGGAATCAATGCGCCTCTGGCTCTCGGTGTCAAAGGTCGAAAGGCAGTCGATGCTGTCGCCCCAGAATTCGACTCGGTAGGGATTGGCGCAATCGGGCGAAAAAATATCAATTATCCCGCCTCTGACGGCGAACTGACCCGAGCCGTCAACTTGGTTGCTTCTTGTATATCCGGCATTAATGAGCCTGTCGATAAGCTCATCCTGCTCGACCGTTTCACCGACGGTGAGCGTTATTCTCTTTTCGATAAGCTCCTCGGGCGGAATTGTGAGCTGCAACGCAGCCTCGACCGAGCAAACAACCGCACGCACACTGCCGTCAACAAGATGACCGAGCACGCTCAGCCTTGAATGCTCGTAATCACGGGATTTTATGTCGTCGGGGCGCAGAGATATGTCTCCGGCGGGATACATGACAGCATCGCAGCCAAAGGCATTGAGATCTTTGCACAGCTTGTTCGCCGAACTTTCGTCGGGCGTTATAACTATTGCTTTGTGAGGTGAAAGGTCTTGGCAAAGTGCCGAAATAATGTGCGCCTTATGGATCTGCGACAATCCGAGCGCACCTGCCGGCAAGCGTCGGTTCGTCACATTATAAAGCAGCGAACGGTACTCATTAAGCCCTTTCAGAGCTTTTGTGAAACAGGACATTATTAAGCTCCAATTCTACGGCAACACCGCACAAATTGCGGCATAGCCTTAATTATATTATTTTATGTTTTCTCATATCTTGTTTAAGCTTTTCAATATCACGGCCGGCGAAGCAATGAGCATTCATACCGAGCCGCTCGGCGGCGTCGATATTCGCCTGCATATCATCAATAAAAAAGCATTCCTCCGGCTTCAACGAAAATTTCCTGAAAAGAATCCTGTAGATATTCTCCTCGGGCTTAATCTCATTATAATATGCCGAAATAATAAATCCGTCGAAAAAAGCAAACACAGGCACGCTTTTTTTGAAATCGTCGAACCAATCGGGACAGTTTGAAAGAAGATAAATCTTGTACCCCTTCTCCTTTAGACCCTTAACAACGGGATACATCTCGTTGATCGGTGGCATTTCAGCCTCACGCTCAACCACCATCTTGCGCACCTCGGCATGAAGCCTTTCAGGCAGGCGGCGATTCATCTTCTCCAGTGCTTCTTCGACGGAAAGGTCACCCTTATCCATTGCCGACCATTCTTTTGAACGAAAAACATTTGTAAGAACTGCGTCACGGTCTTCGGGAGCAAAGTGGTTCTTGACCGAGCGAATCGGATCGAAATCAACCAGAACCCCGCCCATATCAAACACAATATTTTTTATCATTGAAACGCCTCCGCTCTCATACCTGCTCATTATCTAAAGCAATACCGCCAATGAGGTGTCGCCCTGAATATGTTACATAAGTCATAAAGTATTATATAACAGTTTCAGCCAAAAATCAATGAAGCCGAATCAAATAAATTATTTAAGTGGGATGCGGTATTACCTGAAGCGACCCGTTTTATCTTTTTGCTTGATTTCTTCTTTGATATATGATATATTTATATTGGTATTTTGTACCGACATATTATATGTGATCATCGATTAAAATCAGCGGTTACATAATGACAAAATAAATATGAAAAGGCGGCGATTTTATGAAAACAGTAATTCTTGCAGGCGGTTTCGGAACAAGAATAAGCGAGGAAAGTCATCTTATCCCCAAGCCGATGGTTGAAATCGGCGGAATGCCTATTCTTTGGCATATAATGAAGATCTATTCGGCATACGGCTATAACGATTTCATTATCTGCTGCGGCTATAAGCAGCATGTTATCAAGGAGTACTTCGCCGACTATTTCCTTTACAGAAGCGATATAACCTTTGACTTTACCGACAACGGAAGAATGATAGTTCATTCAAACGAAAACGAGCCTTGGAAGGTCACGCTTGTTGACACCGGACTCAACACGATGACCGGCGGCAGAGTTAAAAGAATCCAGAAATACATCGGCGACGAGCCGTTCATGCTGACATACGGCGACGGCGTTGCCGACATCAACATTGACGAGCTTGTTAAGTTCCATAAAAACAACGGACATATTGCCACATTGACCGCAGTTAACATCGGTCAGCGCTTCGGCGTGCTTGACATCGAGGACGATAACAAGATATCCTCCTTCCGTGAAAAGAGCGACAATGACGGCGGCCGTGTAAACGCAGGCTTCATGGTGCTTGAGCCGAAGATCTTTGACTTTATCGACGGCGACGAAACCGTTTTTGAAAAAAAACCTCTTGAAACCTGCGCCTCGCTCGGACAGCTTGACGCCTATATGCACGACGGCTTCTGGAAACCGATGGACACTCTCAGGGAAAAGCAGCAGCTTGAAAAAATGTGGGCAGATTCGACCGCACCATGGAAAATTTGGTAAAATCTTACTGTGCAATCCGCACGCCTCAATTGTGCGGTACTGCCATAATGGAGTAATTATTATGCTTGATCTTTCTTTTTATAAAGGCAAAAAGGTTCTCGTCACGGGTCATACCGGCTTCAAGGGAACATGGCTTTGCAGCATTCTCCTGCTTGCCGGCGCAGATGTGACAGGCTATTCGCTTGAACCGCCGACCGATCCGAGTATGTTTGAAATCACGCATCTCGGCGAAAGAATGAATTCCGTGATCGGCGATATCAGAGACTATGAGCACCTGAAAAAAGTTTTTGACGAGGTGCAGCCCGAGATAGTTCTTCACCTTGCGGCTCAACCGATCGTGCTTGAATCATACAATAACCCTAAATATACATACGAAACCAATGTGATGGGCACGGTAAATATTCTCGAATGTATAAGAACCGGTAACTCGGTCAAATCATTCCTCAATGTTACGACCGATAAGGTTTACAAAAACGACGAAACGATCTGGGGCTTCCGTGAGAACGAACCTCTTGACGGCTTTGACCCGTATTCAAATTCAAAATCCTGCTCCGAGCTTGTGACCCATAGCTACAAAAGCTCATTTTTTGCGGATAATCATGTGAAAATTTCAACGGCAAGGGCAGGAAATGTCATCGGCGGCGGCGATTTTGCCGCAAACAGGATCATTCCCGACTGCGTAAGAGCGGCAATGAGCGGCGAGAATATCAAGGTCAGAAACCCGAACTCGATCCGCCCGTACCAGCATGTACTTGAACCGCTTTATGTTTATCTTATGATAGCCGCAGAGCAATACGACAACGCCGATGTTGCCGACTGGTACAATGTAGGACCGAACGAGTCCGATTGCCTGACGACCGGCGAGCTGGCGGGCTGCTTCTGTGACGCATGGGACGGCGGACAGAGCTTTGTTGCCGAGCACAAGGACGGACCGCACGAAGCCAACTTCCTCAAGCTTGACTGTTCAAAGGTCAAGTCGGTTTTCGGCTGGAAACCGAGATGGTCGGCTCGTCAGGCGGTTGAAAAAACCGTTGAATGGACAAAGGCCTATGCCGATAACGAGAACATGGCGGAATACACAACCCGACAGATAATAGATTTTTTTCAGGAGAAACGGCGATGAATGATAAAGAACAATTACATAACGAAATACTCGAAAAGGTAAAGGAATACTGCGACAAATATCACAATGTTCCGACCGAATTCAAGGAAGGTCAGCGAATCCCCTACGCTTCAAGAGTTTATGACTCGGAGGAAATGGTAAATCTTGTTGACAGCGCACTTGAATTCTGGCTCACGGCCGGAAGATATACAAGGCAATTTGAAGGCGATTTCTGTAAATATCTCGGTGTGAGATTTTGTTCGCTTGTCAATTCCGGTTCAAGCGCAAACCTTGTCGCTTTCATGACGCTCACATCTCCGCTGCTCAAAGAAAGAGCAATTAAGCCCGGCGACGAGGTCATTACCGTTGCGGCGGGCTTCCCGACAACCGTGACGCCGATGATCCAATACGGAGCTGTTCCCGTTTTTGTTGATGTCAAGCTTCCGAATGCCGACATTGACGCTTCTATGCTCGAAGAAGCATATTCCGATAAAACGAAGGCGGTCATGGTTGCCCATACGCTCGGCAATCCGTTTGACCTCAAAGCGGTTAAAGCATTCTGCGACAAGCATAATCTATGGCTCGTTGAGGACAATTGCGATTCTCTCGGCTCAACCTACACGATTGACGGCGAAACAAAATTCACCGGCACGATAGGCGATATCGGAACAAGCAGCTTCTATCCGCCGCATCATATGACGATGGGCGAGGGCGGCGCAGTTTATACGAACGACCCCCTTCTTCACAAAATCATCCGCTCAATGCGTGACTGGGGTCGTGACTGTATGTGTGAACCCGGTCAGGACAATCTCTGCGGTCATCGCTTTGACAAGCAATACGGAGAACTTCCTCTCGGCTACGACCATAAATATGTTTATTCTCACTTTGGCTATAACCTCAAGGCAACCGATATGCAGGCAGCGGTCGGCTGCGCTCAGCTGAAAAAATTTCCGGGCTTCGTTGAAAAGAGAAAGCACAATTTCAAGGTGCTTCACGACGCTCTTGAGTGCGTTTCGGACAAGCTCATGCTTCCCGAAGCAAACGAGAATTCCGACCCGAGCTGGTTCGGTTTCTTCATCACCTGCAAGCAGGGCGTTGACAGAAACAAACTCGTTCAATATGTTGAGAGCAAGGGTGTTCAAACAAGAATGCTGTTCGCAGGCAATCTCATCAAGCACCCCTGTTTTGACGAGATGCGTGCAAGCGGCAATGGCTACCGTGTTGTCGGCACACTCGAAAACACCGACAGAATCATGAACGATTCATTCTGGGTCGGCGTTTACCCGGGCATGACGGATGAGAAGCTTAAATACATGGCAAACACGATTATCGAGGCGCTGCAAAATGAATGAGATAAAAAGTCTTTTGCAAAGCGAAAAGCTTGCACCGCTGATACAGTTCATAAAATTCGGGCTGGTCGGAGTGTCGAACACAGCGATCTCCTACGGCACGGAAATGCTCTGCTACTATGTTCTTTTCAAAAATTCAAAATTCATCGGAATTCTTGACCTGCTTTCCAAGCTCGGCATCTCGACCGACGGCAACAATGTCAGAATCGTTATAACCACGATAATCGCATTCGTAATCAGCGTCAGCAACTCATATTTTTGGAACAACAGATATGTTTTCGGCACGGGCAAAAAGAGCTTTCTTGAGCATTTTAAGACCTATTTCAAGACCTTTGCCTGCTATGGCATTACAGGCTTAATACTTTCTCCGATAATTAAAATTCTGCTTACAAAAATCAATGTTCCGTTCTTTATTGCAAGCCTCGGCGCACTTGTTATAACAATTCCGCTCAATTTTATCATGAACAAATTCTGGGCGTTCAAATCAAAACCAACAAAGGATGAAGAAAATGAAGATAAGACTTGCTGACTATATCGCAAACTTTCTTGCGGACAGAGGCGTAACCGACTGCTTCACGGTCGTCGGCGGCGGCGCAATGCACCTTAACGACGCCTTCGGTCATAATGAGCGAATCCATTGCACCTATAATCATCACGAACAGGCAAGTGCGATTGCGGCAGAGGCTTATGCAAGGCTCAATAATAAAGTTGCCGCACTCTGCGTCACAACAGGACCCGGCGGCACGAACGCAATCACGGGCGTTGTCGGCGGCTGGCTCGACTCAATTCCGATGTTCGTTGTCAGCGGTCAGGTAAAATACACTACAACTGCACGCTACGCCGAGCAATTCACCGAGGGGCTTCCCCTCAGGGCGGTAGGCGATCAGGAATTCGACATCACAAAAGCAATATCCTGTATGTGCAAATACTCCGCCATGCTTGAGAATATCAACGATATAAGATATATGCTCGAAAAAGCGTGGCATCTTGCAACAACCGGCAGACCCGGTCCCGTATGGATCGATGTTCCGGTCAATTATCAGGGCAGCTATATCGAAACTGACGACCTCACAGGCTATGACCCGACGGAGGACGACAGCAAGCTTCCGCCGAAAATCGACGGTGAAACCGTAAAGATAATTCTCGAAAAACTCAGGAACGCAAAGCGTCCGGTTATCTATGCCGGCGGCGGAATACGACTTTCGGGCGGATATGAGGCTTTCAAAAAGGCCTCTGAGCTTCTCGGCGTTCCCGTTGTAACATATTGGAACAGTATTGATGTTATAGAGAACGAAAATAATCTCTATTGCGGCAGGGGTGGTAACATGGGCGACCGTCCCGGTAACTTTGCCGTTCAAAATTCCGATCTTCTTCTCACGATCGGCACAAGAATAAGCATTCGTCAAGTCGGCTACGACTACGGCACATGGGCAAGAGCCGCCGAAGTCATAATGGTTGACATAGACAAGGCGGAGATGAAAAAACCGACGATTCATGTTGACATGCCTGTTTGGGCTGACGCAAAGGATTTCCTTGAAGCTGTCATCAGAAATATTGACGAAAAAGCCGTTCCTGTTTTCGGCGGTGACGATTGGCGCAAGCAGTGCATTGAATGGAAAGAAAAATATCCCGTCGTTCTCCCCCGCCACAAGGAGGAAAACGGCACAACAGCCAATGTTTACGCTTTTATCAAATATCTTGCAGACCAACTCCCCGAGAACTCGCTTACGGCGGTCAGCAACGGAGCTTGCTGCGTTGCCGGTCATCAGTGCTGGACTATAAAGCGAGGTTCACGCTTTATCATCAACAGCGCAATCGCAAGCATGGGCTACGGACTGCCTGCGGCTGTCGGTCTTTGCATTGCTGGCAAGAATCGGGACACGATCTGTCTTGAGGGTGACGGAAGCATAATGATGAATCTCCAGGAGCTTCAGACGATAATCACTAACAAGCTCCCGATCAAGCTTTTCCTTATTAACAACAGCGGCTACCACAGCATCAGAATAACCCAAAACAATCTGTTTAAGGAGCACTCGAAGGTCGGTATCGGTCCCGAGAGCGGCGACCTTTCGTTCCCGAAATTCGAGAATATAGCAAAAGCATTCGGCTTCCCCTATTTTTCTGCAAGCAGCAATGCGGAAATGCAGGAAGCGGTCAAAAAGACTCTTGCAACCGACGGCTATGCTTTCTGCGAAATTTTCACGGACACGAAGCAGGTCTGGGAACCTAAGAGCAGCACAAAGAGACTGGTTGACGGTACGCTTGTCAGTCCTCCGCTTGAGGATCTCGCTCCGTTCCTTGACAGAAACGAGCTGGCTCGGAATATGTACATTCCGCTGATAAAAGAGTGATATTATGAAAAAAGCCGTAATAACAGGCGCAACCGGTTCTGTCGGTCGTGCGATAATCGACAAGCTTGTTGACGAAAATGTCGAGGTCATTGTGCTCTACCGCAACGGGTCAAAAAGAGCCGACGATATTCCAAGCAACAGGCTCATTAAAAAAATATGCTGTTCTCTTGATGAAATGGAAAATTTCGTCCCCGAAGAAAATGATTGTGATGTTTTCTACCACCTTGCATGGGCAGGTACAACGGGTGCTGCAAGGGACGACGCAGATCTCCAGCTGAAAAACATCAAATATACTCTCGATGCCGTTGCGCTTGCGAAAAGAATGGGCTGCCGAAAATTTATCGGCGCAGGTTCGCAGGCCGAATACGGTCTTTGCGACCGACCGCTGACTCCCGAAACGCCTACTTTTCCGTTCACGGGCTACGGCATTTCAAAGCTCGCCGCAGGTCAGCTCAGCAGGCTGAAATGCCGCAAGCTCGGCATTGACCACGCATGGGTGAGAATTCTCAGCGTTTACGGAAAATTCGACCCTGAAAATTCCGTAATAAAATCAGCTGTAAATAAATTCACGACCGGTGAAAAAGCAGAATTCAGCAAGGGCGAACAGCTCTGGGATTTTCTCGGCGCAAAGGACGCCGCAAATGCGTTTTATCTCATCGGCTGCGACGACAAAAACAACGAAAAAACATATTGCCTCGGTAGCGGCAAGTCCGCACCGCTGAGAGAATACATAAAAAAAATACATGAGCTGTGCAAAAGCGACTCGGAGATCGATTTCGGTGCGATCCCCTACTCGAAAAATCAGATCATGTTTTTACAGGCGGACATTTCCGAGCTGACAAAGGACACGGGGTTTGTTCCCGAAATCGGCTTTGAAACAGGAATAAAAGAACTTTTGGATTGAGGGTCTGAATATGAAAAAAATAAGCATAATGATCCCGTGCTACAACGAGGAGGAAAATGTTGTACCGATAAGCAAAGCGGTTATAGACGAGCTGACAAAATCGCTGCCCGAATATGACTACGAAATTCTCTTTATCGACAACGACTCAAAGGACAATACCCGTCCGCTTCTCCGTGAAATTTGCAAAAACAATCCGAAGATCAAGGCTATCTTTAACGCCAAGAACTTCGGTCAGTTCAATTCACCCTATTACGGAATGCTGCAAACATCGGGCGACTGTACGATTTGTATGTGCTGTGATTTTCAAGATCCGATCGAAATGATTCCGAAGCTTGTTCATGAATGGGAAAACGGTTACAAAATAGTTTGCGCTATCAAAACAACGAGCAAAGAGAACAAGCTGATTCGATTTATGCGCACCTGTTATTATAAGCTCATAAAGAAAATGAGCGATGTTGAGCAAATTGAGCATTTCACAGGCTTCGGCCTTTATGACAAATCCTTCCTTGAGGTGCTCAGAAGTCTCAATGATCCCACCCCTTTTCTCAGAGGTATTGTTGCCGAACTGGGCTACAGACGAAAGGATATTCCCTATGAGCAGGCAAGGCGCAGAGCCGGAAAAACGCACAACAATTTCTACACACTCTATGACGCAGCAATGCTCAGCTTCACCTCCTACACCAAGATCGGCCTCAGACTTGCAACCTTTTTCGGCATAGGCGTGGGCACCGTGAGCTTCCTCGTTGGACTGGTTTACCTTATCCTCAAGCTCATAA
Organism: uncultured Coriobacteriaceae bacterium; assembly: GCA_963648385.1. Lineage (GTDB taxonomy): Bacteria > Bacillota > Clostridia > Oscillospirales > Acutalibacteraceae > CAG-488. The sequence goes on along the minus strand of CAVJDU010000001.1, from coordinate 77,839 downwards.
TGTGGGACAACTTCCCGATGGGCATGGCTCCGGTGCTTATCGGAATATGCTTTCTCGGAAGCGTTCAGCTTTTCTTCATCGGACTTCTCGGCGAATATGTCCTCAACATCAACACGAGAGTCATGAACCGACCGCTCGTTATTGAAGAAGAAAGAATAAACTTTGAGTAACACCTGATCAAATCATACTGAAGAAGGAGAAAACCGTATTACGGTATCTACAGCCATGCTAAAACACAAGCTTACAAATCAAAATCTTGACCTCAAGGGATCAATCTGTAAAAGAATAACCAATCCGTTTTATCTGATAGCCGTTGCATTGACCGCTCTCGGAACATACGGATTTTATCTTGCCAACCCTTCGCCATCAATCGACTGGCTTTCCTATGACCGCTATTACAGCGGCATACTTTTCAGCCAGGGAAGATTTACCGCAACCGTCGTTGAACGGGTCTTGGGACTGTGGAATTGTCCCGTATGGTTTGAACCGATTCTCGGTATCGCTTGCTTCATTCTCGGCACACTTATAATGCTTGCCGTTTTTGACGGATTTTATGAACAAAAAAGCATACTACCCTCGATCGTATTCACCTGCATTTACATTTCATTCCCGCTTCTGACGGAGTATTTTATTTATAACGGAGCTATTCTTACCGTCGGCGGCTGCACCATGCTGCTTTCTTTTGCCGTTTATCTTGAAATCAAATACAAGGATTTTGTTAGATGCATACTCGTCCCGGTGATCCTTATGATCGCTGTTTTCTCGTGGTACGAATGCATGATTCTCCCCTATGTCGGCATGATTTTTGCCGTTTTCATGCTGAAAGAACGCACGGAAAACGGTATCAAAACCGGAGAGGTTATTTCAAAAGGAATTTTTCATGCCGTTGTTCTCGGACTCGGAGTAATTCTCGAAGCCGTTATTACAAAAACTCTCATGAAAATCTTTTCAATAAAGGTCAACGATTTTGCCCAAACCCAAAGCCTGTGGACGGCTACCTCCAAAGCGGTTCACGATTTGTTCCGCTCCTATGCCAGCTATTGGGTACTCAAAATTTTCTGCAATCCCGCATTCACGATATTGTTCTTTGCAGGAATAACAGCCTTTATTTTATTCATAATCAACATAAAAAAGACAAGAAAATTTTCAAGTTTTCTCCTTTTCCTCGGATCGCTTGTTCCCGTCTTTGCAATGACATTATACAGAGGCGGCGGCGCAGAATACCGAACCGAACAGGGTATGCCGTTCTTCGTTGCTTTTACCGCTTTGCTTTTATGCCTCAATGTCCGATCGGGCAGGACGCTTGTCAAAAGAGCGTTTGCGGCTTTGTTCGCCTTTGCATTGATCATTCAAATCGGAGCTTCCAACAAAATATATTGGATAAACAATCAACGCTTTGAGGAAGAAAAAGCCGTTATCCTGACGCTTAACAGCCGATTAACGGCGAGCTGTGATATGAATAAGCCTGTTGTTTTCATCGGCAGCTACACTATGTCGGAGCATATAACAAGCCTGATCTGCGTTTCGGATTCATCCCCTTTAGGAAAATTTATCGACCGCATGGCCAAGAATGTCGATTCCGCAGACAAGGCAAAGCATAAGTACGATTACATCGGTCGATCATATATTAACTGGAGTATAGAAAACTCGTTTGACCGTGACAAACCCGAAGCCGAGCTTTACAAATTTTGCAATTATATCGGCGTTGACTTCAAGCATTGCACACGGGAGCAATATAACGAAGCCAACAAAAAATATTCAAATATAGCTCCGTATCCGAGCAAGGACTGCATCGTTGAAACAGATGAATATATTGTAGTAAAATTAAAATAAAAGAACAGAACCGCAACATATAAAAACCTGCGGTTCTGTTTTGTTTTAAAAATATTCCGGAAAAGCAATTTTCAGCGTATTCAATATTCTTGAATCGGGTCTTACATAATTATTATAATACTCAAAATTTGCATTTTCTATTTCATGTATTCTGTCCACATCGTTAATAAGCAAATTCATATTCTCTGCCAAGGAAAACGCATCGCTATACTCCAGATAATTGATATCCTTTTGCGGATTGCCTGCCGGCGCATACACAAGCGGATCGCTCATAAACGCTCTGCCTGCGGCAAAAGTCTCGCCATATCGCGCACCTATGCAGCCATGAAGCCCCTTTGAAAGAACATTTATATAATTCCTTTTCAATGAAGCAAGATATTCCTCCCTTGTCTCTATTGCAGGATCATGAGTAATCAACTCCGGGGCAAGGCTGCGACTTTCCGCACTGTCGCTTAATCCGCCGACAAAGCGTGAGCCGAACTCTTTTTTCAAAACTCGCACGCATTGAATTCTTCGTTCGTTGACATTCTTAAACATTTGGTTCTGCGCCTCGGCTTTTTCCTTTGCTGCACTGTAGTCAAGCTCCGTATACACCTTCAAAACCTCTTCAGCGGTCGTGTGACCCAGCCAAAGCCTTGACCAATAGAGAATTTTGTAATCGTCATAGTGCTCATGGCTTTCAAAATTCTTATAATAAAGCAGCTTTTGTCGCTTTGCTTTTGTCAACGACTGAAAAATAAATTCCTTGTATCTGTGATTCTTTAGTGCGTCATTTATATTTGCCTTTTCAAAATAGTTCCCCGGACAGGAGCATTCATAAGCAATTCCAAGCGGGAGAAATTTCTTGCTATTTCTGAGCTTTTCGGCAAAATTCGGATCATAGCTCGATTTAAAATAATAATCAAGCCGATCCAGCTGGGAATCAAACAGTTCGGGAATATTGATACTCTGATATCCGTCCGACATATCATAAGCAATCGTTTTTCCGTCAGCCTTCAGTTCAACGACCATGCGGTCGGGATACCGTCCGTCGGCACGGAAATTTCTATCCATTGAAACGGATTTGACCTTTAAAATTCCCTTTTCCTCCAAGACCTTAAAGCCGACAAATATGGATGACAGCGTCCACATCCAGCAGCATGTGTTGTCAAAAGAAAGATGGCATTCAAGCTTTTTCATTCAATCACCCTTGTACGAGTTCATTATTTCTTTCCAAACAAATTCCTTTGCAGCTTCACTGTTTTTTTGCGGCGGAGCTGTGTTTCGTCGGCATCAATTACGAAGCCGAGTTTCGTTTTTTCTATGATATCGCCCTCACGGATATTTTTCGGCAGCTCATCAAGCGTCAGCTTCAAGACGCAGCCGTCATCTCCCTCGCAAACGGCGATATTTTCTTCAATTCTGTCTATCGAGTATTTCATCGTATTACCTTTATGCGGTCGTCAAAACGGGGCTTCTGCTCCGGTTTTTCATCGGGATAGCCAATCGCAACGGCGATAAGGAATTTATAATTTTCGGGGATGTCCCAAGCTCTTTTCCACTTGTTGCCCTCGGCGTTTCCGTCAGCAAAGAGTGCGCCGACGCTTGCGATTATACATGTTCCGAGCCCGAGGCTTTGAGCGGCAATGCAAATGTTTTCGCACATGATTCCGCCGTCCATGTAGCTCTCGTTTTCGGCAAAAAGAACCGCAAATGTCGGAGCGTTGTGATAAACGGGATTTACATCCCAGCGGGTATAGGCTGGCGTGTCATAGCCGACAAGCTCCTTGAAATCGGTATTCATTCGGTCAAGCATTTCTCCGTTCTGGATAAAGCGGACATGGCACGGCTGCATATTTCTTCCGCTCGGAGCTTTTTTCGCCGCCTGAATGAGCAGGTCAAGCTGTTCGTCAGTGATCTGCTCTTTTTTATAGGATCTTATCGTCTGTCTTTCAAGAATTGTTTTGATTACCTTGTTCATCTCGATACCTCTCAATCAGCTTTTTTCTTGTAACAATATTATAAATTATCGCTCCGCCGAAGTAGATCACCGCAACGGAAAGTATTCCCAACAGGACGCCGATAACTATTTCGGCTCCGACCGCCTTAGCCAAAAGAACAAGCAAACCGGCAATCAGCGCAAGCGACAGTAAAAGCTTTACCGCAAACATCGGCAGCTGCGCCGTGCACGATGGCGAAACGCTGAAAATAAATGTTTTGACCGGTTCGGCAAGCGGTTTATCGCAAACATCTCCGTAATTGACCGTATAAGTCTTGTAATTCTTCACATCGTTTTCGTCAAATTCAAACACTCTGACCGCTCTTTGTCGCAAGCCGTAGGTATTGTAGCCTGCGCCGGGGCAATAGCCGAGGTCGATTCCGTCAACCGTACCGATAAAGCTGTCATAATGGTCATGACCGCAATAAACGGCAAAAATATCGCCCTGCTTTTTCAGCTGTTCAAATTCGCCGCACTCACGGGGCAAAGCCGCAGGAGTTTCGCCGTATTCGCCCATGAATTTTATTTCGTCCCTGCGTTTATAAAATTCTCCGCTGCGATTTCCGTAGGCAGGTTCTGCACCCTTCGTGCCCTTCGGAACTTTTTCAAGCAATTCATATATTTCGTCAACCGGAATGTGCTGAAAAACGATCGAATCCGCATTGACTTCACGGCTTGTTTTGTCAAGCCATTCAAGCTGCTCTTTTTTTACGCCCTGATAAACGCCCTTGATTTTTGTGCCGGTATCAACAAGATAAATATTCATCGCCGTGCGACTTCCGTCGGAGGACAGGATCGGGACATTGAAGGTTGCGGCGTCGGGTCTGCCGTCGTTCAAATCATCAAAGCAGATACAGTTTTTCATTCTCGCATAGATTTTCGCCTGCTCATCATTTGGCAGACCCGTTTCACGGTCATGGTTGCCGAAGGTCAGCACAAATGGAATATCAAAGCTTTCAAAAACGCTGAAAAGTCGGTTGATAGCCGTTTCAACATTTTTTCGGCACTTCTCGCCCTTGCCCCAAAGGTCAACAACATCAAGCTGATCGCCCGTAAAAACGATCAGATCGGGTTTTATGTTTTTCACCGCCGCCTCCATAAAGCGAAGCGTATCAACGCAGGTGAAACGATTATCCTGCAAATCCGAAATCTGCAAAACTTTAAGCCGTCCGTTGTTGAATTTTATCTGCTTTCTCATACTCAATTTAATCACCGCTTTGATTATATCATTAAATACCCGTGCCGTCAATTATTCACAAAAAAGAAAACGAGTAACCGCTGATTAAATTGCTGCCTTTCGCTATGACAAAATCTTAATCAAAAATTAAGATTTCGAACAACAAAACCGCTTGAATTTCACGCCGTATTGTGTTACACTATTCATTGCATGTCAAGATAATCTCGAAATAACTGCTGATTTAAAAATAGATACTTCTGGATACGGAGGAAATAGAATGAAAGCAAAAGTAAAATACAGAAAATACGGTAATATTCCCAACATGAACACGGTCAAGGATATTATTGTTTACGGCGCAAAGCAGGGAAAGCAGAAGAAGCAATACGCCTTCAAGGATAAGGCAGGCAACTATTGCGAAAAAAGCTTTGACGAGGTGTTTTACGACGCAACCGGTCTGGGTCAGCATCTTTACAGCCTCGGTTTACGAGGCAAAAAGGTTGCTATTCTCAGCGAAAACAGCTATTATTGGATAGCGGCGTTTTACTCGATCGCCAGCGGTCATATGATTGCGATTCCGCTTGACCCGAAGCTTCCGAACAAGGATCTTGTTGACCTCATGGTCAGAAGCGGCTGCGACGCAATTTATTATTCAAATGATTTTGCTCCCGCAATAAAAATGATGCAGGAAAATCCCGATGTCAAAATTTCGATTTATCTCAAAATTGAGGATTTTGACGAACTTGTTAAAAAAGGTCACGACGAGCTTAACGGCGGCGCAAAAAACTACCTCAGCGATGATGTTAAGCCCGACGATCTCGGATTCATCGTTTACACCTCGGGTACAACGGGCAAGAGCAAGGGCGTTATGCTCTCGCAGAGAAATGTTGCCACCAACGCCATCGCCACCTGCCGAGCAATGACGGCAAGTCAGACGGTCGCATTTTTGCCGTTTAACCATACTCTTTCATGGGCAAGCGCACTTTTTGCAAGTCCCCTGCTTTCGGAATGGGGCTATATTTGCGGCAGTCTCAGAAATCTTCAGAAAGATATGTTTGACCAGCATCCTCAGCACATAACAGCCGTTCCCCTTGCGGTTGAAACCATCTACAAAAAGATTTGGTTCACCGCGCGCAAGGAGGGCAAGGAAGAGAAGCTCAAAAAGGGCATCAAACTCAGCAATGCTCTGATGAAAATCGGCATTGACATCAGAAGAAAACTTTTCAAAGAGGTTATTGATAACCTCGGCGGAAATCTTGAAATGATAATCTGCGGCGGAGCAGCTCTCGACTCAAAATATGAGCAGGGACTTTATGATTTGGGAATTCAGGTAATCAACGGCTACGGCACAACGGAGTGCTCACCGATCATCACCTGCAACAGGCTCAGCAATTATAAAGTCGGCAGCGCCGGCTATGCGCTTGAATGCAACGATGTTATGATAAAAGACCCGGACGACGAGGGTGTAGGCGAGGTTTACGCAAAAGGCTCAAATGTCATGATGGGCTATTATGACGAACCGGAAGCAACAGCCGAAACCTTTGACGGCGAATGGTTCAAGACCGGAGACTACGGCTACATGGATAAAGACGGCTTCCTTTTCCTCAAAGGCCGCAAGAAAAATCTCATCGTTCTTTCAAACGGAAAAAATGTTTCGCCGGAGGAAATTGAAGACAAGCTTCTGACCGTTGACTACATAAAAGAGGTCGTTGTTTACGAAGAAAACGGCGCAATAACCGCTGAATTCTTCCTTGACGAAACCGAAACCCCAGACGCCAAGGAAAGGCTCAAGAAAGATGTCCGTGCAATCAATTTGCAGCTCCCGACATACAAGCAGGTTACAAAAACAAAAATTCGAGACACCGAGTTCCCGAAAACAACAACACTCAAAATCAAAAGAAAATATTGATAAAAATTACCGCTTGAGTTCATCGCTCAGGCGGCTTGCTTTGTCCTGCGGCAATTCATGAATGCCATTACATCAGCTTTATATAATTAACCGGCTGCAACTTTTTGCCGCAGCCGGTTTAGCTTTTTCAGTCTCTTCTCAAAGCCTCAATCGGCGTCATCTGCGCCGCACGCTTTGCCGGATAAATTCCGAAGAAAATTCCTATTGCGCTGGAGAAACCTACGGCGATAAGAACCGTTGAGAATTTAACATTTATCGGTATGTTGATATACTCCGCAACCGCCCATGCTCCGCCGACGCCGAGCACAAAGCCTATTGCTCCTCCGAGCAGACAAAGAATAACGGATTCCGTCAAAAACTGAAGCATTATCGTTGATGTCTTTGCTCCGAGAGCTTTCCTGATGCCGATTTCCCGTGTTCGTTCCGTTACCGAAACAAGCATGATATTCATAACGCCTATTCCGCCGACAAGCAACGAAATTGCGCTGACTGCGGCAATAAAGGTCGTGAAAATGCTTATTACGGAATCAAGCAGGTCAATATAGGTTGCCATTATGTTCATCGTGTAAACCGAATCATCAAGGCTGCCGTGTCTTGTTTTTATAAGATTAAGAGCCGATTCTCCGGTATTATCGAGGTCTGCGTCATCGGTCGCCATAATGTAAAGCTGAGTGTATCTGTTCACCCTGTCGTTCAGCTCACCGTTGAGCGACGCCGGAATTGCAATCATACCCATTGTCATTTGGCTTGAGGAATACGACGACATCATGCTTTCCATCTGCTCCTGAGAAATCATCGAATTCTGCGTCATATCAACAACGCCGATAACCTTCAAGGAAACCGTCGTGTTGCTTATTGTATAATTTATTGTTTCGCCGACGCAATTTTCTTTACCGAAAATCTCCTTTGCCGTCACGGTGCTGATAATGCAGACATTCCGCTTCTGATCATACTCGTCCTTTGTCCATGATCTGCCGTATTTGGTTGCCATCTGATTGATAAAGAGCAGATCCTCATTGCCGGCGATTGTAAAAACAAATCCGTCGTAATTCTCCGCCTGCGCCTGTCCGAACGAAAACTCATAGGGCGAACAATAGGTAACAGTGCCGAGCTTTTTGATTGATGAAATATCGTCCTCGGTGAAATAATTCGACTGATTGGCGGTGTTGGTATTAACGCCGATCTGGATAACATTCGAGCCCATGTCCTTGATCATTCCGACAATGTAGTCCCGTCCGCCGCTGCCGATGGTTATAATTGCAATGACCGAAGCAACGCCGATTATAATACCGAGCATCGTCAGAAGCGAGCGCATCATATTCGTTTTTATACTAAAAATCGCAATGCGTATATTTTCTCTGATATCCACAGCTGCCCTCCGTTACTTCAGCTTAACCTTCACTCCGTCCTCAAGTCCGCTTGTGTTCTTGATAAGGATATCGCCTTCGCTCACACCGGAAATAACCTGATAATAGGTATCATTGGAGATTCCGAGAGTGACCTTTTTCTTTTCGGCGGTCGATTCGTCCTGATTATATACATAAACATACACATCAGAACCGTCGATAATGATAGCCTCGACCGGCACAACAAGCGCATTTTCCTGCGTGTCGGTGATTATCGAAACATCAACATCCGTTCCGACGATGAAAGACTTGTCGCCGTTCTCGATCGTTACCTGTGCAGGAATGGTGCTTGAGCTGCTGCCGCCGGACATTATGGAATTGAGGTCGATCGAGCCGCTCGATGATGTCGCAACTGCGCCGACATAGGAAACCCTGCCTTCGTAGATTTCATTACTTGCCGATTTGACCGAAACCTCTTGGTTAAGGCTAACATCAAGCACATCATATTTGCTGAGCGAAATATCGGCAACAAGAGGATAATTGAGCACCTTAATGCCCACCTTCTCCGAGCCGAAGAATGCGCTTACCATCTTCGAAACATCGAGTCCGGAGGAAATTGAAGAAATGATTGTGCTTATATCAATATCCTTTCCGTCAACCGCCGTTTGAACCTCTATCGTTTCACCGACGGTGATATTAACCTCGCTGACAAGACCCTCCTGCTCTGCGATCCAGCCTTGCTTCATTTCATTGGTTTGGGTGAGTGCCTTTTCATATTCCGACTGTGCGTTTTCATAAACGGTTTTATAAACCGAAAGATATGTGTCGTTCGACTGCAATTCAAGCGTTGCAAGCTGCGCCTTGAGCTGAACAAGTGACATCTCCGCATTGATAAGTGCGCTTGAACCGCCGCTCATCTGCGCCAACGCATTCATATCAAAAGAGCCTGAGCTGCCGGCTATAGTTCCGAGATTGTCAAGCAAGCCCGAAATATCCGATGTGCTTGAACCCGCCGAAAGGAGCGATGTGAGTACCTTTCTTGCCGTTGCCTCGTCATATTCGACTCCGAAAAGCTTCGCAACCTTGATAAATCTCTTCACGAGATCGTCCGAGACTTTAACTCCGCTTTCCTTCTTCGTTGTTGTTGATGATGAGGCGGCAGTCGTGGTGCTTGACTTGGACTTGAGAGTCTCTATCTGAGCCTCAAGATCCGAAATCTGCTTCTTCGTTGAGGTTATTTTCTGGCTTGCCGAGGATGAAGCATTCTTCGCCTTATTATAAGCGGCAAGAGCCTTCTGATAGTTGTTTTCCTTTTCGTTAAGCGCAGTTTCGAGCGACGAAACATCAAAGGTCGCAAGCGTATCGCCCGCCTTGACCGTATCGCCGACCTTAACATTGACCGTCTTGACTTTCACCTTGTCGATCAAAGCATATGACTTCTCCGATGCGGTTGAAACCGTTCCGGTTGTGTCGAGTGTTTCATTGATCGTCTGCTTTGTGACCTCAACGGTGCTGACCTCAAGTTTCTCCTCGGGCTTAAAAATCATATAAGCCGCAACGGAGAGAACAGCCACCGCCAAAATTGAGCAGAGAATTATGACCTTTTTATTTTTTTTCTTTTTCTGCTGCATAAACGCACCCCTTAACTTTATATCTATATAATATCAATATTTTTCGGGAGAACAAAATGAAAGCCCTCAAAATAATATTTTCTTTGTTAATAACAGGCCTTTTGACCGCCTGTGTGGGTCAAGAAAAGCTGAATATTGATGAGCTGCTGAAAAAATACAACTCTATATCCGGCAGCGAGTTAAAAAGCTCCATGTTCATCGTTTCAAAAAGCGACAATTCATTCGTCTACAAGAAAGCGGAAAGCGGTGCTCTGCTTTGCTTTTATGCCGCCGAGGACGGTGAAATCGTTCAGTGCACCGTAACCGTAAAAAGCGGCAATGAAAAAAATTTTGAGCCTCTGTGCATTTCGATAACGGAAGCTTTTACCGGCTTTTCTGACGAAAAAAGCAAAAAATTTTTCAAAGAGCCGGGCACATCGGAAAAATTTAAGCTTACGGTCAACGACTATTCGCTTGGAAAAACGATGATACTCAACAAAATAGACAATGAGCTGAACACCAACGGTATGCCGACTCTTAAAAGAGAAATAAACGAGGAGGATATAGCCCGCCCCACTCTGTCCGTCACTACCGAGCAAACGACAATTGCCTAATGATATTAGACAATAAAATTACTGCCTGCAAATTAAATAATTGTTAAAAAACAGTTAATAAAGCAAAAAGGTGACGGAACTTCCATCACCTTTAAACTGCAATTTAATAAGAAAATCAGCCAACGAAGCCGCATGCGGGAACTTCCGGCTCAGACTCAGTCGTAGGCTCATCTTCGTCCGGCTGTGTAGTCGTTGTTGTGTCTTCAGGCTTGTAGTAAATCTCAAGAGCCTTATTAGCGATCATGCTGTTAGCAATAGCGTTGTTAAGAGCCTCGGTATCTACGCCAGCATCTGTAAGGAATGCGTCAACAACATCACGAAGTGCGCCGGGATCCTGAAGCTCATCAGAACCGATGCCCTTATTGTTGATGTACTTCTCAAGAGTTGCAACAAGGTCAGATACATCTTCTTTTGCAGCGCCTGTCTTAATCGCATCAACGATCTCGCCTGCGATTTCTTCAGCCTTCTCATCATTCTGAAGAGCGGAAACAGCACCTTCGATAGTGGAGGTTGTTGTCTCGGGAACTTCTTCAACAGCGTCGTTTTCAGCACGAACTGAGAATGCTACGGTTGCGCAGACAGCGGCTACCATAAGAACTGCCAAGAACTTTTTCATACGAATTCATCCTTTCATAATATTTATTAGCATGGGTATTGTAACCCATATTAATACAAAAGTCAAGCGATTTTGGGAAATTAAAGCAAAAAAACCTACAATTTCGTCAAAAACTTATTTGTGCTTAATATCAGTCTTCATTGAAGTTTCTCCAGCAGATAGTTACTGTCTTTCCGCTGACGGAATATCTGTCGTAATTGTGATAGGAATTGATGCTTCCTTCCGTGAAGCCCTTTTCATCAAGCTGATCAAGGAAAAGGTTCATCATTTTATCCGTTGTAAAGTCTATGGTCGCAACCATGATAAGCGTTGTCTGGTCACGGTGATTCTCAAGCACGCCCGTTTCAAAATCCGCCGCCCACCAGCAAAGACGCTTTGAATAATTGATCTTCTGAACAGGTGTTGAATTCGCCGCCTTTTCATACTGCCAAAGCTTCATGGAAACCTGCATTGCGTCCTCATCGCCTACGCTTGAATAATGCAGCCATTCCGGACCGGGATTTTCAAGCAATGCCTGATTGTGGTCACGGTTATAAAATCCGACCTCACAACCGACGGTCGCCATGGCATATTCGCCCTTCCAAAGCTCAATGAGCCAGTCCTTATCGTTATATGTGAAATAACATCTGATGGTTTGAAGATAGAAATTGACCCACTGAGCACCCTTGTCATAGAGCTTGTTGAACCCGAACTTCCTCTGAGCGGCAAGCGCATTGTAAACCGCACTCGGAGTTGCCGTTGTGGACTCGGTCTTGGTCGTGGTGGATCTTTTCGTAGTTGTAACTTTTTTCGTTGTTGCGACTGTCGATTTTGTTGCGTTGGTCGTTGCTGCCGTGCCGGTATTCGGTGTCACATTTTTTGCGCTGTATGAACTGCCGGACTGATTGGAATTATATACAACCGAATGGCCGCTGTTATCGACAATATAAGACTGACCGTCATCTCCGACAACGATCTGCGTAGGACCTTCAAGTACATCAGTGTTTTCGCCGATCTGAATCTCGTCCGAGCCAGCGGAACTTTTTTTCTGCGTAATTTTTTTCACAGAACCGCAGCCCGTCAGCGCAACGCTGAACACTATAATAAATGAACAAAGCAAAGCTATGTAGCGTATTTTTGAGTTTTCCTTTTTCATTTTACACAATCTCCATTATATTTTTTATCATTGTACCATAAACCGAAAGAAAATACAATACCCAAAATTTGCACAAAAATAACACAAAGTAACCAAAGAAAAGACCGCCACATTTGCGTGACGGTCATAATTCTTTATTTGATTATTTCTCAAGGTTAGTTTTAAGATTTGCAAGCTGATTTCTAAGCTCCTGCGGAAGCTTGTCGCCAAACTTCTTGTAGTGCTCCTCGATCTCGGCAGCTTCCTTTGTCCATGTGTCCTTATCAACATCAAGGATCGACTTGAGTGTATCAATATCCATGTCAAGGTCTGTGAGGTCGATATCCTCCGGCTTCGGAACATAACCGATAGCCGTCTCGGTTGCGTCTGCCTTGCCCTCGCAGCGGTCAACGATCCAGTTGAGGACACGCATATTGTCGCCGAATCCCGGCCAAATGAAGTTGCCCTCATCATCGGTACGGAACCAGTTAACATTGAAGATTTTCGGAGCCTTATCGCCAAGCTTCTCGCCCATGTCGAGCCAATGCTGGAAATAGTCAGCCATGTGATATCCGCAGAACGGAAGCATAGCCATCGGGTCACGACGAACAACGCCTACTGCGCCTGCTGCGGCGGCAGTTGTCTCGGAAGCCATTGCCGAACCGATGAACACACCGTTCTCCCAGCTCTTTGACTGGTAAACCAGCGGAGCGCACTTTGCACGGCGTCCACCGAAGATGATAGCTGAGATCGGCACGCCCTCGCCCTTGTCAAACTCAGGAGAAATGCACGGGCAGTTAACTGCCGGAGCGGTAAATCTTGAGTTCGGGTGAGCTGCATATGTGCTCTTATCTGCCTTATTGAACTTGGAAGCGTCCCACTTGTTGCCCTTCCAGTCGATTGCGTTCGTCGGAAGATCCTTGTTAAGACCCTCCCACCAAACGGTGTTGTCATCAAGGTTGAGGCAAACATTTGTAAAGATCGTATTCTTCTTTGTGGATTCAAGAGCGTTGAAGTTGGACTTTGCGTTTGTTCCGGGAGCAACTCCGAAGAAGCCGTTCTCAGGATTGATTGCATAAAGTCTGCCGTCCGCACCGATTCTCATCCATGAAATATCGTCGCCGACTGTCCAAATCTTGTAGCCCTTCTCCTGAAGATACTTTGGAGGAATGAGCATAGCGAGGTTGGTTTTGCCACAGGCTGACGGAAATGCAGCTGCAACATACTTAACTTCGCCCTTCGGGTTCTGAAGACCGAGGATAAGCATATGCTCAGCCATCCAGCCCTCTTTCCAGCCCTGGTAAGAAGCGATTCTGAGAGCGAAGCACTTCTTGCCGAGAAGAACATTTCCGCCGTAAGCAGAGTTTACGGAGATGATAGCGTTATCCTCCGGGAACTGGCAAATATATCTCTTTTCGGGATCAACATCACATTTTGCATGGAAGCCGCGAACCCAGTCATTGCTGTCGCCGAGGACATCAAGAACCTTCTTGCCGACACGGGTCATGATGGCCATGTTGAGAACAACATAGATAGAGTCTGTAAGCTCAATACCGATCTTGGCAAGAGGAGAACCGACAGGACCCATTGAGAACGGGATAACATACATCGTTCTGCCCTTGTAGGAATCTCTTGCTATATCATAAAGTCTCTGATACATCTCGTCAGGATCGCACCAGTTGTTGGTCGGGCCTGCATTCTCCTGCTTCTTGGAGCAGATGAATGTTCTGTCCTCAACACGGGCAACATCGTTCGGCTTCGTTCTGTGAAGATAGCAGCCGGGAAGCTTTTCTTCATTGAGCTTAATCATTTCACCTGTCTCAACAGCCTCCTTGCGAAGGGCGTCGAGCTGATCCTCTGAGCCGTCGATCCATACGATTTTGTCGGGCTTAACAAGGTCAACTTTTCCGTCGATCCAATCAAGCACGGACTTGTTAGTCGTTAATTCCATTGAAATTCATTCCTTTCGTAAAAATCAATTTTTTACGCTTATATTATATCCTGTTTAGGTGCAATTTTCAACATACAAAACGCACATTATAATGAATATTTCTTACTTTTTTTGTTGGTTTTTACAAAAGTTGCAAAAAGACTTTGTTAAAAAACAAACAATTTCTTTTGTGCAATACAGAAAAAAGGCATAAAACAAGGGTGCAGGTTGCCCTGCACCCTCTTTGACGCTTTACACTGAATATTCGGTGTTCAGCTTATTATGAGGCTGTGTATGTAAACGAACCGGCGTCATGCCATGTGTTGTTATACTTAACCTGAACCTTGATAACATTTTCGCCCTTGGCGTAGCAGCTTGCCTGAGCTTCATAAACATTCTTGCCATCTACAACGGTGAATGCCTTCTGAGTGAGGGTAGCACCTGTTGCCATTACGGTACGAACGCCCTGAACATCCTCACCTGTTACAATTGTAACACCTACACGACCGGTCTTACCGGATGTAGCGTCGGGAGTGATGCTGTAAACTGTTGTATCAACGATCGGCTCAAGAAGAGTAACAACGAACTTGTAAGCAACATCGGTGCTCTCCCAAGCGAAGTCATACTTAGCAATAGCCTTAACCTCTGTGCCGACTGCAAGTTTAACATCGATAGCCCATACATCGTATGCTGCGTCACGGCTGAGCTCATGGCAAACATTACCGTTTGCATCATAAGTTGTAACTGTAGCATTAGCGCTGCGTCTTGTGATGGTTCTTGTGTTGCCATCAACATCGATGAACTGAATCTTGCACGGATATGTGCCGTTAACATGGTTAACCTTTACCGTGTAGGTATTGCGAGCATACAGTGACGGAACCCAATCAACAGACTGGATAGCACCGTTAACCTCTACCGGCTTGAGAACAAGAGCCTCAATAGCTGCGCCAAGTGCATTGGCTGCATCATTGACGGTCTGCTGGTCGGAGATTTTGAGGTTACGGTCAACAGCCTCAGCTGCTGCAAGCTTTTCTGTCATTGCCTTGTAGGATTCCTCTGTGTAATCATCAGCCTTCTTTGTCTTTGCGAAAGCGATAACTTCATCGAGTGCTGTGTAAACAGCGTCCTTCTCTGTGAGCGGCATAGCGTCGTTGATAGCCTTTTCAGCTGCGTCAACGGTTGCCTGCTCGGAAGCAACGAGATCTCTTGAAAGAGCCTTACCTGCTGCAAGAGCATCCTTGAGAGCCGTTACAGACTCATCTGTGTAGTTGTCTGTTCCCTTAGCGATGAGAGCCTCAGCCGTAGCGATAGCTGTGTCAAGATCTGTGTAATCAGCCTTTTCCTCAACCGGCTTAAGAACGAGGTTGGACTCCCACTTAGTAATCTTGTACTGGAGAAGCATATGAGAAGCATGGGGGCTCATTGTTGATCCCTCGGTCTTTCTCGGATCCATCTTCCAGCCTTCTTCTACCTGTGCGAAGAGAGCGTCGTTAATTGCGAGTGAATCGTCTGTGTAAAGAGTACGATCAATCTTATCGTAAGCAGCCTTAGCTTCGTTGATCGTGGTGTAATCCCAATCCTTGAAGGACGGAGCATCATAGATAGCCTGAAGTTCTGCCTTCTTAGCGTCTACGGTAGCCTGATCCTTCTTAGTAAGAGCACGGAACTCCGTAGTCTTAGCGGATGCAATGCCATCGTTAGCAGCTGTCTTGTACTCTTCAGTGTAGTAGTTAGCCCATGCTGTGAGATAATTGTTCATTGTAGTGATGAGAGTATCAAGAGCTGTGAAGTCAGCCGGAGCCGGAACAAGTGCATCGATAGCGGTGTTAAGCGCTGTTGCATATGCATCAAGCTCATCCTGCTTGTCGATTGTGTAAGTTGTGTTGTAAGCGATCTTTGCAGCATCATACTTAGTCTTTGCAACTGCCCATGTAGCTGTTGTCCAGTCAGACTCGGTAAGAGCTTCAAAGCTATCCATAGCTGCCTTAACCTTTGAATAATCTGCGCCGGCAGGAACAAGAGCATTGTAAGCCTTTGTAAGAGCTTCTGTCTGTGCGTCAACTGCTGCCTGATTATCCTTCTTGGTGAGGTTAGCTGTGTTATAAAGAGCTGTAGCTTTATCAAGCTCAGTCTTCATTGCGTTGTAGGAATCTGCAGTGTAGCGTGTAGAATCTACAGCGTTTGCCTTATCAATAGCTGTTTTAAGAGCTGCTGTGTCGGCTGCAACAAGAACAAGATTCTTAACTGCTGTTTCGATGTCGGCTGCCATCTTATCAACATCAGTCTGCATTGACTTGTTATATCCGCGAACAACTGCATTTCTTGCAGCGATAACGGCTGTTGCCGAATCATTTGTGTAGTATGCGGAAAGGTCGGAATCCGACGGGATCGTAGCGAGAGCTGCGTCAACAGCTGTGTAGTCAGCGTCTACATATACAAGAGCTGCCTTAGCTGCGATAAGATCCTCAACCTTCTTAGTGATCTGAGCCTGCTCATCTTCCTTGAGGTTGCCGGCGTCTACCATTGCCTGAGCGGAAGTAAGAACTGTCTGATAAGCTGACCATGACGCAGCTGTGTAATAATCCTCAGTATGCTCTGTGCCCTTAGCTATCTCGTCGATAAGCGGCTGATAGTTAGCTGCTCCGAGAGGAACAAGGTTATCCTTAGCTGTCTTGAGGTTATTATAAGCGGTGTCGATTGTGCTCTGCTGCTTAGCCGGAAGATCCTTAGCAACCGAGTTAGCTGCTGTAAGAGCTATTGAAAGAGCCGACCAAGAAGCTGCAGTGTAATCGGAAGAAACGAGAGCACTGCACTCAGCGATGAGAGCATTGAGATTTGTGTAATCTGCAGCGGCGTCCTTGAGACCCTTTCTTGCGGTCGAAAGAGCTGATGCTGCATTGTCGATCTGAGACTGCTGAGATTCCTTGAGTCCGGTCGGAACAGCCTTAGCCGAAGCAAGAGCCGTTGTGAATGCCGTCCAGGAATCTGTTGTGTACCAAGAAGCCTGCTGCTCATCAACGATCTTCTGAGAAGCTGCGATCTCGGCATTAAGAGTTGTGTAATCAGCGTCTGCCTCAACAACCTTCTTAGTGAGGTTGCCGATAGCGGTTGTAAGAGCTGATGCTGCATTGTCGATCTCTGTCTGATGAGTGATATCAAGACCGTCGGCAATAGCCTTTGCCGCATCATAAGCTGTCTGGAATGCTGTCCAGTTAGCATCCTGCTCATAATCATCGGCATTTACAAGAGCTGCGGTTGACTTAGCTGCTGTGAGCTTTGTATAATCCGCACCCTTGATTGTGAGCTTGGCATAGCCTGACTCAAGATCTGTAAGAGCTTTGTCAACAGCTGTCTGATCGGCTGTCTGCTCGTCAAGGATAGTCTTAGCTGCTGCAAGAGCTGCAACGAAGTCATCAGTGTTGTTGTAGTTAGCAACTACTGTATCCTTAACCTCGTCATACTTAGCCTGAAGCTTTGAGTAATCAACGGCTGAAGAACCGCCTGCAACTGTAAGAGTAACATTGTTTACACCGGAGAAATCAAAATACTGATCCTCGTTGAAATATGCATTAGAAAGGTCAGCAAGAATTTGTGCACTCGCATCGCCATCCGGGCACTCACCAACGAAGCAGTCACCCGATGTATTAGCCTTACGCTTAATGTTTTCTTCCGGCATTACGAACTTATAAGTATCGCCTGCCTGTGCGTCAGTCGGAATCTGAATCGGGAATGCAACATAGTATTCCGTTGTACCGTCAAGCATTGTTGTAGTAGCAACTTCCGGGTTCGGGTAAGCATCCATCTTGAAGAAGTCCCAACCGGCTGCTTTAGCTTCGGCAGCAGTGGAGTATGTGCCTGTTTCACCGACAAGCTTTCTAAAGTAAACATCACCGTTATCATCCATACATCTGTTCATAGCCATAAGGAAGTTCTTATCTGTGAACAATGTTGAAGGAGTCTGAACACGGTAAGCTGCAACACTATTCTCAAGGAACGGGTTACCTGTACCTGTTTTAGCATCATATTCGTTCCAAAGAACCATCTGCTTAACCTTAGCAATTGTTGCCTTCTTACCTACATCAGCTGCATAAATCTCAGCTGTATCAAGAATTCTTGAATCATAGAAAAGAAGAGCATTACAGTGACCAACATAATAGTTTGTTGTAACATGGACAGCAAGCATATATCTCTGACCTGGCTGAACTTCAATATCAGAAGTCTGAGAATCTGTCCACTCAGCTGCTGTATATGTTGTACCTGTGGAATCCCATGTTCCGCCCGATGTGATCGGCGAAAGGGTAATCCAGAATTTTACTTGGTGCGATGCTGTATCGGGATCGCCGTTAGCCGAAGCCGCTACTGCAAACGAACCGAGCACCATAGCGATTGCAAGCAATACGCTAAGTACCTTTTTCGCAATTTTCATGCAATTATTCCTCCCAAAAAAATTTTAAAAGAGTTTAATAGGGATTGACCTGATCCAAATCCATGATTGCGCTTGCTACGGAGAATACAATACCTGAATCCATCGTATCAACACCGCCATCACCATTCAAGTCAGCTGCCATAATAACGCAGTCATCTTCATAGTCTTTAAGACCACTCGCTGCCGAAAGAACATCGGAGAAGTCGTTTGTGTCAATAACCGCATCACCGTTTACATCGCCGAATATGACAACACTGTATGTTTTAACAACAGTATCATCTAAAACAACATTTATTTTCGTTCCTGTTCCGATACCATAATCGGTATAAACAACCTTTAATGAGCCGGAACCGGATGCGCTAACCTTTTGCTTTAACTCGGCAGTTGTTGTCATTCCAACTTCAAAACCGTAAACAATCATTTTTTCTTTATTGATAACAGCATTTGAATCATAGGTCGAATTCGGTACGAGATCTACTTCCTCGCCTACAACGCTTACCGTTTTGGAAACAAACTCCTTGGTAAAGCTTGCTGAGTCGATGTAGTAAATCGTGGTTGCATCTGTCGGAGTGCGGATAGCCTGATTATAGAAGCCCGTATACTCCGAGGGGACAAGAATCGTACCACTCTTGCCTGCCGCAGATGTTTTTGCCTTAATCTTGAATGAGAAACATTGCTCACCGTCGGGAAGATTCAGACAGCCGAGGGTCGAATCAGCAACGGCAGCAGTCCACTGGACAAGGATACAGCTGAACTCCGAAGCGTCATAGCCCTCAACGGTTACCGAACCGTCGTTGAGTGAGTTTGCCAAAATCGTTCCCTTTTCCTTAGCGGTATTGAGAGCCGTAAGGCCGATAAGGTTCGGAATCTCGAAAACATCGGAATTGAACATTATCGGGAAACGGAAGGCTGTCATATTGTAATTAGTCTTGAGCGAAACGGTAACTGTGATTTCATCACCGGGAGCGTACTCGTCCTTATCGGTCGAAACGGTTACAGTCATGCTTTCGCTTTCTGTCGTCGTGCCTTCAGCCGAGGCACAAATGCCAAAAACAGCCACTGCAAGAATAACAGACAATATGACGGAAAGAATTTTCTTCGTTATTTTCACTTGGAAATTCCTCCTTCATTTTTTTCGGGATAAAGAGCTGACCTCTCCCGTATTCCTTATTCAACCCATTTTGTGCCACGGGTCGAATAATTTATAATCACAGCTAACGCTGCAATTAACAAGTTATAAAATCGGTTGTGTCCGTTTTCCCCCGTCAGACGAGGGAAAACGGTACATAACGCAATAATTTAAACTTAGAACGAAATTGTACGGTTTACGAAATCAACATCAGCAAGACCTGCTGCAACTGTACAAAGGTTGGAAACATCACTTGTATCAACGCCGCCGTCATTGTTCATATCGGCTGCAAGTTCAATACATGATGATTCAAAGTCGGCAAGACCACTACTTACCGAGAGAACAACGCCGGCATCGTTTGTATCGGCACAAGAACCGTCGCAGTTAACATCACCTGTAACTGAAACGATATATGTCTCGACAACAGAACCGCTATTGTCCTTAACATAGATCTTTGCTCCTGTTGAGAACTGACCTTGGTCGTTTTCTTCAAGCTC
Source organism: uncultured Coriobacteriaceae bacterium (assembly GCA_963648385.1). Lineage (GTDB taxonomy): Bacteria > Bacillota > Clostridia > Oscillospirales > Acutalibacteraceae > CAG-488. Next base: position 57,663 of record CAVJDU010000001.1, on the reverse strand, counting down.
AACTGTGCAATTCTCAAGGTTTGCAAAGTAATATGTTACATCGTTTTCACCATAGCCGGAAACGCCTACAAGAACATTACCGTCTGCGGTTTCTTCAACCTGAACATCGCTGATAAGCTCATAAACCGGATCCTCCGAAGGAGTATCTCCGCCTGCCTCGATGAGTCTCTTCTGATACTCGAGGAGCATCTCATAAGCTGTGTCAACCTTGGTCTGTCTGAGATCTGATGAAGCATCGTTATTTACAGATGTTGCAAAGTTGAGAGCTGTCTCATAAGCTGTCCATGATTCCGAAGTGTACTTCGAGGAAACATAGCCCTTAGCCTCTGCATTTGCAATTTCATTAGCAAGATGAGTCTTGATAGCGTCCTTCTTGAGAAGTCGGCTGCCATAGAGGCTGAGACGATGGTTTCTGTAAGCAACAGTAAGTGAATCGGCGGGATAGGTCTTACCCTCTGAATCGGGAACTTCCGCTCTGTCGATCATGCTGTTAGCTTCCTTAACCTCTGTGCGATAGTTATAATAGGTATACGGCTCATAATCGGAAACTCCGAAGAAGCTGTAATCAGCGTCCGTATAAACCTTACCCTCGTTTGACGGAGCGTAAGAATTCATGATTGCCTTTGTGGAATCAAGTCCGCCGGCAACCTCGTTAGCGTCGAGAGTCTCGACAGCTGCCTTAAGAGCTGTATAAGCCGACTGGTACTTCTTAGCCTTCAAGTTTCTGAATGAACCCTGAATAAACGGCGAGTAAACTGCGTCAACCGCATTCTTCATTGCAGTCTCCCACTCTGTCCAGCCTGTGCTGTAGTTGGAAGCCTGACGATGCTTGCCGATTTCGGATTCAAGGAGTGAGCCGAGGCCATACTCCTCATAGCAGAATACTTTGACAGTTGTCTTAACAGCCGTTGAACCGAAGTTAGCGCCGATGCTGTAAGTATACAGCTTAGAAGTCATTGTGCCAGTCTTGCAGATTGCAGTCCAAGCAGCGTCCTTCTCTTCCTGAGTAAGGGCATCGTAAGCTTCTGTCGTTTCAAAGATGTATGACTTTGCGATACCGTTCTGGTCGCCTGTCTTTGCAAGAATATCAAATGAGTCGCTCTTAACGGTAAGATAATTAGCGTTGATCGGAGCGGTTGATGTTCCGATAACAGTTGCGCCCGTAATCTTGCTGTCGCTTGCATTCTCAAATGTGTACTGAGTCTTGTAAAGGTCGCTCATGCTGCTTGCATAGAGGTAAGACGGACCGCCGGTGATAGAATAGTTACCGCTTGTGTAACTGATCTGCTTCTCGTTGTCATTATCACCCGAAGCCGAGATGTAGCTATAAACATACTCGGTGATCGGCGTATCGGTAAGGCTTGAGCCGTCCTCGGTCAAAACATCATAGGTGATTGCAACGATGAACGGAGCAGCACCCGAATATGTGCTTGTTGCGACAACGCTGATGTTTACTTCCTCACCGCCGGCAACCTTAGTCTTATCCGGTGTAAGCGTGATAATGTTGCTGTTTGAAGTGATGCTCTTTATATCATATGTATAAAGAGAATCCTGTACAAATGTGCCGGAAGCTGTTGTGTAGCCGGTGTTGATACCTGACGAGCTGTTACGAAGCTTAATTGTGAAGCTCGGAGAACCTGACTTATCATAGATAAAGCTGTCGCATGTAACGGTCGGGAACTTGAATTCCTGAGGCGTTGTAAGCGAGAGTACCGAGCAAACGATCGGGAGAGCACCTGCAACGAGGTTTTCTCTGTAATTGTAAAGGTCTGAGAAGATCGCATCAACTGTGCCGGCAAGGGCAGCGTTTGTTGCGAGAGCCTCAATCGTTGTAGCGGAAGTATTGAGAGCACCCGGGAAGATGATGTTCACAATTCTTGTTACTACATCGAGAACCGCAGCCTTCGGAGTCTTATTAAGATCGGAAGCTGACGGGAAAGCGGAATTCTCAAACATATCAAGAATGCTCTCGAAATCAAGAGTAGCAATCTTCTTGAGAAGGTCGTCGATCACAAAAGTCTTGACATCCTTGTTTGCACAGGTCGGAAGCCAATTAAGACCGAGAAGACCGTCTACAATCTTGTTGAGAGTTGTCCAACCGCTGTCGCTCGTGCTGAGCGAAAGACCGTTGAGCAATCCGCCGTAGTTGTTGATTCCGTACTCAGCAGCAACCTTGAGCTGAGCATCAACACCGTTCATATCGGATACATATGAAAGACCCATGTCAATAGCGGAGTTTACGCTGTAAATAGCGTAGTCAACGCCCATAACGATGAGGGTATCAACCGTATGATCATAGCTCGAGAAATCAAGCTCGGGAGCTGATGTTGCAAGGAGCTGTGACAATGCATAGTAACCGAAGTCAACGATAGTTGTTACGCTGTCGGGAATGTACATACCGGTAACGGAACCGTTGATGATTGCACGAAGGGCATAAACAATAAGCTCTTCATTGGTCATCTTGTTAACCTCATCGGCTGAAGCAACCTTGATATAGGAAGCGAAGAAATCGTCGCCCGTGTTAACGAGAACGGCCTTTGCAAGACCTACAAGGTTATCCATAAGAACCGAGTTGTCGCCTGTCTGCCAGGTGTAAACGCCCGACTTGAGGAGAAGGTTAACGAATGAACCAAGGATATTGTTGAGCTGAGAAACAAACGAGCCGCTGCCAAATGTGAATCCGCTATATGTATAGTCGATATTGATATAGTTGGCATAGCCGTTAAGGTTATCTCTGTTATCTTCAACCTTATTGCCCTTGTCATCCTTAACATAGGAACCGTCTGCGTTCTTCTTGAACTCAACTCCGCAAGCCTTCTTGAGTTCATCCTTCACGCTGCCGTTGAGCGCATCAAGAACAAGCGAAGAATTGAACAACTTCTTGAGAGCTGTGTCGATGAACGAATACATTGTTCCGCTGCTGATGTCCGTATAACCTTTAAGCTCGGGAACGAACTCAATGACCTTAGCGTCGATAAGCTTCTGAGCCATGGAGTCAAATGTCTCCGTAACGGTATCCGGAACATTCGGTTTAACAGATTCGCCCGTTGTTGCATCCTTGGTAGTATAAACTACCTCGTACAGCATCTTCTTGAGAAGCTGGTTAACATCAGTGTAATCACTGAGGTCAACAACGGAGGGAAGAATTGAGCCGAGATCAATCGTCTGATTGACATAGCTTACGAAAATGCCCTTGTTGTCATAGAGGAACTGGAGAACAGCGTAAAGCACTTTGATATCTCCGCTCGATCTTCTGACCGTTGCAAAAGCATTTGCGTTAAGGTTGGCGAGATCGCCAAGCATTCCTTTGAATGTTTCAAAGGTTCTGCCGGTTACAAAATTGTAAACCGACTGCATTGTAGCGTCAACAGATGTAAGATCAAGTTCGCCGATACCGTAAAGATCAGACTTTTCAAGTTTGATCTGCTCCTTGCCGAGCATACGGTCAAGCTCATCGACAGCTGCGGACGCATACTGGTCTGTGGTAAGAACGGGCTTATCAAGCTTGTTATACTGCGACTTGATAGCATCGCCCTTATAGGCCGAGTAAGCGCTTGCACCGACAACGAGCGTCGAAAGAACCATGATCATTGCAAGAATGACGCTCATGAATCTTTTTGCATTACTCATTTTTTGGATTGCACCTCCATAAAGTTTATATGCACTGAGCATGCATATTGCACTGTTTTTTATCCAGCCCGTGCAGCTGGCGCGACATCATTACGCCTCACCCAACCGTAAAAAGCCAACCGTTCGTCGTCAAAGCCTTCCCGCATCGACAGCTCGGCCGGCAGCCCGAATGAGCTGAGCGTCATTACGACGCATTTGGTAAACCCAAGAGGGTCGTAACGAGGCTTCCCGTGTGCAAAACGGCAAACAGCCCAATGACACCACTCTTATGGTTATTTTAACTATAACGCATAAATCTGCAAAAGTCAATATTTTTTTAGTCGTATTATTGATTTTGTACATTTTACACATAACTGTCGGCAGATTTTTGTATCATTCCCTTTATGAATTATGCTTATGTCGCTTTCTTTCACCTCGGAATAATAAAAGCAGGGTATAAAACGCATAATGCGGCGTATACCCTGCCATTTATTTTATTATTTGATTATTTGCCCGAATAGTTCGGTGCTTCCTTCGTTATGAATACATCATGCGGATGGCTTTCGACAAGACCGGCATTCGTTATTCTGACGAATCTCGTCTTGGTCTTTAGCTCCTCAATGTTATGACAGCCGCAATAGCCCATACCGGAACGCAAACCGCCGAGCATTTGGAAAATCGTGTCTCCGAGGGGTCCCTTGTAAGGAACACGACCCTCGACTCCCTCCGGAACAAGCTTCTTGTTGTCCTCCTGGAAGTATCTGTCCTTGCTGCCGTTTGCCATTGCCGCAAGGCTGCCCATTCCTCGGTAAACCTTGAAGCTTCTGCCCTGGAAAATCTCAGTCTCGCCCGGGCTTTCCTTACAGCCTGCAACGAGCGAACCGACCATGATTGCACTTGCACCGGCTGCGATCGCCTTTACAATTTCGCCGGAATACTTGATACCGCCGTCTGCGATTACGGGGATACCGTGCTTAGCGGCGGCATTTGCGGAGTCAAAAATCGCCGTGATCTGCGGAACACCGATACCTGCGACAACTCGTGTCGTACAGATCGAGCCGGGGCCGATACCGACCTTAACAATATCCGCACCGGCGGCAATAAGAGCCTCGGTAGCCTCAGCCGTTGCAACATTGCCTGCGCAAAGGGTGATGTTCGGGAATGCGGTCTTGACCTTTTCGACCGACTTGAGAATATTTTTGCTGTGGCCGTGAGCGGAATCAAGAACAAACATATCTGCGCCTGCCTTTGCGAGCATTGACGCTCTTTCAAGCACATCTGCCGTTGCGCCGATAGCTGCGCCGCAAAGGAGTCTGCCGCCCTTGTCACGGGCTGAGTTCGGGTACTGAACGCTCTTTTCGATATCCTTTATAGTGATAAGTCCCTTGAGATAGCCGTTATCGTCAACAAGCGGAAGCTTTTCAATTCTGTGCTTCATAAGGATCTGCTTCGCCTGCTCGAGCGTTGTGCCGACGGGAGCGGTAACAAGATGATCCTTTGTCATAACCTCGCTGATTTTGATATTGAAATCAGTCATAAAGCGCATATCACGGTTTGTAAGAATACCGACAAGCTTTCCGTCATTATCGCAAATCGGAACGCCGGAGATCTTATACTTTTTGCAGAGGTTTTCCGCATCATATGCATAGTGATCCGGTGTAAGACTGAAGGGTTGAGCGATGACGCCATTCTCCGAACGCTTTACTTTGTCAACCTCCTGAGCCTGAATCTCCATCGGCATATTCTTATGTATAACACCGATGCCACCCTCACGGGCAATAGCAATAGCCATGGGTGCTTCCGTTACAGTATCCATAGCCGCAGTCATAATGGGTGTGTTAAGAATGATATTCTCGGAAAGCTTCGTCGTTATGTCGATATCCTTGGGAAGAATGTCCGATTCCGCAGGAATAAGCAGCACATCGTCAAAGGTCAAGCCTTCCTTTCCGAATTTTTCATCAAAAGTCATTTTACAACCTCCGCTCAATTAAATATAAATTATCTTATTGTATAGCAAATGCCCGGAAAAATCAAGTATTTTTTTAATTTTCTTTAATCATTCAACCGCAAAAAAACAGACCCGCTTATGAACGAGTCTGTCTTTGATGAATTACTGGAACATGATAAGCAGGAAACCTGCCGCAACGGCAGAGCCGATAACGCCGGCAACATTCGGACCCATGGCGTGCATGAGAAGGAAGTTGGTCGGATTATACTTTCTGCCCTCGTTCTGAGCAACACGAGCCGCCATGGGAACAGCGGAAACACCTGCCGCACCGATGAGCGGATTTATCTTGCCGCCCGTAACGAGATAGAGAAGCTTGCCGAGGAGAACGCCGCCGACGGTCGAGAACGCAAAAGCGATAAGTCCGAGCGCAACGATTTTAAGAGTCTGAACCTGAAGGAAAGTCTGACCGTTTGCTGTTGCACCGACGGTAATTCCGAGAAGAATAACAATGATATTGTTAAGCGCATTCTGCGCAACATCGGAAAGTCTTTCAACAACGCCGCACTCACGGAAAAGGTTGCCGAGCATGAACATACCGAGAAGCGGAGCAACCGACGGAAGAAGAAGCGCAACCAGAACAAGAACGATTACCGGGAAGATGATTTTCTCGGTCTTTGTGACCTTTCTGAGCTGAGTCATCTTGACCTCACGCTCTTTCTTCGTTGTGAGAGCCTTCATGATAGGAGGCTGAATGAGCGGAATAAGAGCCATATAGGAATACGCCGCAAGCGCAATGGGAGCAAGAAGATGCGACGCCAGCTTGGATGTAAGATAAATAGCCGTCGGACCGTCCGCACCACCGATGATGGCGATAGAAGCAGCCTCCTGCGGATTGAAGCCGAGCGCAACTGCGATAAGGAAAGCAACATAGATACCGAGCTGTGCCGCAGCGCCGAGAAGCAGGCTGACAGGGTTGGAAAGAAGCGGACCGAAATCGGTCATTGCGCCGACGCCCATGAAAATGAGACACGGGAAGATGTTTGATTTAACACCGGCATAGATTATTCGCAAAACGCCGGAATCATACCAGTGCTCACCCTGTCCGGCAAGTGAGCCGTCACCGCCGAAGATCTGACCTGCCGTAAGGTCATCCATAATGCCTGCGCCGGGAAGATTGGCAAGAAGAATACCGAATGCGATTGGAACCAAAAGCAACGGTTCAAATCTGAATTTTGGGTGAATGGCAAGAAAAAGAAATGCAAACGAAACAAGAATCATTACGATATTCTGCCATTCAAGAATTGCAAATCCGGACGATTCCCACAATCCTTTCAAAACATTTAAAACTAAGTCCATTCCGAATACCGTCCTTTATTATAAAACTGCAAGAATTTGATCCGTGTCAACGGTCGAGCCTTTGGTAACAAGGATCTGCTTTATCGTACCGTCACAGGGAGCGACGATCTCGTTTTCCATTTTCATTGCCTCAAGAACGAGCACAACATCGCCTGCCTTAACCGCCTGACCCTCGGTAACATTCAGCTTGAGAATCGTGCCGGGCATCGGAGAGGTGATCTGAGTTCCGCTGACTGCCGTACCTACAACCGTCGGTGCAGCAGGTGCGGCGCTTGCCGCCGGAGCAGGAGCTGCAACGGGAGCAACGGGAACTGCCGAACCAGAATTGCTGACAACCGCAAGGATCTGGTCGGTGTCAACGGTCGAGCCTTTGGAAACAAGGATCTGCATAACCGTACCGTCACAGGGGGCAACGATCTCGTTTTCCATTTTCATTGCCTCAAGAATGAGAACAACATCGCCGGCTTTAACCGACTGACCTACGGCAACATTCAGTTTAAGGATTGTGCCGGGCATCGGAGAAGTGATCTGAGTTCCGCTGACCGCCGTACCTACAACCGCAGCGGGTGCGCCGGGTGCAGTGCTTGCCGCCGAAGCCGGAGCTGCAACCGGGACAACGGGGGCTGACGGAGCAGCATTGCTTACGGAGGTTATAACAGCTTCGCTTTCGTTAACCTCAACATCGTATTTTTTTCCGTTTAATGTAACAACATATTTCATTTACTTATCCTCCGATAATTTAATGGATTTGAACGCAAGCCTGTCAAGACTTATTCCGCTTTGGTGACTTACTATTGCCATGATAACCGCCGCCGTAGGCTCGTCAACGCCTACAAGCTCAACTCCGGTCGGAGCAGGCTGAACACTCGGAGCGGCAGCAGCCGGTGCAGGAGCGACGGTCTGTGTCGGAGCGGCAACCGGTGCGGTATTCTTGCTCGTTTTGTCAAAGATCGCGGCAATGCCCTTGATGAACAATGCAATAACCGCAAGAACGACCATGACAACAATGAAGCCGACAACGGCAACCAACGCAGCCTTGCCGAAATCCATAGCGTCGTTCGAGCCGTATAAATCAGCAAAAACGCCGAGAAGCTTAGGAGTCATATTCATATTCGTTTTCCTCCTCAATCAATTTTTTCAATGGTATATTTAAAGGTGTTCTTCGCTTTTTCGTCACGCTTGTCGAAGAACGCTTCGGCCTGAGTGGGGAATGCGATGTATGAAAGAACATCCTCTTCGCTGTGTGCCTTTGCGCCGATCTCGGCCTTTGCAGTCTCATAACCGTCGCCGAGGGTATCGGCATATCTGCCCTTGATCGGCTTTTCATCGCCGAGAACCTTCTTTGTAAGCTCGGGATTTATCTTTCCGGGAGCTTTGCCGTACTCACCCTTTAAATAAGCACGGATTTCCTTGGAAACATTTTTGTATCTCTCGCCGGCGAGAACATTCGATGTTGCTTGAACGCCGACCATCTGGCTCATCGGGGTAACAAGCGGCGGATAACCGAGGTCTTTTCTTACTCTCGGAGTTTCCGCAAGAACCTCGTCAAATTTATCCATCTTCTTCTGAGCCGTAAGCTGAGCAACAAGGTTGGAAAGCATTCCGCCCGGAACCTGATATATCAGAGCGTCCGTATCGGTCGAAAGAACAACGGGATTGAGAAGTCCGCTCTTGAGTGCGTCCGCCTTAACGGGCTTGAAGAAGTCGTTGATCTTTTTGAGGACATCGGTGTCCAGACCCGTCTTGTAGCCGTCCTGAGTGAGAATATAGTTGAGCGTTTCGGTTGCCGGCTGGCTTGTACCGCCGGAGAAGCTCGAAATCGCCGTGTCGATAACATCAACGCCGGCTTCCGCAGCCTTGAGCAGCGTCATGGGACCAAGACCCGTTGTGCAGTGTGTATGAAGGATTATCGGGAGCTTAACATTCTGCTTGAGTGCGCTGACGAGCTCATAGGCCTCCTTCGGGCTGATGATACCTGCCATGTCCTTGATGCAGATGGACTGAACGCCCATGTTTTCCATATCCTTCGCCAGCTTGATATAAGCCTTTGTGTTGTGCACGGGGCTGAGCGTGTAGCAGATAGTACCCGATGCGTGTGCGCCCGACTTGATCGTCTGATCGACCGCCACCTCAAGATTTCTCACATCGTTGAGCGCATCGAAAATTCTGATAATGTCGATTCCGTTTTCAACGCTCTTGGCAACGAATTTTCTGACAACATCGTTCGGATAATGCTTGTATCCGAGAAGATTCTGACCTCTGAGAAGCATCTGGAGCTTCGTGTTCGGACACGCCTTGCGAATCTTTCTGAGTCTCTCCCACGGATCTTCATTGAGGTAACGCAAACATGAATCAAAGGTTGCGCCGCCCCAACATTCGAGCGAGTAGTAGCCCGCCTTATCCATTGTTGAAAGAATAGGCTCAAAGGTTTCAAAAGGCATTCTCGTTGCAATCAGCGACTGCTGAGCGTCACGGAGAACTGTTTCTGTAAAATTGATTTTTTTCATAAGCTTTGCCTTCCAATTTAATTTATGTTTAGGAAACGCCGAACAATCGGGGTGTGCGGATTTCGCAGTAAGGTTTTTCGTCAGGTTGTAGAAAAAATTTTGCGGGCTTGCTGTCGCAAGTCAAGGAATTTTTATGCGGCATGACGGAAACATATTCAAGCAAGGCGTGCGCCTCGATTGTGCGGTGTTACCTTTATTATTCGTCAATAATTAGAATGTAATCTTTGACAGAATATATTCATCGACTTCATCAATCGGCATACGAACCTGCTCCATCGAGTCTCTGTCACGAACGGTTACGCAGTTGTCATTGAGAGAATCGAAATCAAATGTGATGCAGAACGGAGTTCCGATCTCATCCTCACGGCGATACCTCTTGCCGATCGAGCCTGTCTCGTCAAAATCGACCATGAAGCTCTTTTGAAGCTTTTCATAAACCTTGAGAGCGTCGGCGGAGAGCTTCTTTGAAAGCGGAAGAACCGCCGCCTTGTACGGAGCGATTGCGGGGCTGAGATGAAGAACAACTCTTGTATCGTTCTTTTCAGCGTCGATAACCTCCTCGTCATATGCCTCGCAGAGAAGCGCAAGAACCGTTCTGTCAAGTCCGTATGTTGACTCTATTATAAAAGGTATATATCTTTCGTTAGTTTCGGGGTCGAGATATTCAAGCTTCTGACCGCTGTATTCCTGATGTCTTGTGAGGTCGAAATTCGTTCTGTTATGAGTACCGTTTATCTCGCCCCAGCCGAACGGGAAAAGGAATTCGATATCGCAGGCAGCCTTTGCATAATGGGCAAGTTTCTCATGGTCATGGAAGCGAAGATGCTCTTCGGCAATACCGAGATCGGTATAATACTTATGACCGTAATTCTTGAAATACTCGTAAAGATCCGTATCCGTACCCTCTTTGCAGAATGTTTGGAACTCCATCTGCTCAAACTCGATCGTTCTGAAGGTGAAGTTACCCGGAGTGATCTCGTTTCTGAAAGCCTTGCCGATCTGACCGATGCTGAACGGAAGCTTGGCTCTCATGCTGCGCTGAACATTGAGGTAGTTGACATACTCGCCCTGCGCATTTTCGGGGCGGAGATAAATAACGCTCTTTGCATCGTTTGTAACTCCCCTGTATGTTTGGAACATGAGATTGAATTCTCTGATGTCGGTAAAATTATGCTTGCCGCAGTTCGGGCAGGGAATCGAATGAGCCTTGATATACTCAAACATCTCCTCCTTCGTCATACCGTCGGCGTGAGCGTTGGGGTCAAAATCATCAATGAGGTTATCGGCTCTGTGGCGCATTTTACATTCCTTGCAGTCAAGGAGAGGATCGGAGAAGCTGGCAACATGGCCGCTCGCCTCCCAAACCTTCGGGTGCATAAGAATATCGGCGTCAACCTCGTAGCTGTTCTTTCTCTCCTGAATAAAACGCTTTCTCCAAGTATCTTTGACATTGTTTTTGAGTCTTGCGCCGAGCGGACCGTAGTCCCATGTGTTGGCAAGACCGCCGTAAATATCGCTGCCGGCAAAAATAAATCCTCTGTTTTTGCAAAGGGCAACGATCTTGTCCATAGTCTTTTCTGTATTAGATAACATAAAACCAATTCTCCCTCATTTTAAAATCCTATGAAATTATATGATATTTCGGTCAATAAGTCAATGAAAAAAGTATATGAATAATTCTGTCCCGTTTCTTGCAAATATTAGTTAAATTGACATTTTATTAACAATTTTAATTTACAATTCGTTTTTTTCACCTTTTTAATTCTGAATTATTATGTTATAATTATCGTGACAAATAAATCGGAGCTGATTGAAAATGATTGAAAACAACATAATTTTCCTTAATTTCGGTTCGCTGAATCAGGATATGGTCTATTCGGTGGAGCACACGGTTCGTCCCGGAGAAACGATCGCATCGTCGAAGCTTGAATTCTTCTGCGGCGGCAAGGGTCTGAATCAGTCCATCGCTCTTGCGAGAGCAGGCGCAAAGGTATTTCACGCCGGCTGCGTCGGCAGCGACGGCGACCGGCTGCTCGAAAAGCTCAAAGAAAATAATATTGACACAGGTCTTATAAAAAAATGCGATCTGCCGAGCGGTCATGCCATTATTCAGGTTGACAAGGACGGTCAAAACAGTATACTTCTTTTCGGCGGCGCAAATATGCAAATCGACGGCGAGCATATTGAAAAGGTGCTGTCCGATTTCAAAGCGGGCGACCGTCTGTTCTTGCAGAACGAAATCAACAGCGTTGATAAAATTATATCCGACGCAAGCGAAAAGGGTATGGAAATTGTGTTCAATCCCAGTCCGTTCGGCAAGGAAATACTCTCCTACCCTCTTGATAAAATCACATGGTTTGTTGTTAACGAAACAGAGGCGGAAGAACTTACGGGCGAATGTAGTCCCGATAAAATTCTCTCCGTTTTTTCAGAAAAATATCCGTCGGCAAAAATCCTGCTTACGCTCGGTTCCGACGGCTCTGTTTGTAAAGCAAACGGTAAAGTTTATCATCAGAAAATATTCAATGTTCCTGTTGTTGACACAACCGCCGCCGGAGATACATTCCTCGGATTTTTCTTTGCGCTTATAGATACGCTCGGTATTGCCGACGCACTGAAATATGCCTCAGCCGCCTCGGCGGTTGCCGTTTCGCAAAACGGTGCGTCCTCCTCTATCCCGAAGCTGAGCGAGGTTGAAGAATTTCTGAAAAAATAAAACAAATGCCTCCCCATGAGTCCAGCCAAAGGGAGGCATTGTGCATTTATTGCTAAACTGTGCGGTGTTGCCTTAAAATACAACCGTCAGAAGCATTTTGAATTTTTCCTCGCCGAACACGGCATGAGGGTGCTTGGCAGGCATTACGATAGTATCGCCCCTGTGCAGGATATATTCCGTTCCGTCAATCGTGATTTTTCCGGTTCCGTCAAGGCAGGTGACCATTGCGTCGCCGCCCGATTCATGGGTGCTGATCTCCTCGCCCTTGTCAAAGGCAAAAAGCGTTACGCTCAATGCGGAATTCTGCGCAAGAGTTTTGCTGACCACCTGACCCGGCTGATATTCAACCTGCTGCTCAAGCTTGAGGATCTCTGCCTTGCCTATATTCTTGTATCCGTTCATAATCAAACCTCCTCGGGTTTATTATCGCTCATTAAGCATCTGAAAATTCTTTTTGTTTGAAGCATAAAGCTTCTTAAAGACTTCAAAGTTTTTGTCATAAACCTTTTTATCCGCAGTTCTCGGCTTGAATGATTTCTTGACAAGGATATAGTCCTTAACGCTGCCGAGATCCTTTATAATGCCGAGTCCGATTCCTATAATAGCCGCCGCACCGACTGCGCCGACATCCTGCGGCTTTTCAACGACCTCGATGGTTCTGCCCGTTATATCGGCAAGGATCTGCGCCGTAACATCGGAAAGCGCACCGCCGCCGACGAAACGAATCGTCTGTGAGGTCTTTATCTTTCTGTCCTCAGCCTCAAGCAGCCAACGAAGATGATAGCAAACGCCCTCAATGACGGCTCTGAGCATATCGGATTTGCCCGTGTTTATATTGATATTGAAGAAAATTCCCGCAGCGTTCGGGTCTTCAAACGGGCAGCGGTTGCCATGAAGCCACGGGGTGAAAATAACTCCGTTTGCACCTGCCGGAACAGTATCGACGACCTCCGTCATGTAGTCATAAAGGCTGGTATACGCCTTTTCGGTATGATCCGTAATTTTCTTTTTCTCGATGAAAATTCCGATTTCATCAAGGCAAAGGTGATCCTTGACCCACTCAAGGCACTTGCCCGCAGTCTCCATCTCGGCAAAATAGTTAAAGCTGTTCGGATCTGCGCCCACTATTGCGGCGATCATCGCCGAGGTATCGACAAGCTGCTTTCCGACGACCGTGCCGACCCAGCCCGATGTGCCGGAATAAATATGCGTATCGCCGACCGCACAGCTGCCTGCGCCCACGCCGATGAGCGAAGCGTCTCCGCCGCCGCCGAAAACAGGCGTTCCCGGCAAAAGTCCGAGCTTTTCCGCCGCCTTCTCCGTAACTCCGCCGACCATGTCCGTCGCCTCGATTATATCGGGCAAATGATTCATGTTTACCTTGAAAATATCGGCAACGGTCTTGCTCCAGCCCTCCTTGCCCTTTCTCGTGTCATAAAGAAGGGTAGCGAACGCCGAATCCTTTGTCATTGTGAATTTACCCGTACAGCGGCTGATAAGAAAGTCCTTGACATCAAGCCATTTATATGTTCTTTTGTAGTTCTCCGGCTCATGATTTTCGACCCATTTGTATTTATAGACGGGGTCTTTAACGCTGCACGACACCGCTCCGGTAACGGCAAGGGATTTGAGAAGCGGAACAATATTTGCGCCGGCGATTTGCAAGCCGTATGCCATGTATTTTTTCAGTTCCTCCTTGGCTCGCTGATCCATATAGCTCATAGGTCTGCGAACCGGATCGCCGTTTTTATCGACAAGAACGATGCCCTGCATCTGGGAGCAGAATGAAATTCCGGAAATCTGCTCCGGTTTGATATCCGTCTTTGTGAAGATCTCTTTTGTGGTTGCGCACATTGCGTCCCACCATTCCTCCGCATCCTGCTCGGCTCCTCCGTTTTCAAGAATATACAGGTTGTATGAGCCGTAGGAATTGACTATCGGTTTTATCTTTTTGTCAATTTCAAAAAGGCAGGTTTTAAGTCCCGTCGTTCCGACATCATAGGCAATAACATAAGCACTCATATTCAACACTCCAGTCGAAAAAATTTTTCTATCTTTATTCTATCATAAACCAACTTAAAAGTAAAGGCAATACAGCACAAATTGAGACGCACACATTGCGTGTTAACCACTTGCACGCCTCCATTTGTATAAGTCAACACCGAACACCCCCTATTGTGCGGTATTGACTTAAAATATTTTATTAAATTTTACAAAAAATTTTTAATGACATATTTAAAAATGAAACCAAATGTGTTAGAATAATATCAAACAAACTCAAAAGGAGGATTATTCATGGGTAACAATTTTGCTATCAAGAATTATCTTGATGCCGATAAGGTGACAAAAGAGCTTGACGCTCTCATCAAAAAACCGATCTACAGCATCAAGCCGGACGCTCTCAAAAAATATGAGAACGAATACTACGCAAAAAAATGCGCAAAGTCAAAGGAAATGATCGATATCGCCAAGCAGAGAATCCCCGGCGGCGTTCAGCACAACCTTGCGTTCAACTATCCGTTTCCGCTCGTCTTTACAAAGGCTTCGGGAAACAAACTCTACGATATAGACGGCAACGAATATTACGATTTTCTTCAGGCCGGCGGTCCGACAATTATCGGCAGCAACCCTCCGGAAGTTCGTGAAAAGGTCATTGAGCTGCTCAACGACTGCGGCCCGTCAACCGGTCTTTTTCATGAATATGAGTACAAGCTCGCAAACAAGATTGCCGAATGTGTTCCGTCTGTCGAGATGTTCCGTATGCTCGGTTCGGGCACAGAATCATGTATGTGTGCGGTTCGTGTTGCAAGACTTGCGACGAAGCACAAAAATATTCTTAAAATGGGCGGCGCATACCATGGCTGGTCGGATCAGCTCGCTTACGGCATGAGAGTTCCGGGCACAAAAAATCTCCAGTCAAGAGGCGTTCCGATGTTTGTATTCAAGCATACGGACGAGTTCTTCCCGAATGATCTCAACGACCTTGAGAGAAAGCTCAAGAAAAACGAGCTTACGGGCGGCACGGCAGGCGTATTCATCGAGCCTGTGGGTCCCGAGAGCGGAACAAGACCGCTGAGCAAGGAATTCATCAAGGGCGCAGAGGCTCTCTGCCACAAATACGGCGCACTTCTTATCTTCGACGAGGTCGTTACCGGCTTCAGAATCGGACTTTCAGGTGCGCAGGGCTACTTCGGCGTTGATCCCGACCTCACCATCTTCGGCAAGATCGTTGCCGGCGGATATCCGGGAGCGGGCGGCATCGGCGGTCACAGAGATGTTATGGCTCACCTCGGCGCAGGACTCGATTCCTCGGGCAAAAAGGTAAAAAAAGCGATGTGCGGCGGCACGATGGCGGCAACTCCGCTTTCATGTGTTGCCGGATATCATACGATCTGCGAAATCGAAAGAACGAACGCCTGCGAAAAGGCAGGACTCATGGGTGACAGACTCATTGAGGGAATTCAGAAATCCATCAAGAAACATAATCTTCCGTTCGTTGCATTCAACCAGGGCTCGATCTGCCACCTTGACACGGTAGGCACAATGCACTTTGCGATCAACTGGTCGAAGCCGTGGGAGATCCCGGAGATCCTCAAGCAGACAAGCGCACGCCAGAAGGAAATGGAGCACATGGGCGCAGCATATATGGCAGAGGGCATGGTCACTCTCGCCGGCAGCAGACTTTACACCAGCGCAGCATACACGGAAGAAGATATCGACGACGCCATAGCAAGATTCGATAAGGTATTCGACAACTGCGGCAGAATCGGTTAAATAAAATAAGGGGACGGTTTAAGTGTACACTTTGGAAGAAGGTAAAAAGGCCGTTATCGAAGCCGGTCACAGACTGCTTGAAACAGGCCTGATAGCGAGAACGTGGGGAAATGTAAGCGCAAGGATCTCGGACACGCAGTTTGTCATCACTCCGAGCGGCAGAGCATACGACACGCTCACGCCTGACGATATTGTTGTCGTCAACATTGACGATTGCAGCTGCGAGGGAGACATCAAGCCCTCAAGCGAAAAAGGCATCCATGCCGACGCTTACGCATTGAGAAGCGATGTAAATTTTGTTATTCACACCCATCAGGTCAACGCTTCGATCATCGGAGCGGCAGGCATTGCCATTGATCCCGTGCCGAAGGCCTACAGAGATATTCTCGGCGAGAATGTTCCGTGCGCAGGCTACGGAATGCCCTCAACGGATAAGCTGAGAAACGCCGTTAAAAAGGAATATGCAAGCAATCCCGATTGCAAGGCGTTCCTGATGTCACATCACGGTGCGGTCTGCCTCGGCAAGGATTTTGACGAAACCTTTGAGATCATTCAAGCTCTCGAAAAAGCGTGCGAAATCAAGCTTGAAAAGGCATTCCTTATGTATGAAGGCACACCGGAATACACAAAGAAAAATATGCTCAACAGCTATATCAGACATACCGGCGGCAAGGCTTTGCCCAAATATGTGTCCGATTTCGGCAGCAGCGTCAGAGACGGCGAGTTCTTCCTGCTGACTTTCAAGAGCGGCGCAAGCTTCAATGTTAAAATCAAGGGCTGCACCTGCGACAGCGACGAAAAGCTGCCGGCGGTTGCAAAAATCCATGCGACGATCTACAAATCGTCCGATGTCAATTACATTCGCCATTTTTCGGAAAGCGATATCATTGCATACAGCATGACCTCGAATTCGATAGAGGCAAGGCTTGACGACTTCGCTCAGATCGCAGGACCAAAAATCGGTTCGTTCCGTTGGGACGGTTCGGCAAACTGCGCATCGGAGGCAGCAAGAAAAATCAAAGGCAAAAATGCCGTGCTTATCCATGGTTCGGGAGCAATTGTCACCGGCAAAACGATTGGCGACCTTGACGCAGTCGAGCTTGTTATGAGCAAGGAATGTAAAGCTCAGATAGGTTCGCTTTTCCTCGGAAGCGGCGAACCGCTCGGCTATGCAGATCGTGCGCTTCAGCGGGTAATTTATGTGAACAAATACTCCAAGAAAGCAGCGGAATAATCGCTGACCCAATCAAAATATAATTAAGGCTATAAATCACAAAGCATTTGCAATGTGGTTTATAGCCTTTGTTTTTTCGTGTTTATCTTTCGTTTTCGATATCGGCAAGCATCTGCACTCTCCTTGCATGACGGCCGCCCTCGTAAACTCCCGAGAGCCATGCGTCAACTATCATCAGGGCGAGATCAAGTCCGACAACTCTTGCGCCGAAAGCAAGCACATTCGTGTCGTTATGCTGCCTTGAAAGCAGAGCCGAATACGGTTCGCTGCAAACGACGGCACGAATACCCTTGACCTTGTTTGCTGCCAGCGAAATACCCACGCCGGTTCCGCAAATAAGAATACCCTTGTCGCATTCCCCCGAAGCTACAGCCTCACCTACCGCCTTGCCGTAAATGGGGTAATCCGTGCGTTCGGTGCTGTTTGTTCCGAAGTCAACGACCTCGATTCCTTTTTCTTTGAGATGCTCAATGACCTTGCCTTTCAGTTCAAATCCGACATGGTCACAGCCTATTGCGATTTTCATTATAATCCACCTTTCAAAACATCGGTTGGTTTGAAGTAGTAAAGCAGTTTTGAAAATAGAAGGGGATAATATCAAGCCAACCGATGTTTTTTCACTTTTCTCTCCGGGACGCATTATGCTTCGTTTGTCCCGGAGCTTTATAAATAAAGTTCGGAGGAAAGAACCTTATTTCGTAACAAGATTTGAATCAACGGGAATAGTTTCGGGAGTTGCGTTAGCGTCGATCGTCTCGTTATTGTTAACGGCCTGGATCATACGCTTGAGCGATGTTGCGCCGATTCCTGCGGAGTCCTGAGCAACCGTTGCCGAAAGCTCGCCCGCCTTAACGCTTTCAAGAGCTTCCTCTGCGCCGTCCGTGCCGACTACGATGATGTCCTTGCCCGCATTCTTGACCGCCTGAAGAACACCGAGTGCCATTGTGTCGTTGCAGCAATAGATAGCCTTGAGGTTCGGATTTGACTGGATCATGCTTGCCGCAGTGTCAAGAGCCTTCTGGCGATCCCAGTCTGCCGGCTGAGAAGCTACGAGCTTAACCTTTGAGCTGGCATTGAATGCGTTCGTTGCACCCGTTTTTCTCGATTCGCCCGAAGCGTTACCTGCCTTACCCTCGACAATGGCGACCTCGCCGCCGTCGGTAAGCTGCTCAATGATATACTGTGCGCCCTTTTCGCCGACCTTTTCGTTATCCGTTGTTGCGAAAGCGATAACGCTGCCGCCCGCCGCCTTGAGAGAATCCATGTCGATCTTCTCGTCAATGTTCATGACATAGATGCCCTTCTTGTTGGCCTCAACGATACCGTTGATAAGATTGGTCGGTGAAAGCGGAGCAACACCGATTGCCTTGTAGCCCTTATTGATACAATTTTCGAGGATTCTGAGCTGACCTTCCGTGTCCTCCTCCGTTGTTGCGGCAAAAATATCAACGGTAACGCCCTGCTTCTTTGCTTCCTCCTCAATGCCTGCCTTCATCTTCGCCCAGAAGTCATTTGAGAGCGGCTTGAGAATCATCGCATAATCCGCACTGCCTGTATCTTTGGTTGTGCTGTCGCTCTTGCCGCAGCCCGTGAGTACAAGTGAAAATACCAGAACCGCCGCCATAATGATGCTGAGAATTCGTGTCTTTTTCATAATGTTCATCCTTTCTGTTTTTTAGCAGCCGCCGAGAATTGTGTTATGATTTTATCGGCGGTTAATTTATATTACCGACTTTCGTCAGATAATATCCTTCAACATTCGGTGAGCGTAAATTCCGCTGCCGTAAATTCCGCTCTGCTGATCGTGCTCCGTGAACATGATTTCGAGATTTTGCTCAGGATACGGTCTGCGAGCCATTCTGTGAACCGCTTCGATAAGAACCTCCTTTGGGAATCCCTCCATGAAGGTAACTCCGCCTGCGATTATCGAATAATCGGGGTCAAGGATATTGATCTCCGTTGCGATCGGGATTGCAAGATCCCTCACAAATTTCAAGATTATCGGTGAATTACCGTGATACTTGAAAACCTCTCTTATCGGAACATCGGGAAAATATTTTTCGGCAAGATACTCGAGCCTTTTGCCCGAACATCTTGTTTCCGAGCAACCGACATTGCCGCAGGTGCACTGCTCGTCAACCCCGTAGAGCGGAATGTGTCCAAGCTCGCCCGCCGCGCCGTTCTTGCCGGCATACAGCTTACCGTTAATGCATATAGCGTTTCCGAATCCCGTTCCGATATAAAAGCCGAGCACGGTTTTATTATTGTCAATTTTCAGCTTATTCATATCGTTCATAAGGAGAAAATTTACATCTCTGTCAAGAAAAACCGGAATACCGAGCTTTTCTCCGAGTTTATCGCTGAACCTGATATTATTGAAGCCTTTGAGATTCGGGGTTGAAATTATCGTTTTCTTATCCTTGCTGACGATCGACGGAATTCCTACCGCTGCGGCTTTGACAGAATCACGGATACCGTATCTGTCCATATAATTCTCGATTTTCTCTCGTATTGTATCAACAACATCGCCCGAGTCAAAAACCCTGCTGGAATTCTTTTCAAAATGACTGATATTGCCGTCCTCGTCAACTGCGCCGAGCCTGAAATTAGTTCCGCCGATGTCAATACCTAAGGTTAATTTTGCCATTCGCTCCACCTCCTTCGGTGAAAGGTCATTTATATTTCTGCGCCTGTCAAGGTCTTGAATTCATCTATCATGATATCCCATGCCTTGCAAAGATCGTGATCCTTTGAGAAAAGACCCGATGAACCGACGATGAACACTTCCGTTCCTGCGTCATAAAGGCGCTTGAAAGTTTTCTGATTACATGAGCCGTCAACCTCGATAAGATAATTGTATCCGTACTGCTCTTTAAGCTCTCTTGCCTCGCTGATTTTCGCAAGCATTTCTTCAATAAACGGCTGACCTGCAAATCCCGGATCGACAGACATTATCGTGAGCTTGTCGATTCTGTTGATATAATGCCTGATTGCGGAAAGCGGAGTTGACGGACTGAGCACAACGCCTTTTTTGCAGCCGAGCGATTCGATCTTGTTCATGATTCTGAATGCGTCGTTGACTATTGTTTCGGCATGGGGACAGATATAGCCTGCCCCTGCCTCGGCGAGACTTTCAATATAATCATCGGGATTCGTAACCATCAAATGGCAGTCGATCGGTTTTTTTGCGATCGTTGAAAACGCCTTTACAAAATCCGGGGAAAGCGTGATGTTCTTGACGAAATGACCGTCCATTATATCAACATGGTAGAGGTCGCATCTTTCGTTGAGTATCTCCGTTTGATTTTTGATATCCAGAAGATCCATACACATGAGCGACGGGTTAAACATTGGTTTCATATAATGCACCCCTTTTCGATTATTTCTTGCGAGCAACAAATCTGTCAAGCGCAACCGAACCGATGATAAGCAAGCCCATAACGACCTGCTGCCAAACGCTCGGAACTGCAAGAATGTTAAGACCGTAGTTGATAACGCCGATGATAAGACCGCCCATTACAACTCCGAATATTTTACCCTTGCCGCCGAAGAAGCTCGTTCCGCCGATGATTGAGGCTGCGATAGCGTAGGTTTCAAAGCCTGTTGCGGCTGCCGGCTCGGCAGAACCGACACGGCCGAGAAGAACGATGCCGGCAATACCGGCGCAAATTCCGGAAATAATGAATACTATCAAGGTGTGCATATTTACATTGATACCCGAATACCAAGCAGACTCTTTGTTGCCGCCGAGCGCATAAATATTTCTGCCAACCTTTGTTTTCTTCGTCAGGAACGAGAGCAGAAGCGCCACGATGATTGCAATTATCGCAACTATCGGAAGAAGATCGAATACCTTATATGAAATAATGCTTGTAAACGATTTCGGAAAACCGAAAACTGCGCTTGAATTTGAAATAATAAGCGTAACGCCCCTGAAAATCGACTGCGTACCGAGGGTGATGATAAACGGATGAAGTCCCGTCACATTGATAAGAAGTCCGTTGAGAAAGCCGAGGAAGCCGCCGAGGATTATGCCGAGCAAGACGGCAAGCAGCGGGGTAACGCCCGCAACCATCATCTGAGCCGAAACCATACCGGTCAGAGCGACGACAGAGCCGACCGAAAGGTCGATGCCGGCGATAAGAATCGCAAAGAATTCGCCCATCGCAATAAGAATATTGACCGAACTTTGTGAAAGGATCTGCGTTATTGTTGCCGTCGAGAAGAACGTTCCCGGGCGCATAGCCGCAAGAATAACGAGCAAAATAACAAGAATTCCGAATGTGCCGTATTTCTGCCATACCATGTTAAAGGTGACTTTTTCCTTTGGTTTTACCTGATTTATTTTTTCAGACATAATATTCACCGTTCCTTCCTTTATTCAGGCGATCTCCGCCGTAGACGCTTTGATGATATTTTCTTCCGTTGCCTCTCTGTGCGGGAAGGTCTTGACTATTCGACCCTCTCTGAAAACATGGATCGTGTCGCACACTGCGAGAAGCTCCGGCAGCTCGGACGAAACGACAAGAACTCCCTTGCCCTCGTCGGCGAGCTTGCGCATGAGGGTGTAGATCTCACTCTTGCTGCCGATGTCGATACCCTTTGTGGGCTCGTCAAAAATAATTATCTGCGAATCGGCGGCTACCCATTTGCCGAGGATAACCTTCTGCTGATTGCCGCCCGAAAGCTCCGTGATACCCTGATCCACGGAATAGCATTTGATATTCAGGCTCTTTTTCTGAGCCTCTGCGCATTCCTTTTCAAATTTGCCGTTTGTCAATCCTCCGACGCCGCCGAGGCTTGACGATTTTATAAACGGCAGAATCGAAATATTCTGCTTAATATCAAAATTGTGGAAAAATCCGGTTTCACGCCTGTTTTCCGTAACCATCGCAAGTCCGTTTTTGATTGCCGAATAGGGACTCTTGATTTTGACCTTTTTGCCCTTGATAAAGACCTCGCCCGCCGACTTCGGCTCTGCGCCGAAAATCGAATTCATCATTTCGCTTCGACCCGAACCGACAAGTCCGGAGAAACCGACGATCTCGCCCTTGTGAAGCTTGAACGAAACATCTTTCACCTTTCCGTCCTTACGGGAAAGATTTTTAACTTCAAAAATCACTTCCTCGCCGTCGTAATTATCGGGTGCGTCCTCGTGCTGGTAGGTATTCTTTACCGTTCTGCCAACCATCATTGTTACAAGATCGTCAACCGAAACATCGCTCACCTGCCTTGTGCCGACATAAGCTCCGTCCTTGAGAACCGTGACCCTGTCTCCGATCTCCTTGATCTCGGCAAGCTTATGCGAGATGAATACAATACCCTTGCCCTCCTTTTTCAGCGATTCGATAACATTAAAAAGATGTTCAACCTCTTTATTCGTCAGGGAGGCCGTCGGCTCGTCCATAACGATGACCTTGCTGTCGGCGGCGAGTGCCTTTGCAATCTCGACCTGCTGCTTTTCGGAAACGCTGATATCCTCGACCAAGGTTTTCGGATCTCTGTTAAGACCGATCTTTGCGAGAAGCTCCTTCGCTCTCCTGTTCATTTCGCCGTAGTCAACCACCGAAGCGATACCGACCTTTTTCATCGGAAGCTTGCCGACGAAAAGATTTTCCTGAATCGAAAGCTCATTGATAACGCTCAATTCCTGGTAAATAACGCTGATTCCGTTATCATAGGCGTCCTTCGGCGTCAGCTTGTCAAACTCTTTACCGCCGATGATTATTTTACCTTCGGTCGGCTGATATACACCTGACAGGATCTTCATCAGGGTCGATTTGCCCGCTCCGTTTTCTCCGAGCAGAACATGAACCTCACCCGCCCGAATATCGAAGGAAATATCCTTCAGCGCCGTAACTCCGGGGAATTTTTTCACTACCCCTTTCATTTCAACGAGTGTACTCATGATATCCTTCCTTTCCGTAAACTGCTTTTTATATATTGTGGGAAATATTTTGTATATTATGCTGGGTAAAGGTTTACTCAACTTCGATTTTAAAAAAGGGATTTAACCCTTTTTTAGTCTGAGGTAACCGCTAAACACATCACAGTGCAATTCTCAGAGATTACCTAATCCGTGCTCCCTCTTACCGAAAGTTTGACCGGAATTGTATATTCGTGAATTTTATCCGTCTTGTTATTGATGAGATCCATCAACACCTCCGACGATCTTTTGCCGAGCTGACCGGTGTCCTGAACGACCGTTGTTATCGGAGGGTCGGAAATCTCGGTATGCGTTGTTCCGTCGAAGCCGACAAGCTTCACATCCTCGGGAACTCTTTTCCCGCTCTGCTTGAGCGCCCTCAATGCGCCGAGTGCCATGGAATCCGTCGTGCAGAAAATTCCGTCAAAATCTGCGCCGTCGTCAATAAGCTTTTTTACTGTTTCTCTTGCGTCGAAATATGAAACCCTGCACGGCACCATTCGTTCACGGTCGATTTCAACGCCGTATTGCTTATGCGCTCTCAGGTAGCCCTGAATTCGTTTGTTAACCGTTGAATAGGTATTTACATCGTGAATAAGGATTATTTTTCGGCAGCCTTTTTTTATCAGCTCCTCCGTTGCGAGGAAGCCGCCGTTTTCGTTATCCGAAGATACATAATTGAACTCAACACCCGGCCGCCTGTCGATATAAACAACGGGAACGGTAAATTCCTTTGTGATCTCGTCAACCGATTTTCTTGCGCTGATATAAATTATTCCTTCAACGCCCTTAGATTGAAGCGATGAAATATAATGAAGCTCATAATCAATATTTTCGTTGCTGTCGCACACAAATACATTGTATCCCAACGGGATAACAGAGCTTTCAACCGATCTCACGATCTGCGAAAAATATTCGTTCGTTATATCCGGAATTATCAATCCGATCGTCTTGGTTCTGTTTGTTCTCAGTCCCTGAGCGTTTGGATTTATGACGTAATTGTACTTTTCAACAACTGCCATTACCTTTTTTTCAGTCTCGGCGGAATAGCGTCCGTTCTTGTTGAGCACCCTTGAGACTGTTGCGATCGACACGCCCGACATTCGGGCTATATCGATCATCGAAATGTTTTTTCCGTCCATATTTTCTCCAATCCGTTATTGCTTGGGTAATCGTTTACTCTACGCCCTTAGAATAAACCAAACCCATATAAAAGTCAATAGTTTTTCCCGATAATTTTTATCTTTGTGAATTATGCGCAAAAAACACCTCTTTTATTTGGACATTAAGCGCATGGCGTTTTGAAAAAGAACATTACAGCTCATTCTGTTCCGTTTTTTAGCATGATATTATATTGTATTTTTCCGTTTTGCTAAATATATTCATTCTTGCCGCATTTTTTACAATTTAGATATTGACATTGCGTTTGTTATGTGATAAAATATGGTGCAAATTATAAAGATTACCCCTGCAATCTGCGGAGGGAGGGAATACAGTGAGTCAGGTAAAAGTTAAAGAAGGCGAGTCTTTGGACAACGCTCTCAGAAGATTTAAGAGACAGACTTCGAGAGACGGTGTTATCCAGGAGGTTCGTAAAAGAGAACATTATGAGAAGCCCTCTGTAAAGCGCAAAAAGAAGTCTGAGGCTGCTCGTAAGAGAAAGTTCAAATAAGAATCATTAAAAAAAGGCTGTTCGTTAATTCGAGCAGTCTTTTCTCATTTATCGAAACATCTATTGGAATAAGGTATAATGGTAAGGGTGATCGAAATGGAAGAATTAAAAAATAGCAATGATCCAACTGCTTAAAAATATTTATCTTCTAATGACTTTACCTCGGTATAAAATAAAGATACTGCTTGTTGAAAAAATGCTACCATTGGTTGTAATCGTAATTCAAAATCATATAGATGTTAAAAACATACAAACAATATATAAATATAAATAGGCAGAAAAAGAAGCCGGCGTGAACCGACTTCTTTTTCCAATAATTGAGGGGTTTATTGAGGAGGGGTATGTACTCACGAGAGTTGCGGCTCTCTCATTGAGTACAGTTAGATAATAACGGGTAAATGTTAAGAGCGTATGAACTTTCTGTTAGCGTTTGGTATATTCTTTGTGAATAAAAAGGGCAAAAAATTATCTTAATTATTTGAACAAAAGGGGTTGAAATGGCCGCCGTGTTGTTGTAAAATCAAAGAAGCATTATGCAAATGGAGGCTTTTTTATGAAATTAGCGGTTCAGCTTTATACTCTCAGAGATGATTATTCTAACGGCGAGGAATTTCTTAAAATCCTCGAAAAAGTAAAGGAACTCGGCTTTGACGGCGTTGAGTTCGCAGGCTATGCGGGACTTGAGCCTGAGGTTATCAAGGCGAAGCTCGATGAGCTTGGTCTTGTTGCAGTGGGTTGCCACATGGGTCTTGAGGACTACGAAGGCGAAAAGCTCGAGGAGTCGATCAAGCTCGGCAAGGTGCTCGGCATGGAATACATGGGCATCGGCGGTGCACCTCATTCCACCAAGGAGGAGGTTGACAGACTTGTTGATGTTTTCTCCAAGGCTAATGAGCGCGGCAAGGACGAGGGAATCAAGTTCTACTACCACAACCACACAGAGGAGTTTGAAAACGAGATTGACGGCAAGCTCATTATGGACAGAATTGCCGACGGCGCATATCTCGAAATCGACACCTACTGGAGCTACTGCGGCGGTGCAGATAACTATAAATATATAACCGAGCACAAGGACGATATCATTCTTCTTCATGTCAAGGACGGTATCGACAGATATCCGATGGCTCTCGGCGAGGGTGACAATGACCTTCCTGCCGTATTCAGGGCAGCTAAAGACAGCGGCATCGAATGGCTTATCCTTGAAAACGACGAGCCGAAGCCGAACGGAATAGATGATATCACAAGAAGTATGGCATACTTCAAGGCTAACCTTTAATATATAGGAGATGGAATCATGGAATTAGGAGTTTTTACCTGCCTTTTGCAGAAGCTTCCTCTTGAGGAAGCTCTCAAGTATTTCAAATCACTCGGCATTGAGATGATTGAGCTTGGCTGCGGCGGTTTTCCCGGAAACGCACACTGCGACCCCGAGACGCTCCTCAACGATGAGGACAAGTTCAACGAGTTCGTTGCAACCATAAAAAAATATGATATGGAAATCAGTGCATTGAGCTGTCACGGCAACCCCGTTCATCCCGATAAGGAAAAGGCTGCCGCATTTGACAAGACGATCCGTGACACGATCCTCCTTGCCGAAAAGCTCGGACTTCATCAGATCAATACATTCTCTGGCTGCCCCGGCGACTGCCCCGAATCAAAGCACCCGAACTGGGTAGTATGCCCATGGCCGGATGATTTCAGCGAGGTTCTCAAATGGCAGTGGGAAGAAGTTCTTGTCCCCTATTGGAAAGATCTTGTCGCATTTGCAAAGGCTCACGGAGTCAACAAAATCGCCCTTGAGCTTCACCCCGGATTCTGCGTTTACAACACAGAGAGCCTTCTCAAGCTCCGTGAAGCAGTCGGTCCAGAAATCGGTGCAAACTTTGACCCGAGCCATCTCATTTGGCAGGGCATGGATCCCGTTGCCTGCATCCGCAAGCTCGGCGACGCAATCTTCCACTTCCACGCAAAGGATACGAAGCTCGACAAATACAACACCATGGTAAACGGTGTTCTTGACACAAAGCCGTATTCCGATGAAATCAACCGCTCATGGATCTTCCGCAGCGTGGGCTATGGCAACGACGAGCTTTATTGGAAAGACATCATCTCCAATCTTCGCCTTGTCGGCTATGACTATGCCATCAGCATTGAGCATGAGGACAGCCTCATGAGCCAGAACGAGGGTTTGACAAAAGCTGTTCAGACGCTTAAAAACGCATTGATAACGGAGTCCACAACGGAGATGTGGTGGGCATAAGCCGCAAAATGCAGGTTATAAGGACATTACACAATTAGCAATTAGGAGCAAAAGCAAATGGTAAACGGAAAAATCGGAGGCGCAGTCATCGGCTGCGGCGGAATGGGCAGTTGGCACGCCGAAAAGATGTCAAAATACATGAACGAACGCATGGAGCTTGTCGGAATCTACGACATTAATCCCGAAAAAAACAAGGAGGCCGAAGAAAAAGGCTGGCACGCTTTTTCCTCTCAGGAGGAGCTTCTTGCCGACGACAGAATTGATTTTGTCGTTGTTGCCACCCCGAACGACTTCCACCATGACATTGTTATCGCCGCTCTTGAGGCAGGCAAAAATGTTATGAGCGAAAAGCCGGTCACAATGTCAAGCGAGCTGCTTGACGATATGATCAAGGCAAGCGAGAGAACGGGCAAATTTTTCACCGTTCATCAAAACAGAAGATACGATCCCGACTATCTCACTATCAAGCGACTCTATGATGAGAACACACTCGGCAAGATTTTCAGAATTGAATCCCGTGTAAGCGGCTCAAGAGGAATTCCGGGCGACTGGCGTCAGAAAAAGGCTCAGGGCGGCGGAATGATTCTCGACTGGGGTATTCATATTCTTGATCAGGCGCTCATGATGTTTGACGCTAAGGAGCTTGATTCCGTTTACTGCCGGGTCAGCCATATCACAAACGATGAGGTTGACGACGGCTTTGTTGCAACGCTCAATTACAAGGACGATTCGTCCTATGTTATCTCCGTCGGCACAAATAACTTTATCGACTATCCCCGCTGGCATGTTCAGGGCATAAACGGTTCGGCGATCTGCGAATGGGATCTCAGCGGCAAGGTCGTTATGGTTTCCGACTGGGAGAATAAGGACGCCGTTCCGGTCAGAACGGGCGTAGGTCTTACCAAAACAATGGCGCCGAGAACCGACGATTCAATTAAAACTTTCCCCCTCCCCTATGTTGAGGATAAGGGCTTCAGCGGTGAGCACACGCTCTACAATAATATCTGTGATGTTATCGAGGGCAAGGCAGAGCCTGTTGTTACTCATGCTCAGCAGCGTAGGCTTATTAAGGTCGTTGAGGCGATGTTTGAATCCGCAGAAAAAAATTGCGTTGTAAAATTCTGATTGAAATTAACATTGAGAGCTGTTACCGTGCGGTGACGGCTCTTATTTTTTATCCGCCGCTCATTTTTTCTTGTTAATTCGACTGCGTTGTATGTAATTAAAAAGGATATCCAAAAATTCCGACACACTCGGCATACATTCAAGCTTGTACCCTGCCATTCGTTCAAGATCCGACCTGTTGATTTTCCACGCCCGCCGAACAACGGTGCGCATATTCTTCTCTATCGCCGACTGCTTTGCATTCAAACGGTTCGCCACCTCGGCATAAATTTCACGGGTAATAGAATTCAGTCTGTCTTCATCCTCCAAGGCGAGCGTAATTGCAAGCACGGTAGCCTTATAGCCCTTATATGTTGTGCAAACACCCAGCCTTCTGAGAATAGTTTGAATTTCCATGTTTTAAACCTCCGGTTTTTTGTGCAACACCGTTCTCTTTTCGGTATTGCTCTTGAATTATATTTTATTTTTTCCATGTTTTTCCGAATGTCGGCTTTTAGATACCTTTTTTTACCAAAACAAGCCTTTTCCTGCTTTTTTCGACGCTGAAAAAATACATTCGATACTTCTCCGTTCTTCAATTTTCTTGACAAATTTTTCGTCTCTGCTATACTTAAAACAGTAATTTATAATATATGGAGGGTTCTGCCCATGAAAAGAAAATTTAAAGGCTTTGTTGCCGCTGTTATTGCTCTGATTATCTGCGTTATGCCGATGCTTTCGGTCATTGCGGCGGCAGACGAACAACTTCCTCGCATTTGGGTTCACGGATTTATGAATTCCACGGTCTACGAAAATATTTCTGACCCGAATTCCGGCGTTGCATGGCCGCCCTCGGCTGAGGATATCACCAATGCGGTCAAGGAAAGCGTTCCCGCCTTATCCAAGCTTGCCGTTACCGGGGATTGGGACAGCTTCGGCAAAGAAATGGGCGATATTACACGCAAGGTTTTCGACAAAGCGATGAATAACCCCGACGGAACGATCAAAACCGGCTCGGGAGTTCGCTTTGAATATCCCACCGCCGCCGAGATCAAGAGCGGCGGCGATATCCAGTTTAGATACGACTGGAGAGAAGACCCGATTGAAATTGCGGCTCAGCTCAACGATTTTATTAACTATGTTCTCGATGTTACCAAAAAAGAGCAGGTTACGCTGACCTGCCACAGCTTCGGCGGAGTTGTTACCGTTACCTATTTCTCCCTTTACGGCTTCGATAAG
Organism: uncultured Coriobacteriaceae bacterium; assembly: GCA_963648385.1. GTDB lineage: Bacteria > Bacillota > Clostridia > Oscillospirales > Acutalibacteraceae > CAG-488. Next base: position 28,318 of record CAVJDU010000001.1, on the reverse strand, counting down.
GTAAAAACGGTCGTCTTTAATTCAACCGCCATTTACGGAGAAACTTACACGGGCGAATTGATGACCGGTCAGCTCAATCTCAACGCAGACGCACTGCAAAATTATCTTTTCTACGCTTTTCAGGGCAGCGACTACGAAAATCTTATAAATACCGCCATCAAAGCCGTCCACGATACGGGGTTGATGAATATCATTGCAAAATACACAAACGCTATGAGCGAAAAAATCCAAAAAGAGGTTTGCGCTCGAGCCATAGTGCCTCTTTTCGGCGGCTGGCTTGCCGTTTGGGCAATGATTCCGGACGAATATCTTGACAATGCAATGGATTTTGTTTTCAACGAAATTTACGGCGATTCCGAAATCGACTACTCCGCATTGAGGACAAAAATCGAAAATTACAACACTTCTGTTCGCTGCAAAAAGACCGAAATTCTCAAAGAGGCAAACGAAAAATGCAATGTTTATGTCATAACCCGTTACGGCTATTCTTCACTTCCGATAACCCCCTCGGCGAACAACCTCGGTGACGGAATAATTGATGTTAAATACGCCTCATTCGGCGCAACGGCAAGCGAATACGGTAAAACGCTCGATAACATCGACTCCGACTCAAAATACATATCGCCCGACAAAACCGTTGACGCTTCCTCCTGCCTTTTTCCGGAGCAGACATGGTTCGTCAAAAACATAAAGCATGGCGCAGATGAAGAAGCGTTGGAGAATATGATAAGAGCTTTCATGGATTATGACGGTCAGGCAACCGTTGAGGACTTTGAGGAATATCCGAGGTTTACAATATTTGACAGCGAAAACATTTTGCCCGAAATGCCGATCGAAAATCAACCGACATTTTTCGACAACCTTCGACTCATAATAAATGATATCATAAAGCTCGCAAAAGCGTTAATAAATAAAATAAAATGAATAAAAAATTACATCACGCAAAACCCCACGGCGGACATTTCTGCCGTGGGGCTGTTTGCTTTGTTCATCTTGTCACATTACGGAATCCATGAAGGACTCTGCCGACTTAATGGCTTTTTTTGCCATCTTTTTGTAGTTTGCCTTTTTGCTGTTCATCATTGACGAGCCGATAATCGTCATTGCACCGCCGACAAGCATACCTACGCCTATTCCCTTGGCTATTGAAGAACCCGAATTTTTCATGATACAACCTCCGTTCGATTATTTGTTAACCGCTGAATAAATCAGTGTTGCACTATTATTTTGTCACCATATGAATTGATTATTCCGATGTATTATGTTATAATTTTTTGCATAAAAAAATTGGAGCTGATTCTATATGAAAAAGCAAAAAAGAGCGGTGCTCATAAATGATATTTCCTGTCTCGGCAGATGTTCACTCACTGCGGCGATACCGATTATTTCCGCCTGCGGAATTGAGAGCGTCCCCCTGCCGACCGGTGTTTTTTCCGCACACACGGAATTTGAAGGATTTGTAAAAAAAGATCTCACCGATAAAATCGGAGAAATCACAAACCACTGGAAAAACCTGGGGGAAAGATTCGATTGCATTTTCAGCGGCTATCTCGCAAGCTGCGAACAGGCAGAAAGCGTCAAAAGCTTCTTGCTCGACTTCAAAAAAAGCGACACGCTTTATATCTGCGACCCGGTCATGGGCGATAACGGCTCTTTTTACAAGGGAATCGACGATTCGTTTATTTCCGAAATGCGTTTTCTTTGCTCGCTTGCCGATGTTATCGTTCCCAATGTGACCGAAGCCTGTATGCTTACGGGAACGGAGATGCCGGGCGAAATTTACGACATGGATTTTATTAAAGAGCTTCTGATTTCTCTGCGAAATCTCGGCTCGGCAAGGATAGTCATAACCGGCGTTGACTTTGGCGACGGAAAGATCGGCTGCGCCGTATATGACAGTCTCACGGGAAAGGCAAATATGTTTTTCACTCCGAAATCCGAAGGTCGTTTTCCCGGTACTGGCGATGTTTTTGCGGCGGCATTGACGGCGGCAGTGATGAACGGCAAAGCCTTTGCCGACGCTGTTCAAATTGCAATGGGCTTCACCTGCAAATGCGTCGAAGTTACGCTTGAATCAAATACAGACAGGAAATACGGTCTTTGCTTTGAAACAGAAATTAAAAATCTTATAAAATCGGTTTAAGGCAATATCAGTGAAAGGAACATGAAATACAAATGGCAACTCTGAACATCGTTCTCGTAGAGCCGGAAATTCCGCAGAACACGGGCAACATCGCACGAACCTGCGCCGCAACCGGCACACGACTACACATAATCGAGCCGATGGGCTTCACGCCCGACGATAAAAAATTAAAAAGAGCAGGTCTTGATTACTGGCACCTGCTCGACATAACTTACTACAAAAACTTGGATGATTTTTTTGAAAAAAATCCGAACGGCGAATACCGCTTCTTTACCACAAAAGCGCAAAACCGCTATGTTGATGTTGAATACGGAGATAATGTTTATCTCTTTTTCGGCAAAGAAACAAAGGGCTTGCCCGAGGAGCTTCTTTTCAAACACCCGAGCGAATGTGTGAGAATTCCGATGATAAACGATTCGGCGGCAAGAAGCCTGAATCTTTCCAATTCGGTCGCAATCGCAGTTTATGAGGTTCTCAGGCAGTGGAACTATCCGAACCTACTCTGCGCCGGAAAGCTGACGAAATTCGACTGGAAAGACTCCGAATAAGACGAAAAGAACCGACACACCTGTCAATCGAATGTGTCGGTTTTATTTTTTTTTGCCAATCGCCGAGGATCAACGATTGATCTGTTTTGTTGTGCTTCCAAAGCCGCCGTTGCGTACCCCCGTTGCCTCATCGTCAACCGTTATTCCGTATTCAACGAAAATGCCCTGGGCAAAGCCCGTACCTTTTTTGACTTCAACGGTCTTATTCTCGTTGGAGTCGTTTGTTATTTTAACGAAGATATGACCTTCGTTATCGGAATAAAAATAGTCGCTGTCGATAATGCCGACCGTGTTGTTGAGCTGCAAACGGAACTTAAAGCCTAGTCCGCTTCTCGGATAAATTTTCAGAACCCAGCCCTCGTCGATCTCGCAGCGAATACCCGTCGGGATCTTTATCGTTTCCGACGGCGCAAGGGCAAAATCAAACGGAGCGAAAATATCATAACCCGCCGAGCCTGCCGTTGCACGAACAGGAAGCTTGATATCCCCGTACATTTCCTTTATCTCGTTTTCGTCAAATTCCTCCTTGCAGCTTTCAATAAACTGCTCATAGCTAACCTTGTGAAATTTTGCGATTCTTTTCATGTCTCCTCCTATATCAGCTTTTCAACATTACTTTTTCCGGTTGCAAGGTTGAATTCAAGAATTTTTTTCTTCTCGCCCTCGGTGTAACAAATCTGAATTTCATTTTCGTTTATAAATCCGCTCGAGGTAATAACGCATTCGTTTTTCTTGAAGAATTTTTTCAAAAGCTCAATGTCATCGTCGCTGTAATCGCCCGCATTGTCCGAAACAAACAGAACATCGCCGCAGAGATTATTGATCTTGCCGAGTAGGAGCTTTTGCGCCCTTGTGAATGTAAGATTCTTTTCTCTCAGGAAGAAAACATCGGGGTCGTTGCAGAAAACTCTGCCGTTGAGATGACGGCGAAAAACAGAGCTTGTTATTGCATTCTGCGCCGAGGGAAGCTCCAGATTGATTCCCATCCTGTTGTAATATTTCGGCGAATATTTGAGATCGACATCGCAGCTTATTCTGCAAGCGTCAACAACGCCGAATGACGGGCCGAGCGGAACTCCGCAACCGAGTATCAGCTTTTCCTCACCGACACACTCACGCAGAAAATCCATGGCCTCGCACATGATCTGACCTCTTGACTTCCCGTTTCTCGGCTGCATAGCCTCGGAATAGAGAAAATCGAGTTTAACCATATCAAAGTCCCAGTCGTTGAGAATCACATCAAAGAAATTGCGGATATACTCTCTCGCTTCGCCGTTATAAATATCAAGCGTATATGCGCCGCCCCAGCCTACACAGCCGAGCAGCGGCTTGCCCGTGGCATTGTCCTTGATGAGCCATTCGGGGTGATCCTTCGCAATGATCGAGCTTCTCTGCGCCGAAAACGGAGCAATCCATATTCCGGCAAGATAGCCTTTTTTGTGAATTGCCTGCGCAATAGGCTTCATGCCGTTCGGGAACTTTCCGTAATCGGGAATAAGCCAATCGCCAACCTTGCTTTCATAGCCGTCGTCTATCTGGAATATCGAAACGCTGTCCTTTGCACAGTCAAGCCCGTCAAGGTCACGCAGGATTATTTTTTCGTTGATCTTTTGAAAATAATTGTACCATGAGGTGTAGCCCGAAAGGTGGTTTACTCTCGGCTTTCTGAGATCCATCGAGCCGAAATATTTATCAAAAACCTCGTCGTAGCCGCCACAAAATCCGACAATATCAAGCAAAATTATCTCATCGTCGGCTTCAAGTCCTTCAACATCCTTGGCAACGGTAAACTTGTTGAATCTATAGTCCACCGAAAAAACCGTGTAGCCGTATTTCTCGTCGCATGAGCCGAAAAGCTCGACCCTGTCTCCGATGCGAAAATAGGTGTAAGTATATGAATGGAACACACCTTTTTTGCCGTATTGCGCAAAAGTATAGTCGCCGGGAACCTCGGCGAGCGTTTGAGCAAGCTTGTTTACGCCGGCAAGCTTAGTGATTCCGTTCTGAGTGTCGTTGCCGCCAAATTCTCTCGATGTTGTCCATGACTGGTAGCCGTTTGCAAAGAAAAGCTCATTTTCAGCCAACTTTTTGATAGCCGAAAGATTAAATTCAATCAGCTTCATTTTAACATTCGGCACAAGCGTGCACTGTATGCCCTCATCATTGATTGAAAGCTCGAGCTTATAGTTGTCGCATTCCGTCTTGCTGTTTTCGTAAATGCGGCCGTTGTATTCATATTTTATAAAAGGTTCAAATTTATACATTTCGCAACCTCCCGACATTGTTTTTTATTTTTGAGTAACCGCCGATTAGATCAGAGTGCGATTATCGGCGGCTGTCTGACATTTATGATACCATATTTGGTTAAATAATACAATATTAAATTTATTTTTCAAAAAAACTGTTGACAGCCGACAAATTTTTCTTCATAATAAAATCACAAATATTCAAGGAGGGAAATATATGGCTAAAAAAATTTTATCGGTTTTTCTCAGCGTAATTATTGCGGCGCAGCTTTTTGCTGTCGGTGTATCGGCAAAAGGGAAAAATTACATCATTACGAATCCGTATGAAGCGGTTGACTGGGACAATTGGCAGTCATGCAAATTTCAACCTCATTGCCAAACCAACGCAACGGACGGATATCTGACTATCAAGGAATTCGTTCAAAAGCATTATGATTTGAACTATGACGCCGTTGCGCTCACGGATCACGGCACCATCAACAAAGGCTGGAACAAGCAGCCTGAGCTGATTCCGCTTCTGCGCCTTGTTAAATATGAGCGCACCCATATGGCTCCGATCTATCCGCTCAGCGACGAGGAATACGAAACCTATCTCAACGGCACGGCGGCTTCGCCGACAAGAACGCACCAAAACGGTATGCTTGATGTTCCGCAGGGAATCGAGCTGAATATGGCAACGCCGATTGCCGACTGCCACCTTACCGGTTATTTTTCGGATTACGGTCAGGGACTTGCAGGCGTTTACGGCGATTACGAAACGCCCACAAAGGGAGTTCGCGAAGCCGGCGGAATTTCAATGCTTGCCCATGTCGGCGAATATATGTACAGAATGAACAGCAAGGATCATGTCGGACAAAAGGTTGACGATTACTATGCAAATAAATTTGCCCGCCTTTTCCTCGACAACGCAGGCTCAAGCGTAGGCATGGGCATAAACAGTTCAAGAGACGAAAACACCCGATGCGACCGAATTCTTTACGATCAAATTCTGCAAAAAACCATTCCGAACGGCGTAGTTCCTTGGGCATTTTCCTTCTCCGATTCTCATTCCGAACAATCAATAAACTACGCATACACAATGCTTATGATGGACGATCTAACAAATGAAAATGTCCGCAAGAGCATGGAAAACGGATGGGCTTTTGCCGTTTCGCATTTCTCAAACGGCGTTGAGCTTAACGGAATGGAAGAAATTCCCGAATTCGTTGAGCAAAAGGTTCATGACGAACAGCTTTATCTGCTTGACGACACGCCCATGGTCACCCGAATAGATGTTGACAACGACAAAGGAACAATCAAGATTGAGGGAACAAACTTTGACAGCATAACATGGGTTTCAAACGGAAATGTTATCCTCCGCGAGGAGAACATCACCGACACAACGGCAACGCTTGACCTTTATAACAATGAGCTTCTTGACGAGCCTTATCTTTATCTGAGGTTTTACATTACCGGCGAGAACGGGATCTGCTATTCCCAGCCGTTCGTTCTCAATGTCGAGGGCGAAGAAATCCCTCCCGTCGAAGTTCCCGAAACGCATGATATTTCAACCTTTCTCAGAGGTCTTGCAACCGTAACGGATTGGATATTCTTCCGATTTAATCCGATTATCTGGGCGTTTAAATATTTTGCGCTCGGATACAATGTGTTTGACAGGTTCTTCAACCCGTATTAATGATGTTAACACCGTGTCCCGCCCCCGACCTCAGCGTCGGGGATTTTTCATAAATACAGGTTGAAATTTCCGAAGTTTTACTTTATAATATAATGCAGTATGAAACAAAGGAAGTAATGTAATGAAGTTAGGTATAGTAGGCTTGCCGAATGTCGGCAAGAGCACGCTTTTTAACGCAATCACAAACGCAGGCGCACAGTCCGCAAACTATCCGTTCTGCACGATTGAGCCGAATGTCGGCGTGGTTGCCGTTCCCGACAACAGAATCGACGCACTCGCAAAAATGTATAACCCGGTCAAAATTACACCTGCCGTTATTGAATTCGTTGACATTGCAGGCCTCGTTAAGGGCGCATCGAAGGGCGAGGGTCTTGGCAACAAATTCCTTTCGCATATTCGTGAGACGGACGCAATAATCCATGTTGTACGCTGCTTTGAGAATGACGATATCATTCATGTTGAGGGCAGCGTTGACCCGACAAGGGACATTGAAACAATAAATTTTGAGCTTATTTTTTCGGATATCGAGATGGTTGACCGCCGCCTTGACAGAACGATAAAGGCGATGAAAGGCGACAAGAGCCTTGCAAAAGAGGTTGAGTTTTTGAAAAATCTCAAGTCCCACCTCGAAAGCGGCAAATGCGCAAGAAGCTATGACTGTGACGATGATGAAAAGGCAGTCCTCAACGACATGGCTCTGCTCACATCAAAGCCTGTTATTTATGCCTGCAACATGAGCGAGGACGACTTTGCAAACAACATTGACGAGAACGAAAGATACCGTGCGGTTTGCAAAATCGCCGAGGAGGAGGGTTCGCAGACTCTTCCGATCTGCGCCGAGATGGAAGCCGAAATTGCAAGCCTCAGCAAGGAAGAAAAGGAAATGTTTCTTGCCGATCTCGGAATCGAACAGGGCGGTCTTGATCTTCTCATTCAGCGCAGCTATGACCTGCTCGGACTTATCTCGTACCTGACCGCAGGTCAACCCGAGGTTCGTGCATGGACGATAAAGAAAGGAACAAAAGCTCCCCAAGCCGCCGGAAAGATACATTCCGATTTTGAAAAGGGATTCATCAGAGCCGAGGTCATCAGCTTTGAAAATCTTATGGAGTGCGGCTCGCTTGCCGCAGCAAGAGAAAAGGGACTTATCCGCTCCGAGGGTAAAGAGTATGTCATGAAGGACGGCGACATCGTCCACTTCCTTTTTAATGTTTAACTGAATATTCACGGCAGCCGCAGAGATGCGGCTGTTTTTTTAGGGCAATGCCGCCTTAGGCTAAGAAACGGGGCTGTGCTGAGTGCGACAGTCCCGTTCGTATCATATTGAATTTATGATTTCATATTGATTCCCTTACTTCCGAGCTTTGCGATAAGGTCATTGACGATTGCCATAACCTCGTCCTTAACAAGAGTTCTTTCGGGGTGAGAGAACACGATTCTTATCGTGATGGACTTACCGTTTGCGTCCTGATAAGTATCAACGACCGATGTCTTTTTAATAAGCTCGGAGTTGATAAGCTCAATCGCTTCCTTGATCGGCTTGAATGTTTCGGTAACGAAAGTAACATCAACCTCGATTGACGGATACTTTGAAGCCTCGGCATACTTGATTCCCGCATTCTTGACCGCAACAAGAGCCTTTACATCCATTTCAAGGAAAACGATGTTCGCTTTCTTGTCGATATTTCTGAGAAGCTCCGGGTGAACAACACCGATAACTCCAAGCTCCTTGCCGTCGCAAACGATAGCATTGTAATTCTTCGGATGGATATAATTAAGCTCGGTGCTCTTCGCCTTAAAGGAAAGGCTCTTGTGCTTGATATCGTCAACGGCAACCGAGATCATGTTGATAAGCTTGAAATAAAGCTCCTCCGTTGTCTCGGTCTTGCTGTAAAGCGTGATTGCAAGCTTTTTATGTTCACGGCAAAGATTATTCTCGTCAACGCCGTCAACAACCCGTCCGATCTCAAAAATTCCGAATGACGGAGCATAGGAGGAGTTCGACTTAACCTGGCAAAGCTGAGTCGGAATAATCGAGCTTCTGATAGTTTCGATATTGGGATTGGTAGCATTGGCAAGCTTAATATTCGGCTCTGTTGCGATGCCGAGCTTTTTATACTCGTCGGCGTACTCCCAGACATAGGAATGAACCTCGTGAAGTCCGAATTCCTTAACAAGAATATCCTTCAGCTTATCCTCCGTGCTCTTTTCGGCAAACGGACGAACGGGATAAAGCGGAGCAACCGCAGTGTGAACATCGAAATTATCATAGCCGTAAATTCTTGTGATCTCCTCGATAATATCGGCCTTGAGCGTAACATCCTTTGTTGCTCGCCAGCTCGGAACATCAACGGTGAAATCGTCGCCGTCAAGCTTAACCTTGAAGCCGAGTGCGGTAAGGGTCTTGACGATCGTGTCGTTGTCGATCTCAATTCCGGTGTAACGGTCAACGAATTTCTTGTCAAAGCTCAGCTCAACATCGTCAAACTTATGAGCATATTCATCGGTAAGGCTTGATGTTACTTTTACGCCCGAATCAAAGTCGCTGAGAAGCTTAACAAAACGGCCAACCGCAGTAACGGTCATCTCGGGGTCAAGGCTCTTTTCGTAGCGCATGGAAGCGTCGGTTCTGTGGGCAAGACGAGCCGAGGATTTCCTGACGGAAACTGCGTCAAAGGTTGCCGATTCAAGCGTAAGCGAATGTGTATCGTCAACGATTTCCGAATCAAGACCGCCCATGATGCCTGCGATAGCGACCGGCGTGTTGTCATTGCAAATCATCAGCGTGTTTTCGTCAATATGCCTTTCAACGCCGTCAAGGGTCTTGAACTCGAACGGAGCGTCAAATCTCTTTATCCTGATTTTCTCGACCTTTCTTGAGTCGAAAGCGTGCATCGGCTGACCCATCTCAAGCATGAGGTAGTTAGTCAGGTCGGCGAGGAAATTGATCGCCCTCATTCCGCAATAGAAAAGACGAATTCTCATGTTGGCCGGGCTGACATTTCTCGTAATATTCTCAAACTGAAGACAGGAATATCTGTAACAGAGAGGATCTTCGATCTTCATGTCCACCTTCGGCAGATCCTTATATTGGCTGAGATCAACCGTATCAAGTGCCTTGAGCGGTCTGCCTGCGAGTGCCGCAAATTCTCTTGCGATTCCGTAATGACCCCAAAGGTCGGGACGGTTTGTCAGCGACTTGTTGTCAACCTCAAAAATAATATCGTCAATAGCAAAAATATCCTTTATATCCGTGCCGTTTGCAAAGCTCTCGTCAAGATCCATAATGCCCGAATTGTCGTCGCTCATACCGATTTCTTTCTCGGAGCAGCACATTCCGTTTGACATATAGCCTGCAAGAGTCCTCGGCGCTATCTCTATCTCACCGAGCCTTGCGCCGACCTTTGCGAATGCGGTTTTCATGCCGACTCTTACATTCGGTGCGCCGCAAACAACATCTGTGAGCTGACCGTCACCTGCATCAACCTTGAGAAGATGAAGCTTCTTCGACTCCGGGTGATCCTCAACCGATTTAATTTCGGCAACAACGATTCCGCTGATGTCGCTGCCCTTATAGAAAATTTCGTTTTCAACCTCGGCGGTGGACAGGGAGAACTGATGAATAAGCTCATTGATGTCAAGCCCCGAAAGATCGACGAAATCCTTTATCCAGTTAATTGAAATAAACATTGTTCTTCCTCCTTATTCGTCGTCCGTGAACTGCTCAAGATTGACAAGAGCGCCGCTGTTGAGGTCACGAATATCCTTGATGCCGTACTTCATCATTGCAAGTCTGGTAAGACCAAGACCGAATGCAAAGCCGGTGTATTCATCGGGATCAATTCCGCCCTCTCTGAGTACATTCGGGTGAATCATTCCGCAGGGGCAAAGTTCAAGCCAGCCGCTGTGCTTGCAGGACGGGCAGCCCTCGCCGCCGCAGATAAGGCAATTGATATCAAGCTCAAAGCCCGGCTCAACGAACGGGAAAAAGCCCGGACGCAGACGAACCTTGATGTCTCTTTGGAAAACCTCGGAAAGCATGGTTTTCATGAAGAAAATGAGGTTGGATATTGAAATATCCTTGCCGACCATAACGCCCTCCATCTGGAAGAAGGTGTTTTCGTGGCAGGCGTCGGTGCTCTCGTTGCGGAAACATCTGCCCGGGAAAACAGCCTTGATCGGCTTGCCCTCGTTGATAAGCTGATCTTTATATTTTTTATAGATAGCATTCTGCGCCGCAGATGTCTGCGACTTGAGAAGCTGACCGTTTGTCAGGTAATAAGTGTCCTGCATATCACGGGCAGGATGGAATTTTGGAATATTGAGCGACTCAAAGCACTCGTAGTCCGTTACTACCTCGCTGTAATCCTCAACGGTAAAGCCCATTGACCTGAACACATTTTCGCACTGGCGCTGAACCAGCGTGATCGGATGATATGAACCTCTTGAAAGATCGGTCGGAACGGAAACATCAAATTCCGGAGTCATTTCAAGCTCCTTCTTGAGCGCAAGCTTATGAAGCTCCTCGGCTTTCCTGCCGATTGCGTCGGCAACGCTCTGCTTGAATGTGTTGACCGCCTGACCCATCGTCTTTTTCTCGTCGGGGGAAAGCTTACCCATGCCCTTGAGAAGCGTTGTTACAAAACCGCTCTTGCCGAGGAAATTGACTCTGAGAGTTTCCAGCTCAGAAGCGTCCTTGACCTGCAAAATAGAGTCTTCAAACTTTTTTCTGAGCAATTCAATTTGTTCTGCCATTTTATAACCTCCTGATAAAAATAAAACCCATCCGATAACAAGATACAGATCCTGTTATGGGACGGGATAAACCGTGGTACCACCCATATTCGAAGCCTTGGCTTCGCACTCTTAGCCGTCATGATGCGGACGGATACGCCCTGCTTAATCAAAGCTTTCGCAGGACACTCCGATGCTGAAATTCATCCCTGTCCGTAAGGCGGCGCTTTCAGCCGATGACATCCGCTCTCTTTGCTTACCCTGACAAAAACTACTTACACACCTTCATCGTGTATTATCACGGACTATCTTAACATCTTAATTTGCTTTTGTCAAGGGATATCCTCTTAAAATCCGCAATCCTCTGTCTTTTTACAATATGCAATTATTGTTTTGCTCGGCGTTGACATAAACTTTGAATTTGGATATAATTAATAATAATCATTGAAAAGGGGTGCTGTGATGTCTGAAATTATTGTTGCCGGAGGCGGTCACGGCGGTTTGGTTGCCGCATGGAAGCTTGCACAGCTCGGCCACAAGGTTACCGTTTATGAACGCCACGCCCGCGAAAATCTCGGTTACGACCAAAAAGATCCCGTGGACGCCGCTTTTTTCGACTATGCCGGAATTGAATATCCCGAAAGTTGGCATGCTCCGAACAATGTGATAACGCTCGTCCCGATCGACGAAACCGTTGAGCCGCTTACGCTTCCCGAGGAAAAAGGTGCGTCAACGCTCATCGTTGAAAGGCGTGAGCTTTTGGCTTTTCTTATTGACCTTTGCGAAAAGGTCGGGGTGAACTTTGAATTCGGCTGCGAGGTGCGTGAGCCGATCGTTCTCGGCAGCCGCATTATCGGCATAATGACCTCCGGCGGGATAAAGCTCGGCGATCTCGTTATCGACGCTTGCGGAATCGACTCTCCGCTGCGCCGAAACCTGCCTGATTTCACCTGTATCCAAAAGGAGCTTGGCAACTTTGACAGGCTTCATGTTTACCGTGCATATTATAACAGGATTGAAGGTAAGCCCGACCCGGAGCACAGATATTATGTTTATGTCAACGCCGACGGAACGGTTGGCTTCACTTGGCTCATTACAGAGCCTGACAGTGCGGATATCCTCATTGCAAGATTCGGCGAAGTGACCGAGAATGATATAAAGTCCGAGCTTGATTTTATTTGCGAACGCAACGAGCATGTCGGTCGTGAGCTTATTCGCGGCGACAAGGTCGTTGATATTCCCGTTCGTCAGCCGCTGGCGGTGTTCGTTGCCGACGGATATGCCGCCGTGGGCGACAGTGCGTGCATGACGATTCCTCTCAAAGGCTCGGGAATCGGTTATTCGATCAAGGCGGGAACTATTCTTGCAAGGACGGTCGAGCAGGACGCAAACGGTCTTTTCAACTGCGACACACTTTGGAAATATGAACATGATTTTTTCAATGAGGTAGGCTTCGTCGCATGTTTTATTGCGCTTGAAAAGAACCTGCTTCCGTATTTGACGGCAAAAGATGTCAGCGACTTTTTAGCCAGCGGAATTCTCAATGACGAGGGTATCGCCGAGCTTAGCGCAGACAAAACCGAGCATACCAAAAAGAGCGGCATCGTTTCTTCAATCAAGAACAAGCTGAAGCTTCTCAACGGTATGCCGGAGCTGAGAAACAAAGGGCTGAAGGCTGTCGCATGGTTCGGCAGGGAAAAGCTTGTCGAGCCGCTGTTCCCAACGAAATATGACCGTGACGCCGTCGAAAAATGGGCTGAGCATTATAATGAATTTTTTGAATCGATAAAAACGGAAGTCTAAAATTCAAAATCTAAAATCTGATATCTATTTTGATGCCCCCATCATGCCGCCATATTAGATGTAGTTTGCAAAAAACGCAGCATTTCGTTTTTGGACGATAAATGCTGCGTTTGATTTTTATTCTGTTATGGGCATTTCTGTCATTCTGAGATTCGTGCAGCCATATGGTATAAGCTCCGTTTCGACCGGTTCGCCGATCGCCTTTTTGCTCTCGGGAAGCTCCTTGCATATGCCGTCAACCATCTTCCATTCGACCTTCGCCATTTTCGTTTTGATCCTTATCGGTGCGCCGTCGGGTGAGAACGGCATATCGCCTACCTTGCCGAATTCAACGGTAAAGTTCTTGTCGGCAAAGCCGTAATTCCAATCCGTCGTCGGGAAAATTTCATAGTCGCAGTACGGGAATTTTCTTACATTGCCGTCACGAACAAACTCCACCCTCTCCCATCTCTCGCCCATCGGGAGCGAAAAAACAAGGTTGCCGCGCTCGACGCAGTAAAGTCCGCTTGGTCGCTTTACCATCTCAACATCAAAATCGAACCGAACATCAATAACGCTCTCGCCGCAGAAATCACGGGTGATTTTCACGAAGCCGTTGCCGACTCTGTTGCCGTCGATTTTTGCGTTGACTGCCTTTTCGGGAACACGAATAAGGATTTCACGCTTGTCATGAGTTGACGAGCTGACCTTGACTTTGTAGCCGTCCTCGAACGGATAATTCGTGATTATCTCAACGGCAAGCTCTGCTCCGTTGATCTCCGTTTTGACCTTGCTCGGCGCAATGGCGCATATCGCAACGCCGTTTTCCGTTTTCATCATCGTGCTCATCGCAAACTTCGGAAAAGCCTGATTAAAGTTCGCCGTGCAGCAACCGAAATTCGGTTCAAGTCCAAAGAGATGCGCCTCCTCGGAATTCGTGTTGAACGGCTGCTTTCCGTCCGGGAAGCGAACGCACTGGGGCTGATTCGTCAGCTGGTCATACTGATGCGTCCACATATCGGGGCTTACGGTTGCGGGGAAAGCATTGAACGCCGCATTTTCCAACCGCTCCGACCAATAGCTGTCGCCCGTCAGCGCAATGAGCCATTCATAGGAATACATCGCCTCGGCAACGGAGCAACACTCCGAGCCGTGAACGGGGCTTGTGCCGCTCAGGCACTCGTCACCCGAGAAATGTCCGCACGCCATGCCGTGGTCACGCAGAAGAATTTCCATCGCCTGCTTTGCGAATTCGTTCGGATCACCGCCGGCAAACTCGGTCATCAGTGCTTCACTTTTAAGCATCATGCCCATGTTGACAACATGGTTGATAAAGCTCCAGTTTTCACGCCTTTCGGCATAACGCCACGACTTGAACAACTTTTTAAAGTCAATGCCCTGGATATAGAGCTTATCGGCAAGGTCAAGCTGCCAGTCCTCCGGATTTCTTTCACGAAGCCAAAGAAGCGGAATAAGGCACTCGAACCAGCGAGACAATCCCCAATCAAAAAGAGTTCGGCTGTTCATGTGTGAGCTGAGATTTTGAAGCGCACGGCTGACGGCGTTTTCGATTCGCTCGTCACCCGAACAATCGGCATAAACAACAAGCGCCTTGCAGATTATAAAGCACGCCCAAACATCATAGTTGGTGCGCTGATCCTTTTCGCATGGGCAGATCCAACCGTCCTCGCACTGACGCTCAAGAATAGCGTCAATATATTTCTTCGCACGGGCTTTCATATCGTCATCATCGAGCAGATAAGCGAGCGGCACAAAACCGTCGAGCCAATAGGGAACTCGCTCCCAGCCCTCATCATCACCGCCGATCCATTTTGAATTCTTGACGCTGTTCCACATCTTGTCAAGATTGCCGGAAAGACCCCTCGCCTGAATTTCAAGCTGATTTCTGAGCCAGCCCTCGGCTTTTATCTCATTGGTAGTGAATCGTTTGAATATCATCGTAAACCTCCCACTAAGGTAACACCGCAAAATCGAGGCGCACGCCTTGCTTGTGCGGTATTGCCTTAATTTATACCTAATTTCTTTGCCATGTCGGCCGTCTGAAGCTCGAGCATCTTTGAAACGCCCTCCTCCTGCATCGTAATGCCGTAGAGAACATCGGCTTCCTCCATAGTGCCTCTTCTGTGGGTGATAAGAATAAACTGCGTATTCGTCGTCATGCGGCGAACATAGCGTGCATAACGGGCAACATTGACATCATCAAGCGCAGCTTCGACCTCGTCAAAAATGCAGAACGGCGACGGGGCAACCTTGAGAATCGAGAAAAGAAGCGCAATAGCCGCAAGTCCCTTTTCTCCGCCCGAAAGCAGGTCGATATTCTGAACATTCTTGCCCGGCGGCTGAACCTTTATCTCAATGTTACATTCAAGCACATCGTTCGGATTTTCAAGAATAAGCTCCGCCTTGCCGCCGCCGAAAAGTTCAACAAATGTTTCGCCGAAATAGCTGTTGATACGAACGAATTGAGCCTTAAATTGCTCCGCCATCTTGCCGGTCAGCTCGGTGATAAGCTTATTAAGCTCGTCCCTCGATTTTTCGATATCCTCAAGCTGAGTTTTCATGAATTCGTAACGCTCGGAAACCTCTTTGTATTCCTCGATCGCTCCGACATTGACATTGCCGAGAGCACGAATCTTGCCCTTGATCTCCTGCAATGTTCTGTGCGCCTGCTGATAATCCTCGATAACGATTTCGAGTGCTTCCGCCTCGGATTTTGTCAGCTGATATTCATCAAAGAGCTTGTTTATCGCATTTTCAAGCTGCTGCTCCATCTGAGCCTTGCGCTCCTCAAGACGAGCCAGTTCGCCGCTGATTTTTTCCCGCTCGGCGGACTTTGAACGCTCCTCCGAGCGAAGCTGTGCGCTTCTCGCTTCGCATTTTGTACGCTCCGCAATGAGCGTTTCAATGTCGCTCTTTGCGCTGGCGCCAAGCTCATGAAGCTCCTGCGCCTGCTTTGAAAGCTTCTGAATTTTTGTTTCAATTTCCTTGTTTGCGTTTTCAATTACCGCAATCTCATCGTTGAGGTCGTCGAGCCTGCCCTCATGACTTGCCATGCGGCGATTGAGGAGATCAACCGCTTCTTTTTTGGCTTCAACATCCTTTTCCAACGCAAGGATATCAAGATTGATCTTCGCCTCAGTCTGAGCAAGTTCCTCTTTCTTTTCCTCAAGTTTCTCTCTGCCGTGGGTCACAACATCAAGATCCGCCTGCAACGAGCCCATTTCCTTGTTGAGCTTATCAATCTCGGTCTGAGCCTGCATTTTCATCGTTTCAAGGTCGGTGATCCTCAGCGACGCCGTCTTCTTCTCTCGGCGCAGCTCCTCAAGAGCCGCATTGGCTGTGTCCAGCTTACCCTCGATGAGCGCAAGTTCGCTCTCCTTGCGGATAACATCCTCCTGGGTACGCTTGAGGTCGGCCTGTGAAGCGTCAAGATCGGCTTTGACCGCCGAAAGTTCAACGCTTAATTTTTTGTATGTCTTGCTATCCTGCTCCTGCTGTAAAACGAGCTTTGCGATCTGAGCATTAAGCTTTTCCTTCTCGTTGCTTCGGCTGAGAATACCTGCGTTATGTCCTCTTGAGCCGCCCGTCATCGAGCCGCCGGCATTGACGACCTGACCGTCGAGCGTAACTATTTTGAATCTGTATGAATATTTCTTTGCGATTGAAATTGCGCTGTCGAGGTCATCGGCAACCGCAGTTCTGCCCAAAAGGGACTGAATGATTTCGTTATATTTGTTGTCATAATCGAGCAACCTATCTGCCATATCAATGAACCCGTAGCATTCGTCAAGCCCTTTTTCCGTAAAAGGCTTCGATTTGACTGAGGTCAACGGCAGGAATGTCGCACGGCCGCTCTTCTTCTCTTTGAGAAAGTTAATGGCACGCTTTGCATCGTTCTCACTGTCGGTTACGATGTTCTGTATTGCCGCACCGAGAGCCGTTTCAACCGCAACGGCATAGCGATCCTCAACGCTGATAAGCTGCGAAAGCGGACCGTGAATACCTCTGAGCGCACCGCCCTTCGCCTCACGGACTACCGCCTTGACCGCTCCCGAGTAGCCGTCCATGTTCTTCTCCATATCGTCCAAAAGGCGAACCTTGTCTTTCTTTTGGAGAATGTCAAGTCCTCTTGCGTCGATTGTCGATTTCAGCGCATCCGCCTTTTCCTGACGGGACTGCACCCGAAGATTATATCCCGAAACGGCGTTCATGATCTCCGTCGCAGTATCGTTGAGCTTGTCGAGCTGAGCCTGACAAGCATTGCGTTTTTCCTCAAGCTCGGTTATGTAACCGTTCCTCGTTGAGAGCACGCCCTCAATGTTGCTGACTCGACCCCTGATCTCGTCGATTGACGAATTCGCCGTAGTTTCTTCAATTCTCTTTTCGCCGACTTTCCGGGTGAGGGCTGTTATCTTCTGCGAAAGCTCCGCTATTCTGTCGGAAAATTCGCCCGTCTCGCTCCTTGTGTCGGCTATGCTTGCCGCCGCCGAATCCAGCTCTTTGCGTTTCTTTTCTATCTCGGTCAAAAGCTCGTTTATCTCGGCTTCGGCGTCCTCAACCTCTTTTTTGAGGGAATTTTCGCTGTTTGAAGCGTCGCTCATGTCACGCTTGATACGCTCGATCGTCTGCTCATTGTGAAGAATCGTGTTCTTTTCAACGGAGATTTGACCCTCAAGCTGAACAGCCTTTTCCTCATAGCTTGTCGAATTGTTTCTTATATTGTCGATTTTTACCGTAATTTCCTGACCCTTGGCAATGATCTCCTCTGTCTCGTTCTCAATTTGAGAGAGGGAAGCTTCGATCGAGTCATACTGACCCTGAGCAATGGAAAGCTTATCCTCCTGCTCTCTCAATTTCACCTTTGAGGTATCGATCGTATGAAGCCAAAGACCGATCTCAAGCTCCTTTTTCTCCTTTGCGAGGACGAGGAACTTCTGCGCCTTTTCGCTCTGTGTTTTAAGAGGGCCTACCCGGCTTTCAAGTTCCGAAAGAATGTCCCTCAGACGAACAAGGTTTTCTTCTGCCTGGTCGAGCTTCCTGTTGGCATCGTTACGGCGATATCTGTAATGGGAAATTCCTGCCGCTTCCTCGAGCATATCACGGCGCTGACCCGACTTTGACGAGATCAAATCGGCGATCCTACCCTGACTGACGAGAGAATAACCGTCACGGCCTAAACCCGTATCCATGAAAAGCTCATGAATATCACGCAGACGGACAACCTGACCGTTGAGCATATATTCACTCTCGCCCGAACGGTAATAGCGACGGGTCACGGAAACCTCATCCTTATCGTTATTGAGAGTTCTGTCCGTGTTGTCAAGGCGCAGAGTGACCTCGGCAAATCCAAGAGGCTTTCTGACCTTCGTTCCGCCGAAGATAACATCTTCCATTTTTGAACCTCGCAGGTTCTTTGTCGATTGTTCGCCGAGAACCCAGCGCACGGCGTCGGCAATATTGCTCTTGCCCGATCCGTTTGGGCCGACAACAGCCGTCATTCCGTGGTTGAAATTAAAGACCGTTTTGTCGGGAAAGGACTTGAAGCCCTGCATTTCGAGCGCTTTTAATCTCATAATTCTTCGTTCCTTATTATGTAAAGTTGATACCTGCCTGTTTTGCTGTCCGCCGTAATTTGCACATCATAGCCCATTTCTTTAAGCTTCGTGATATTACAGCGTTTCTGCCCCGTCATTTTTGAAATTGCATTTGGGGCAACACAGATAATAATTCTACCTTGAGGTATATTTTTTTCTTTGATATATTTTATAGCTTTTTCAAGGTAAATTTTACCCTCGCAAAGCTCCTTGAATGCCGGATGATATGCGCCGGCAAGATACTCGTCCTCAACGCCGCCCCCCGAATGAAGTCCGGTTCTGATGACCGCTATTTTTGCCTCATCAAACATCAAAAGAAGCTTGGCGCAAAGCTCAGCCGCCAAGTCAACGGTCTGCGGCAGGTATTTCCCGCTTTTGTAAAGCTCGGCAAGCTCGGTATTTTCAAGCACGACGGTCGGATAAATGCGAACGGTTGACGGCTTCAGGGCAATGATTTTTTTCGCCGTTTCAATGCTGTCCTCATCGGTCGAGCCGTAAAGCCCGGTCATCATCTGCAAGCCAAGCTCAAAGCCGTAGCTTTTCAGCATTTTTGACACATTGACAACATCCTGCGAGGTGTGCCCTCTGCGATTAAGCCTCAGAACCTCATCGCTCATGCTCTGCGCACCCAGCTCCACCGCCGTAACACCGTAGAATTTCAAAATCCGACAAATTTCATCATCAACGGCGTCGGGACGGGTCGAACAGCGAATACCCTTGAAGCAGCCGTTTTTGACATATTTATTCGCCGCTTCCAAAAGTCCGACCATAATGTCACGGTCGATCGCAGTAAAGCTACCGCCGAAAAAAGCAATCTCGCCGCCCCTGCTGTCGGGGTTTTCCGTTGCGATTTTGACCGCTTCGTCAACATCGGCAGGCGTTACCTGCTTGCTCTGACCCGAAATCGCACGCTGATTGCAAAATGTGCATTGGTGCGGGCAGCCGTTGTGCGGAACAAAAAGTCCCACATTTATATGCTTCACAGTCCCATAAGCTCCAAGGCTTCCCTTGCAGCCTCCTGCTCGGCACGCTTTTTGCTTTTTCCAATGCCCTTGCCGATAACATTTGAATTGAGATGAACCTCAACCTCAAACCGCTTGTCGTGGTCGGGGCCGCTCTCTCCGACGAGAACATATTCGACAATTTCGCCGGGATTCCGCTGAACGACCTCCTGAAGCATGGTTTTGTAATCCTTGACGGAGCGATGCTTTTTGATTGCCTCGTCAATATATTTAAGCACAAATTTTCTTGCCTCGTCCATACCTCCGTCAAGGTAGATTGCGGCAATGACAGCCTCAAACGCATCCGCCTGGATTGAGGGGCGTTCTCTGCCGCCCGTTACGACCTCGCCCTTACCGAGCATAAGATATTTGCCGAGCTGAATTTCACGGGCAAAGGAGGCAAGCGATTTTTCGCATACCATTGCCGCACGAAGCTTGGTTAAATCTCCTTCGGGGAAATCGGTATAGTTATTGAAAAAATTCTCTGCGGTTATAAAGCCGAGAACCGAATCGCCGAGAAATTCAAGTCGCTCATTCGATCCTCCGCAGATGCCGTGATTCTCATTGAAATATGACGAATGAGAAAGTGCGCGCAGCAGCAAAGATTTGTTTTTAAATTCGTATCCGAGCTTTTGCTGAAGCTCGTTTATATCAGGTTTCATCTTCACCAAACCTTTCGTCAAAGAAATCAAGACTCCTTTTCGCAAGAGCCTCATATCTCAGTTTTTTGTCTCTTATTTTTTCGTCGAGCGGCGGCAGAATTCCGAAATTCGCGCCCATCGGCTGAAAATCCGTCACGCTCTCGTTGCTGATATATTTTGAAAGTGCGCCCATCATCGTAAACTCCGGAAGCTCCAGCGGAGGCTTGCCTGCAAGCCTGTTTGCCATATTTATTCCGGCAAGAATTCCCGACGACGCAGACTCCATATAGCCCTCGACACCCGTAATCTGACCCGCAAAATACAAGCCGTCACGACCTTTGAACGAAAAATCGCCGTTCAGATGTCGGGGTGAATCAATAAATGTGTTCCTGTGCATAACGCCGTATCGGACAAACTCCGCATTTTTCAGCGCAGGGATCATGGAAAAAACACGCTTCTGTTCGCCGAATTTGAGATTCGTCTGAAATCCGACGAGGTTATACATCGTGCCGCTTGAATCCTCACGGCGAAGCTGCAACACCGCCCACGGACGATGACCGGTTCTCGGATCTCTCAACCCGACCGGCTTCAAAGGGCCGAAGCGCATTGTGTCCGAACCTCTCGAAGCCATGACCTCGATCGGCATACAGCCCTCATAGACTCCCTTCTTCTTGTCAAAGGAATGAAGCTCCGCCGATTCGGCATTGACAAGCTCGTTATAAAAGATCTCGTATTCTTCCTTATTCATCGGGCAGTTAAGGTAATCATCCTCGCCGCCACGGTCGTATCTTGACTGAGTAAAGGCACAGTCTTTGTCAATACTCTCGTCCGTGACTATCGGAGCAGCAGCATCGAAAAAGCTCAACGAGCCGCCGCAAAGTGACTTGATTTTTTCGGCAAGAGCGTCGGAAGCAAGCGGACCTGCGGCAATAATTACATTACCCTCCGGAATCTCCGTGACCTCTCGGCATTCAAGCTCAATGAGTGGATGCGACTTTATTTTTTCCGTAATCATTCGGGAAAATTCGTCACGGTCAACGGCGAGCGCACCGCCTGCCGGAACGCTGCATTTTTTTGCACATTCAACGCAGACTGAACCGAGTCTTTCCATTTCGGCCTTGAGCAAACCTGCCGCCGAACCGACACGCTGAGCCTTGAGCGAATTGGAGCAGACAAGCTCTGCAAGCATATCCGTTTTGTGCGCCGGGGAATGCTTTTTCGGCTTCATCTCGGCAATCGTTACTGGAACGCCTCTATTTGCGAGTGACCATGCCGCCTCAACGCCTGCCAAACCGCCGCCTACAACAAGAACTCTGTCCATTATTTAATCTTCCTTTTTCTTGCTTTTTCTTTCCGCCTTGCGCTCATAGCCGCAACTCTCGTCAAGGCAGGCTATAATTCCGCCCTTGCGCTTAAACAGCGACTTGCCGCACTTCGGGCAGACCTCATCGGTCGGCTTATCCCATGTCATGAAGTCGCATTCCGGCCAATTCGAGCAACCGAAAAATGTAAATCCCCTCTTGGATTTTCTTTCAATTACTTCACCGCCGCACTTGGGACATTTTGCATTGGTCTTTGTGACAAGCGGCTTCGCATTCTTGCATTCGGGATATCCGGGACAAGCGAGGAACTTGCCGTAGCGTCCGACCTTGATAACCATCATTCTGCCGCACTTTTCACACGGAATGTCCGTAACATCTTCATCAAGCCTGATCTTGACATCTTTCATTTCGGACTTGACCTTTTGAAGATTTTTATCGAATTCATCGTAAAATTCATGGAGCATTGCGATGTAATCCACCTTACCCTCGCCAACCTCGTCAAGCTCGGTTTCCATTCCTGCCGTGAATTTCGTGTTTACTATCTTTGAAAATTTCTCCTTGAGAAGCTTCGTTATCGCTTCTCCCAGCTCAGTCGGATAGAGCTGCTTCTGCTGCCGCTTTACATATTCACGCTTGATTATCGTTGTGATGATGGTTGCGTATGTGCTCGGACGACCGATTCCGTTCTCCTCAAGTGCCTTGATCAGAGAAGCTTCGGTATACCTTGCCGGCGGCTGAGTAAAATGCTGATTACCTTTGAGATCCTTGAGCTTCAGCTTGTCGCCCGTATTAAGCTCGGGAAGCTTGCCCTCGGCTTCTGCGCTCTCGTCGTCCGTGCTCTCCTCATAAAGAACGGTAAATCCGTCAAATTTAATGCTGTAACCTGCGGCAGTGAAGCGGCAATAACCGTCAACGCCCTCCGTCACTGCGTCGATTTCCGCCTTAACGGTATTCTGAATGCAGGTTGCCATCAAACTCGCAACGAAGCGTTTCCAAATAAGAGTATAGAGTTTATACTGATCGGAGCTGAGGCTTCCTCTCACCCTGTCCGGGGTGAGTGCGGGATTGGTCGGTCTGATCGCCTCGTGACCGTCCTGAGCGTTACTTCTGGACTTGAAAACCCTCGGCTTTTCGGGCAGATATTTTTCGCCGTAGGTTTCAAGAATAAAGCTGTTCGTTGCGGCTCTTGCCTCATCGGAAATTCTCAGAGAGTCGGTTCTCATGTATGTGATAAGACCCGTTGTGCCGATTCCTGCAATATCAACGCCCTCGTAAAGCTCCTGAGCGGCACGCATTGTACGCTGAGCCTGGAATCCCATGCGGCGTGACGCCTCCTGCTGGAGGGTTGAGGTAATAAACGGCGGTGCGGGGTTCTTTTTCCTTGTGCCTTTCTTAACGGAGGTAACGCTGTACTTTGCGTTGTCAAGCCTTGCGAGATAGGCGTCCGCCTGTTCCTTATTTGTGATTTTGACCTTGCCCGTTTCGTCGCCGTAAAAGCTTGCAAGAAAAGTCTTTCTGCTCGGAGCGGTGAACTTTGCGTCGAGCGTCCAGTATTCCTCCGGGACAAAGGCTCTAATCTCGTCCTCACGGTCAACGATGAGTCTGACCGCAACGGATTGAACACGACCGGCAGAAAGTCCACGGCGAATTTTCTGCGAAATAAACGGACTGAGCTTGTAGCCGACAAGGCGGTCAAGAATTCTTCTCGCCTGCTGTGCGTTTACAAGATTCATGTCGATCGAGCGGGGGTTTTTCATTCCGTTTTCGATACCCGTTTTTGTGATCTCGTTAAATGTAATTCTGTTTGCGGCGTTCAAATCAAGGCCGAGCAGAGTTGCAAGATGCCACGATATAGCTTCTCCTTCTCGGTCGGGGTCGGTTGCGAGATAAACGCCGTCGGACTCGGCAACCATACTTTTAAGCTCCTTGACAAGCTTTTCCTTGCCCTTGATAACTGCGTATTTCGGGGTAAAATCATTCTTAACATCAACGCTCAATTTCGCCGCCGGAAGGTCACGGACATGACCCATCGAGGCGGTTACATTGTAGCCTTGACCGAGATATTTTTTTACTGTTTTGACCTTTGTGGGTGACTCCACT
This sequence comes from uncultured Coriobacteriaceae bacterium, assembly GCA_963648385.1. GTDB lineage: Bacteria > Bacillota > Clostridia > Oscillospirales > Acutalibacteraceae > CAG-488. The sequence continues at coordinate 4,511 of CAVJDU010000001.1, read as the reverse complement.
ATTACCAGCTTGGACATAAATGCATCATCCTATTTAAGTTATTGTTTTATTCTGTAATTCTTGCCGGCGAGAGGCTCGATATATCCGAGAATTTCCAGCTCCGTCATTGCCGAAAGAAAATCGACCGTGCTGAGCTTTGTTGCAAGGATCAGTTCCTCCGCCTGCATGATTTCTCTCGAAAAGGCTTCAAAAATGAGCTTCGCCTTTTCGCTTATATTATTCGGAGCGGCAGATCTGACAAAAGACTTCGATTGCTCCGTCTGCGCCGTTTCCGTTTTTTCTTTCTTTTTCGTCATTCCTTTTTTCTTCGTTACGGTTTTGACCGTTTGCGGCTCGGTCGTGAGCCTTGTTTCGATCTTATCGATATCAAGCATATCGGGATATCTCTCGGCATATTCCTCAAGAACATCCATCGCATTGAAAACCGGCTTGGCTCCGTCACGCAGAAGCTTGTTTGTGCCCATATTCATGCTTGAGGTTATATCGCCCGGCACGGCAAAAATATCTCTGCCCTGCTCAATGGCATGATTTACCGTTCTCAACGAACCGCTTTTCTCGTTCGCCTCGATAACGATCGTTCCGTAGGAAAGCCCTGAAATAATGCGGTTTCTGAACGGAAAATTGTGGCCGAATGCCGGTGTTCTCGGCGGATATTCCGTAACAAGTGCACCGTGATGAGCGATCTCACGCCTGAGCGGTTCATTTTCGGAAAGATAGCCCGTTCCGAATCCGCAGCCGAGAACGGCAACCGTTTTCGCTCCAGCATTCATAGCTCCGGTGTGAGCCGCACTGTCAATTCCCATTGCCGCTCCGCTGATCACAACAGCACCCGAGCGGCTCAGCGAAGCCGAAAGCGACCTTGCGATTCTTGTGCCGATATCGCTCGCCTCTCTCGCTCCGACCATTGCAACCGTGATTTTGTTTTTCAAACAGTCTAAATCTCCTCGCACATAAAGCACAAGCGGTAAATTAGGCAGCTTGAAAAGCATAGACGGATAGCTTCCGTCGTCCGGAGTTACAATTTTGATTTTATATTTTCCGCATTCCTCAACAATACTTTTTGCATTATCAAGAGATGTTGATTTAAGCTTGTTTATCTGTCCGTTTGTAAATATTCCCGAAATCTTCCACTCATATTCGCCGGCAAAATAAAGCTTTTCCGCATCGCCGAAATAGGAAACGATTTCATCGGTTTTTACGCTTGCCGAAATTCCGAGAGCATCCTGTGCCCAGACCCAGTAAAGCTTGTTGCTCATTTTCTCACCATCTCCCAAATAAGTATCGCCGCAGCGGTTCCCGCATTGAGCGACTCCGCTCTGCCGTCCATCGGTATCGTGACTCTCATTCGGCACGCTTCCATCGTCTCCGGCGTTATGCCGTTGCCCTCATTGCCGACAACGCAGACTGTTCCGCCCGTCATATCGACCTCGGTTATTTTTACGCTGTTTTTATCGGGTGTTGAGGCAAGAGTCAGCATACCCTTTTCGTTCGCCTTGCGGACAGTCTCGGCTGCATTCGGGCAGCTGATTATATTCAGCCTGAGAGCCGAACCCATCGAAGCCCTGAGCGCCTTGGGATTATAAATATCGCATCCGCCGCAGACAATAAGTCCGTCAATTCCGAGAGCCTCGGCGGTTCTGCTTATCGCTCCCAAATTAGAGGGATCTTGCACATTTTCAAGCAAAAGATATCGTCCGTCCGGGTTAAGGTCAGCCGTTTTTGTCGATTTCTCCGTGCGGCAAACGCAAAAAACACCCTGCGAATTTTGCGTATCGGAAAGCTTGGCGGCGACCTCGTCCGAGATGCCGTAAACCTCCTGCGAAGCGGAAATTATCTTGCGGCAATATTCGCCGTACTTCTCCTGCGCCGTGCGGCTGAGAAAGGTTCGGTAAATTTTGATCCCGTTCTCTGCGGCATCGGAGCAGAGCCTTGCGCCCTCAAGAAAAAAGACTTCGGCTTCCCGACGAGTCTTTGAGCTGTCACGAACAGCGACTGCGGATCTTATTTTTTCGTTTGCTTTTGAAGTTAAAAAATCCATGCTCAAAGCTCCTTTCGGGTAAAAATTTTGCAAAAATAAGCGACAAACAGGTATCGCTATAAAGACAAAGTCACGCCCCCTCACTGAAAAAGGGGCGTGATTTTTATTTATTTAAGTGCTGCCTTAGCCTTCTCTGTGAGAGCTGTGAATGCGGCGGGATCAGCGATTGCGATCTCGGAAAGCATCTTTCTGTTGAGTGTGATGCCCGCCTTGTTAAGTCCGTTCATGAATGTTGAGTAATTCATGCCGTTGAGCTTGCAAGCTGCGGAAATTCTTGTGATCCAAAGGCGGCGGAAATCTCTCTTCTTCTGCTTGCGTCCTACATAAGCATACTGACCGGATTTCATAACTGCCTGCTTAGCAGTCTTGAAAAGACTTGACTTTGAGCCATAGTAGCCCTTAGCCATCTTCATTACTTTATTTCTTCTCTTGCGAGACATGGTAGCGCCTTTAATACGAGCCATGGTAACTTACCTCCAATTTTAGTTTTAACGATCTGAATTATTTGTACGGGATCAAACGCTTGATCTGCTTAACATTCGTTGTGTCAGCAACGACTGTCTGGCGGAGACCTCTCTTACGCTTGGTCGTCTTTTTGTTGAGGATGTGAGACTTGTTAGCATGTCCTCTGATGGGCTTACCGTTCTTAGACATCTTAAAGCGCTTTTTTGCACCGCTATGTGTTTTAATTTTAGGCATGGTTTTTTCCTCCTTACGAATTACTTGGATGATTTGGCTGCGATAAACATCAGCATTGAACGTCCCTCAAGCTTAGCCGGCTTTTCGACGATGCCGTATTCACTGACGGCTTCGGCAAATTTGCTCATGGTGACAAGTCCGTTTTCGGGATGAGCCATTTCACGGCCTCGGAAACGGATTGAAACCTTAACACGGTTACCGCTTTTAAGGAACTTGATGGCCTGGTTAGCCTTTGTCTCAAAATCGTGCGTATCAATGTTGAGCGACAGACGAACCTCTTTGATCTCAATAACTCTCTGGTTCTTTTTGGCTTCTTTTTCACGCTTTGCCTGTTCAAAGCGGTACTTGCCGTAATCCATGATCTTACAAACAGGCGGCTTTGCCTGCGGAGCGATCTTTACAAGGTCTGTGTTCTTTTCATCTGCGAGACGCATAGCCTCTGCGATCGGCATAACGCCGAGCTGAGTTCCGTCCGAATCGATCACTCTGACTTCCTTGTCACGGATCTCTTCGTTGATTTGAGTTTCTTTCGTAGCGATGTTCAAGCACCTCCAAATGCTCAATGATAAAATCAAAGCACGGATGGGAACGAACCTATCCGTGCGCACAAAACTACCAAGAAAAATCCTGAAATTTATTGACCGCACGGACAAAACCGTTAAGGTGGGAACGAACCATTCCACTTTGTTGTGTGGATATTCTATCACCCCTCGCCCCTTTTGTCAAGCCTTTTTTCAATCTTTTTCGCATATTCCGAAATAAATGCAAAATACAAAATGATTTTCAGAAGTTTCGGTAAAAGGCTTTACAAACGGCAAAAAGTATGGTAAAATAATTATGTTTTGAGGGTGTAGCTCAGTTGGTTAGAGTACTTGCTTGACATGCAAGGGGTCGATGGTTCAAATCCATTCATCCTCACCAAGAAAAAGGTCCTGTTCTCCGGAACGGGACTTTTTAACTATCGGTCTGTTTATGCTGTTAATTTTTGCGGAGGTGAGCATATGATTCCGAAAAAAATCCACTATTGCTGGTTCGGCGGCGGAGAAAAGCCGAAATCCGTTAAGAAATGCATGGCAAGCTGGAAAAAATTCTGCCACGATTACGAAATAATCGAATGGAACGAAAGCAATTACGATGTCAATGCGACGGGCTATACCAAAATGTGCGCCGAAGAAAAAAAATACGCATTCCTCAGCGATTACGCACGGCTTGACATAATCGAGAAGAACGGCGGCGTATATTTCGACACCGATGTTGAGCTGATAAAAAATATTGATTTTCTCCTCGAAAACGAGGCTTTTTTCGGGCTGGAAAACCCCGATTATGTCAACACAGGCGAGGGTTTCGGTTCTGTCGCTCACGGGGAAGCGATCAGCGCAATGGTCAAGGAATATGAGCCGTATCTTGACGGCAAAGGCGGAACGGTCACCTGTCCCCGGCTCAATACGGACGCTCTGCTTCGCCACGGGTTGAAGCTCGACGGAAAAATGCAAACCGTCGCCGGTGCGCTGATCCTGCCGAGTGATTATATGAATCCCTACGGAAGCAATACCGGGGTCATGAGCCTAACCGAAAACACAGTTTCGATTCACTGGTATTCCGGCAGCTGGATGACGCAATCTCAGCGTCTGAAATCCAAAATCACAAAACCTATCCACCGAATATTCGGAATTGATTTTTTTAAAAAATAATGCGGCAGCTGATTAATCTCCTCGAAAATTCTATAAAAAATCAAAAAACGACACCCTTTATTCGGTGTCGTTTTTTGCGTGGT